>CAIKZO010000150.1 GCA_903832005.1 Enhydrobacter aerosaccus | reverse complement strand
TGCTTCAGCTCGTCTTCGAGGCTCTTCAGCCCCTCGGCGGTGGTGGGAATCTTTTCCATACGTGATCGTCCATAATGATTCGTTCGGCGTCAACGCCGAACCCGACGTTCACGTTCCTAGAAAGTGCCCTTGAAGTAGGACTGGAGGGGGGCCACATCGAGCGCCCCCGCCTGTACCGCGGCGATACCCTCGACAGACGCCTTGGCGCCGGCGACCGTGGTGTAATAGGCGATCTTGTTCATCAGTGCGGTACGCCGCAGGGTGAAGCTGTCGGTCAGGGAGGCCGCCCCGTCCACCGTATTGAACACCAGCTGGATCTTGCCGTCCTTCATCAGGTCGACGATGTGCGGCCGGCCTTCCAGCACCTTGTTCACCCGCTGGGCAGTGACGCCGTGCTTGGCGAGATAGTCGGCCGTGCCGCCGGTCGCCACGACGGCGAAACCCAGTTCGACCAGCCGCTTGATCGGCTTGACCATGTGCGCTTTGTCGGAATCCTTGACCGACACGAACACCGCGCCGTCGACCGGCACCTTGCTGCCGGCGCCCAACTGCGACTTGGCGAAGGCGCGGCCGAAGTCCTGGTCGAGGCCCATGACCTCGCCGGTCGAGCGCATTTCGGGTCCCAGGATCACGTCGACACCGGGGAAGCGCGCGAACGGGAACACCGCTTCCTTGACCGCGACGTGCTTGCCCTTGTTCTTCTTGATGCCGAGCGACTTCAGGGACTCACCCGCCATGAGCCTGGCCGCGAACTTCGCGATCGGTTGCCCGGTCGCCTTGGCGACGAACGGCACCGTGCGGCTGGCGCGCGGATTGACCTCGAGGACATAGACCTCGCCGTCCTTCACCGCGTACTGCACGTTCATCAGGCCGACGACCTGCAGCGCCTTGGCCATCGCCTCGGTCTGGCGTTCGATCTCGGCGATGATCTTGGCGGGCAGCGAATACGGCGGCAGCGAGCAGGCCGAGTCGCCCGAGTGAATGCCCGCTTCCTCGATATGCTCCATGATGCCGGCGACAAAGACGTTCTGATCCTTGTCGGCCAGCGCATCGACATCGACCTCGATGGCGTCGCGCAGATAGCTGTCGATCAGCACCGGATTGGTGCCCGACACCTTCACCGCGTCGCGGATATAGCGCTCGACCGACGCGCGATCGTAGACGATCTGCATCGCGCGGCCGCCCAGCACGTAGGACGGGCGGATCACCACCGGGAAGCCGATCCTTTCGGCGATCGCGATCGCCTGGCTCTGCGACGTCGCCGTGCCGTTCTCCGGCTGGCGCAGCTTCAGCTGCTGGATCAGCTTCTGGAAGCGGTCGCGGTCCTCGGCGAGGTCGATCGCATCGGGCGACGTGCCCAGGATCGGAATGCCGTGCGCCTCGAGCGGCTTGGCGAGCTTGAGCGGCGTCTGGCCGCCGAACTGCACGATCAGCCCCAGCACCTGGCCGTTGCGCTGCTCGACCTCGACCAGCTCGATCACGTCCTCGGCCGTCAGCGGCTCGAAGTACAGGCGATCGGCGGTGTCGTAGTCGGTCGACACGGTCTCGGGGTTGCAGTTGACCATGATGGTCTCGTAGCCGGCCTCGGAGAGCGCATAGACGGCATGGACGCAGCAATAGTCGAACTCGATGCCCTGGCCGATGCGATTCGGACCGCCGCCCAGGATGATGATTTTCTTGCGGTCGGTCGGATTGGCCTCGCACTCGGCCGGCCGGTGACCGTCGCCCTCGTAGCAGGAATAAAAATACGGCGTGCGCGATTCGAACTCCGCAGCGCAGGTGTCGATGCGCTTGAACACCGGCCGCACGCCCAGCGCCCGGCGGCGCTTGGCGACTTCGTTGGCGCTGAGCTTCGTCAGCTCGCCGAGGCGTTCGTCCGAGAAGCCCTTCTTCTTGAGCTCGAGCAGCGCCTTGGTGTCCTTCGGCAGGCCGCTCTTGCGGATCTCGGCCTCGATCGAGACGAGCTGCTCGATCTGGCGCAGGAACCACGGCTCGTACTTCGAGGCCTGGGCGATCTCCTCGACCGTGAGGCCGTGACGGAACGCCTGCGCGATCACCAGGATGCGGTCGGGCGTCGGACGCGCGAGCGCGCCCATCACCGCCGACTTGTCCGGCGCGCCCTTGATCTCGATCTCGTTGAGGCCGGTCAGTCCGGTCTCCATCGAGCGCAGCGCCTTCTGCAGCGATTCCTGGAAGGTGCGCCCGATCGACATCGCCTCGCCCACGCTCTTCATCGAGGTGGTGAGCAGTGCCTCCGCGCCGGGGAACTTCTCGAAGGCGAAGCGCGGCATCTTGGTGACGACGTAGTCGATGGTCGGCTCGAACGAGGCGGGCGTCGAGCCGGTGATGTCGTTCAGCAGCTCGTCGAGCGTGTAGCCGACGGCCAGGCGTGCGGCGACCTTGGCGATCGGAAAGCCCGTGGCCTTCGAGGCCAGCGCCGAGGAGCGCGAGACGCGCGGATTCATCTCGATCACGACCATGCGGCCAGTCGCCGGATCGACCGCGAACTGCACGTTCGAGCCGCCGGTATCGACGCCGATCTCGCGCAGGCACGCGATCGAGGCGTCGCGCATGATCTGGTATTCCTTGTCCGTCAGCGTCAGCGCCGGCGCGACGGTCACCGAATCGCCGGTATGGATGCCCATCGGATCGATGTTCTCGATCGAGCAGATGATGATGCAGTTGTCCTTGCGATCGCGGACGACCTCCATCTCGTACTCTTTCCAGCCGAGCACGGACTCCTCGACCAGCACCTCGGTCGTGGGCGAAGCCTCGAGGCCGCCCTGCACGATCTCGAAGAACTCGTCGCGATTGTAGGCGATGCCGCCGCCGGTGCCGCCGAGCGTAAACGACGGACGGATGATGGCGGGCAGCCCCACCTTCTCGATTGCCGCCGCCGCTTCCTCGCGATTGTGCACGACCTCGCTCTTGGGCGATTCGAGCCCGATCTTGGTCATGGCGTCGCGGAACAGCAGGCGGTCCTCGGCCTTGTCGATCGCCTCGGCATTGGCGCCGATCAGCTCGACGCCCAGCGTCTTCAGCCGACCGTCGCGGTGCAGCGCCATCGCCGTGTTGAGCGCGGTCTGGCCGCCCATGGTCGGCAGGATGGCGTCGGGCTTTTCCTTCTCGATGATCTTGGCAACCATGTCGGGCGTGATCGGCTCGATGTAGGTCGCGTCGACCAGGCCGGGATCCGTCATGATCGTGGCCGGGTTCGAATTGATCAGGACGACGCGATAGCCCTCTTCCTTCAGCGCCTTGCACGCCTGCACGCCCGAATAGTCGAACTCGCAGGCCTGGCCGATCACGATCGGACCGGCGCCGATGATCAGGATGCTCTTGATGTCTGTACGCTTGGGCATGGTTCTCTACTTGCCCTTGCTCTTGTCGATCAGCTCGACAAAGCGATCGAAGAGGTAATGGCTGTCGGTCGGGCCGGGCGAGGCCTCGGGATGGTACTGCACGGAGAACGCCTGCTTGTCGGTGCAGCGGATGCCCTCGTTGCTGCTGTCGAACAGCGAGGTGTGCGTCACCTCGACGTTCTTCGGCAGCGAGTCCTCGAGCACGCAGAAGCCGTGGTTCTGCGACGTGATCTCGACCTTGCCGGTGGTGAGATCCTTCACCGGCTGGTTGGCGCCGCGATGACCGCGCGCCATCTTCCTGGTCTTGCCGCCCAGCGAGATCGCCAGCAGCTGATGTCCGAGACAGATGCCGAACAGCGGCACCTTCTTGTCGAGAACGCCCTGGATCGCGGGCACGGCGTACTTGCCGGTCGCCGCGGGATCGCCCGGGCCGTTCGACAGGAACACACCGTCGGGCTTGTGGCGCAGGATGTCCTCGGCCGTCGCCGTCGCCGGCACGACCGTCACCCGGCAGCCGGTGTTGGCGAGGCAGCGCAGGATGTTGCGCTTGGCGCCGTAGTCGACGGCGACCACGTGGTACTTCGGCTTGTCGAGCTTGCCGTAGCCCTTGCCCAGCGCCCAGGTCGTCTCGTTCCAAGTGTAGCTCTGCTTGGTCGTGACCTCGAGCGCGAGGTCCATGCCGTCGAGGCCGGGCCACTCCTGCGCGGCCTTCACCAGCTTGGGAATGTCGAACTTGCCGTCGGGCGCATGAATGACCACGCCGTTCGGCGCGCCGCCGTCGCGCACGCGGCGCGTGATCTCGCGCGTGTCGACGCCGCAGATACCGGGCAGATTGTGGCCCTTCAGCCAGTCGTCGAGCGGCTTGGCGTTGCGCCAGTTGGCGGGCTCGGTGATGTCGCCGCGCAGCACGACCCCGCGCGCGGCGGGATTGATGCTCTCGATGTCCTCGAGATTGGTGCCGACGTTGCCGACATGCGGAAAGGTGAAGGTGATGATCTGGCCCGCGTAGGACGGGTCGGTGATGATCTCCAGGTAGCCGGTCATCGAGGTATTGAAGCAGACTTCGCCCACCGCGTGGCGCGCTGCCCCGATGCCCTTGCCCCAAAAGACCGTCCCGTCGGCCAGCACCAGCGCGGCCGTGGCCCAACGCGGCGCGGCGTTATCGGCGCCGGCGGTCTTTGGTGAAGTCATGATGTCTGTCCGTTCTGCGGGCCCGGTTGGCCTCACCCACACCCGACATAGGCGAGGCGACCTGCGAACCGCGCGGTTTGTAACCAAGCGGTCGCATAGGGTCAAGGCGCACGAAGGGGATAATTCTTAAGGTATTTCAATACCTTATTTGGTTTGCCAACAACCTTACGCGCGACTCACGTGGGGCGGGACTTCTCGGCCAGCCAAGTCTTGATCAGCGACTGATACGGAACGTCCTGCTTGTTGGCCGCAATCTTGATCCGATCGAGCAACGAGACCGGCAGACGCAGCGAAATCGACGTCGTCGTCGGCTTCAGGTTTGGAAGCCGCACGCGCTCCGCCTTACTCCAATCGACATAATCGCTGGAAGAATGTGTCTCCCAGAAGCGTCTTTCTTCCGCTTCATTGCGGAACTTAGGCAGCGACTTAAGTTTCTTGCTCATAACGGGCTCTCTCCTTGCGGCTCATGCTCCTTGCAGAGACGACGCGGATCAATCTGCCGTCACCACGCAACGTGAAAGTAATGTGCAGCAGGCGGCCTGCATCGGTCTTGCCGAGGGCATGCAATCGCAATTCGCGCGCGCTGTGACCCTCGTCTTCGGCGATCACCAAGGGATCGTTAAAGAAAACCTGCTCGGCCTCTCCTTGGCCAACGGGATGCTTTTCCTCGCTTTTGCGACTATTTCCAGCATCCCACTGGAAGCCTTCGATGCGGGCGAGATCGAGCACGGTGTATATTACCATAATATACACTTACGGCAGGAAGCCGCCTGTGGTGTTTAGGGGCCGTTGCCGTTAATTTGCGCTCATGCTTCGTGAAAAACTGAACGACTCCATGAAGGTCGCCATGCGCGCCCGCGACCAGGCCGCGCTCGGCACGATTCGCCTGATCCTGGCCAAGCTGAAGGATACCGATATCGCTGCCCGCACCGAGGCGAACCGCGAGGGTGTGGCCGACGAGAAGATCCTCTCGATGCTGCAGAGCATGATCAAGCAGCGCAATGAATCGATCGCGCTCTACGAGAAGGGCGCGCGCCAGGACCTGGCCGACAAAGAGAAGGCCGAGATCGCCGTGATCGAGCGTTTCCTGCCGCAGCAGATGGACGAGGCCGCCGTCGCCGCAGCCGTCGCCGAGGCGATCAAGTCCTCGGGCGCCAGCTCAATCAAGGACATGGGCGGCGTCATGGCCGTGCTGAAGGGCAAGTTCGCCGGCCAGATGGACTTCGCCAAAGCCTCGGCCGCCGTGAAGAAGGCACTAAGCGCCTAGTCGCGCTTAGTGCTGCTCTTTCAAAAATGGTGAGAGCGGCAACGCTCAGAAGCGTTCGCCCACCATCTCCTCGCTCTTGGCCCACAGCGCCTTGGCATGTTCCGGATCGAGGGCATACGCGCGGACGCCTTCGCGCAGTTCGTCGCCTTCGCTCAGCGACGCGACATGGCAGTCCTCGCAATAGCGCCCGCCCACCTCGTCTGCCTTCGCAACGACCCCACTCCACACCGACGTCGCCGCGCCCTGGGGAACCGATTTATAGGTGAAGGCCGGCAGGCCCTTCGCCGCGTTGTCGCTGTTTATCTTGTCGATGAATTGCTGCAGGGCCTTGGGATCCATGTGGCGCGACAGCTCGGTCCGGATGCCGCCCGGATGCACGGCGGTGGCGCGGATGCCTTTGTCCTCGTGCCGGCGGTCGAACTCGACGGCGAACAGGATGTTCGCGGTCTTCGATCGGCCATAGGCGCCGAACTCGGTGTAGTCGGTGCGCGCGAAATTCGGATCGTCGAGATCGACATCCGAGAAGCGATGACCGGCGGACGACAGGTTCACCAGCCGCGCACCGGGCTTCATCAACGAGGCGATGCGGTTCACGAACACGAAGTGGCCAAGATGGTTGGTACCGAACTGCATCTCGAAGCCGTCGGTGGTGAAGCTCTTGGGACAGGCCATCACGCCTGCATTGGCGATCACGAGGTCGAACGGCTGGGCCGCCGCAACCAGCCCATCGGCACAGCGCCGTACACTGGCGAGCGAAGCGAGGTCCATCTCGACCAACTCGAGCCGCCCGTCGTTCGTCCCCTGCTTCGCAATCTCCCGCGTTACCTGACGCGCCTTGTCGAGGTCGCGTGCCGCGCCGACGACGTGGGCGCCATGGGCGATCAGCGCGCGCGCCGTTTCCACACCCAATCCTGCCGATACGCCGGTCACCAGGACCCGCTTGCCGCCGAGATCGACGCCGTCCAGCACCTCGGCCGTTGTCGACGTCGCTCCAAATGTCTTCGCCATGGCTCACCTCTTCTGGATAAGGCTCCCCACTCGCGATATAAGCGGAGGATGCCTCCGGACTATATGTGGAGGCACCCTCCGTTTATCAATCCCGCCTCCAAACTTTTTAGAGCGTGCCGCGCATCGCCATGAACGCCGCCAAAACGCCCCGACCCGCCGCCAGCGCCTCCCCGCGAAAACCGCGGGCCGACGCGCAGCGCAATCGCGACCGTCTGCTCGAGACGGCGAAGGCTGCGTTCACCGAACTCGGCGCCGAGGCGAGCCTGGAAGAGATCGCGCGCCGCGCGGGCGTGGGCATCGGCACGCTCTACCGGCACTTCCCGACGCGCGACGCCATCGTCGCGGCGGTCTACCGGCATGAAGGCGAGCAACTGGCCGAGGCCGCCCAGCGCCTGTTGGCGTCGATGCCACCGGGCGAGGCGCTGCACCAATGGATGCGACTGGCGATCGACTACATCGCCACCAAGAAGCTGATGGTCTCGGCCTTGAGCGCGATGGCCGACAGCTCAACGCTCGCCGCCGCGTCAGGCCCGCGCATCGTCGATGCGATCAACCTGCTCGTGGATCGCGCCAAAGCGGCAGGCGACATTCGCGCCGACGTCGACGCCAACGACATGATGCGTGCGCTCGTCGGCTTCACCTACGCCAACATCACGCCGAACAGCGCCGATCCGAACTGGCAAAAGAGTGCGCTGCGCCTCATGGACGTGTTGATGGCCGGCCTGAAGCCCGGCGCCTGAGGAGCAGAGCCTTGTCTTACGACGAGAAAACCGCCGAGCGCGTCCGCCATCTCCTCGCCGACCGGCACGACGTCGCCGAGAAGAAGATGATGGGCGGCCTCATGTTCATGGTGAAGGGTGGCATGTGCTGCGCCGTGAGCGGCCGTGGCGGAATGCTGGTGCGGGTCGGACCCGATGCGCCCAAGCTGGTGAAAGAGCCGCACGTGAAGCCGATGCGCATGGGCGGTCGCATCGCGAAGAACTTCATCCGCGTGATGCCCGACGCCTACCGCACGACCGCTCAGCTCAAGAAATGGCTCGACCGCGCCGTCGCCTTCACGACGACCCTGCCGCCGAAGGCGAAGCGAGCTCGTTCACGCTGAGGCGCAAACGGCCCCCGGCAAAGCTCACCTTCAAGTCGCGATATTTCAGCAGATAGACGACCATCACGATCGCCCCGCACACGCCCGCGGCGGCGCCGACGCCGAGCGACCAGCGCGGACCGAAACGATCGGCAATCCAGCCGACGATCGGCGCGCCGATCGGTGTGCCGCCGAGCGCAATGGCCAGCCGGATCGCCATGACGCGGCCGCGCATGGCGGGCTCGGTCGAGAGCTGCATCAGGCTGTTGGTCGAGTTGGTGATGGTGAGCGCCGACACGCCGATGACGACGAGCGTGCCGCCGAACAGCCAGTAGCTGGGCATGAGCGCCGCCAGGGTGCAGCCCACGGCAAAGACCACGGTGCCGATCAACAGCAGCTCGATGCGCGGGCGCTCGCGACCGGCGGCCAGCAGCGCGCCCGTCACCGTGCCGATCGCCATCATCGATGCCAGGAGTCCGTACCCGCCGGCATCGGTGTGAAAGACCTTCACCGCCATGGTCGAGATGAATATCTGGAAATTCATGCCGAACGTGCCGATCAGGAACAGCATGAGCAGGATCGCCCTGAGGTCGGGGCGCTTCCAGACGTAGCGGAAGCCCGCGACAAAGCCGCCGGGCGCGCGCACGGCCCGCCGATTTTGGTGCATCTCATCCAGGCGCAGGAACGTGAGCGAGAAGAGCACGCCGCCGAACGACAAAGCGTTGGCGAGGAAGGCCCACCCCGTTCCCACGCCCGCGATCAGCAAGCCCGCCAGCGCCGGTCCCACCATGCGGGCGGCGTTGAACGAAGTGGAGTTGAGCGCCACCGCGTTGGGCAGATCCTTTTCCCCCACGAGATCGGAGACGAAGGTCTGCCGCGCCGGCGCATCGAACGCCGCCGCACAGCCATGCAGGAAAGCGAAGACGTAGACGTGCCAGAGCTGCACGACACCGGTCACGGTCAGCAGGCCCAGCACCAGCGCACAGCAGCCCATTGCCGCCTGCGTGAACATCAGGAGCTTGCGCCGGTCGAAGAAATCGGCAGCGAAGCCGCTGAAGGGCAGCATCAGCATCTGCGGCCCGAATTGCAGCGCCATCACCAGGCCGACCGCGCTCGCGCTGTTATGGGTGAGCTGCGTCAGCACCAGCCAGTCCTGCGCAACGCGCTGCATCCATGTGCCGACGTTGGACACGACCGCTCCGCCCGCCCAGAGCCGGTAGTTGTAGATGCGCAGCGAGCGAAAGGTGCCTCTGACAGATCTCACGAAGTGCCCGGCGTGTTGCCGCCATGAAACCTGCCGAACAGTCGCGCCGTGACGACGCCCATGAACAGGATGCCCGCTCCCAGGGCGACGACATGATCGGTGGCTTGGAGATCGATATGGCCGACGCGACAGAGCAGAACGTAGCCGACGGCCACATTGAAGAAGCCCCACAGCACATTCACGGTCGCGGACGACAGCCCCTCTCCGGGCGGCTTGGCGAAGGGACTTTGAAAGGCACGGCCGGTGACGCCGCTAACGAAATGCGGAATGCCGTTGGTGAGGAACACGCCGCCGAAGAAAAACGCCAGATAGTGACTCCAGTGCATCGCCAGTCCTCCTCTCACTCTCGGGTGCGGTCGAGGAGATCGACGATCTCCGCTGTCGTGCCGGTCTCGCCCAGCCGCGGGAAAATCTGCGCGATGCTGTAGTCATGCGCCTCGCGGCGCAGATCGGTCATGGCGTCGATCGCCAGCGTAACGTTGTAGCCCTGCTCATACGCCTGACGCGCCGTCGATTCGACGCCGGTCCCGGTGGCGACGCCCGCGACCACGACCTGCGTGACACCGCGCGCTTTCAGTTGTTCGTCGAGGGTCGTGCTGGCGAAGGCGCCCCACGTCCGCTTGGTCACGACGATATCGTCCGGCTGCCGATCGAGTTCCGGCACGAGGTCGGTCCATCCGGCAGGAAAGGGCTCGACCAGACGCGGTCTCTCCGTTCGGCCGGGCGCACCGCCCGCGACATTGACCAGCACCACGGCAAGACCGCGGCGGCGAAACGCGGCCGCGAGCAGGCGGCTGTTCTGCACGACGCCGTCGATCGCGTGCACCGTCGGCAGGCCGACGATGCCCTTCTGCAGGTCGACGAGGATGAGCGCAGTCTTGGCATCGAGCTGTGTCAGCGCCATCACGATTCTCCCAGCCGCTTGAGCAGCGCCGTCGCGGCGATGAGGGTTTTGCGTTCGGCCGGATCGAGTTTCTCGAGCGCGGCCAGCAGCCATTCCTGTTTGGCGATCCGGCGCTTGCGGCGCGCCTCGATGCCGGCGGCCGTCAGCGCAAACAGCACCTGCCGTCCATCGGTCGGATGAGGCCGTCGCTCGACCAGCCCCTCCTGCTCGAGATCGGCCAGGGTTGTGCCCATCGATTGCGGCTTCACCGACTCTGCCCGTGCCAGATCGGCTGTGGTCAGGGCCCCGCGCTTTTCCAGCCGGGCGAGCGTCGCCAGCTGCGAGAGGCTGAGTTCGCCCGGGTTCGCCGCCGTCCGGACCCGGCGCACGAGCTGGCCAATGGCCAACGACAGGTCGGTCACGGCCGTTTCCAGAGAGGGGGCGGCGCCAGCGGGCTTCATGCCCTTCAAATAAGGATTAACAGTCTAACTTGCAAGTTAGACTTCTATCCTTTCGCCAGCTGTTCGCCCATCAGCCGATGCAGCAGGTTGATTGCCTTCAGCGGCCGGACCATCACCTTGAAGTGCGTGATCAGGCTTCCGTCGTCGCTGAAGGTGATGATGTCGACACCGTTGATCTTGATGCCCTCGATCTCCTTCTCGAACTCGAGCACCGCGCCCTTGTCGCTCAGCCACTCGCCGACATAGGTGAAGCCCGCGCCGCCCAGCACCTTCTCCGCACCGCAAAGATACTTGAAGGTGATCTCCCGGCCGCGCTGCGGCGTGTGCACGACAGGGCTTTCGAACACGGCGTCGGGATGCAGCAGATCCCACAGCGCCTTCGGGTCGTGGGACTTCATGTATCCGTACCAGCGATCCAGCGCGGCTTTCCGCATCGAGCGTCTCCCTTGACAGATATTGCGAAATACGCAACAGTAAGTGTCGTGTTTTATGCCTGCGAAGAGGCCGCTATTTTCTCGTTATTTTAGCGGTCACTTTTAGTAACGCTTAGATCCTGCTTTTTAAAAACGTTACGAAAAGTAACTAGCCTTACTAGCTCCTGTCCCCCGCTAGGGGGAGAGGAACATGAAAACACAGGATGTCCCCGCTTTCCGCTCTGGTTCAGCGTCAACTGCGAGACCATCTTAGATAATGGCCTTCCCCCCAGCCTTCCTCGAAGAACTCAAGGCGCGCGTCAGCCTGAGCGACGTGGTCGGCCGCAAGGTCCAGCTCAAGCGCAAGTCGGGCTCGGAATATACGGGCCTCTGCCCGTTCCATAATGAGAAGACGCCTTCGTTCACCGTCAGCGACAAGAAGGGCTTCTTCTATTGCTTCGGCTGCCACGAGAAAGGCAGCGCGTTCGATTTCGTGATGAAGACCGAAGGCCTCTCCTTCCCCGAGGCGGTCGAGCAACTCGCGCGCGCCGTGGGCATGCCGGTGCCGCAGTCGACGCCGGAGCAGCGCGAACGCGCCGAGCGTGCTTCGACGCTCCAGGAAGTCGTCGAACACGCCGCGCGCTGGTTCCAGAAGCAGTTGCGCCTGCCGGTCGGCCGGCACGGCCTCGACTATCTGCGCGGCCGTGGCCTGTCCGACGAGACGATCGACGACTTTCGCCTCGGCTTCTCGCCCGACAGCCGCGACGGCGTGATCGCCGCGCTGAAGCGCGAAGGCGCCACGATGGACAAGATCGTCGAGGCGGGTCTCGCCATCCAGCCCGAGGATTCGCATCGCGATCCCTACGATCGCTTCCGCGGCAGGGTCATGTTCCCGATCAACGACCGCCGCGGCAGGGTCATCGCCTTCGGCGGCAGGGTCATCGGTCCCGGCGAGCCCAAATATCTCAACTCGCCGGAGACGCCGCTCTTCCACAAGGGCGCCAACCTCTATTGCCTCGACCGCGCCCGCGAAGCCGTCACCAAGGATCAGCCCGTGATCGTGGCCGAGGGCTACATGGATGTGATCGCGCTTCATGTCGCGGGATTCACCGGCGCGGTGGCGCCGCTGGGCACGGCGCTGACCGAGGGCCAACTGGGCGAAGTCTGGAAGCTCGCGGACGAACCCTATCTCTGCTTCGACGGCGACAATGCAGGCCGCCGCGCGGCCCATCGCGGCGCCGATCGCGCGCTTCCTCTACTGACGGCGGGCAAGAGCCTGCGCTTCATCGCCATGCCGGCGGGCGAGGATCCCGACAGTCTCATCCGGGCGCGCGGTCCCGCCGCCATCGACTCGGTGCTGAAACTGGCGCGGCCACTGGCCGACGTGGTCTGGGATCTCGACACCGAGGGCAAGCCAGTCGACACGCCCGAGCGCCGGGCAGCGCTTCAGCGCGAGGTCGAGAAGCGCGTCGACCAGATCGCCGACCCGGTGGTGCGCGATCATTACCGCGCCGAGATGAAGAGCCGGCTCAACAAGATGCGCCAGGGCAACGGCCAGGCGTGGTGGGGCGCCGGCGCCCCGGGCCAGCGGCGCTCGTTCCACGACGGCGCGGCCGGGCCGATCGCGCCCTTCCCGCCCGGTACTGCATCGCGCGCCTCGGCCATGGACCTCGACGGCTCTCGCCAGATCCAAGTGCTGCTGGGCGTCCTGGTCGAACGGCCGGCCCTGCTCCACATCCTATACGACGAAGTGTCTCGCCTTCCGATCGCCAACCCGGAACTGGCACGCCTGCAGACCGGCCTGCTGGATGCCTTGTCGCTGGTGCCCCAAGGCATCGACCCCGCTGCCGATGAGGCGGTCGGATCGGGGACGGACGAGCAGCCCCCCCTTGAAGCCGCCATCATCACGGATCATCTGCAGCGGTGCGGGCTGGGACCGGCCGCCAACGCCGCCCGGCTCAAGGCCCGGGGGGTGTTCCGGAACGGCTCGGAGCCGTCGGACATCTGGATTGACCGCTGGCGGCGCACGGCATCGCACCTCACCGTGACCGTCGGCGGGTCGGAGGAACTGGCCCGGCGACAGGAAGAGCTGGCCAGCGACCTGAGTGACGAGAATTTGCAGAAGATGGAGGAGTTCCGGCTGCGGCGGCTCAGGGAAAATTTCGATTCCGGGGCCGGATAGCTCCCCTGCATGTTATTAGGGGCCGGGGACCTATCGCCGCTTGAACTTCGTTACCATATAGTAGAAGGGTGTTTTTCAACGGGGCCGCCCTCCCGTTTTCTCCTTCTCGCAGCCAAATTAACGGCCTCTTGGCCGTAGAACCCGTTTTGTCGCACCTAAAAGGGAAAAAATGGCGACCAAGACCGCAACTGTAGCCCAACCTGAAGCCGCCGACGCCCGTGAAGAGGGTCCGGACGCCCCCCTGCTCGATACCCTCGGTGCGGAGCTCAAGAAGCTCGTCCAGAAGGGTAAGGAGCGCGGGTACGTCACCTATGACGAGCTGAACGCCGCCCTTCCGCCCGACGAAGTGTCCTCCGAGCAGATCGAGGACACGATGGCGATGCTGTCGGAGGCCGGTGTCAACGTGGTCGAGGCCGAGGAGCAGGAAGACGCTCCGGCCGCCGCCAACCCGGCCGAGCCCGCCAAGACCGCCGTGGTCGCGGCCGAAGCGACCGGCGAGGACGAGGAGTTGGGCCGCACCGACGATCCGGTGCGCATGTACCTGCGCGAGATGGGCTCGGTCGAGCTGCTGTCCCGCGAGGGCGAAATCGAGATCGCCAAGCGCATCGAAGCCGGCCAGGACAAGATGATCGGCGGCATCTGCGAGAGCCCGATGACGATCACCGCGCTGCTCGAGTGGCGCGACGCGATCAACGAAGGCCGCATCCTGCTGCGTGACGTGATCGACCTCGAAGCGACGCAAGGCGGCGCTCCGGGCGCCGCGACCGCCGCCGCTCCCGCGGCCGAGGGTGGTGCCGCCGTGCCCGCGATCGCCCTGCCGGTGATCCCGCGTCCGTCGCTGCCGCGTCCGCCGATGATGCGCCCGCCGCAGCCGGCCGCGAACGGTCATGCCAATGGTGCCGCGAACGGGGCGGCCAACGGCGCCGCGCCCGGCGAAGCCAGTGCCGAAGGCGCCGAGGACGACGAGGAGAACGCGCTCTCCCTGTCGGCGCTCGAAGAGAAGCTGAAGCCCGAGGTGCTGCGCACTCTGACGCGCATCGCCAAGGTCTATCTCGAAATGTCGAAGGTGCAGAACCGGCGCCTGTCGACGCTCAACCGCGGCCAGAAGCCGTCGCCTGAGTTCGAGAAGAGCTACGAGAAGCACCGCAAGAAGATCGTCGAGCTGGTGCGCACGGTGCACATCAACGCCAACCGCATCGAGCAGCTGAAGCTCGCGCTGTACGATCTCAACCGGCGCCTGATGATGCTCGAAGGCAAGCTGATGCGCCTGGCCGAGAGCTTCAAGATCAACCGCCAGGACTTCCTCGACAACTACCTGACCCACGAGATCGATCCGAACTGGCTCGAGAAGGTCGGCAAGCTGTCGGGCAAGGGCTGGAAGGACTTCGCCAAGAAGAAGACCGTCGACATCGAGAAGATCCGCGAAGAAGTGCGCATGATCTCCGACTATGCCGGCGCACCGATCTTCGAATACCGCCGCATGGTCAAGACCGTGCAGGACGGCGAGCGCGAGATGATGCGCGCCAAGAAGGAGATGATCGAGGCCAACCTGCGCCTCGTGATCTCGATCGCCAAGAAGTACACGAACCGCGGCCTGCAGTTCCTGGATCTCATCCAGGAAGGCAACATCGGCCTGATGAAGGCGGTCGACAAGTTCGAGTACCGCCGCGGCTACAAG
>CAIKZO010000149.1 GCA_903832005.1 Enhydrobacter aerosaccus | reverse complement strand
CCCGTGCCGCCACCATCCCCGACAGCCCACCCGAGGAATAAACGAGGACGCAGGAAGGCCCCCCGCGGGGGGCCTTCCTGCCATCAGCCGTGACGCACTTTTACTCCGGCCAGCCGATGCATTTTTACTCCGGCGTTGACATGGGCTTCACCATCAAGCATCGCCTCTGCCGCCCGCGTAGCATGATTGCGCGCCCCCAGCGGCTTTCCGTTCGGATTGCCACTTTGCCCGGCTTGCCAGCGGCCTCTGGTCTGTTTCCGGCCTGAAATTTCAGGTGGTTCGGGACTCATGACATTTTCCACCGCAAGATGATTATTAGGGGATGGTATGGGGGTTCATACCAATCTACCCTATTTTTTCCGGTATTAGCAGCAGATATGGCGGACGGTGGGTCCGCCGAACCCCTTTTGCGCGAGAGGCACCTCAAGGTGGCCAAGACTAGGGGCTGCACGTGCGGCATCTCGCTGCCGCCGGGGGTGAGACAAGGGCAACGTGGGCGGTATGGGCGGTATGGGCGGTATTTCTCCTCCCTCACGCGCGAGACCCAATCCGCAAGGATGTCCGTGCTGCCTGCTCCACTAAAGTCGGGGGCGGGCGGTCATACCGCCGCTACCGCCCGTACCGCCCGCACTCGCTGGTCATTGGCCCACTTGGGCAAACAGATCCTGTCCGACGTCCTCGACCTTCCACCGGTCGCGCTTGGCGCCGTCGCCTTTGACGATCCGGTAGCTCGGCTCGCCTTCCGCAAGCCTAACCGGGCGACCTTCGTTCTTGCGCAGCCACCAGCTGAGTTTTTCTGCCTGTACTTCACCACGGCCATTGTCGGCGACTGACAACAACGCAGCGCGCAGATCGGCGTTGGCGTGGGCGCGGCCCACGTCGGGGTCTAGTTCAGTTGGTGGAAGCACCCGCCCAAACGCTTCCGTCATTTCGCGGACTGTCACCTCCCGCTCGGCGAACGTTACACGCCAAGCGCCGATGACTGTTCTCAACTTGTCGAGCCGCGGATCGTTGAGTCGAGTCTTCTCCATGGTGTCGACCGGATCGGCCACGCCGAGCCATATCAGCGGGTCGCGGACTAGCGCGGACCATTCTCGGTATCCACCGAGCGGCTTGTCACGCGCAGTCTCGCCCGAGACGAGCCACGCGCGAACAACGGTCAGCGCCGCCATGACAAGTTCGGCGCGGTGCGCCTTAGAGTACTCGATCGGGTCAAAAGTGAACTCGCGAAGCTCTGGTCGCTCAACTTTGGCGTCGATGTCGGCCAGCAGCACTCGGCGGGTCAGGTCGCCAACTATGGTCAAATTGTTACCGGTTGCGTAGAGCGCTGAAGTGTTGGGCACCATGACATTGATGGACTTGCCGAGCGCCCGAAGCTTGACAAAGTGCTGCGATGAAATTTGGCAGAGAAATTCCCCGCCGAGCGGCCCTTCGATATTGTCGATGGCAATTACCGGATCGCCCGCTAAATACGACGAAACCAAACGCTTCTCGAGTTCGGCATCGCCATACTTGTCGCGGCCCATTGAAGTTACAGCAGCGCGCTCGCCTGTGGCGATCATCGAGGCCACGTCAACAAGCAGGGACTTCCCGGTACCGGCGGTCGGCGAAGTGAATGCGTGTATCGGTGCCACGGGCAACGCCCGCCTTATTACTGCGGTAATGATCCCCGATAGGGCTACCGCCATGTCGTGCTCCGTAACAAACGGAACATCCTTGATCGGCTCTTTGAGCACCTTCAAGGCGCGTCGCGCATCCTCTTTCGTAGGATTTGCCGGCACCTCTGGAAACTCCACTCCGCAGGGATTGAATAGGAGCGCGCTGGACACGTCATAACCCGGCGTTTCGAGAATCGTTCCATCGGGCCGCAATGTCGGTGCGGTCACGACGCCGAGCAGTGGGCGTAACCGCCAACTGCCGTCGCGCGCCAAATAGGCATCTACGACACGATTGGGGCAATCTGTACGGGAGATCTCCCACCCACCGTCTTTTTTCTTGCTGCATTTCTCGAAGTACGCGACCTCCGAAAAGCGTTCGTGAAGGTGCGCCGGTTGGACCTCCGATATCCGCAATTGCGTGGCGTTGCCGGCCGATGTGCTGACCTTGTCCCAAACGGGCCGGACGATGCGGTTAACTTGTCGGTAGAGTTCACCTTGCGTTGCCACAAGCGCCGCTTCCGCCTCATCGACCATGCGCGACAGTTCCCCGGCGACGATGCGCACGATGGGCCGATTCGGGTCGTCGCGCCGGTTGTCCTTCCTGTCGTAGATATCCTTGACCATGTCTGCGATATGAGCGCGTTCGCCCCGCCACCCGGGTCCCTTGGTCTCTGCCCCGGCGTCGTCGTACAATTTCTCCATGCGTACCTGTGCAGCCGCGCGCGTCATTCGCTCACGGTGACGCCAATGGACTAGCAGATTAAATGTGGAAAAGTGGTACTCGATACCGGCCGCAATGTTGGCCTCTGATTTTCTCGCATCGAACGGCTGCTTTTTGGCGTTTACCAGGCCAGATAGATTGGCGGCGGCATCCTCCAAGGCGACCTCACGGTCGGTCTCGCTGACGATGGTGGCCAGACGCGGATTGGACAGGTCCTTAGTATGGTACGTCCCCGGCCAGCGCAGTGGATGGTTAATAGGTGCAGCGCTCTCGTCACCCCCTACAAGCGCAGCTGCCGCGCGTCGCGCTTCCTTCAATAATGCATGACCTGCCGCGTCGCGCGTTGGGACAGCAAGCAGCCAATGTATGTGCAGCTTGTCCTCATCCTCGCTGGTCGCCGGGTTCCGCCATATGCCACCAGTCGCCACAACAAAAGTAGCGGGACCAAGCAGGTCTTCCAGATTCTTTCGCCCGGCAAGTGGTTGTTCATCTAAGTCCACCGACAGCGCTATGCCCTCATGTATGTCTGTCTCACGAGCTTGTCGTGGATTGACGAATGTGCAGATCGGCGGGGCGACAACTCGGCCTTCCGCGACATTCGCCATCTCGGTTGCCATCGCTTCAACTGCATCGACAAGATTTGTGAGATCGTCGCCACCGTTGAGTTTTACGGCGCTGATTCTCGCGGGCCTGGTGCCGCGCTCGTGCGTAAACGATCGCAACGAAACGAACGTCGGGCGCGTAGCGTATTTGAACATCCCGGCGGCGAAACGCGCGATCTGCTCGCGGTCGGCGACAAGCGCGGCCATGCTCGCGTCCTATTTAGCCGGCTGGCATTTGCGCATGGCCGCGCCAGTTTGTAGACGAGGCAGAGATGCGATGTGCTGCCGAATGCTTTCGAGAGTAATGACGGTTCTACTGCCCTGTTTTCGCGCATCGAGCTTTCCATCGCGGATCAACTCATACATCTTCGTATGCTTGACACCGATTCGCTCGCTGGCCTGCAACAGGGGTACTACCGCGTCGGTCTTTACATTGTGCGCTGTCATAGCTTCCGCCTCCGTGCGTGTGCGTTTGTAAACACGCTACGCGGGAGAGCGATTATTGGTCGAGGTGCGTTGGGCCAGCTTTTTGGGCTCGAACGCGCCTTTGACTACGATTGCCGCCAGTCGCGCTTGGTCCGCCCTCGATAGGCTGCCTTTACTTGATCGACGGTTATGGTGCTTGCGGACTTAGCCAACGTGATCTCCGCAAGCGTTGCAACTGCATCCATGTGCGTTTTTCCGGTAGCCCCACGCACCCCAGCGGCCAGCCAGAAGATAGCCGCCCTAACCGCTGCTTTCTTTTCGCGGTTCTTGCGGGTGGTCTTCTCACCCTTCCTGCTTACGGCCCCCACGTTGCGGGTCGCACCGATGCGCGCCGCTGTATCCCGGGCGATGCTCCTGCGAGCCTCGACAAGGCCGCGCCATTCAGCCAATCCCTCACGCAAGATTTCTCGGCGGGACGGATTGCTTCGGGAAACTTTGGCATTCAGCGGAACCAGTTTGGCCGGCATGTCGACCAAGTAAGCTGCAGCCAGCGGATCGCCAGGTCTGTCGAGTTCTGCAAACAGCAGGCCGCAAGCCTCGAGACCATCATGTGCAGTCTGCAAAATCTTGAGTGTTCTTTGTTCGCGGCGCAGCAGGCCCTTGAAAGTGCGCGCATTAATTTCCGCTTCGACGCAAGCGTTCACAATCCGATATGCGGCCTTGGGTTCCGGATCGATCTTGGCGAACGCCTCTGCTGTGCGCGAATTATCATAAAGCCGCTCTAGAACGCGCTCGGCATACTTGTCCGGTGGCGGGTGCCTTTCGCGCCACACCTTGATGGCCTCGTCGAGTTTGGCGCGCCCGGCCGGGATCAACGACGGCTTCATGCGCGGAGCCGGGTGACATTGTTGCTCGCAGCCTGTTGTGGCGTGGCACAGAACCTCGCCCACTCGCTCGCCAGACGGCGGCGCTTCTCGAATAAATCGCCACGACGATATGCGGCCTCAACCTTATCGCCAACGGCGTGAGCGAGCGCCATCTCGGCGACCTCGCTCGGAAAGTTTGTGCGCTCAGCGGCCCAGTCACGAAACGCACTCCTAAATCCATGAACCGTAATGTCGCGTTGCTCCATGCGCCGAAGCAACATCAACAAGGCCATGTTGCTCAATGGCTGGTCTGAGTTAGCGCCAGGAAAAAGGAACCCGTCATGGGCTTTTCCGAGAACTTCAATTGCACGAGCGCAGAGTGGCACGCGATGCTCTCGTCCACCCTTCATACGCCCGCCCGGCACGATCCACACTTTGTCACGCAGATTGATCTCGGCCCACGTGGCGCCGAGAACCTCGCCGGTGCGTCCCGCGGTTAGGATCGCGAACTCAAGCGCACGGGCTGCGGTACCCTCCTGCTTACGCAGCTTCACCATAAAGGCACCGACCTCCGCGTAGGGTAGTGCTGCGTGGTGCTCCGGCTTTTTCACCTTGGTACGGGCCGGCAACAGGTGGGCAAGGTTGCCTTTCCAGCGCGCTGGGTTCTCGCCTTCGCGGTACCCGCGTGCCTTGGCTGCATCCAGCACAGCTTCGATACGACCGCGCAGCCGGCTGGCCGTCTCAGGCTTGGTCGACCAGATCGGCTCCAGCACTTTGATCACGTGCCCGGTTTCGATGGCGGATACGGGCAAATTACCGATTTCTTCATAGGCGTAGGTTTCGAGCGTCGCCGACCATTGCGCCGCATGCTTGGCATTGCGCCAGCCCGCCTCTTGCGCGGCAATGTAACGCTCCGCCTCTTGCCGGAAGGTGACGGCCTTGCCGGCCGCTGCAAGAGCCGATGCCTTTGCAGCGGCCTTCTCGGCGAGCGGATCGCCACCATCGCGCACTATGTCGTAGAGCTTGCGAGCCTTGATTCGGGCATCGGCCAAGCCCACAGCCGTACGGCCCCAAGCCGAGCCAAGGCCCGCCTCCCGCATCTTGCCGTTGCGGACCCAGCGAAAAACCCACCACCGCATCGGCGGTCCACCGGCCTTGGGTTCGCGCACAAGCAGGTAAAGTCCGGCCCCGTCGCCGTACCTGCCAGGTTTCGCCTTGGTGACAAAAGCCGCGGTCAAACCCTTCGCCATTCGCGGCATCTGCATAATCCCCTAATTGATGCCCTAATTATAAGCGCGAACGGGGGCGGACGCCAGCGGACAGCGGCGGGGAGGCAATGTTATTAAATGCGATAATATATAGATTTTACAAAGAGTTCGCCGAGCAGGCGCGGACATGGGCGAACGGGGTAATGGCGGAGAGGGTGGGATTCGAACCCACGGTACGCTTGCACGCACAACGGTTTTCGAGACCGTCCCGATCGACCACTCTGGCACCTCTCCGGGGCGCTGGTTATAAGGGCGGTCCAAAGCGGGAGCAATAATCTCGATGCGGGAGAAGGCGCGACAATTGCCAACTTATGTGGATTGCCCGTTGCGCAATTACTGCATGCAAATTGTTGCGGTATGCGCTACATAGGTGGCTTAGGGCGTCCTTCTTCCCCGTGCCGGCGGTTTCTCGTGGGGGCCACAGACGCGGGAAAGTGGAAAAACGGGCGCAAAGCCTTCTGCCATCGTCATCGGAGGCTTCCCGACCGGTCGGGAAAGAACCCGTAAAGCGACGTTGACTCAGGGCTTTGCCTGCGTATATTCCGCCCTCCTTCGGCGGGTCTTTCGGGCCCGCTGCGCTGTTTCATGCTTTCCGGTATTTAGGGTTCGATCCGGCCTTCCCGTCTAGGGGTGGTAGGACAGGGTCCGACCGGGGGCTCAAGTCAGGTGTAGTCATGATCGCCGTTATCCGCACGGGTGGAAAACAATACACGGTCGCTGCCGACGACACGCTCACGATCGAGCGTCTCGCGGGCGAGGCCGGCGAGAAGATCGAGTTCACCGAGGTCCTCATGGTCGGCGACAAGGTCGGCAAGCCGACCGTCGAAGGCGCCAAGGTCGTCGGCTCGATCGTCAAGCAGGGCCGCGGCGAGCACCTGATCGTCTTCAAGAAGCGCCGCCGCCAGAATTCGCGTCGCAAGAACGGGCATCGTCAGGACCTGACGGTGGTCAAGATCGAACAGATCGTCGCCTGAACCTAGAGCGACTGGAGTAGTACGATGGCACATAAAAAAGCAGGCGGCTCTTCGCGTAACGGCCGCGATTCCGACGGACGCCGCCTCGGCGTGAAGATGTTCGGCGGCCAGAAGGTCGTCTCGGGCAACATCCTGGTCCGCCAGCGCGGTACCAAGATGGATGCGGGCGAGAACGTCGGCATCGGCCGCGACCACACCCTCTTCGCAGTCGCCGACGGCGTCGTGTTCTTCCGCAAGCGCAGCGGCGGCAAGGTCGAAGTGAACGTGCTCCCGGCGCCGGCATTGGCTGCCGAATAATCGTTCCCATCCCAACGGATAGCGAAGGGGGAACGGTCCGACCGTTCCCCCTTCGTCGTTTCCAGGTCCCTGCATCATGAAATTCCTCGACGAAGCCAAGATCTACCTCCGCTCCGGCAATGGCGGCGCCGGCAGCGCAGGGTTTCGGCGCGAGAAATTCATCGAATTCGGCGGACCGGACGGTGGTGACGGCGGTCGCGGCGGTGACGTCATCGCGGTGTGCGTCGATGGTCTCAACACTCTGATCGACTATCGCTACGCCCAGCATTTCCGCGCGAAGGTCGGCCATCACGGCATGGGTGCGCAGCGCACCGGCGGCAAGGGCGACGACGTCCTGCTGCGCCTGCCGCGCGGCACGCAGATCTTCGACGAGGACAACGAGACCCTGCTGCTCGACCTCACCGAAGTCGGCCAGCGCGTCACCTTGCTAAAGGGCGGCGACGGCGGCTACGGCAACCTGCACTACAAGACCGCGACCAACCGTGCGCCACGCCGCGCCGACAAGGGCTGGCCGGGCGAGGAGCGCTGGGTCTGGCTGCGGCTGAAGCTGATCGCCGACATCGGCCTCGTGGGATTGCCCAATGCCGGCAAGTCGACCTTCCTGTCGGCCAACACCAACGCCAAGCCCAAGATCGCCGACTATCCGTTCACGACCCTGACGCCTGGCCTCGGCGTGGTGAGGGTCGGCGACCGTGAGTTCGTGATGGCCGACATTCCCGGCCTGATCGAGGGCGCGCATGAAGGCGCGGGCCTCGGCACGCGCTTCCTGGGCCACGTCGAGCGCTGCCGCGCCCTGCTCCATCTGGTCGACGGCACACAGGACGACGTGGCGGCTGCCTATAAGACGGTGCGCGGCGAAGTGAAGGCCTATGGCGGCAACCTCGCGCGCAAGAAAGAGATCGTGGCCCTCAACAAGACCGACGCCATGACCGAGGAAGACATCGAGGCCAAGCGCGCCAAACTCGCCAAGGCCTGCCGCAAGACCGTGCAGGTGATCTCCGGCGTCTCGGGCGCGGGCGTGCAGAAGCTGCTCGGCGAGATGATGACGCTGGTCGATAGGCAGCGCGACGGCAGCAAGGAAGCCGCATGACATCGCTGACCAGCTCCAAGCGGCTGGTCGTCAAGATCGGCTCTTCTATTCTCGTTGATGAAAAGAAAGGTGTGATCCGCCACGACTGGCTGGAAGCGCTGGCCGACGATGTCGCGCGCCTGCACAAGAAAGGCTGCGAGATCGTGCTCGTCTCGTCGGGCGCCATCCGCCTTGGTCGCACACATCTCAAGCTCGCCTCGGGCGCGCTGAAGCTCGAGGAGAGCCAGGCCGCCGCCGCCACCGGCCAGATCCGTCTCGCTCACGCCTACCAGGAAGCACTGGCCCGCCACGGCATCACCGTGGCGCAAGTCCTGCTGACGCTCGATGATTCCGAGGAACGTCGCCGCTACCTCAACGCACGCCAGACCATGGCGACCTTGCTCGGCCTCAAGGCGATACCGGTGATCAACGAGAACGACACGGTCGCCACCGACGAGATCCGCTTCGGCGACAACGATCGCCTGGGCGCCCGCGTCGCCGAGATGATCTCGGCCGACACGCTGGTCCTGATGTCGGACATCGACGGGCTCTACACGAGCGACCCGCGCAACGACAAGACGGCCCG
The DNA here is from genome assembly GCA_903832005.1 of Enhydrobacter aerosaccus. Taxonomy (GTDB): domain Bacteria; phylum Pseudomonadota; class Alphaproteobacteria; order Reyranellales; family Reyranellaceae; genus Reyranella; species Reyranella aerosaccus_B. Next base: position 12,126 of record CAIKZO010000149.1, on the reverse strand, counting down.
GCATATTCCCGAGATCCGCGAGCTGACGCCGGAGATCGAAGCCATGGCCGGCGTCGCCGCGTCGGAACTGTCGAACGGCGGCATGGTCACCAAGCTGATGGCGGGCCGCATCGCCATGGCCGCGGGCTGCCGCATGGCGATCGCCGACGGCCGCGCGGTGGGCGCGCTCGGCGCGCTGATCGACGGCACGGCACGCTGCTCCTGGTTCCTGCCCGAAGCTTCGCCGCTGTCGGCCCGCAAGAAGTGGATCAAGGGCTCGCTCAAATCCTCCGGCACGCTCGTCGTCGACGATGGCGCCGTGCGTGCGCTGTCGACCGGCAAGAGCCTGCTGCCCGCCGGGGTCACCTCCATCGACGGCGAGTTCAAGCGCGGCGATGTGGTCGATGTGAAGGACAAGAAGGGCCACATGCTGGCACGCGGGCTTGTCGCCTACGCGGCGGACGATGCCCGCCGCATTGCCGGCCGCAAGAGCGCCGACATCGAGAAGCTGCTGGGTTTCCGCGGCCGCGACGAGATCGTCCACCGCGACGATCTCGTGGTCGAATGACATACTGAGAAGCTGATGAACGTCCAGACCAAGCCCGCTGAAGATGCCGTTGCCCTCGTGGCCGAGTTGGGTCGACGCGCCAAGCGCGCCGCCGCCGCCCTGCGCAACGCCAAGACCGCCGCCAAGAACAAGGCGCTGGCCGAAGCCGCGCGCCTGATCCGCGCCGAGAGTGCCGCCATCCTGGCCGCCAACGCGCTCGATATCGCCGCCGCCAAGGCCGCCGGCATGAACGAAGCGATGCAGGATCGCCTACTGCTGAACGCCGCCCGCATCGAAGGCATGGCGAACGCCCTCGACGACATCGCGGCACTTCCCGATCCCGTGGGCGCGACGGTCGAGGAATGGCAGCGGCCCAACGGACTTCACTTCACGCGCGTACGCGTGCCGATCGGCGTGATCGGCGTGATCTACGAGGCTCGCCCCAACGTGACCGCCGATGCCGGCGCGCTCTGCCTGAAGTCGGGCAATGTCGTGGTGCTGCGCGGCGACTCGGACAGCTTCCATTCCTCGAAGCTGATCGTCGACCTGCTGCGCCGCGCGCTCGCGCTTGCCGGCCTGCCCGAGGATTGCATCCAGCTCGTGCCGACGACCGACCGCGCCGCCGTGGGCGAGATGCTTAAGGCGATGGACTGGCTCGACCTGATCGTGCCGCGCGGCGGACGCTCACTGATCGACCGCGTCACGGCCGAGAGCCGCGTGCCCGTGCTGCGCCACTACGAGGGCCTGTGCCACGTCTATGTCGACCATGACGCAAACGTCGACATGGCGCGCGACATCGTGGCCAACGCCAAGATGCGGCGTGTCAGCGTCTGCGGCTCGGCAGAGACACTGCTGATCGACCGCGCCGCGCTCGACACCCACTTCAAGGCGATCGTCGACCGGCTGTTCGACCTGGGCTGCGAAGTGCGCGGCGACGGCGACGTGCAGAAGCGCGACAAGCGTGTCCTGCCGGCGACCGACAAGGACTGGAGCACTGAATACCTGGCGCCGATCATCTCGGTCGCGGCAGTCGACGGCGTCGAAGGCGCGGTGCACCATATCGCGACCTACGGCAGCCAGCACACCGATTCGATCGTCACCGACAACGAGGCAACGGCCCAGCGCTTCCTGCAGGAAGTCGACAGCGCCATCGTCATGCACAATGCCTCGACCCAGTTCGCCGACGGCGGCGAGTTCGGTCTGGGCGCCGAGATCGGCATCTCGACCAACCGCATGCATGCGCGCGGGCCGGTCGGGCTGGTCGAGCTCACCACCTACAAGAACGTCGTGCGCGGCAAGGGCACTCTCAGGCCGTGATGTCGGCGATGCATCCGATGCCCGGCGTGCCGCGCGATACAAAGCGCCGCATCGGCCTCCTGGGCGGCTCGTTCAATCCCGCGCACGAAGGCCATCGCCACGTCAGCCTCGAGGCGATGCGCCGCCTCGGCCTCGACGAAGTGTGGTGGCTGGTCTCTCCGCAGAACCCGCTGAAGAGCGGCGACGGCATGGAGCTGCTGGCGACCCGGGTCGCCCGCGCCCGCCAGATCGCGCGCCATCCCAGGATCAAGGTCGAGGCGCCAGAACTGCTGCTGGGCACGCGCTACACGCTCGATACGGTGCGGGCGCTCGGCCGGGTCTATCCGCGCGCGCGCTTCGTCTGGCTGATGGGTGCCGACATCCTGCCCCAACTCGTGCACTGGCAGGGCTGGCGCGACCTGTTTGCCGCCATTCCGATCGCTGCCTTCGCCCGGCCGGGCTGGAGCTACGCCGCCCTGCAATCCGCAGCGCCGCGGGCCTTTGCCCGCTATCGTCTGAAGGCCGAACAGGCCCGCGATCTCGCCTCTTGCGAGGCGCCGGCCTGGTGCTTTATCCCAAGCCGTCTCGACTCCCATTCAGCGACGGCGATCCGTGCCGTGCGGCCGCGCCGTCCCAGGAAAGGAAAGACCATCTCCGAAAATAATCCCGCCGAGGGGGCACGCCGGCTCCCCGATCGAAGCAAAGCCACCGCCGCCCTGCTCAAGCTGGTGCGCCAGTCCCTGGAGGACGACAAGGCCGAAGACATCGTCGTCATCGACCTCAAGGGCAAGTCGGCCTTCGCCGATTACATGGTAATCGCCACCGGCCGTTCGACGCGCCAGGTCGTCGCCATCGCCGAACATCTCGCCGAGAGACTCAAGGCCGCCGGCCACGGCTACACGCCGGTCGAAGGCAAGGAAGTGGGCGATTGGGCATTGATCGACGGCGGCGACGTCGTCGTCCATGTCTTCCGGCCAGAGTCGCGCACCTTCTACGCGCTCGAGAAGATGTGGCAGCTCGAGACCGACGCCAAGAAGGCCGATGCGCCGCGCCGCCGTGGCGATTCCGTGAAGACGCGCCGCAAGAAGGCGTGAAGCTCACCATCGCCTGCATCGGCCGCGCCAGCCGCGGTCCGGAGCGCGACCTCTATGAGCACTATGCCGGCCGCATCCGCTGGCCGCTGACGCTGCGCGAACTCGAGGAAAAGAAGAAGCTGCCGCCCGCGCAGCTGATCGAACGCGAAGGCGAGCTGTTGTTGGGGGCCGTGCCGGACAAAGCGGTGCTGGTGACACTCGACCGGCGCGGCAAGGTCCTCGACAGTCAAGCCTTCGCGCAGAGACTCGAACGCTGGCGCGACGACTCGGTTGCCGACATCGCTTTCCTGGTCGGTGGAGCAGATGGCCACACTGAAGCCCTGCTGAAACGCGCGGCGCTCGTCCTGTCGTTCGGGGCGATGACCTGGCCGCACATGCTGGCCCGCGCGATGCTCGCCGAGCAAATCTACCGCGCCCAGCAACTGCTGGCGGGGCATCCGTACCACCGCGCGTGAGACGGGACAAAAAGCCCCAAATTGCCTCTGTTCTGACGAAAAAGCAGAGCTACATTGGGGCCATGGCATTCCCTCCCCTGCGGCGCCTCGCCGTCGTCACCCTGCTCGCCTTCTCGGGCTTGTCGGCCGTCGCGGGCGCCCAGACGCCCGTGGTGGATACGCCGACGGACAAGCCCACCCGTCCGGTAAAGAGCATTCCCTACGTCTCGATCACCGGGCTCGACGGACGGCAGCGCCACTTCGAGACCAACGCCATTCCGCTTCTCTTCAATCGCGCCTGCTTCGGGTGGCGCATGTATCTCGGCGGCCCCAACCGCACGGTCTCGCTCACCGAAGTGCTGACGACCTCGCAGCCGGCCGAGCAGGTGATCGCCGGTCCCGAGACGATCGTGAGCCCGGACAAGACGAAGGCCACGACGCAGATGACCGAGATCGTGCAGGACGGTGTGCTGCAACGCTCGTGGTGCATCATCCCGGGCGACCCGCCCGGCACCTACACTTACGACATCTCGATCGACGGCGAGCCGCGCGGCGAGTTCGTGTTCTGCGCCATCGAAGTGCCGGACCAGAATCCCAACACCGATCCGCGCGACCTGAATTGCCCCAACAAGTTCAACGCCGTCGAGCGCGCGCGTCCGCTGGGCGGCAAGGCGGCGTGATGGCTGCGCCGAGGCCCGCCATTCTCTGCATCCTCGACGGTTGGGGCCATCGGACCGATCCGAAGGACAACGCCATCCTCGATGCCAGGACGCCCAACTACGACAGGCTGGTCGCTAGCTGCCCGCAGGGGCTGATCGACGCTTCGGAATCCTTCGTCGGCCTGCCCAAGGGCCAGATGGGCAATTCCGAGGTCGGCCACATGAACCTGGGTGCTGGCCGCGTCGCCGTGCCCGACATGCCGCGCATCGACAATGCCATCGCCGACGGGTCGCTGGCCAAGAACGCCCATCTCAAGGAACTGATCGCGACCCTGAAGAAGAACGGCGGCGCCTGTCACCTGATGGGCCTCACTTCGCCGGGCGGCGTGCATGCCCATGAAGACCACCTGATCGCGCTCGCCAACCAGATCGCGGCGGCCGGCGTCAAAGTCTGGATTCACGCTTTCCTCGATGGCCGCGATATGCCGCCCCGCAGCGCCTACGCCTGCCTGGAGACGGTCGAATCGCGTCTCGAGAAGGGCCTGCCAATCAAGTTCGCCACCGTCAGCGGCCGCTACTACGCGATGGACCGCGACAAGCGCTGGGAACGCGTCACCAAAGCCTATGAGGCAATGGTAGACGCCAAGGGCGAGGCCGCGAAGACGCCGAAGGAAGCCGTCGATAAGGGCTACGCCGCCAATCTCGACGACGAGTTCGTGCTGCCCACCGTGATCGAAGGCTTCAAGGGCATGCAGGACGGCGACGGCCTCCTGATGTTCAACTACCGCTCCGATCGCGCCCGCGAGATCCTGACCGGCCTGCTCGACCCGATGTTCGACGGCTTCCACCGGCCCCGCCTCGTGAAGTTCGCCGACGCCGTCGGCATGGTCGAGTATTCCACGGCCCTCAATCCGTTCCTCAAGACCCTGTTTCCGCCCGAAGTCATCAGGATGGGGCTGGGCGAGACCATCTCGAAAGCAGGGCTGAAACAGCTCCGCATCGCCGAGACCGAGAAGTACGCGCATGTGACGTTCTTCTTCAACGGCGGCGAGGAGAAGGTGTTCGAGGGCGAGGAGCGGATCCTGGTGCCCTCACCCAAGGTCGCGACCTACGACCTGAAGCCCGAAATGAGCGCGCCGGAAGTGACCGACAAGCTCGTCGAGGCCATCGGCTCGGGCAAGTTCGACCTGATCGTGGTGAATTACGCCAATTCCGACATGGTCGGGCACACCGGCATCCTGGCCGCCGCGGTGAAGGCGATCGAGGCGGTGGACACGTCGCTGGGCCGGCTCATGGAAGCGGTGAAGAAGGCCGGCGGCATCCTGTTCGTCACGGCCGACCACGGCAATGCAGAGCAGATGTACGATGAAGAAACCCACCAGAAACACACACAGCACACGCTAAATCGCGTGCCGGCGCTGCTGTTCAACGGTCCGGCCGCAGTGCACTCCTTGACCGACGGCAAGCTGGCCGACGTGGCGCCGACCCTGCTGGCCCTGATGGGGGTCAAGCAGCCGGCCGAAATGACCGGCCATTCCCTTCTGTCGGAGGCCTCCCGGCCCGCTATTCTCAAGACGCCGCACGGCCAGGCCGTCGCCGCCGCCGGAAGTTGACTTGGACGTGACCGACCTCGCCTTGATACTGCCAAAGAGCCCCTAGTATCTTCGACCTAATAGTCTGGAATTTCCTCGTCGGCCGCCCTCCGGGGCCGGCCGACCTCTTGCAAAGGCCCTTCAATGACCCGTCTCCGTCTCGTCTCCACCGCCGCCCTTGTGGCGTTCCTGGCGGTCCCGGCTGCCTATACCTACGGCCAGGACAAGGCCGACAAGGCGGCGACCGGCGACAAGAGCGAGCTTTACCAGCAGCTCAACCTGTTCGGCGACGTGCTGGAGCGCGTACGCCGGGACTATGTCGAGCCAGTCGACGAGAAGTCGCTGATGGAGAACGCCATCAACGGCATGCTCTCCTCGCTCGATCCGCATTCGAGCTACATGAACCCCAAGGCCTACAAGGACATGCAGGTCCAGACCCGGGGTGAATTCGGCGGCCTCGGCATCGAAGTGACGATGGAGAACGGCGTCATCAAGGTGGTGTCGCCGATCGACGATACGCCGGCCTCCAAGGCCGGCATCCAGCCGGGCGATCTCATCTTCGCGCTCGACGGCCAGCCGGTGATGGGGCTCACGCTCCAGGAGGCGGTCGACAAGATGCGCGGCAAGATCGGCGCGCCGATCAAGATTTCGCTGCGCCGCGCCAACGTGAAGGATCCGATCGACGTCACGCTGAACCGTGAAGTCATCAAGGTGAAGTCGACGCGCTATCATCTCGAGGGCGACGTCGGCTACATCCGCGTCACCTCGTTCACCGAGCAGAGCACCTCGGGCGTGCTCGACGCGGTGGAGAAGATGAAGAAGGAGTCGGGCGGCAAGCTCAAGGGCTACGTCCTCGACCTGCGCAACAATCCGGGCGGCCTGCTCGATCAGGCGATCTCGATGTGCGACGCCTTCATGGAAAAGGGCGAGATCGTCTCGGTGAAGGCCCGCAAGGCCGAAGACGTGCAGCGCTGGAACGCCAAGCCGGGCGATGTGGCCAACGGCCTGCCTCTCGTGGTGCTGGTGAATGGCGGCTCGGCCTCGGCCTCTGAGATCGTGGCCGGCGCCCTGCAGGACCAGCGCCGCGCCATCATCCTCGGCACCCGCACCTTCGGTAAGGGTTCGGTTCAGACCATCATGCAGGTGACCGGCGGTGGCGCGATCCGCCTGACCACGGCGCTCTACTTCACGCCGTCGGGCCGGTCGATCCAGAAGGAAGGCATCAAGCCCGACATCGAGGTCGAACAGGCCAAGGTCGAGACCATCCAGCAGCGCATGAGCTTCCGTGAGTCCGACCTGCGCGGCTCGATCAACAACCCGAACAAGCCGGCCGACGCCGCCAAGCCTGCGGATGCGGCCAAGCCTGCCGACGCGCCGAAGCCGGACGCCAACAACGCCAAGCCGAGCGACGGCAAGCCGACGGGCGCGACCCCGGTGGCTCCGCCGATCCCGGCCGCCCCGGCGCCGGCCGCTTCGGCCGATCCGGATGAACCGCCGAAGGACGCCGTGGCCGACTACCAGCTGCTGCGCGCTCTCGACCTGATCCGCGGCATCTCGCTCTACTCGAGCCGAGCCAACTGAGTTTGGTACCTAAGTATCATCGGCCCAACGTCGGGCTGATGCTGATCGGCGCCGACCGGCGAATCTTCGTCGGCCGGCGCATCGGCATGCCGGAGGCCGAGGCCTGGCAGATGCCCCAGGGCGGCATCGACAAAGGCGAGACGCCGGTTGAAGCGGCGTGCCGTGAACTCCATGAAGAAGTCGGCACGTCTCGCGCCCTGCTGCTGCGGGAGTCCAAGGAGTGGATTTCCTATATCGTGCCGGAAAACCTCCGTCCGAAACACTGGAAGAACCGCTGGCACGGCCAGGCGCAGAAGTGGTTTGCGCTCGCCTTCATCGGCAGCGACTCCGATATCGACCTCGACGCGCACGAGCGCGAATTCGATGCCTGGAAATGGGTGCCGGCCCGCGAGCTGATCGAACTGATCGTGCCGTTCAAGCGGCCGATCTACGAGGCCGTCGTCACGGAATTCGCCGACCTGGTCTAGGCGCTGGCCGCCAGCTGCGCCGAGCGGCGGCGCAGAAACCACAGGCCCGCCCGCGTCATCAGGGCATTCAGCCGGCCCTGCGGCGCCATCCCGATCGCCTTCAGCACCATCGCCATCGCGCGCTGCACGTGGGCCGCGCGATAGAGCGGATAGGCGCGCTTGGCATAGGCCTGGGTATAGCGCTTGCGGTCGTATACGGCGTCCGCGGGCTCGTTGGCCGCGAAGTAGGCATAGGCCAGCTCGTCGTCCTCGCTCTCGGCGATGCGGCTCCAGCCCACGCGCAGGCGGGTCCACCGGCTCAGCCGGTCGCGCTTCAGGCAGCGGCGCAGATGCTCGTAGAAGAGCTTGTAGTGGCGGAACTCGTCGGCGGCGATCTTGGCGCAGATCTGTTTCAGGACCGGCTCGGCGATCGCATCCTTGAGCGCACTGTAATAGGAGCTGGTGCCGGTCTCGACGATGCAGCGCGCCATCATCTCGCCGGCCTGGCTGCCGCGCACGGAGGCATTGGTGTCGAGCGGGACCTGGTAGCCCTTGCGGAAGCGGTCGAAGGCGGCGTCGAAATCCCAGGACGGGTCGGCCATCTGCGCCCAACGGCCGAGCGCCATGCCGTGCTGAATCTCCTCGACGACCCAGCCGTCCACGTCCTTCACGAAGGCAGGATCGTCGGCGAACACGCGACCGAGGTAGATGCCGTAATCCGCGCCATTGCGCTCCACCATGGCCGCAGCCTTGATGTTGCGCAGGATTTCGGTGTCGACCTTCGACGCGTCGAAGCGATCCCAATCGATCGTCTCGAGTGTCCAGTTACCCATCGGTCAGAGCCCTCAGCGAGCGACGCATAACCGTAATAAAGCGACCCGGGCCACAGGTTGCAATGGCCCAACGACGTCCGTTTGGAGACAGTTTCGCTTGCGTACTGAGTGAAGTTAGCGAGCCGCGTAGTAGGCTTGGGCGCGACGCAGGTCCTTGGCCACGGCCAATGCCTTCTGCGCGGCGGCCTTCTCATGATCGCTGGCGGCCGCAGCCACGTGCTGCTCTGCCGTGCGCTCACGCTCGGCGAGTTGCTCTGCCGTAACGGTTTCGAACGGCATCGCTTCGTCGGCCAACACCGTGCACCGCTCGGGGGTCACTTCGGCAAAGCCGCCGACGACCAGGAAACGCTGTTCGGCCTTGCTGCCCTGAAAGACCTCGATCACGCCCGGACGGACGGTCGAGATCAGGGGCGCGTGGCCGTGCAGGACGCCGAAGTCGCCTTCGCTGCCCGGCACGACGACCATGTCGGCCTCGGTCGCGAGAAGCTCGCGCTCGGGCATGACCAGACGGAAGGAAACCTTGGCCATGTGTTAGGCCGCCTCGAGCTTCTTAGCCTTGGCGACGGCTTCGTCGATCGTGCCCACCATGTAGAAGGCGGGTTCCGGCAGGCTGTCGTACTCGCCGGCGAGGATGCCCTTGAACGCCTTGATGGTGTCCTCGAGCTTCACGAACACGCCGGGCGTGCCGGTGAAGACCTCGGCCACATGGAACGGCTGGCTGAGGAAGCGCTGCATCTTGCGGGCGCGCGACACGACCAGCTTGTCCTCTTCCGACAGCTCGTCCATGCCCAGAATGGCGATGATGTCCTGTAGCGACTTGTACTGCTGCAGCACGCGCTGGACCGAGCGGGCGACGTCATAGTGCTCCTGGCCGACGACGCGCGGATCGAGCATGCGCGAGGTCGAGTCGAGCGGATCGACGGCCGGGAAGATCGCCTGCTCGGCGATCGAGCGGCTGAGCACGGTGGTCGCGTCCAAGTGGGCGAACGACGCGGCAGGCGCCGGATCGGTCAAGTCGTCGGCGGGCACGTAGATGGCCTGCACCGAGGTGATCGAGCCCTTCTTGGTCGAGGTGATGCGCTCCTGCAAACCGCCCATGTCGGTGGCCAGCGTCGGCTGATAACCCACGGCGGACGGGATGCGGCCGAGCAGCGCCGACACTTCCGAGCCGGCCTGCGTGAAGCGGAAGATGTTGTCGACGAAGAACAGCACGTCCTGGCCTTCGGCATCGCGGAAGTACTCGGCGACGGTCAGGCCCGACAGTGCCACGCGGGCACGCGCGCCCGGCGGCTCGTTCATCTGGCCGTACACCAGCGCCACCTTCGAGCCCGGACCGTCGAGCTTGATGACACCGCCCTCGATCATCTCGTGATAGAGGTCGTTACCCTCGCGGGTGCGCTCACCGACACCGGCGAACACCGACACGCCGCCGTGCGCCTTCGCGACGTTGTTGATCAGCTCCATGATCGTCACGGTCTTGCCCACGCCGGCGCCGCCGAACAGGCCGATCTTGCCGCCCTTGGCGTAAGGCGCGAGCAGGTCGATGACCTTGATGCCCGTGACCAGGATTTCCGCTTCCGTCGACTGCTCGACGAACGACGGCGCGCTGCGATGGATCGGCAGGGTGGTCTTGTTGCCGACCGGACCGCGCTCGTCGACCGGCTCGCCGATGACGTTCAGGATGCGGCCCAGGCACTCGGGACCGACCGGCATCTGAATGGGCGAGCCCGTGTCGACCGCCTTCTCGCCGCGGACCAGACCGTCGGTCGTGTCCATGGCGATGGCGCGGACTTCGGATTCACCGAGATGCTGCGCGACTTCCAGCACGATCAGGCGGCCGTCGGCATTCACATGCAGCGCGTTCAGGATGTTCGGCAGGTCCGAGTCGAAGCGAACGTCGACGACCGCGCCCGTGATCTGGGTGATCGTGCCGATGTTGTTGGTAGCCATTGCGGATCCCTTTCCTTCGATTGCTTGTCAGCGCGCGGCCTAGATGGCCTCGGCGCCCGAGATGATCTCGATGAGTTCCTTGGTGATGGAGGCCTGACGCGAGCGGTTCATCTGCAAGGTCAGTTTCTTGATCACGTCGCCGGCGTTGCGCGACGCAGAATCCATCGCCGTCATCTGCGAGCCGAAGAAGCTCGCGGCGTTCTCCAGCAGGACGCGGAAGATCTGGACGGTGAGGTTGCGCGGCAGCAGGTCGGCGAGAATGTCGGCCTCGTCCGGCTCGAATTCGTAGACCGCGCCACCCATCGAAGCGGGAGCGGCGGCCGTCGCAGTGGCCTCCGGCGCCGGCGGCGGGATGAGCTGCTGGACGGTCGTGAACTGCGTCATCGCCGACTTGAAACGGTTGAAGATGATCGACGCGACATCGAACTCGCCGGCCTCGAACATTTCCATCAGCCGCGACATGACCGTCTGCGCATCGCCGAAGGTGACCCTCGGGCGGCCGAGATCGGTGATCGTCTCGACGATCAGGCGCGCATAGTCGCGACGCAGCTGGTCGCGACCCTTGCGGCCGACGCAGAAGATCTTGACGGTCTTGCCGGCGGCTTCGAGCGCACGGATCTGGCGACGGGCTTCACGCACGATCGTGCTGTTGAAGCCACCGCACAGGCCGCGATCGCCGGTCGCAACGATCAGCAGGTGAACCTGGTCGGAACCGGTGCCGGCCAGGAGGCGCGGACCGGTGCCTTTGAAGCTGGCACCGAGCGAGGCCAGGATCTTGTCCATGGCTTCGGCATAGGGGCGGGCCGCGGTGGCCTGCTCCTGGGCGCGGCGCAGCTTGGCGGCGGCCACCATCTTCATGGCCTTGGTGATCTTCTGCGTCGACTGGACGCTTCGGATACGCAGGCGGAAGGTTTTTAAACTGGGCATGGGTGCTCAGTGATCCTTTGACTTAAAAGCGGCCGGCTCAGCCGAACTTCTTCAGGAAGTCGGTGAAGAACGCCTTCAGCTTGTCGTCGTTCTCCTTGGTGATCTCGCGCTTGTCGCGGATCGACGCCAGGATCGAGCCCTCGGCGCGCAGCGCCTCGTGCATCTGGCGCTCGAACTCGCCGATCCGGGCGATCGGCAGCGTGTCGAGGAAGCCGCGGGTGCCGGCGTAGAGCGACACGACCTGCTCTTCGACCAGCATCGGCACGAACTGGCCCTGCTTCAGCAACTCGGTCAGGCGCTGACCGCGCGCGAGCAGGCGCTGGGTCGAGGCATCGAGGTCCGAGGCGAACTGGGCGAAGGCCGCCATTTCGCGATACTGCGCGAGCTCCAGCTTGATCGTGCCGGCAACCTGCTTCATCGCCTTGATCTGCGCGGCCGAGCCGACGCGGCTCACCGACAGACCGACGTTAATCGCCGGACGGATGCCCTGATAGAAGAGTTCGGTCTCGAGGAAGATCTGGCCGTCGGTGATCGAGATCACGTTGGTCGGGATGTAGGCCGACACGTCGCCGGCCTGTGTCTCGATGATCGGCAGCGCCGTCAGCGAACCCGAGCCGTTCTTCTCGTTCAGCTTGGCGGCGCGCTCGAGGAGCCGCGAGTGGAGATAGAACACGTCGCCGGGATAGGCTTCGCGGCCCGGCGGGCGGCGCAGCAGCAGCGACATCTGGCGGTACGACACCGCCTGCTTGGAAAGATCGTCATACACGATCACGGCGTGCATGCCGTTG
>CAIKZO010000148.1 GCA_903832005.1 Enhydrobacter aerosaccus | reverse complement strand
GCGCGCAGGATGCGCGCGGTCCGGAAGACATTATTGAGCCGGCCGCATCTTCTTGACCTCGTCATCCGTCGGCAGCGCGTCCTTGCCGTCGACGAAGCGCCAGGTCTTCATGTAGCCCTTGCCGTCCTTCATGCCGAGTTGGCCGACGAAAGTGCCCATCGTCGACTGGTGATCGAGCGCGCGATAGCTGATCGGGCCGAACGGGGTGCCGAGTTCGAGGCCGCTCATCGCCGCCACCAGCTTGTCCTGGTCGAGCGAGCCCGCCTTCTTGATCGCCGCCGCGGCCGACATCACCGTCGAGTAGCCGACGACCGAGCCCAGCCGCGGGTAGTCCTTGAACTTCGCCTGATAGGCATCGAGGAACTTCTTGTGCTCGGCCGTCTTGATCTCGCTCCACGGATAGCCGGTGACGTACCAGCCGTCCGGCGCCTCTTCCTTCAGCGGATCGAGATATTCCGGCTCGCCGCCCAGCAGGTCGAACACCTCCACGCCCTTGAACAGGCCGCGCTGGCTGCCTTCACGCACGAACTTCGCGAGGTCGGGCCCGAACAGCGAAGAGAAGATCGCGTCGGGCTTGGCATCGGCCAACGCCTGCGCCACCGCGCCCGCATCGATCTTGCCGAGCGGCGGCGCCTGCTCCGCCACGAACTCGACGTCGGGCTGCTTTTCCTTGAGCAGCTTCTTGAACGCCGCCGTGGCCGACGTGCCGTACTCGTAGTTCGGATAGACGATCGCCCAGCGCTTCTTCTTCAGCTTGACGGCATCGGGAATGAGCATCGCCACCTGCATGTAGGTCGAGGTGCGCAGGCGGAACGTGTAGGCATTGCCGGAATCCCACACGATCTTGTCGGTGAGCGGCTCGGCGGCGATGAACAGCGTCTTCTTCTGTTTGGCGAAGTCGGCGACGGCCAAGCCCACGTTCGACGGGAAGGTGCCGATCAGGAAGGCGACCTTCTCGCGCGTCAGCAGCTCCTCGCCCACCCGCACCGCATCGGCCGGGTTGCCGTTGTCGTCGCGGCTCACGACCTCGATCTTGCGGCCGAGCACGCCGCCGCCGGCGTTGATCTCGTCGACTGCCAGCTCCATGCCCTTCTTGTAGGGATCGAGGAAGGCCGAGAAGACCTTGTAGGAATTCATCTCGCCGATCTTGATCGGCTCCTGTGCGCTCGCCGGGGCGATCACGGACAAAGCAGCCAGCGCGGCGGCGGCGGCCAGCAGACGATGACGGTTCAACATGAATACCCCCTCTTGGAAGCGCAAAATTTCTTGCCCATCGAGCCTAGTGCACAGATCGATCCAACGTCATCAGTTTATCCAGAGCCCCGGTTTGGCGCGGTCCCTTAAAGCAGCGTAGCATCGCGCTTCCACTGCCGACCGGGCGCCCCAATGGCTCGACGTAAAAGCACCATAGGCCACGACCCCTTGCAGGCGATAAGCCTCGAGGCGTCGTCGCGGCCGGAACCCGCCGCGGCGGCAAATCCGCAACCCAGGCCCAAAAAGCCGCGCGAGGAGCCGGCCGAAGGGCCGCCCGAAGAACCTACAGTCATCGTCGCCGCGCCCGTCGCGGCACCGCTTCCCGCTCTGCTCCCGGCCCGTCCGGCCCTCGAAGTGCCGGCGATGGCGATCGTGCGCTCCTACTACAGCTGGTCGGCGGCGGCGGGTCTGTTGCCCGTCCCCCTGCTGGATTTCGCCGCCATCGTCGGCGTGCAAGCGAAGATGGTGGGAGAGCTGGTTGATCTCTATCGCAAACCGGTCGACAAGCGCCTGGTGCGCCCGCTGATCACGAGCCTGCTCGGCACGTCCGGCGGTTTCGCGGTGGCAGGTCCGCTGGTGCGGTTGCTCTGGACCGTTCCGGTCCTTGGCCCCCTCGCCAGCCTGTTCACCCTGCCCGCCATGGCCACGGCGTCGTGCTGGGCCACCGGCCGCGTCTTCATCGACCACTTCGAAAGCGGCCGCAGCCTGCATGATTTCGATCCCGTCAAGGCGCGCGCCGACTACGCCGCCCAGCTCATCCTTGCGAAGGGAGCGATCTGATCCATGAGATGCATCGCCATCGCCAACCAGAAAGGCGGCGCCGCCAAGACCACGACGACGGTCAATCTCGCCGCGGCGCTGGCCGAGCAGGCCCGCCGGGTTCTGGTCGTCGATCTCGACCCGCAGGGCAACAGCACCGACTGGCTGGGCGTCGTCGGCGCCGGCCGCGGCGTGTTCGAATTTCTCACCGGACAGGCGAGCCTTGCGGACGTCACCATCGGCTCCACGACGGCCAACATCGACGTCGTCGCGGCGACCCGCGCCCTGCAAGGCATCGAGCGCGCCCTGGCCAGCGAAGTCGGCTCCGAGCTCACCCTGCGGCGCAAGCTGCGCGCGCCCGAGGCCGCGGGCTGGGACTATATGCTGATCGACACGCCGCCGACCCTGGGCATCCTCACCCTCAACGGCCTGACCGCGGCACGAGAGCTGATCGTGCCGGTCGAAACGCATGTGCTGGCGTTGCAGGGCGTGGCGCAACTCATCGAGACCTTCATCGCGGTGCGTGAGCGGCTCAATCCCGAACTTGCGCTGGCGGGCGTCGTCGCCTGCAGGGTCGACAGCCGCACGCGCCATTCCGCCGACGTGGTCGAGCGGCTGCGCGGCACTTTCAAAGGCACGATGTACCGCACCGAGATCCGCGAGAACATCCGGCTGGCCGAGGCTCCCTCGTTCCGGCGCCCGATCCTGCAGTACGATCCGCGCAGCTCCGGCGCGGCCGACTATCGTGCGCTCGCCGCCGAGGTGTTGGCGCAAGAGACCGACGACAAGACGTCCTTGCGCGCCGCGGACTGACCCCCTCACCGCTGGCCGTCTCCCAGCTTGATCTCGCCCACCGTCAGGCCGCCGACCCGCGCATGCGGCCGGCCACCGATCGAGGCGGCGACGATGAACACGATCTCGTCGGGGCGCGGCCCGTCGGGCACGCAGAACTCGATCGAGTCGAAGTGGCTCCGCACATGGGACGCCGTGACGTGATGCAGCGGAATATCGATGCGTGCGCCGGCCGCGGCGACTTTTACCGTCGAAGGAACGATGGACTTGGCGCCGCCCATGGCGTGGCGGATGCCGTAGCCCGAGGGCTGGTGCCAGAGGGCGGCATGTTCCAGTTCGCCGGCGATACCAACGATCACGCCTTTGCCGTAGGCCTCGAGCTCGGAGCCCTTGGCACCGAGGATCTTCATGACCCGCTCCGTGAGATCGACCGCCAATGGCTCGAGCGCCTTCATCATCGGCTGGATGTCGGCCACGTGCCGGCCGGTATAGGGGTTTGCGATCACGCCACCGACAACAGCCTTGCGCACAGGATGGCTCAACTGCGGCCCGCCGTCGTGCAGCGTCTCTTCCAGGGACGAGACGTACTTCCGAACCTTGACGAGATCGCTCATCCCGCTTCCACCTGTGCCAGCGCGCCCGAGCCTTCGATTCGCCAGATGCCCTTGAGCGACAGCGCCGCCGCTTCGATCAATCCCTCGCTGCGCAGACGGCGCGCCTCGGCGGCCCCACGATCGAGCGCCGCCTCCACGACCTCGCGCGGCAGGTCGCCAACCGAGACCGTGACCTGGAGCGCACCGAGATCGGAATCCGGATCGAGCAGGGCCGCGGCCTTGCGCTGAACCTCGGGATGATAGGCGTCGACGGCATTGGCGACGATCGTCACCGCCGCATCGGCCGTCGCGGCATCGACCGCCAGCACCGTCACGGCGTCGGCGATGCCGAGCGAAAAGGAGCGCCCACCCCAGCCCGACGTCGCGATGCCGCGCACCGGCCGGTCGTGGGTGAGCCGCGCCACGCCATCCAGCGCCTCGACGAAGATGCCGGCGCGCAACTCGTGACCGGGCGCCAGATGGAAGGCGATGTCGCCGCCGTTGTTCACGTAGGCCTTGTCGAGCATGCAGCCCTGCTTCATCGCGGCCAGGATCTCGTCGGCAACCGAACCGGCTACCGCTGCCATCGGCGTTATGTAGACGGCGCGATGCGGCCACACGGCCTTGGCCATGCGTCGCGCCACCGGGCCGCGCAGCAGGGGATGGGCGACGCCCATCGGCTTGCGCAGGATCGGCAGCTCGCTCACCAGGGTGGAGAGGATGTCGCCGAAGCGCGCGAAGGCCTGGGCGTAGGCCGCTTCGACCTCGTGCCATTCGCCGAACGCCTCGATCACCAGATCGATCGGCCCGTGCTGCAGATGCAACCGTCCGTCGAGGAGACGGGCCGCGGTCGGCCGGGATTTGGGTCGCTTGCTCATTTGTCTACTCGTACCTTGTTATCGCGCAGCACGGACTCGAGCGACACGGCGCGCGAGGCGTACCCGCCCAGCGCCGCATAGTCGTCCGCGCGCAGCGTGAATTCGATCGGCGCCACCAGCGCCGGGGTCGGAACATAGCCGAAGCTCTTCTCCGGCATCTTCGAAACGTCGACCATCAGGGTAATACCGCCGCCCGGCCAGACATAGGCCGGCACGCCCCCCAAAGTCACCTTGGTCAGGGTGTCGCGCACCGAACGGGTCAGCCGGACGGGGTTTTCCGTGACCCCCGCACGCAGCGAGCCGCCGGCGCCGCACATGAACAGCACGGTGCAAAGCGCCGGCTCGCAATTCTCGGCGATGCGCTCGACCACCTTGCGCACCGGCTCGGGCATGGGCGCCGCCTGCGGCTTCAGCTCCTGGTCCAGTTCGAACCAGGCCGAATGCTCGCCCGTGGTCGAGACCATCAGGAGCTTCAGCCCTGGCCAGGCCGTCTTGGGATCGATCCTGTCGATGATCTGCAGTGGATCGGCCACATCCGTGCCACCCCAGCCCAGGCCGGGCTCGGCCACCTGGAAATAGCGGCCGGGCGTCGAGCGGCGACCGCGCACCCGGATGCCGGCCGGCTTCATGTCGAGGAAGGCGCCGCCCTGGTGCTCGCTCAGCACGCCGGTGATGTGGTCGTCGACCACGATCACCTCGTCGACATGGTCCTTCCACTGCGGCGCGAACATGCCGATCGCCGCCGAGCCACAGCCCACGCGCATGCGCTCTTCCAGGGCGCCGTTCACGATCGGCGGCCTGTCGGCCTGCACGATCACGGTTGCGCCGTTGTCGATCGTGAGTTCGACCGCTTCCTTGTTGCACAGCGCCAGCAGTGCGTCGCAGGTGACGACGCCCTCTTTCTTGCTGCCGCCGGTCAGGTGATGCACGCCGCCCAGCGACAGCATCTGCGAGCCGTACTCGGCGGTGGTGACATGACCCACCGCCTCGCCCTTCACCCGCACCGCCGCCTGTTCGGGCCCGAGATAGCGGTCGGTGTCGATCTTCACCTTCACGCCGCAGTAGCTGAAGATGCCTTCGGTCACGACAGTGACCATATCGACGCCGTCGTGCTTCGACGACACGATGAACGGCGCGGGCTTGTAGTCGGGATAGGTCGTGGTGGCGCCGATGCCGGTGACGAAAGCGCCCTCGCCTTTGCCGAGTTCACCGGCCCACGCGCTGCTGCCTTCGACGAAGGCCACCTTGGCGAGATCGGGCTTGGCCAGCAGCACCAGCGGATCGACGCGGATCAGCTTGCCGTCTTCGTTGGCGTAGCGGTCGCAGGCGCCGGCGCGGCCCGGCCGGATGCGGCACAGCACGGGACAGGCGTCGCAGCGTACGATGCCCGCGCCACGCTCGGCTTCCGACAGAGAGATGTCGTCGCTCATGTCGTTCCCTTCAGAGCGACGATGGCCTCGCGCAGCCGGTGCGGCAACAGCGGAACGCGCCTGGCACGCACGCCAGTCGCCTGGTGGACCGCGCCCAGGATGGCGGGCGCCGTCGGCACCAATGCCGGCTCGCCGATGCCCTTGGCGCCCGACGGGCCGAGCGGCTCTCGATCCTCGATCAGGATGCATTCGATCCGGGGCATGTCGCCGATGGTCGGGATCAGATAGTCGTGCAGGTTCTCGGTGCGGCCCGGCAGATATTCTTCCATCAGCGCGAGGCCCAGACCCTGCGCGATGCCGCCCTCGATCTGGCCTTCGACCAAGGTGGGATTGATCGCCTTGCCGACGTCGTGCGCGGCTACGATACGCAGCACCTTCACCGTGCCGAATTCGATATCGACTTCGACCTCGGCCATTTGGGCCGCAAAGGCATAGGTCGCGTAGGGAATGCCCTGGCCGTCCTTGTCGAGCGGCGTGGTCGGCGGATCGAACGTGCCCTCGCCCAGCAGCGGCCCGATTTTGGCGGTATCGAGCGTGCGCACCTCGGCGCCATCGCGCACCGTGAGCACCGTGCCGTCGAGCAGGAGCGTCGCGTCGGCGCCGGCGTTGGCCAGCCGCAGGATCTGCTGGCGAAGATCGAGGCCCGCCTTTTCGGCGGCCTTGCCCGAGACGAAGGTCTGGCGCGAGGCGGAAGTCTTGCCGGCGTCGGCCGTGAGATCGGTGTCGCCGGTCACGAGCCTGAACTGCGCCGCCGGCAGGCCGAGCGCATCGGCGGCGATCTGGGTCATGATCGTGTTGCTGCCTTGGCCGATGTCGAGTGCGCCGCTATAGAGCGTCAGCGTGCCGTCCGCCGCGATGCCGACCCTCATGCGCGAGGGATTCGACATCGAGGTATTGCCGATGCCGTACCACATGCAGCCCACGCCGACGCCGCGCCGCTTGATCCCATCTTTGGCATTGAAGGCAGCGACCTCTTCCTGTGCCTTCTTCCAGTGCGGCCGCAGCGCCTCGAGACACTGCGCAAGGCCGGCTGAATGGTCGAGCTTCTGGCCGCACGCCGTGGTGTCGCCGGCGCGCAGCGCGTTGCGATGGCGGAACTCCAGCCGGTCGATGCCGAGCTTGTCAGCCAGCTCATCCATCATCGCCTCGTGCGCGATCGCTGCCTGAGGCACGCCGAAGCCGCGGAAGGCACCGGCCGGTGGTCCGTTGGTGAAGAAGGCCTCGCCCCAGGTCCGGACGTTCGGCATCGCGTACGGACCCATGGCGTGGACTGGCACGCGGTTGGCAACCGTCGGCCCCCACGAGGCATAGGCGCCGGTGTCGAAGGTCGCCGTCACGTCGCAGGCCACGAGCTTGCCCCCCGCATCGCAGCCGAACTTTGCCTTCACCCGTGCCGGATGGCGCTTGGTCGACGCGGCCATGCTTTCGGGCCGCGTATAGACCAGCGCCACCGGGCGGCGCAGCTTCCAGGCGGCGATGGCAATCAACGGCTGGACGGACAAATCGAGCTTGCCGCCGAAGCCGCCGCCGCAGGCCGTCGGCACGATCCGCACCGCATCGGGCTTGAGGCGCATCACGCTCGCGATCTCGTCGCGGTCCATGTAGGGCGTCTGCGTCGTGGCGTAGATCTCGATGCGGTCGCCGACCCGGCGCGCCCAGCCCGCTTCCGGCTCGACATAGGCGTGCTCGACGAAGGCCGTCTCGAAGGTGCCCTCCGCGACCGCCGCGCACTTGGCGAAGGCACTGGTGGCGTCGCCGTAGCGCACACCGCCGTCGAGCAACAGGTTCCTCGGCTTGTCGGCCTGCACCAGCGGCGCATCGGGCGCGGTCGCGGCATCGATGCCGAGCAACGGCGGCAGCGGCGTCCAGGCGATCGGCACCTCGCTGTCGCGGATCGACAGCACGGTCTGGCGATCACCGATCAGCGCCACGACGGCCTCGCCACGATAGCGCACGATGCCGTCGGCGAGCACCGGCTGGTCCTTCACGTCGGGGTAGATGCCGTAGCCGTTGAACGGCACGTCCTTGGCCGTCAGCACGATGACCAGCCGCCGGCGCAGCGCGCTGAGATCGCCCAGGGTGAAGCGCGCGCTGGCGTGCGGCGAGCGCACGACCCGGATCCACAACGCATCGACGGGAATACCGTCGGCACCGAACACGTCGCGACCGGTGACCTTCGCCTGGCCGTCGAGACGTGGGATGCGTGCACCGACGGCTGCACCCGACTTCGCCGTCACGAATTCGACCGGCGCCGTCGCGGCCATCACGGCATCGACGATCTTGCTGTAGCCGGTGCAGCGACACAGCACGCCGCCCAGCGCGTCCTCGACTTCGGTGCGATTTGGTTTCGGTGTCGCCGACAAAAGATCGCGCGCGGCCATCAGCATGCCCGGCGTGCAGATGCCGCATTGGGCGGCACCATGCGCGAGGAAGGACTTCTGCAAATTATCGAGACTGCCATTTGCCAGCGCCTCGACCGTCTCCACGGCACGACCGCCAACCTGGCCCATCGCCACGAGACAGGCGCAGACCTGCTTGCCGTCGAGCCGCACGGTGCAGGCACCGCAGTCGCCCGCGTCGCAGCCCACCTTGGTGCCGGTGAGGCCGAGGTCGTCGCGCAGCGCCGCGGCCAGCCGCGTGGTCGGCAGCCCATCCCAGGCCGCCGTCGCGCCGTTCAGGGTGAAGGCCACCTTCATGCCGCGAACCCCTGCAGCAGGCGCCGTAGCAGGACGAGAGCGACATCGGTGCGATAGCCCGCGCTGCCGCGCACGTCGTCGATCGGCGTAAGCGGTATGAGATGGCCGGCCTCGATCTGCGTGCCGAGCGATGCGTCGAGCGCGACACCGGCCAGTGCTGCCTCGAGCGCGGGCAGCCGCTGCGCGACCGCCGAGCAGGCACCCACGGCCACACGGGCGCGCACGATGCGGCCCTCGGCGATCTCGAGCGTGGCCGCAGCCATGACGATGGAGATCACGAGATAGCGTCGGGCGCCCAGCTTCAGGAAGGCACTGCGTGCTTCCATGGCCGGCGAGGGCACATGGATCGCGACCACGAGTTCGCCGGGCATCAGCACGGTGCGGCGGTTGCCGGTGATGAAGTCGGCCAGCATCACCATGCGACTGCCGGTCGGGCCCGCGATCTCGATCTCGGCATCGAGCGCCAGCAGCGGCGGCACGCCATCGGCCGCGGGCGAGGCATTGCAGAGATTGCCCGCCAAGGTGCCGGCGTTCTGGATCTGGCGGCCGCCGACCTCACGGGCCGCCTGCTTCAGCCCGTCGAACAATGGCGGCAGGTCGGCTGCCACCAGCTCGCTCCAGGTCGTCGTGGCGCCCAGCCGCCAGCCCTGCGGCGTGGCGGCGATGCCGCGTAAAGCGCCGATTCCGCTGATATCGAGCACGTCCTCGTCGATCGTGCGGCCGACCCGCGCCGGATAGAAATCCGTCCCCCCGGCCAGCACCACGTGGGGTTTGGCGAGAGCGTCGATTGCCTCTTCGAGGCGGTGCGGGCGGAGATAGTTGGCCATCGTTCGTATACGTACTATTCGTGCAAAGGACGGGCCATCCGGAACACTACGCGTCGATCAGCCGATCTTGGAAAGCAGGTCGAGGAGCTGCCGCTGTTCGGCGGCGTTGAGCGGCTTCAGCGTCTCGCGCGACACCGCCGGTCCGTTCATCAGCAACTTGTTCACGATGCGCTGGCCGTCGGTCGTCAGGCTGAGCAGGGTGCGGCGCGCATCGCCGGGATCGGGACGCGAGTCGACGAGACCGCGATCCTTGAGACGGCGCACGACGCCCTGCATCGTCGCCTTGTCCATGCCGACGAGTCGGCCGAGCAGATTCTGCGAGAGCTCGGTGTACTCGTTCAGCTTCACCATGCTCGAATATTGAGTCGGCGTGATGTTGGGATCGCCGATGTTCACCTGAAAGATCGCCGACGCGCGTTGATGCGCACGACGCAGCAGATATCCAACCTGCTCTTCTATGCGGTAGGGCCGCGACGGTGCACTTGGCACCACCTTCGTCTCTAGCTGCTTCTTCGCAACGTTCCGCATTGTCCCCCGCCTCTTCTCGATATCTTGGCTACACTGCCCGCGCGCGTCGCACAACGGTCACATAAAATTTCCCGCAAATTCCTCGCGTAACCGAAGAATCAGACTCCCTCTTGACTCATGTCCGACGAGAGTGCAGCGCCACGTGCACGGTCTCCCGCATCCCTGCTTGAAGGAAACGCATTCATGCCCGGCGCGCTGCACGGCATTCGTATCGTCGATCTCACGAACATCATCCTCGGCCCTTACGGCACCATGCTGCTGGCGGATCAGGGCGCCGAAATCATCAAGGTCGAAGCGCCCGAGGGCGATGCGGTGCGCCACATCGGCAAGCCCGGCAAGACGCCCGGCATGGGACCGACCTATCTCTATGTGAACCGCAATAAGCGATCGCTCTGCCTCGACCTCAAGAACAAGGATGCGCGCGCGGCACTGCTCAAGGTCGTGGCGACCGCCGATGCCTTCGTCCATGCGCTGCGACCGCAGGCCATCGAAGGATTGGGGTTGGGCTACGAGGAGATACGCAAGATAAAGCCCGACATCGTCTATGCCGGTGCTTACGGCTATTCGGCCGACGGCCCTTACGGGAAACTCCCGGCCTACGACGACGCCATCCAGGCGCGCTTCGGCATTGCCGATCTGATGGGCAAGGCGGCGGGCGACGACATCCCGCGCTATCCGCCGACCATCCTTGCCGACAAGACCTGCGGCCTTACCTTTGCGTTCACTGTTCTTTCCGCGCTGATGCATCGCCAGCGCACGGGCGAGGGCCAGTTCGTCGAAGTGCCGATGTTCGAGACAATGGCCGCCTGGCTGATGGTCGAGCATCTATGGGAGCGGACCTTCGACGACGAGGGCCAGGTCGGCTACTCGCGCCTGCTGGCGAAGACCCGCAAGCCGTTCCGTACCCTCGACGGCTGGATGGCGATCCTGCCCTACAACGACAAGCACTGGCGCAACTTCTTCGAGATCGTGGGCCGGCCTGAGGTATTGCAGGACCCGCGTTATTCGACCCTGAACGCGCGGTCGCTGCACATCACCGACATGTACGCCATGGTCGAGGCGCTGGCGCCGAGCAAGACCACCTCCGAATGGGTGGTGCTGCTCGACAAGGGACAGATCCCGAACGCCCCGGTCTCGAGCCCGGCCGACCTGTTCGACGACCCGCACCTCGTGTGGCGTCAGTTGTTCAAGAAATACCCGCATCCCAGCGAAGGCGAGATCACCATGGTCGAACCGCCGATGCGCATGAGCAAGACGCCGCCGGCCATCCGCACGATGGCGCCGTTGATGGGTGCCGATTCACGCGCTGTGCTATCAGAGGTGGGAGTGGGTGCGGCGGAGATCGAGGCCTTGAAGAAGGCCGGCGCGCTGATCGAGCCGACGTAATCGTCGCCCCGAGCGAAGCCGAGGGGCCTTTCTTCCGACAAAACAGGTCTCTCCACTTCGCCTCGCTACGCTCGGCTCCGGTCGAGACGACGGAAATTAAGCCCCGACGGCCAGCTCGGCGGCCGCCAGATCTTCCAGCGCGGCGCCGACCGATTTGAAGAGGGTGATGCTGGTGCGGTCGCCGGCCAGGCGGCCGGTCTGCCGGCCGCTGGCCAGCTCGAAAAGGTCGGCGATCACGTCGTCCTCGTCGATCGTGCCATTGGCGATCGGCTGGACGATGTCACCGCCCTCCTTCAGGGCGCCGGCGCGCGTGTCGACGAAGAGGCGGCTGCGCCAGGCGGCCTTGTCGTCGCTTTCGCGCATCTGCGGGGTAAAGGCGCCCACCAGGTCGATGTGCTGGCCCTCGCGCAACCAATCCCCCTCGACCAGCGGCACCTTCGACAGCGTGGCGCAGGACACGATATCGGCACGGCCCACGGCCTGCTGGCGATCGGTCACCGCCCGCACGGCGATCGGGCGGCCGAGCGCGTCCGGCAGGGATCGCGTCAGTTCCTCGGCAAGTTGTTCGGCCTGCTCGGGCCGGCGGCCCCAGATCTCGACCTGCTCGATCGGCCGCACCTTCGCGTGCACGCGAATGAGCTGCGGCGCCAGCGCGCCGGCGCCGATCATCAGCAGGCTGGCAGCGTCGGTGCGCGAGAGATAGTGCGACGCCAGCCCCGAGGCGCAGGCGGTGCGCCGCTTGGTCAGCATGGTGCCGTCGAGCAGGGCCAGCGATTGGCCGGTCGCGCCGTCGAGCAAAAGATACTGGCCGTAGATCGCGGGCAGCGATTTCTTGCCGTTGTCGGGAAACACCGTGACGATCTTGACGCCGATCCGACCGGAGGGCCCACGCGTCCAGGCCGGCATCAGCAGCAGCATCGCGTCGGCCGAGCCGGCGCCCAGCGGTTCCTTGATCGGATGATGATGCCGGGTCGGCATCTCGCAGCCGGCACGGAACAACGCATCGAGGCGATCGATCAGCGCGATGTCGTCGAGCGCCCGATCGACCTCGCTGGCCGAGAGACTCCTCACGCCGAGGGGCTGCGCGCGGTCGGCGGCAGGAGTTCGGGCGCGACCAGCGCGCTCTGACGTTCGATCGAGCGAAGATCGCGCGCGGCCGGGCTGACGACGGTCGCGTTCACCGGCGGCGGCGCGTGGCTGGCGATGGTCTCGCGCAGCCGCGCATTCTCACGGTCGAGCCGCGCGGCCTCGCCGCGATGGTCGCGCGCGCGGCGGCGCTGATGCCGGCCGGCCCACCAGCCCAGCCCCAGCCCGGCCAGGATGCCGAGCAGCAGCATCGCCACGATCACGAGATAGAGCGGTGTCACCACGACCTGTGGCAGTGGCCACAGGCCAAGCTGCACCGGCTGGCGGTTGCTGACGGCCACCAGCACGCCCACGAGGACGAACAAGACGAGCAGGACGCGGGAGATGAATTTCATACGGCCGCCAGCATGGCACAGCGCACGTACCGAAATCGAGAAACGAGATGATTACTTCTTGTCGCCCGTCGGGGAGCTGCCGGCGTCGGAAGCAGCGTCAGCCTCGGTCGCGAGACCCGCGGCGCGGCGGGCTTCCTTGTTCAGCCGGTCGCGCAGGTCCTTGCCGGTCTTGAAGTAGGGCACTCGCTTGGACGCCACCGCGACCTGCTCGCCGGTGCGCGGATTGCGGCCGGTCCGGGGGTCGCGTTTCTTCACGGAGAATGCGCCGAATCCACGCAATTCGACCCGATCTCCGGTCGCCAGCGCTTTGGAGATTTCGTCAAAGACCGTGGCGACAATCCGCTCCACATCCCGTTGATAGAGATGAGGATTCCGGGCCGCCAGGCGAGCAATGAGCTCCGACTTGGTCATGTGCGTCATAATAGAGCAAAAACCGGCTCCCGACAACTAAGCCCTTGAAACCAAAAGAAAAGCGCCCGAAGGGCGTCCCGAGCGCAGTCGAGGGAGCTTTTTTGCCCTGACGCCTCAAAACACGAAAAAGGCCGGTCCTTTCGGACCGGCCCCTCGATAGTCGCCAAAAGCGACCGATTTCAGGTCTCGTCGCCTTCGCCCTGCTTGCGGCGGAGCGCGGCGCCCAGGATGTCGCCCAGGCTGGCGCCCGAGTCGGACGAACCGAAGTCGGCCATCGCCTTCTTCTCCTCGTCGAGCTCCCGCGCCTTGACCGACAGCACGACGCGGCGCGAGGCCTTGTCGATGTTGGTGATCTTGGCGTCGAGCTTGTCGCCGATCGCGTAGCGGTCGGGACGCTGCTCGGAGCGGTCGCGGCTGAGCTCGGACTTGCGGATGAAGCCCGGGATGCCTTCCTGGACGGTGACGTCGATGCCGTTGTCCTGGATGCCGGCCACGATGACGGTGACCACTTCACCCTTCTTGATGCCGTCGCCGACGGTCTCGAAGGGATCCTTCTCGAGCTGCTTGATGCCGAGGGAGATACGCTCCTTCTCCATGTCGACGTCGAGCACCTTGACCTTGACCTGGTCGCCCTTCTTGAAATCGCGGATGGCTTCGTCGCCGGCCTTGTCCCAGGACAGGTCGGAGAGATGCACCATGCCGTCGATGTCGCCGGGCAGGCCCACGAACAGGCCGAACTCGGTGATGTTGCGGACCTCGCCGTCGATCTCGGTGCCCGACGGGAACTGCTCCGCGAAGCTCTCCCACGGGTTGGCCATGCACTGCTTGAGGCCGAGCGAGATGCGGCGCTTGGACATGTCGACGTCCAGCACCATCACTTCGACTTCCTGCGAGGTCGACACGATCTTGCCGGGGTGCACGTTCTTCTTGGTCCAGCTCATCTCGGAGACGTGGACCAGACCCTCGACACCAGGCTCCAGCTCGACGAACGCGCCGTAGTCGGTGATGTTGGTGACGCGGCCCTTGAGCTTGAGGCCGACCGGGTACTTGGCACCCGCGCCGTCCCACGGATCGCTCATCAGCTGCTTCATGCCGAGCGAGATACGCTGCGTCTCGGAGTTGAAGCGGATGACCTGCACCTTGACCTGCTGGCCGATGGTGAGGGCTTCCGACGGATGGTTGATGCGCTTCCAGGCGATGTCGGTGACATGCAGGAGGCCATCGACGCCACCCAGATCCACGAACGCGCCGTAGTCGGTGATGTTCTTGACGACGCCGTCGAGCACCTGGCCTTCGGACAGCGCGCCCATCAGGCGCGTACGGTCCTCGGCGCGGGTCTCTTCCATGACGGCGCGACGCGACACCACGATGTTGCCGCGGCGGCGGTCCATCTTGAGGATGGCGAACTGCTGGGCCTGGCCCATCAGCGGGCCGACGTCGCGCACGGGACGCACGTCGACCTGGCTGCCCGGCAGGAAGGCCACGGCGCCCGAGAGATCGACGGTGAAGCCGCCCTTAACACGACCGAAGATCGTGCCCATGACGCGTTCCTGGTCGGTGAATGCCTTCTCGAGGACGGTCCAAGCCTCTTCGCGGCGAGCCTTCTCGCGCGACAGGACGGCTTCGCCTTCCTTGTTTTCCATGCGGTCGACGAAGATGTCGACGATGTCGCCTTCCTTCACTTCCGGGGCGGCGCCACCGTTCGAGAACTCGCGAAGCGCGACGCGACCTTCGGACTTCAGTCCGACGTCGATGGTGACGAAATCGTTGGCGATGCGGATGATCGTGCCTTTGACGACCGATCCTTCGAAGCTCGTCGAACCGCCCAGCGATTCATCGAGTAGTGCAGCGAACACGTCGCTCGACGTATCGTTCGCGGGTTTACGGAGGGCGCTGCCCTTGGCCATGTAATACTCTCCTTCACGATCCTGGGCGAACGCTGCCGCCCATCGGCCAACCGGTTAAGTCCGGCGGATCCACTGCCTTGAAACACCACGCGGGAACGACTCGCCCCCACGCAATCGCCGCTGGAAGTCTTCGATCCGCCGGCGGCGACTTATGGCCCTGCGGATCGAAAGCCCTTGCGCTCGATGAATGCCAAAGCCGCGGCGAAGGCCGCATCGGCATCCATGTCGCTGGTATCGAGAAGCCAGGCATCGGGTGCGGCTCTAAGTGGTGCAGCCGCCCGTTCGCTGTCGCGACGGTCCCGCTCCGCCATCTCGGCAAGAACGCGCGGTTTTATAGTGTCGAGGCCCCGTGCCCGCAACTCCTGATACCGTCGCTCTGCCCGCGCTTCGGGGCTGGCCGTCACAAAGAGTTTTACGGGCGCGTCGGGGCAGATCACCGTGCCGATATCGCGCCCATCGAGCACGGCGCCCGGCGCCTTAGATGCGAATTCCTTCTGGAATTTCAATAAGTTGGCCCGGACTTCCGGGTATGCCGCCACTTTCGAGGCCGCCTGTCCCGCCTCGTCGCCCTTCAATTCGGGGTTCTGCAGCGCCGAGACGTCCAGCCGGGCGGCCACCTCTTCGGGCGCCCGCCCCGTCCGGAAGGCGGCCCAGCCGACCGCCCGGTAGAGCAGGCCGGTGTCGAGATGGGGCAGGTTGAAATGGGCCGCCAGGCGCTTGGCCAGGGTCCCCTTGCCGGAGCCCGAGGGCCCATCGATGGCGATCACGAGGCGTTGGGTCACGCGGAACTTATCTTCGCTCCCAGCCCGTTCATCAACTGCACGAAGCTCGGGAAGCTGGTCTCGATCGGCGAGGCGTCGTCGACGGCGACCGGATCCTTGGCGGCAAGGCCCAGCACGAGGAACGACATGGCGATGCGATGATCGAGATGCGTGGCCACGAGACCGCCGCCCGGCGGCGCGCCACCCGCGCCCTGCACGGTGAGCGAGTCGACGCCCATCGTATGGCGCACACCGTTGGCCGCGAGACCGGCGGCGACGCTCGACAGGCGATCGCTTTCCTTGGCGCGTAACTCTGCGAGTCCCAGCATCTCGGTCGTGCCCTCGGCACAGGCCGCCGCGATCGCGAGAATCGGATACTCGTCGATCATGGTCGGCGCGCGCTCGGCCGGTACGATCACGCCCTTCAGGCCGCCGCCCCTGACGCGCAGATCGGCGACCGGTTCGCCGCCCACGTCACGCGCCTTCTCGAAAACGATGTCGGCGCCCATTTCCTGCAAGGTCGTGAAAAGCCCGGCCCGCAAGGGATTGAGGCCCACGTTCTCGACTGTCACGTCGCTACCCGGACGGATACAGGCGGCGACGACGGCGAAAGCGGCTGACGAGGGATCACCCGGCACCACGACGGTACGCGCCTTGAGCTCGGGCCAGCCGACAACAGTGATGCGCGTGTCGCGGCCTTCGCCGGCTTCGACGCGCACCTCGGCGCCGAAGTGGCGCAGCATGCGCTCGGTATGATCGCGCGTGGCCTCAGGTTCGATCACCGTGGTCTCGCCCGCGGTGTTGAGACCGGCCAGCAGAATGCAGCTTTTCACCTGCGCCGAAGCGACCGGCAGACGATATTCGATCGGCACCATCTCGTCGGTGCCGACGATGCCCAGCGGCAGACGGCCACCATCACGCGACAGGAAGCGCGCGCCCATGCGGCAGAGCGGCTCGATCACGCGCTGCATCGGCCGCCGCCGGAGCGAGTCGTCGCCGGTCATGAAGCAGGTGAACGGATGACTCGCCAGGATGCCGGCCAGCAGCCGAGCCGAAGTTCCGGAATTGCCGAGGTCGAGCACGTCGGCCGGCTCCTGCCCGCCGCCGACACCAAAGCCGCGGACCCGCCAGATTGATCCATTGGCCGGGCCTTCCTGCACGATCTGCGCGCCGAGCGCCCGCAGCGCCGCGGCCGTGGCGCGCACATCGTGGCCCTCCAGAAGACCAGAAATCACCGTTTCGCCGAGCGCCAGGGCGCCGAACATGAGCGCGCGGTGCGAGATCGACTTGTCGCCGGGCGCCCGCACGCGCCCCTCGAGGCGCGGAACCTGGCGGGCAATCAGTTTGGCCGGGACGGCTGATCCGGACAGGACAGGCTCCATTTGCGACAGCGCGCCCTCGTAGCATGCCGGAATTTGGTTTTGACAGGGTGAAAAGCCCATGACATACGCGCTCCCTCGCGGGTCATCAGGCCCGATTCAGCGAAATTTCCGGGAGAACCAGCGTGGTCAAGGCATCCTGGGGCACCAAGCGCACCTGCCAGAATTGTGCAGCGCGCTTTTATGACCTCAACAAAGCCCCTATCAAATGCCCCAAGTGCGGCCGTGAGCACGATCGGGAGGACTTCGTGAAGGTCCGCCGCGGTCGTCAGACTGCTGCCGCTACGGCCGCCGCTGCCGCGCTGGCAGCTGCCGCTGCGGCCAAGGCCGCCGCCGCCAAGAAGAAGCTCGACACGGAGGGCGACGATCTCGGCGATACCGAGGCCGATGACGCGCTGGCGGCCGACGATCTGGAAGACGAGGACGACGACATCGAGGTCGAAGTCGAGGTCGAGGACGACAAGGGGAACGGCGACAGCTAACCAGCGCGGTTGCCAAGGCGGGAACTGCCAATTATACCTCCCGCCGCCATTAGAGAATTCGGGGCCATAGCTCAGCTGGGAGAGCGCTACGATGGCATTGTAGAGGTCGTCGGTTCGATCCCGACTGGCTCCACCAACTAAAACAAGGGCTTAGCTGGCAACGGCTAGGCCCTTCGTTTTGTCGGGGACACACTGGGGACACGAGCGGGCAGGTTTGATCTCAGCGAGCCCCCTCGTCGAGCAACTCCAAGGCAGCAAGCCCGAAGATTAGTAGATTTAGTAGATACGGAGAGGCTAGCGGGACAACTAGCGGCAGCCAGCTTCGAATGCGGCGCGCGCTCGCGATGGCGATGGCGACTTATATAACTCTATCCAGTTAGTAAGGATTTCGGCGGTCTTGGGCAGACCCTGCCCCACAACTGCATCGATAAATTGCTGGGAAGAAAGCGGCGGATTCTTCAATCGCCCGCGAACCTTTTTCACGCTGCAACGAACGGGGAATATTGAGTCGCGGAACGGCCCCGCTTGTCTCTCCGAGGACGCGTCTTGGCCGCTACCGTTCAATCAGAATTGAAGAGTTGCGTCGAGGCGACCTAGTCCGGGTACGCACCCAGTCAAGAAGACCCTTCTCGGTATAGAGCGGACGGCGACCGAACTTTTCGTATTCCGGGCCCCCGCCGATCGTAGCGTACTTGCTGAGCGTCGCGTGAGCGATTTGAAAACCCATGCGGCAAAGGAAGTCAGCAGCTTGAAATCGATTGAGCCTTCGCTCGTTGATATCGGGCATTTCGACCTCACTCGCTTGTCGGCATTTCCGAATGC
>CAIKZO010000147.1 GCA_903832005.1 Enhydrobacter aerosaccus | reverse complement strand
GGGCCGAGCGCGGTGCGCAGCATCCGCGCGCCCCGCGCCAGGCCTTCAGAGTTGTGATGCGAAGCCTTCATGTCGCCCCGAGTTCAGCGGGGATCGACATTCCTTCCCCTTGCGGGGTCGATTAAAAGAGCCCGATTTAGGGCAGATTCAACAAGGATTTACCGCCGTAGTAGCGTGGCGTGCAAATACAGGAAAACGGCGGGGTGCCGCCCGTCGGATCGGATACAATTATTTTGCTGAGACAGATGACCGATTACAGAGAGAAACTGTTGGCTCCATGAAAAGGTTCAGCGGAGAAACGGGCGCGACCTGGCCGTCCCATTCCCAATGCAGCAAAAACATAAAGGTCTATCCAATCCAGAGCTTTTGCCGTCGCCACTCCGCAGTCAGCAGCATCTTTACCCGGAAATCCCGTGCCAGAAAGTGTACCTTCGTGAACAAGGTCGTTGCGCATGTCGCGGAAGTCTGTTGGCACCGGTGGTAGTGCGAACCGGCTCGCCGCGTATGTCAGCCGTTGTGCGTAGTTTCCAACCGGTCGCCCCAACGGTCCGCCGATAGTCTTGGCTGTGATGGCGATGATTTCGAGAATTGTCGTCGTGCTAAGCACGAGGTCCTCGATCGACCAAAAGGCGAGTGCGTCTAGAAAATGGTGGGAAACGAGGCGTATTTTTTCGATCGGATCGGCGGCGGGGTAGCCTGCGACGAACGCCTCAAGGTTCTGCTTGAACGTCGCAGTGTCGATTGCTGACTGAAACCCGAGACCCATCGCACGCGGGCGAGGAAAGTGAGGGCCAACCTGAAGAAAGCTGACGGCCGAAAACGGTAGACTACGGGATGGCGCTACGCTCATTGCAGTCAGGTAACTGGCTCCTAGGCAGAGCGGGATAAGTTCGTCACTGGCCGCATCAACGGCGGCTGAACGGCTGCCCGTGTATGAGCTGCTGATCCGTATTGAATAAGTCTCAGCGCACTGGCCCTTTTCGATCGCGGCCTTGAACTTCAGGTAGTCCGGCGCTTTTTCGAGGGTCCAGATGCCAGCTGACGTGGCAATGTCGAGGACATCTGGCTCTCCGGGGATGATAAGGTTCGTCAGCCGGTGGCCGATGGTGTAGCTGTTCTGGTTCAAAGTTTACTCCGGATGGTCGGCGATTCCTGCCTGTCGCATCGAATATGCGCCTTGGACTCTCCCACTACCCATATACGACGCACACCCTACGCGACGACGTCTATTCATCCGGCCCCACATCCTCTGCAATCTCCTGCCGCAGCTTTGGTCCCTTGGCGAGCCGTCGCCCTAGAGCTGTGACGAAGGCACCATAGCGCTCGGTAGCTTTTGCGCGTGCTGTCTGTGCGACCGGTTCGGGTAATGCCGGCGTGGTGGCCAACCAGAAGCGCACGAACACGGCGAGCATCTCGACGGAGATGCCGACATCGCGTTCGAGCCTGACCATGCGGCGGTCGAATTGGTCGAGCCGCTTGGTGATCGCGGCTTCCTGCCGCTCAGCGGCGTCCGGCGACAGGAAGGATTCGATCGCGGCCTCAGCGATCAGCGAACGGGATTGGTCCCGGCGCGCCGCGTGATCGGCGAGACGGTTCATCACGGCGGGATCGAGATAAACGGACAAACGCTGTTTGCGGGCCGGTTTGCTCATCGTCGCCTCACAGGTCCATGCCGTCGGCGGGATCGAGCGAGGCTTGGCGCGCAACGCCTTGCATGAGGCGGTTCATGCGGCTGTTTCGCGCGGCGTCATCCTCGTCATCGTCGGTGAGGCCAATCTCGAACTCGTTCTCGATCGTGTCCCTTTTCTCGACGGGCTGCACGCGGCTAAGCTCGGGCTGTCGGCGACGTTCGGACTCGGTCGGATCTTCGTCATCGGTCGCTGGCGCGGACTTGGAATCCGCGATCTGTGGACGCGGCGGTACGGGCAGTGTGGTCCAGTCATCCGGCCGACCCTGTTTCGACGGCGCAAGTGCGGGTGGCGGCAGTATGCGTTCCTGCAAGCGGCGGTCCTCGAAGTAGCGTGCCTTCTTCGCGCGTATCGGCGGCGTGCCGGCGAGCATGACGATCTCGTCGGTTGGGGGAAGCTGCATCACCTCACCGGGCGTGAGCAGCGGCCGCGCGGTCTCCGAGCGCGACACCATCAAGTGGCCGAGCCAGGGCGACAGTCGGCTGCCGGCGTAGTTCTTCATGGCCTTCATTTCGGTGGCGGTCCCAAGCGCGTCCGAAACGCGTTTGGCGGTACGCTCGTCGTTGGTGGCGAAGCTGACGCGCACATGGCAGTTGTCGAGGATGGAGTTGTTGGCGCCATACGCCTTCTCGATCTGGTTCAGCGACTGCGCTATCAGGAAGCTCTTGAGCCCATAACCCGCCATGAAGGCGAGCGCCGACTCGAAGAAGTCGAGCCGACCGAGCGCCGGAAACTCGTCGAGCATCAGGAGCAGGCGGTGACGGCCAGCCTTGGCCTGCAAGTCCTCGGTGAGGCGGCGGCCGACCTGATTAAGGATCAGGCGGATCAGCGGCTGGGTGCGGTTGATGTCGGAAGGCGGCACTACGAGATAAAGTGTCGTCGGAAGCTTGCCATCGACGATGTCGGTGATCCGCCAGTCGCAGCGGCGCGTCACCTCGGCCACCACGGGATCGCGATAGAGGCCGAGGAAAGACATGGCGGTGGAGAGCACGCCGGACCGCTCGTTGTCGGATTTGTTGAGCAGCTCGCGGGCGGCGCTGGCGATGACCGGGTGCGGCCCGGCGTCGCCGAGGTGCGCCGTTTTCATCATGGCGGCGAGTGTGGACTCGATGGGGCGCTTGGGGTCGGAG
>CAIKZO010000146.1 GCA_903832005.1 Enhydrobacter aerosaccus | reverse complement strand
CGATCGCCGTGCCGATCGCCGACGCGGGTGCCGGCTATCCGCCGGCGTCGCTCAGCCTCGCGGGCCCCAGTGTCCGCTTCACTGAGAAGGCCGTGAAGCGCTCGCTGCAGAAGCTGCGCCAGGCAGCCAAGACCGTCGCTGACGATCTGCAGCTTTCGAATGGCGACTTGGCACTTGCGAACCAGTCGGCCTGGAACGTGCGCAAGTCCACGGGCGTCTTCACCGGCGCCCCGCAGGCCGGTGCGGGGAGGTAGGCGCCGATGGAAGCGCGCATGATCGGAATGGGCGTGTTTATACTCGCGGTGCTCTGCGTGCTGTGGGAGATCTGCGTCCGGGCTTTCGGCATCGCGTCGTTCCTGCTACCGCCGCCGTCGACGGTCTTACTCGAAATGGCTTCGCGTCCCGGCATCTACTGGAGCAATTTCCTGGTGACGCTGAGCGGCACCGTTGCGGGCTTCGTAATCGCCGTGATCGGCGGCGTCGCGTTGGGAATCGCGCTCGTCTATTCCAGGATGCTGCGAACGATTCTCTATCCCATCATCGTCGTGCTGCAGACGGCGCCCAAGATCGCCGTCGCTCCGCTGCTGATCGTCTGGCTGGGCTACGGCCTGCTGCCGAAGTTGGTCATGGTCGTGTCGGTGTGTTTCTTCCCGATCGTGATGAGCACCGTGACGGGTCTATCTTCTGCCGAGAAGGACTTACTCGACATGGTCCGCATGCTGCGCGGCGGCATCGTCCAGCAGTTCGTGAAGATAGCCTTCCCGCAAGCCATGCCATTCATCTTCTCCGGCCTCAAGGTCGCGGTAACGTTGGCCGTGATCGGCGAGATCGTCGCCGAGTTCGTGTCAGGTAATACCGGTCTCGGCAACATCATCGTCGTGGCGAACTCCGAGATGAACGTCGCCATGGCCTTCGCGGCCCTCGTTCTGTTGTGCGCCATGGGGTTGGCGCTTTTTGGCCTGATGGAACTTCTCGAGCGCCTCCTCATTCCGTGGAGTATCGAGGATTCCGAGGGCCTGTACGCGTCGTCGTAAGGGAGCGGAGGCATCGCATGGGCAAGATCAAGGGTACACTCAATCGGCGTCGCTTCACCGCGGCGGTGGCGGCAGGCGCTGCATCGGGACTAGCGATGCCGTCCGTGTGGGCGCAATCGGCTAAGCAGGTCACCTTCTTGCTGGATATCGGCGCCTACGGAAAGCACGCGCTCTTCTATCCCGGCCTCGAGAAGGGGTTCTTCAAGGACGCGGGCCTCGATGTCCGCTTCGAGGCCGCCAAGGGCTCGGCCGACAATGTGGTAAAGGTCGCCGCTGGCGGCGCGCAGTTCGGCTTTTGTGATACGCCGACTAGCATGCTGGCGCGGGCCGTCGGGGCCAAGGTGAAGCAGGTGCTGATGGTCCACTATAAGGCCATGAGCAACGTGGTGTCGCTCGCCTCCAATCCGGTGAAGACGCCGAATGACATGGTCGGTAAGACCTTCGGTGCGGCAGCCGGCGATGCCCCGCGCGTGGCCCTGCCGGCGCTGGCGAAGATCAATCATTTCGACGTGGGCAAGGTCGAGATCGTGACGATCGAGGGCTCGGCCAAGCCCGCCGTGCTGGCCTCCAAGCGGGTCAACGGCATCCTGGGCCTGTCGGCCTTCGCGCCAGTCTACGCCGAGGTGATCGAGAAAGCAGGCGATAAGCTCGTGCAGTTCGAGTTCTCGGACTTCGGCCTAGATATCTATTCCAACGGCATCATCGTTACTGACGACCTCGCGGCGAAGGATCCCAAGCTGGTCTCGACCTTTAACGAAGCCATGGTGAAGAGCATAATCTTCGCGGTCCAGCATCCCGACGAGGCGATGGCAGCCTTCCTCAAGCACAATCCGCTGGCCAATCCCAAGTCGTCGCGCGCGCAGCTCGATGTCGCGATCGACCATCTTATGGTTGATGAGGTCAAGAAGAACGGCATCGGTCCGATGTCCGCCAAGAAGATGGAATTCACGCTCGACATCGTTCGCGAGTTCTTTGGTCTCAAGGGCCCCGTAAAGCTCGAGGAGACTTATTCGAATGACTTCGTGAAGCCCGGGCAGTTGCCGGCATGACGCTCGGCGAGGCACGGATCCTGCAACGCGCCGCCCCGATGGCTGATAACGGGCCCGCCGTTATTCGCATGTCGCTGGTTGGAAAAACCTATCTCACGAAGCGTGGCGAGGTCACGGCCCTGTCGAATCTTACTTTTGATATCCGCGAAAGCGAATTCGTCACCGTGGTGGGCCCTAGCGGCTGTGGGAAGTCGACGATCCTCAAGATCGTGTCGGGCCTTCTGCGGGCGAGTACGGGCACGGTGGAAGTATTCGGCGAAACAGTGACCTCGCCGCGGCCTGATGCAGGTATGGTCTTCCAGTCGCCGCGGCTGCTGAAATGGCGCACCGTTCTCGACAACGTGCTGCTACCCATAGAGATTATGCGGCTCCCACGTCAGCAGTACATCGCACGGGCGATGGAGCTTCTTGAGTTGGCGGGCGTCAAGGACACCGCCAATATGCGTCCGTCGGAGCTGTCGGGCGG
>CAIKZO010000145.1 GCA_903832005.1 Enhydrobacter aerosaccus | reverse complement strand
TTGTAGCGGCGAGAGCAGCAATTAGGCGCACAACGCCGATAGCAAATAGGCCCGCAAAGAATGCCGCACCCCAGATCAAGGGGGGTAGTTGTTGCGCGTATGCCAGCGCGCTCATAAGTGCGCCGCCGCCAAGATAGGCAGATATCGCCGTCCAATTTTGGAACGCAAAAGAGCCGAGATCGAATAGGCGACCTGACCAACCGCTGATTTTCTTTTGGAGTGCCATGCTCCTAATAGTAGGTCATTCATGGCTACATGTCCTGTGGGGATAACTGGGTTCCACAAGATCGCTTGTGCATAGCGGGGAGCCTTATTCGGCCGGTTGTCCCCGACCGCTCAGCGGACGTAACATCACTGTAATAAAACAGAAACGGACGCATCATGGGGGGACAGTAGCGGTCTGCAATGACCAGCATCGCCACGCACGTATCGTCTCTGTCCGCCGAAGGGCGGAAGCGGCGCGCGGCGCGAAGCCGGCTGGCGCGGCGCACTTGGCCGTATCTATTGCTGGCCCCGTCCCTCGTGATGCTGGCGGGCTTCACCTATCTGCCGATCGTGCGTGTCGCCTGGGACTCCCTGCACGACAAGGTGCACGGCACCTCCACCACGCTGTTCGTGGGCCTGCGCAACTACACCGACGTGTTTGCCGACAAGGCGTTCGTCCAGGCGGTCATCAATAACCTCGTCTATGCCGTGGGCACGGTCCCGGCGAGCATCGCTCTCGCCCTACTGCTCGCGCTCGCCCTTCAGCGCTCCAGCCGGGTGAACTCGCTGATGCGCGCGCTGTTCCTGTTTCCCACCATGGTGCCGCTGGTGGCCGTCGCCTCGCTGTTCTTCTTTATCTTCCTGCCGGGCGTCGGCCTGTTCGACTATTACCTCGCAAAGCTCGGCATCCACGGCGCGATGTGGCTGGGCGACCCGGACGTGGCGTTGTGGTCGTTGATCGGCATCACGATCTGGAAGAACGCCGGCTACTACATGCTCTTCTATCTGGCGGGTCTGCAGACGCTACCCGGCGAGGTTCTCGAGGCCGCCGCCATCGACGGCGCCAACGGCTGGCAGCGGCTTCGCCATGTCATCATACCGCTGCTGGCGCCCACTACCGCCTTCGTGCTGGTGATCGCGCTGATCAATGCCCTCACCCAGGTCGACCACGTGATCGTGCTGACCAAGGGCGGCCCCAGCAATTCGACCAAGCTGGTGCTCTACTACATCTTCGAACAAGCCAACGAGAACTTCGCCGCCGGCAAGGCCGCCGCCGCCAGCGTGCTGTCGGTCGCCTTCATGCTGGCGCTGTCGATGCTCTCGCTGAAGACGATGGAACGGGGCGCGCATGCGGCGTCTTGATCATGGGACCGCGCGCATCCTGCGCGCTCATGAGCGAGCTGGAAGCTCGCGGTCCCAGCCATGAAAAAGACCAGCCTCACCATCACCGGGCTGATGCTGGTCGTCGCCTTCCTGTGGTCGACGCCGTTCCTGTGGACCTTGGTGGCCTCGTTCCGGCCCGACAATGCCGGCGGCATCAACATGGCGTCGTTGGTGCCCGACTACGTGCCGACGCTGGCCAACTTCAAGGAAGCCTTCGAGAGCGGCGACTTCGTCCTCTATTACCTCAACACCGCGATTGTGGCCTTCGGCATCCTGGCCGCCCAGATCGTCACCATCTCGCTGGCGGGCTACGCCTTCGCGCGCCTGAACTTCCCGGGCCGCGAATTCCTGTTCTACGTCTTCCTGCTGCAGCTCATGCTGGTGCCGCCGGTCCTGATCGTGCCCAACCTCCGCATGGTGGTCGACCTCGGCCTCTACGGCAGCCTGCTGGGCGTCATGCTGCCCTACTTCGCCTCGGCCTTCGGCACCTTCCTGATGCGCCAGACCTTCCGCCAGATACCGCGCGACTTCGAGGAGGCCGCAATCATCGACGGCGCTCACTGGTGGCAGGTGCTGTGGCACGTGCTGCTGCCGATGGCCAAGCCCGGCCTGGTCGCCTTCTCGCTGGTCTCGCTGATCGCCCACTGGAACGAGTTCCTGTGGCCGCTGATGGTGCTGAACGACCCGAAGAACCAGACGCTCACCGTCGGCCTCGCGTCCTTCGCCATGGGCACCGAGGGCGGCAAGGAATGGGGCCTGCTGGCCGCCGGCACTCTGCTTGTGATGTTCCCGCTGCTCGCCCTGTTCGCCGCCTTCCAGCGCCAGTTCGTCGACAGCTTCATGTTCTCGGGTCTCAAAGGCTAAAACAGGAGAGATAGTTCATGCGTTGGATTTCCTTGCTCACCGCTTCCGCGGTGGCGCTCACGTCGACCCTCATGGGGACATCGACGATGGCGCAGACCAAGATCGACTTCTTCTTCCCGGTGCCGGTCGACGGCAAGCTCGCCAAGGAGCTGCAGCGCCTCACCAAGGTCTACAACGACAGCCAGAAGGACGTCGCGGTGACCCCGGTCTATTCCGGCAACTACGACGACACCAAGCTCAAGGCGCAGGCCGCCGCTGCCGCGGGCAAGCCGCCGGCCGTGGCGCTGATGAGCGCCAATTACCTGCTCGACCTCAAGCTGTCCGGCGACATCATCTCGCTCGAGCCCATGCTCAAGGCCGACGGCACGACGCGCGAGAAGCTCCTGAGCGACTTCTGGCCGGCGCTGCACGGCAACGCCATCGTCGACGGCGATCTCTACGGCATCCCGTACCAGAACTCGACGCCGCTGCTCTACTACAACAAGGACCACTTCAAGGAAGTGGGCCTCGACCCGGAGAAGCCGCCGCAGACCTGGGCGGAACTGGTCGATGACGCCAAGAAGCTCACCAAGGAAGGCCGCTACGGCTTCCAACTCGCCGGCGGCTACGACTATATCGGCTGGCTGATGCAGACGCTGGTCATGACCAACGGCGGCCGCTTCTATAACGAGGAGTACGGCGGCGAGGTCTATTACGACACGGCATCGACCCTGGGCGCCGCCCAGTTCGTCGAAGACCTGATCTTCAAGCACAAGGTGATGCAGCAGGGCGTGCTCGATGGCGGCGCCGTGTCGTCCAACTTCCTGGCCGGCAAGGTCTCGATGATGCTGCTCTCGACCGGCGGCCTCTCGTTCATCCGCGAGAACATGAAGATGGCCTACGGCGTGGGCTTCGTGCCGAAGAATGTGCGCAACGCCGTGCCGATCGGCGGCGGCTCGCTGGTCATGTTCAAGG
The DNA here is from genome assembly GCA_903832005.1 of Enhydrobacter aerosaccus. GTDB lineage: Bacteria > Pseudomonadota > Alphaproteobacteria > Reyranellales > Reyranellaceae > Reyranella > Reyranella aerosaccus_B. The sequence goes on along the minus strand of CAIKZO010000145.1, from coordinate 15,612 downwards.
GCCTCAACGACGAGCAGAAGCAGGCCGGCTGGAAGTTCATCAAGTGGCTGAGCTCGGCCGAGACGCTGGGGGGCTGGAGCCGCTACACCGGCTACTTCGCGCCGCGCATCTCGTCCTACGATATGCCCGAGATGAAGGAGTTCATGTCCAAGAACCCGGACGCCAAGGTGGCGCTCGACCAGCTCCCGTACGCCAAGCCGTGGACTGCGACCTACCAGACGGTGGCCGTCCGCAAGGCGCTCGACGATGAGATGCAGGCTGTCCTGAGCGGCAAGAAGAAGGCGGCGCAGGCGGTCAAGGACGCGCAGAAGAACGCCGATGCGCTGCTGAAGCCCTACGTCGACCAGACGGCGATGAAACTGCCGTAGGCTTGCGCCATCATCGAAGCCCCCTCACCCTACCTCTCCCCCCAGCGGGGGAGAGGAGAAGGATAGAATCATGCTCATCGCCCAGATCACCGACATGCACATTCGGCCGGCCGGCAAGATGGCCTACAAGGTGGTCGACACGGAGGCGCTGTTGCGCGCGGCGGTGTCCTCGATCCTTGCGCTCCCGAAGAAGCCCGACATCGTGCTCGGCACCGGCGACCTCACCGACTGCGGGCTGATCGAGGAGTACGAGCTGCTGCGCGACATCCTGCAGCCGCTGCCGATGCCGGTGTATCTCGTACCCGGCAACCACGACCGGCGCGACACCCTGCGCCAGGTGTTCGGCGGCGAAGGCTATCTGCCGCCCGATGGCGACTACCTGCACTACACGATCGAGGACCAGCGGCTGCGTCTGATCGGCCTCGATTCGATCGTGCCGGGCAAGGGTCATGGCGAGATGGATGCACCGCGGCTCGCGTGGCTGAAGGCGCGCCTCGACGAGCAGCCCGAGCGGCCGACGCTCATCTTCATGCATCACCCGCCGTTCCCGACGGGCCTGCAGCACATGGACTCGATCAACTGCCGCAACAGCGACGCGCTGGCGGCACTGCTATCGCAGTACAAGAGTATCGAGCGGGTCGTGTGCGGCCATCACCATCGCTCGATCAACATCCGCTGGGCCGGCACGGTCGGCAGCGTGGCGCCCTCCGTCGCGCACCAGATCGTGCTCGACCTCAATCCGCACGACGACGCCACCTTCACGATGGAACCGCCGGGCTATCACCTGCATCTGTGGCAGCCCGACATCGGCATCATCAACCACACGGTGGTGATCGGACAGTATCCCGGCCCCTACCCGTTCCTGCTCGATCCGGACTATCCCGCGTTCGCCGACAAGGATGCCGCGCCCGCGACGCACAAGCACTAGAGCTGGAACCAGACGAAGCCCGCGCCGCCGATCACCACCAGCGCAATGCCCAGGTGACGGAAGAAGCGCACGGAGTGCATCGCCACCGACTGCTCCTCGCGATAAGCGGCGCGCTGCTCCTCCGACATTTTCTGCCGCGCCTCGTACTGTGAGGCGATCAGGCTGGGCGTCCAGCCGCTGCCCACGGCCGCGTCCTTCTCCAGTTCGATGCGCGTGCAGATGAACCAGAGCAGAAGGCCGATCAGGCCGATGCCGGCGAAGGTCAAGGTCGCGACCAGGAGAAACGCGATCAGGCTGGCAACCAGCCAGCCGAGAGCCGTGACAGCGAGGACGACGGTCTTGCCGTGCATGACACTCCCTTCTCGCGCGAAATCCTAGCACGCGGACCTCCCGCATGCTCAGTGCGCCGGCAGTTTCTCGATGGCTTCGGCGATCGCCGTGGCGACCAGCCGGTTGCCCTGCGGCGTGTGATGAACGCCGCGATACAGCGCGTCCTTGCCCTCTGCCGTGAGGGCCCGGCCGACGGGATCGAAAGTGTCGAGCGTCGCCAGTCCTGCCCGGGCGGCGCAGGCGAGGACATGCTGCGACCGGCGATGATCTGCCTGCCGGTCGACGTCGTCCGCATCCCAGGTCAGCCTGCCGTACTGCGCCACCATCAACACCGGCACGCCGATCTCGGCGAGGCGGCGCATCAAGCGGCACGAGATTTCGTCCCCCGCGCCGTCCGGCGACGCCGCGACGGCATCGACATACCAGTGTTCCTGCAGGCCGAGCCGCCGGACCACCGTGTCGACCAGCATCGACCAGCCGAGCAGGCGCGACAGCGGCCGCAGCGAAGCCCATTCGCGGGTCTCGGCCGGCACCGGAACGTTGTGGAGCGCGAGGCCACCGTCCTCCTGCCCACCGTCTTCTTGCAACGTGAAGTACGGCTTGTTCTTGGTCCAGGCGACGCGCAGCTCGGTGCGATGCACGTCGTCCGGCGTGAAACTCGCGACGACGACCTGCGGATGCAGGGCCGGGACGAGCTGCTCGGTCCGCAGCACCGTCTGGTCGAGCGAAAACCCATCGACGCCGGCATTGACCACACGTCGCCCCAGCCTGTCCTGCAGGAAGGCGGGCCAGGTCTCGCGATCCTTCACATCGTCGCCCTCGACGAAGGACGAGCCGGTGGCGAGCACGACAGGCGCCGCGACGAGTGGAGACGCCGACAAGGGCGGCGTGACGCGATAGCCGTCGGCCGCCACATTGAAGTCGGCCGAAGTGCAGCCGGGCACGAGCACCCAGCCGAGCGCCGAATCGTGCACATGCATGCAGACCCGCTCGCCGGCGGCGGGACGGTCGGCAAGATGCAATGCCTCCAGCAGCTCATGCGGACTGCCGGCCAGGCGACATCCCGCTTCGAGCAACGCAAAACCAACCGCGAGGGAGCCGAGCACCAGCAACACCCGCGCCGCGAGCTCGCGCGCGGGCATGGATCAGCCCTTCGGTCCGAGCAGCCCCGCCTGTCGGAGGCCGTTGATCTCGCCGGCGCCGTAGCCGATTTCCGCCAGCACTTCACCATTGTGCTGGCCGATCTCCGGCGGATCGGTAAGGAGCTGCGGCCGCCAGCCGAACATCTGGAACGGCAACAGCGGCAGGCGCGTCTTCACGCCGCCCGGCAATGTGGTCGGCGCGAGCGAGCCGTTGGCCAGCAGGTGCGGATTGTCGAACAAATCCTGCGGCCGCGCGACCGGCGCATAGGAGATGTCGGCCTCGATGCACATCTGCTCGAGCTGGTCCTTGGTGTAGCCCTTGAAGACCGCGGCCACCTTCGGCACCAGCCAGGACCGCGCCTCGATGCGCAGGTTGTTGGTCGCGAGCTTGGGATCGGCCGCCATTTCGGGCTGCTTGAAGAACTCGCAGAAGCGCTTCCACTGGCCGTCGCTGGTGATGCCGATGAAGACCTGCAGGTCGTCCGACGTATTGAAGATCTCGTAGACCGCCCACGAGCTCACGCGCTCCGGCATCGGGGGCGGCGGTGCGCCGTTCATCGCCGTGATCGCCAGATGCTGGCCCATCAGGAACACGACCGATTCGAAGAGCGCGCTCTCGACCAGACCGCCCTTGCCCGTCCTGTCGCGTTGCTTCAGCGCCAGCACCGTGCCGAAGGCACCGAACATGCCGCCCACGATGTCGACCACCGACGTGCCCGCACGCAGCGGCCGCCCGGTCGGACCGGTCATGTAGGCGAGGCCACCCATCATCTGCACGACCTCGTCGAGCGCCGGGCGCTTCTCGTAGGGCCCCGGCAGGAAGCCCTTCAGCGCGCAATAGATGAGGCGCGGATTGATCTTCTCGAGATGCTCCGGTCCCAGCCCGCGCTTGGCCATCGACCCCGGCGCGAAATTCTCGATCAGCACGTCGGCTTTCTCGAGTAGCTTCACCAGCACCTTGCGGCCCTCAGGCGAATCGGCGTCGAGGGCCAGGCTCTTCTTGTTGCGATTGAAGTAGCCGAAGAAGCCGGCACCGAAGCCGCGCAGCTTGCGCGTGCGGTCGCCGTCGACCGGTTCGACCTTGATCACCTCCGCGCCGAGATCGGCGAGGATCATCCCGCAGGAAGGACCGAGGATCGTATGGGTGAGTTCGACGACGCGGACGCCTTTGAGGGGCGGTGAAATGGAAGAGGTCATGTCCTTCCATACATCACAACGGCGTCCGGCGCAGGAAAGCGTTCGAGGTATCGGCGCGCGCGCGGAAGCGCGTCGTGCAAGAATTGCTGCGGTTCGCGTAGCCAAAGCCCGTCGAGCTGACGCGACCGCTGTTCGGAAATCAGCACCTCCCGCGGCAGCGCAATCAGGACAGCATCCCAGCCGGGCCACCGTCGCCGGGAGGTTTTCCAGACGTGCTTCAGAAAACTGTCACGGCGGGAGTAGCCGTGGAAATCGAAGACCCAGTCCGCAGTTGCCACGACGATATGGTTGCCAATGCGATGAGTGCTCGGTTTGATCCAGACGACCTCGTGTTCGGGCCGGCCATGCTCCTCGAGGAATGCGTGCGCGAGGATGTGGCAGGCGCCACAGGCGAAGAATACGCGATCAGGCAGCGCCCAGCGTTTCACCGGATCCTGGCTGGAATAGTTCGGGGTTCGCGGTTGGTACACCGGCTGCCCTCAGGCGAACCAGCTATCGATGTCCTTCACGAACGGCAGGCCAGCCTCGTCGCCCAGCACCTGATGGCCCACCCCCGCACCCACAAGAAACGCTTCCTGGTGCGGCACGGCGTTGCTCTTGAGCATCGTGCGAACGGCAGCGCCGTCGTGGCCCCAGCCGATCGCCTCGACCTTGCCGTCGAAGGCGCGGTTCAAGACGGCGAGGAATTCCGCGCGCTCGGCGTCGGTGAGCGCGGGCACGGCATCGATGTCGCCCAGCAGGAACAGCCGGCCGCCGAACTTGCCGACAAGGGCCGCGATCGAATTGCGCGGCTCGACGATGATTTCGCCCTTCGGACCGCGACGAACCCGCGCGGCGAGCGACAGCGGCATGACGGCAGCGCCCAGGTTGCTGCCGGTATTCATCAGCACCGAGGTCAGTTCCTTGTAGGTGAGGCCCAGCCGCTCGGCGCGTTTGAGGCGCATTTTCGCGACTTCCGGGCTCGGCGTCTTCCACGCCTTGGCGGCGGCGCGGCGCCAGACCCAGGCACCCCACGACATGTCGAACACCGGGCCGTTGTTGTGCCCGATGCCCGGCCGGCGCAGGAGGGCCTCGACATTGGCATGCCGTACCCCTAGACGGTCGAAACGATCACCCATTGCGCTTATTCTAGCGCAAAGAGTGGGCCAAAATCGAGGAGTGCCGCGTGGACGATTTCCAGGTCGATGTCTTGGTGGTGGGTGCGGGAAATGCCGCGGCCTGTGCAGCGCTGGCGGCCCGCGACGCGGGCGCGACGGTCGCCATGCTGGAGGCCGCGCCGGAAGAAGAGCGCGGCGGCAACAGCACCTACACCGCGGGCGCCATGCGCGTGGTGTTCAACGGCGTCGACGATCTCGCCCAGCTCTATGACCTCACCGAGGACGAAAAGCGCGACGTCGATTTCGGCAAGTACACTGCCGACGAGTATCTCGACGACATGGGCCGGGTGACCAACTATCGCTGCGATCCCGAGTTGACCGACATGCTGGTCAACACCAGCTTCGAGACGTTGAAATGGATGCGCTCCAAGGGCGTGCGCTTCCAGCCCTCCTACGGCCGGCAAGCCTTCAAGGTGAACGGCAAGTACAAGTTCTGGGGCGGCCTCGCCGTCGAGGCCTGGGGCGGCGGCCCGGGCCTGGTCGATCTCGAGCACAAGGCCGCGATCAAGGCCGGTATCCCCATCCACTACGAGACGCCGGCGGTGTCGTTGATCGAGGAAGACGGCGTCGTCCGCGGCGTGATCGCCCGGCACAAGGGCCGCAAGATCAGGATCGGCGCCAAGGCCGTCGTGCTGGCCTGCGGCGGCTTCGAGAGCAACGCCGAGATGCGCACGCGCTATCTCGGCCCGACGTGGGATCTCGCCAAGGTGCGCGGCACCCGCTTCAACACCGGCGCCGGCATCAACATGGCGTTGGCGATCGGCGCCAAGCCGCACGGCAACTGGTCGGGTGGCCACGCCGTCGGCTGGGACATGAATGCGCCGGAGTTCGGCGATCTGGAAGTGGGCGACAATTTCCAGAAGCACTCCTATCCGCTCGGCATCATGGTCAATGCCAACGGCCTGCGCTTCGTCGACGAGGGCGCCGACTTCCGCAACTACACCTATGCCAAGTACGGCGCGGTGATCCTCTCCCAGCCGCAGCAGTTTGCCTGGCAGATCTTCGACAGCAAGGTGCTCGACAAGCTGCGCGACGAATACCGCATCAAGCGCATGACCAAGGTGCGCGCCGACACGATCGAGGAGCTGGCGCCCAAGCTCGAAGGCGTGAACACCGAGCAGTTTCTGAAGACGATCAAGGAATGGAACGCCGCGGTCATGACCGACGTGCCGTTCAATCCCGCCGTGAAGGACGGGCGCAGCACGCGCGGCCTCGCCGTGCCGAAGAGCAACTGGGCCAACACGATCGACCAGGCGCCGTTCGAGGCCTATGCCGTGACCTGTGGCCTCACCTTCACCTTCGGCGGCCTCAAGACCACGACCCAGGGCGAAGTCGAGAGCACCGACGGCCACACGATCCCTGGCCTGTTCGCTGCCGGCGAGCTGGTGGGCGGACTTTTCTATCATAACTATCCCGGTGGCGCGGGCCTGGTGTCCGGCGCGGTGCTGGGCAAGCTCGCGGGCGATGGCGCCGGCAAGTACGTCAAAGGAAAGAACTGAACATGACGATGATTTCCCGTCGCCACGCGTTGGCCCTCGGCGGCAGCAGCCTGCTGCTGCCCTCCTTCGCGCACGCCCAGGCTGCCTGGCCGGCCGGTCCCGTCACTTTCACCGTGGGATATTCCGCGGGCGGCAGCACGGACATCAACGCCCGCGAGCTGGCGAACGTCATGACGCCGGTGATCAAGCAGCAGATCATCATCGACAACACGGGCGGCGCCGCCGGCTCGATCGGTCTGCGCGCCACGGCAGCGGCCAAGCCGGACGGCCAGAACCTGTTCGTCGCCGTCGGCACCAACGTGATCATCAATCCGTGGGTCCAGAAGGGCATGATCGACACGATCGCCGCCCTCGCCCCGGTCGCCCAGATCACGGACTACCAGTACGTGCTGGTGGTCGGTAACTCGGTGCCGGCCAAGAATGCCGCCGAGCTGGTGGCGCTGGCCAAGAAGGACCCCGAGAAGCTCACCTACTCGTCGTCCGGCGTGGGCGGCAACAATCACCTCGCGGGCGCGCTGTTCGCCGAAGCCGCTGGCGTGAAGATGACCCACGTGCCCTACAAGGGCACCGGCCCCGCGGTCGCCGACGTGATCTCGGGTCAGATCACCGCGAACTTCTCCTCGCTGCCGCCGGCGGTGTCGCAGATCAAGGGCGGCAACCTCAAGGCGCTGGCGGTGACCGGCAACAAGCGCGTGAAGTCGCTGCCCGACGTGCCGACGCTCAAGGAACAGGGCATCGACGTCGTCGTGACCAGCTGGCAGGGCGTGTTCGCGCCCGCCAAGACGCCCGATGCGATCCTCGACAAGATCGAGGCCGCCATCAAGCAGGCCATGAAGGATCCCAAGTGGGACGAAGCCCTGGCCCGCGACGGCCTCGAGCAGCCGCCCGAACGCACGCGCGCGGAGTTTACCAAGTTCGTGGCCGACGAGCATGCCTTCTGGGGCAAGACCCTGAAGAAGCTCAATATCGAGATGGAGTGAGCGCCCTCAGAGTTTGGTGCTCATCACCTGAAGTACGCCTGACGAGAGCGCATCCGGCCCGCGATAGGGCTGGATGTGCAGCGCCACCATCGCGAACGTCATCCAGACACTGAGGCAAAACAGGACCTGGCAGATCGCCGCCGTCCGCTCGTTTGTGCGGTGGATGGCAGAGACCGACAGCGCCGTCGCCAGCGCCAGCACCATGCCGAGCACCCAGCGCAGCCTCAACGTGCCCTGGAAGCCAAGCGACAGTCTCTCGTCGCGCGCCGCGCGCAAATCATCGAGAGCCTTGAGATAGGTCGACACGCCGAGATCGCTCGTGCAGTCGGCCGGCGCACCCTGCCCCTTGCACTGGCCGCTATTGGCCCAGATTACCGTGCCGAGGGAGTCGAGGGCTGCTTCCGCTTCCGGTGACGCCGATTCGTTGTGCCGCTTCTCCCATTCGTCGTCGAGCACCGCCGCCATGTAGCGCTTCAGCCCGGCCTGCAACTGCTGCTTCGTGGCGGCCGGACCGATCGGCACTGCCGTCAGGCGGACGACGGCTGCGTGCTCATTCACGAGCGACACGCGGGCCAACGAGATGTTCTGCCACGCCGCCGACGCCATGAAACCCATCAGGAAGGCGAACAATATTGCCGGCAGCGCCATGAACGGCGGCACGATCGGCGCCTTGATCAGCGACTCGAACACCCGCAGCCGGAACACCGCGAAATGTGCGACCAGGCCGATTCCGACCGACCAGACGAGAGTCGCCAGCAGCACCGCATAAGGATGCGGGAAAAATTCGTAAAGCATCGTCCTCCCCCGATTTCAGGGAAGGATAGCCGTTCCTTCAGCGCTTTGGCACCATGCAGAAGCCCTGGGCCTCGACGCCCAGCGTCGGATTGAATTTCGAGCGGAAGTTCTCGAGCGCGATCGCCGCCGTCAGCTCGACGATCTGCGCTTCGGTAAAGTGGGCCTTCACCTTGTCGAACAGGACGTCGTCGACCTGCCGGTCGGTGTAGGTGATGGCTTCGGCATATTCGAGGGCCACGCGCTCGGCCTCGCTGAACAGCTTGCTCTCGCGCCATGTCAGCACTTCAGCCACCTTGTCCAGGCCACCCTCGGTTTCCGTCACACGGACGGAATTGATATCAATTCAAAACGGGCAGCCGTTGATCGACGCCACCCGAAGATAGATCAGCGGCGGCAGCGACTTCGGCAGCTGGCCCGACTGCTCGATCGACTGGCTGAGCAGGCCCGCCGCCCTCAGGATCGGCGGACAGTGCGCCATCACCTTGGAGGGGTTGAGAATCCCCCCGAAAAGCTCGAGCTGCTTGGCAAAAATCGGCGCCAGAATAGGGTCGCCCCCATCGTCCTCGATCTCGCTCACTCGCGGCATCTTGTTGTCCTCGAAAAAAGCTGGAACTTTTCCCTTATACCGGCGTTACGCTTTCTGGGCGGGGATATCTCTTCATGTCGAACACTACGGCGGCTCATGCGGCGCTGTTTCCAGGCAACAGCGAGCTGGCCGGCCTTCTTCGGGACCACGATTGGGCCGCAACGTCGCTGGGCACGCCAGATACCTGGCCGCAGAGCCTGCGAACGGCCGTCTCCATCATGCTCACCTCCAGCCAGCCGATCTGGATCGGCTGGGGGCCGGAGCTGATTTACCTCTACAACGACGCCTACAAGTCGATCATCGGCGGCAAGCATCCATGGGCGCTAGGCAAGCCCACGTCGGTGGTGTGGCGCGAGATCTGGGACGACATCGGCCCGATGCTCGACACCGCCATGAAGGGCGACGCCGGCACTTATGTCGAGTCGCAGCTCCTGATCATGGAGCGCAACGGCTATCCCGAAGAGACCTATTACACCTTCTCCTACAGCCCGATCCCGGCCGACGACGGCACATCCGGCGGCATCTTCTGCGCCAATACCGACGACACGCAGCGGGTGCTGAGCGAGCGCCAGCTCGGCCTTTTGCGCGAACTGGCCGCCTCGGCCACGACGGCGCGCACCGCGCAGCAAGCCTGTGCGGCGAGCGCCGCGGCCCTGGCGACCGACCCGCGCGACCTGCCGTTCGCCCTGCTCTATATCGTCGAGCCGAGCAGCCAGATGGCCGAACTGGCGGGCCGAACCGGCATCGACGCTGGCCATCCAGCCGCCGTGGCTTCGCTGCCGATCGACGCGACCACGCCCTGGCCGGTGGCAGACGTGCTGCGCGATCATGCACCGCGCCTGATTCCCGATCTCGCCATGCTGTTTTCCGCCACTCTGCCGTCGGGCGCGTGGGACGAGCCCACGAGGGCCGCCGTCGTGCTGCCGATCGCTCCTTCCGGCGGCACCGGGCGTACGGGATTTCTCGTCGTCGGGCTCAATGCCTTTCGTCTCTACGAAGGCAGCTACGCTACCTTCCTGGACCTGGTCGCGGGCCAGATCACCGCGTCGATCGCCAGCGCCGAAGCCTATGAAGAGGAACGGCGGCGCGCCGAAGCCCTGGCCGAGATCGATCGTGCCAAGACGCTGTTCTTCTCCAACGTGAGCCACGAGTTCCGTACGCCGCTCACCCTGATGCTGTCGCCGCTGGAGGAAGTGCTGGGCAGGCCAGCCACCGGAGTTACTCAGGAAGATCGCCAACTCGTCTCCGTCGCGCATCGCAACGGCGTGCGCCTCCTCAAACTCGTGAATGCCCTGCTCGACTTCTCGCGCATCGAGGCCGGCCGCACACAGGCGCAGCTCGAGACGCTCGACCTGTCGGCCTTCACCAGCGACCTCGCCTCGACCTTCCGCTCGGCCATCGAGCGCGCGGGCCTCACCCTCACGATCGACTGCCCACCTCTGCCGCATCCCGCCGCGGTCGATCGCGACATGTGGGAAAAGATTATCCTCAACCTTCTGTCGAACGCGCTGAAGTTCACGTTTGAGGGCGGCATTACCGTCGAAGTGCGTGCCGGCACCGACGGCAATATCGCCGAGGTGAGCGTGAGCGACACCGGGACCGGCGTTCCGGAGGCCGAGCTCCCGCATCTCTTCGAGCGCTTCCACCGCGTCGAGGGCGCCCGCGGCCGCAGCATCGAAGGAAGCGGCATCGGGCTGGCGCTGGTCCTGGAACTGGTCAAACTCCACAACGGCACGATCGACGTGGAAAGCGAGCTAGACAAGGGCACCCGCTTCACCGTGCGCGTGCCGCTGGTCGCGTCGGCTGCTCCGGCGACCGCCGGGCCGGTCGCCCCCGATGAACAGGCGGTGCAACGAGCGGGTCCCTACCTGCAGGAGGCCGTGAGCTGGCTTGGCGACGCCCCCCTGTCGGAAGTGCCGCCGGCCTCGCTGATCGACGACCTGCCACCGGGGGCCGTCTCCCAGGAAGCAAACGGCCAGCTCATCCTTCTCGCCGACGACAACATCGACATGCGCGGCTATGTCGGCCGGCTGCTGCGCGGCGCGGGCTATCGCATCGAGACCGTTGCCGACGGCGAGGCAGCACTTGCCGTCGCCCGCGCGCTGAAACCCGGCCTCGTCCTGTCAGACGTGATGATGCCCAAGCTCGACGGCATCGGATTGATGCAGTCGATGCGTGACGATCCCGAACTCAAGGACGTTCCGATCATCCTGTTGTCGGCGCGCGCCGGCGAGGAGTCCAAGGTCGAGGGGCTGCGCGCCGGCGCCGACGTTTATCTCACCAAGCCCTTCTCCGCCCGCGAGCTGGTCGCTCGCGTGGAGTCGAACCTCAAAATCGCCAACACGCGGCGGGCCAATGAGCAGGCGCTGCGCGCGGAGGCGCAGATCCTCGAGGAACTGAACCGTGTCGGCCTTGCCGTGTCGGCCGAGCTGGATCTCGAACACGCGGTGCAGGCCGTCACCGATGCCGCCACGACACTGTCCCGCGCCCAGTTCGGCGCGTTCTTCTACAATGTGATCAACGCCACCGGCGAATCCTACATGCTGTACACGCTGTCCGGCGTGCCGCGTGAGGCCTTCTCCAAGTTCCCCATGCCGCGCAACACCGAAGTGTTCGCGCCCACCTTCGCGGGCGAGGGGGTCGTTCGCTCGGCCGACATCCGCAAGGACCAGCGCTTCGGCAAGAATGCGCCGTACCACGGTCACCCCCAGGGACATCTGCCGGTCGTCAGCTACCTCGCCGTGCCCGTGGTGTCGCGCACCGGCGAGGTCCTGGGCGGGCTGTTCTTCGGCCACTCCGAGGAAGGTGTGTTCGACGATCGCGCCGAGCGGATCGTGTCGGCCATCGCACTGCAGGCGGCGATCGCCATCGACAAGGCCCGCCTCTACCAGTCGGCACAGAGAGAGATCGAACGGCGGCGCGAGACGGAAGTGGCGTTGCAGAAGAGCGAGCAAAGTCTCGAGCAGAAAGTGCAGGAACGCACCACGGAGCTTGCCGACGCCAATGCGCAGCTCATGCACCAGATTACCGAGCGCGAGCGGATAGAGAGCCGCTTCCAGCATCTGGTCGAAGGCGTCACCGACTACGCGCTCTACATGCTGACGCCCGAGGGGCTGGTCTCCAACTGGAACATCGGCGCCCAGCGCATCAAGGGCTACCAGGCGGAAGAGATCGTGGGCCGCCACTTCGAGACCTTCTACACGCCGGAAGATCGCGCCGCCGGCAGACCGGCGCGGGCCCTCGAGACGGCGCTGCGCGAGGGCAAGTTCGAGGCCGAAGGCGAGCGCATGCGCAAGGACGGCTCGCGCTTTTGGGCAAGCGTTGTGATCAATCGCCTCAATGACCGCAACGGCGAACTGCTGGGCTTCGCCAAGATCACGCGCGACATCAGCGAACGGCGCGCGGCCCAGCAGGAGCTGGTGCGCGCGCAGGAGCTGTTTGCACAAGCCCAGAAGATGGAGGGCATCGGCCAGCTGACCGGCGGCGTCGCGCACGATTTCAACAACCTCCTGACCGTGATCCTGGGCAATCTCGAAACGGCGCAGCGCGCCAGCAAGACCAACCCCAATCCAGACCGGCTTGCGCGGGCGCTGGAGCACGCATCCCTGGGCGCCCAGCGCGCGGCGTCACTCACCCAGCGACTGCTCGCCTTCTCGCGCCGCTCGCCGCTCGATCCCAAGCCGATCGACGCCGGCCGCCTCGTCACCGGCATGTCGGAGCTGCTGCGCCGCACCTTGGGCGAACAGGTCGTTGTCGAGACCGTGCTGGCGGGCGGCCTGTGGCGCGTTCATGCCGATCCCAACCAGCTCGAGATCGGCATCCTCAACCTCGCCGTCAATGCACGCGACGCGATGCCCGACGGCGGAAGCCTGACCATCGAGACCGCCAACGCCTATCTTGACGAGGCTTACGCTGCCTCGCAAAGCGAGGTCGTGCCGGGACAGTATGTCGTGATCTCGATCAGCGACACCGGCATCGGCATGGACCGCGAGACCATGGCCCGCGCCTTCGAGCCTTTCTTCACGACCAAGGACATCGGCCACGGCACTGGCCTTGGCTTGAGCCAGGTCTACGGCTTCGCCAAACAGTCCGGCGGCCATATCAAAATCTATAGCGAGCCGGGCCACGGCACGACGGTCAAGCTCTACCTGCCGCGCCTGCTGTCGAGCTTCGAGCCCGATGCGCTGCCGGTCACTCCTACCCAGGCGCCGCTCAGCAGCGCCGGCGAGACCATCCTCGTGGTCGAGGACGATCCCGACGTGCGCGCCAACACCACCGGCATCCTGCGCGAACTGCGCTACACCGTGCTCGAGGCGCCGATCGCATCGACCGCGCTCCATCTGCTCGAAATGCATCCGGAGATCGACCTGCTGTTCAGTGATGTCGGGCTGCCCGGCGGCATGAACGGCAAGCAGCTCGCCGACGCCGCGCACAAGATCCGCCCCGACCTCAAGGTGCTGTTCACCACCGGCTACGCCCGCAACGCCATCGTGCACGGCGGGCGTCTCGATCCGGGCGTGCAGCTTCTGCCCAAACCCTTCACCTACGCCGCCGTCGCCACCAAGATCGCGGAAATCCTGGGCTCGCGCTCGGAGCAACCGCGCGTGCTGTTGGTCGAGGACGAGGTGCTGGTTCAGATGGTGGCGCAGGAGCAGCTTCAGGATCTCGGCTGCAAGGTCGAGACCGCGGGCTCCGTCACCGAAGCCCTGGACAAGGTCCGCCGCATCGCCGGCGGCATCGACCTTGCGATCATCGACATCGGCCTGCCCGACAGGAAGGGCGACGTATTGGCCACTGAGCTGCGCGCGCTCTACCCCAACCTGCCGATCGTGATCGCCAGCGGCTATGGCGACGCGGGCCTCCGTGACCGCTTCAAGGGCGACACGCGCATCGCCTTTGTCGGCAAGCCCTATACGATGGACGACTTGCGCAAGGTCGTGGACGCCCTGCCGGGCCGCAAGCGCTAGAGGACTAGAAGCCCAGCGCCTTGGCCTGGACCACGCCCTCGACGGCGGCGATCTTGGCCGTGAGTTCGGTCGACAGCGGCTGGTCGACCTGGACCAGTGCGATCGCCGAACCGCCCGGCTTGTCGCGGCCGAGATGGAAGGTCGCGATGTTGACCTTGCTCTCGCCCAGCAACGTCCCGAGGCGGCCAATGAAGCCCGGCTTGTCGTCGTTGGTGATGTAGAGCATGTGCGGAGCGAACTCCGCCTCGATGCCGATGCCCTTGATGTCGACGATGCGCGGGCTCTTGCCGCCGAACAGCGTGCCGGTGACGGTCCGCGTGTACTTGTCGGTCGTGACCGAGATCTTGATCATCGAGTTGTAGTCGCTGTCGCGCTCGTGCTTGACCTCGGCGACCTCGATGCCGCGCTCACGTGCCACCGCCGGCGCGTTCACCATGTTCACCGAGTCGAGCTGCGGGCGCAGCACGCCCATGAGGGCGACCTGCGACAGCGGCTTGATGTTGAGTGCCGCCACCTGGCCTTCGTACTCGATCGCGACGGCCTTGATGTCGGTGTCGGTGAGCTGGCCCGCGAAGGAGCCGAGCTTCTCGGCAAGGTCGAGATAGGGCGCCAGTTTAGGCGCATCCTCGGCCGAGACGTTGGGCATGTTGAGCGAATTGGTGACCGCGCCGGTCAGCAGGTAATCCGACATCTGCTCGGCGACCTGCAGTGCCACATTCTCCTGCGCTTCCAGGGTCGAGGCACCGAGATGCGGCGTGCAGACCAGGTTCGGCGCGCCGAACAGCACGTTGCTCTTGGCCGGCTCCTCGACGAACACGTCGAAGCCCGCGCCCGCGATGTGGCCCGAGACCAGCAGGTCACGGACCGCCAGCTCGTCGACCAGCCCACCGCGCGCGCAGTTGACGATGCGCACGCCCTTCTTGGTCTTCATCAGGTTGGCGCGGGAGAGGATGTTCTTGGTCTGCTCGGTGAGTGGCGTGTGCACGGTGATGAAGTCGGCCCGCGCCAGCACCTGCTCGAGCGTGCCCTTCTCGACGCCGAGTTCGGCCGCACGCTGGTCGCTCAGGAACGGATCGTACGCCAGCACGCGCATCTTCAGCCCGAGCGCGCGCTCGGCCACGATCGAACCGATATTGCCGCAGCCGATCAGGCCCAGCGTCTTGAAGCTGAGCTCGGTGCCCATGAAGCGGTTCTTTTCCCACTTGCCAGCCTGCGTCGAGGCATTGGCCTCCGGCACCTGGCGGGCAACGGCGAACATCAGCGCGATGGCGTGTTCGGCCGTGGTGATGGCGTTGCCGAACGGCGTGTTCATCACGACGACGCCGTGCGCGGTCGCCGACTTGATGTCGACGTTATCGACGCCGATGCCGGCCCGGCCCACGACCTTGAGCTTCTTGGCCTCGGCCAGCACTTCGGCCGTGACCTTGGTGGCCGAGCGGATCGCCAGGCCATCGTAGTTGCCGATGATCGCGCGCAACTCGGCGGGCTTGAGGCCCGGCTTGAAATCGACGTCGCAACCACGCTCGGCGAAGATTTCGACGGCGCGCGGAGACAGCTCATCGGAGATGAGAACTTTGGGCTTTGCCATGGGTGTTCCTATGGGTGTTTGAGTTCTTTTGGGACCGCGGGCCTCCAGGCCCGCTCGGGATTCATGAGCGGGCCT
>CAIKZO010000144.1 GCA_903832005.1 Enhydrobacter aerosaccus | reverse complement strand
TTGCCAAAACTGATCCTGGGGGTGAAGTTCACCAACGGGCTGGAGGTCACCGCCAAGGCGAACAACCTTCAGACCGCAACCGCCGCCGCCTGACAGATCAGGCCGTCACCAACTTTTGGCGATAGCTCCCATCGACGATCGATAAGAGAGAATGGCCACTCGCTCGCCCGGTGGGGCGCCAAGTTCCCTAATCAAACTGGCAAGCGCGCCGGCCCGCTCAAACAGCGAACGATAGGTTAGTGTTTCGTCGCCGGCCCACAGCGCAGGCCGGTCGTGATACCGCATCGCTGCCGATAGCAGTGCTACGCCGAGGCCTTCTTGCAACATCGATCCCGTCGCCTTTTTTCTCCGCAATGCCCTTACTTCTCGAGTGTCACATAGTATCGCATGTTACTTGATCCCACATGTATCACTTGGCACTCCAGTCGTTCAGGCAGCTGCCCGACCAGCTTCGCTCCTAGATATACCTGCTCGGCCGGCCGAATTGGCCCGCGCGCGTCGCTGCCGTAGCGCTGCGCGGTAAAGAACAGCCGCCCGCCGGGGCGGAGCACGTCGAGCAGCTTCTTCAGCACGCGTAGCGGATGCTCCATCTGCTCAAACGCCTCGCAGAAGGTGATGAAGTCGACCTTGTCCTCGCCAATGACCTCGGCGAGATCGTCGTTGTCGAGATCGAAGACATGCGCCTGGATGCCGTGTTTCACCATGTCATCGACGTAGGCTTGGGAGAGATCGAGTCCGATTAGGCGCTCCCATGTCGTGGAAGAGCGTTTCTGCGCGATGCGGAGGTACTGGCCAACGCCCGCGGCGGCATCGAGCATGATCCGAGCATCCGCGGGGATCGCCGCGGAAAACTGGTCATACATTTCCTCGTATCCGCGCCACTCCTCGGGCTTGGCCATTTTGCCGATGGCGTAGTCATCCCGTCGATACCGCTCCTTGGCGAAGGAAGGCGTCGGGTTCATGAAGATCGACTGGCAAGACTGGCAGAAGTCGTAACAGAAGATCGGGGCCGGCGTTTCCCGGGTCGGCAGGTGGCTTACGGAGCCGCCGAATACGCTGATGGGATCAGGCAGGTGGTTCAGGGGAATCCGCCACAGGAGAGTCGTGTCGGCGCTGCCGCACACCGGGCAATTGGGGACGGCGCGCTCGCCATAGATCGAGAAGAGAACGCCATCGTCGTTGCGCAGGGGAAAGATCGCCGTGCTGGCCGATACGTCTGCTGACGCCCGCAAGGGAGCGGGCGCCGCGGCCGCGGCCGGCTTCTGCTCCGGCTTGCGTGCGCGGAGACGCCAATATTCGTAGGGCCCCTGTTTGTAGATCAGCTCGAGCGGATCAAAATAGGCCTCGACCATTTTGGCGAGCAGCCGATCCCTTTCTTCCTGGGTGTCACGATTCACGCCGAAGCGGCCGAGATCTAGGATGATCTCGTCGAACAGCGCGGCTGTCCTCAAAATGAGGTCCTGATGAGCGGCCGTATAGGAATGAGTGACATTGGTGATGATGCAGACGCTGCGCCGGCCCGCGTGGCGCGCATCCACCCGGAACACATCCGGGAAGAATCCCGCGGTGTAGGTCAGGCGATCCGCGAGGCCGGCATGGGTTGCGGCTTGCAGGCTGAGATTGGATTGGCAGACGGGATAGCGGCGCCGGTCGCATTCGTAGCCGTGGATCGAAAAACCATGGCGCGCCAGCAGCAGTGCCAGCGCACCGCAACCGCTGCCGACCTCGGAGAGTTCCGTGGAAGCGGTGTCGTACGCCTGGGCAATTGTCTCGGCGATGGTTCGTTCATGCGCCTGCAGGATCGCGTTGCGCTCGATTTTCAGCGCATAGCTGTCATCGGGGGGATAAGCCTTGCCGTCGCCGGCCACCCAGTCCCGCTGCATCTGGACGAGTTCCAAGTCGAAAGCGGCCAGATCGATCTGCAAGTGAGCGCCGGAACGAGGGGGAGGCGCCGCTGTTCGAGGCTCCGCAGCCGGCAAGGCGAGTGCGGCAGGCGTCATGACTTGGGGCGGATGCAGGTGCCAGATCTCTCGGGCCTGTCCGGCGCACACCTGATCGACCAGGTCGTGCATGCGCCTCCATCGGCTCGGCAGCTTGCTTTCGCCAACGCTGGGGCGCTCGATTTCGGACGTCGCGAATTCGAAGACCGCATCGTCGAAGATGGGCAGGCACTCCATCAAGGTCTGGCGCTCCGCCGCCGCTTCCGCTTGCAGTGCGACGAGAAGCCTTGCCTTGCCTGATGGCGTACTGCCCACCGTGAAGGCCTCGGGGAAGGTGCCTTGCTGCGTGCGCAGCCTGTCTTTCAGGCCGGGTTGCGAGGCATCGAGTGCCGCCGCCACGGCATGCAGAGCTCCCAGACGATGTTCGTCCGGTTCGAAAACCAGGGTCTCGAAGCCGGCCGCGGCGAAGGCCAAGGCCAGACCGGAGTCGGTCGTCGAGGACAGGACGATGCCGGTCTCAGCGGGTGAAAATGCCTGCCGGATGTACCGGTACACGCTGCGGATCTGCGGCAACCGGTCGGCGTTGTGCAGGAGATTGCCGTTCCCTGAAGCCTCGAGTGCCTTGACTAGGCTGTCCTCGAAGTCGGGAGAGGAGGGAGACGCAAGCGCGAGCGGAATGATTGCCGGCGCCGCGGGGCGCGCGGGATGCAGCGACGGGGCGGCCTCGCGTTCGACTTTCTTGGGCGGAGGAACAGAAGTTCCATCGATCGCGTGCAGAAGGTCCATGACGTCGTTGACGGTCACGAATTGCAGCTCGATGTCGGCCCGATCGCATGCCCGCGCGAGGCGATCGAAGATGGCGACGGTGTCGGGGTAGCAGTGGGGGATCAGCGAGTCCGGCTCGGCCATGTTGTAATAGCCGTACATGGAATGGGCGTGCGTCTTCACGAACAGGCAGTTCTCGATGACGACCGAATTGGTGAGCCACTTCTCGACCATCAAATCGGTTTTCTGGAAGCGATCGCGGTTGGGCGCGTAGTAATAGTCCAGCGACGAGTAGTCGGCTTTGATCTTCGAGTTCCAGATGAAGAAGCGGTCCGGCTTCATCACTTTTGTGTCGCGCGCCACCTGAGAAGCCTCGGACTCGGGCAGGTCGTATGCCCGGATCACATCGAGAGGGAGGCAGGTGAAAGGCGTCTCGAGGCGCGGGTCGCAGATCGCCCGGCCTGCCGGGAACGTGAAGTCGCCGAACCCGCCGTACTTCATGATCATGCTGAGTTCGTTTTCGATCTTGCAGATGCGCGGATCCGAACCCGCCAGGGCCCAGTTGCCGTGAACGAACCCCCAGCGATCGAAGGGGGCGCCGGTTTCCTCGGCGATTACTGCGGTCGCCAGGGAGAAGAACAGATCGAGGCGCCGCTGATCCAGGTCTGCGCAGCTGTGTTCATTGACCCAGTGCGACACGGGACTGTTGAAGTGGGAATCGTTGCGCGTCCACCATTCGTGATGCACATGCAAATGCATCTCGTGCGACCCCTGCGTCACCAATGGCCGGATCACATTGGTGATCATCCGGTCCTGCGGCTCCGTTCGACGATGGAAGACGATGGAGTCGCCCTCCGCGCGCCGGGCTTCTTCGTCGTTTTTGGTGCCGGGTTCGAGGCGGTGCGGGGTGTAGGTACTGTAAAACAGGCTGAGCTTTGCGCCGTAGGGCGAATTGAGCGTCTGTCGCGCGAAGTTCTCGACCCCCTTCAGGGCCTTGTCGTTGAGGCCGCTGCCCCAGGGCTCGTAGTGGTCAGCGTGAAAATAATAGACCTTTTTGATCTCGCGGCGCTTGAGGAGCTCGGCAAAGGGATCCGGCACAACGGCCCGCGTCTCCGCCGGTTTCTCGGCTGCAGGAACCGCAATGTCCACCTTACGCTTTGCCACTCGCGCGCCCCTTATCGACATTGCCGCCATACCGGGGCCATCCCCATGAGCGATGGACCGCCAAACTTTCAGCGCGAATCTGCCCTAGGCAGTAGCTGGTCGCAAGTCGCCCACCTTGGGCAGCGAAGTCGGCATTTCAGAGGCGCGCAATCAGGACAGGCCCGCAGAGGGGGGGCCACTACTTCCAGCGAACTGAGCGAAAGGGTTCTCACTATCGTCGAGGGGGCGACTGCCGTCGTTGTCGATCCAGGTCCTGAACCAAAGCTCCAATGTCATCAGCGCCCAAAGGCGAGTCCCATGTTCCTGCTGGTGCGATCGATGCTCTTCCAGCATCCGCGCGACGAAGGGCCTGCGGATGAGCCGGCGGTCAAGGAACCGCTCGCCGAGCAGGGTATCGCGGGTCGCCTCGTATGCCTGCTCGCGCATCAGCTTGGCCACGGGTACGCGGAAGCCAACCTTGGGGCGGTACATGCACTCATGCGGAACATACGGTTCGAGTGCGGCCTTCAGCAGCGCCTTGCCCTCGTTGCCCCAAATCTTGCACTCGCCCGGTAAACGAGACACCCACTCCACCAGTTCGTGGTTGAGGAACGGAGCGCGCGTCTCCAGTCCATGAGCCATGGCGGCGACATCCACTTTGACCAGGAGATCGCCCGGCAGGTAGGTGGCGACGTCGATGCGTCCAGCCTGCTCTTCCGGGATGACCCCGTCCACGACGTGCGCGGCCAGACGATCGTAGGAGCAGCGGTCGAGGTGCGGGAGCATAGCCAGGTCGTATCCGGCCAGCTTGTGACTTTCCCTGAACGTTTCCACTAGATAGCCGTAGGCATCTCCAGCGGATCGCTGCGTCTTCAGAGCGAGGTTGCCGGCTTCATACAGCGCCGGTAGCCGCCTGCCGCCCTCTGGCGGTGTGCGCCGTCGCATGGAGCCGTAGCGCATGTATCGGCTATAGCCCAGCAAGGTCTCGTCGGCACCGTCACCGGTCAAAGCGACGGTGACGGCCTGTCGCGTTTCGCGCGACAGTGCATACGTCACCAATGCCGAAGAATCGGCGAATGGTTCACCATAGTGCCAGGCAAGCTTCGCGATGTCCCCGATGATGCCATCGCCGTAAGTGAAGGCGTGGTGGTCCGTGCCGTAGCGCTCTGCCACCATCTGGGCAAAGCGTGTCTCGTCATAGTCACCGAATCCGAATCCCGAGGAGAAGGTCTTTAGTCCCCCCTGATGATGCGAGCGGGCTGCCATCGAGACCACCGCACTCGAATCGACCCCGCCGGATAGGAAGGCACCGACGGGAACATCGGCCACAAGGCACATCTCGACCGCCGCACGCACCCGTTCGATCAACTCGTGTTTCAGATCTTCGACGCTGGCGTGGATGACGTTCTCGCCGGGCACTGGCAGTTGCCAATAGCGCTGGATCGCTGGTGGCTTGCCCCGCTGGCAGATCATCAGGTGGGCCGGCGGCAATCGCTGAACGCCGGCGAACGCCGTCTCGTCGCCGATGACATAGCTGAAGCTCAGGAAATCGTGGAGCGTGTCGTAATTGGGCCGGCGCGGCATGCCGGGCCATGTCAGGAGGGCCTTGATCTCCGAGGCGAGCAGGATGACGCCCGGCCTTTCCGCATAATAGAGAGGCTTCTCGCCGAACCGGTCGCGTGCGGCAACCAGGCGATCGTTCTGGGAATCCCAGATCACGATCGCAAACATGCCTACGAGGCGGGAGAACAGGCCGGTGCCCCAGGCCTTGTAGCCGTTGACGATGACTTCCGTATCGCCGTGGCTGCGAAAGCGGTAGCCCTTCCTTGTCAGCTCGTTGCGAAGTTCACGAAAATTGTAGATGGCGCCGTTGAACACGACATGCACGCTGTTCGTCTCGTCGTGCATCGGCTGGTTGGCCGCGGCCGAGATATCGATGACGGCGAGCCTGCGGTGAGCCAGCACGAGGCCACGGTCGGTCCAGCACCCTTCGCCATCCGGTCCGCGATGCCGCAGCATCTGCACCATTGTCCGGCCACGCTCGGCGAGAACGCCCTGCGGGACGCCGTCGGGCTCGGTCATCAAGGCCGCTGCAAGGCCGCACATATAAGGCTCCGGGCCTATTTCTCGAGCACGATGTAGTATCTCATCATGCTGGTCGTTGTGTTGACGACCCGGCAGCCAAGACGCTGCGGCAGCTCGTCAAGCAGCTTCGCTCCAATATAGATGGGCTCGCCGGGGCGCACCGCCGCCTGAACATCCGTCCCATAGCGCTGGGCAGTGAAGAACAGCCGGCCGCCTGGCCGCAGCGCGGTGAGCAGTTTGCGCAAGGCATCCAGCGGACGATCAACGTGCTCGAATGCCTCGCAGAAGCTGATGAAGTCGACACTTTCCGCAGGGACAAGCGCCTGGAGATCGTCGTTGTCGATATCGAAGCCATGGGCTTCGAAGCCTTCACCACGCATATGCGCGACATATTTTTCGGCCAGCTCCAGGCCGATCAATCGCCGCCAGTGATGGGTGCCGCGCCGGCGCGCAACATGGAGATACTGGCCGAGGCCACAGGCGGCATCGAGCATGACCGTCGCTCCCGGCGGGATCCACGCGGCAAAGCGGTCGTAGATCTGCTCGTATTCGCTCCATTCAGCCGCCGTCTCCATCTTCCGGATGTAATGATCGCTCGAGCGATATTCTTCCTTTTGTCCAGTGGCGACCGGATTCAGAAAAATGCTCTCGCATTCGTGGCAGAAGTCGAAGGCGTAGACGAGCGACGGGACCTGCAGGGTCGGCACCTGATTGTAGTAGCCACCGAAGACTTCTATGGGTTGGGCCAGGGTGGTGGCCGGCATGCGCCACAGCGGCACGAAATCGCGGGCATGGCAGACCGGGCACTCTTCGAGTTTTTTGTCGCCGTAGGCGGTGAACAGCAAACCCTGGTGGCCATGCAGGGGAAGTTCGGGAAATGCGCCTGCAGTAACCTGCTTGTCGGGACGGCGTAACCGCCCGCGGCTCGCCAATCGCCAATACTCATAAGGCTCCTGGAAAACCAGGCGCTCGATGGGACGGAAGCTCTGCTCGGTGATGGCGCGCAACAGCGCGTCGCGTTCCAACTGGGAATTTCGCACTATGCCGAAGCGGGAAAGATCGATGATCAATTCGTCGAACGAACTTGCTGCCTCGATAATCTCTTTCTGATGCTCCGCACTGTAGGTGTGCGTGATGTTGGTGGCCACGCAGAGATTCGTCTTGTTCTTGGCCAGCGCTGCCTCGGAGAAGACTTCGGGGAACAAGCCATCGCGCGGCGGCAGGAGCCGGCCTCGCAAGGCTGGAAAGCGCCGGATCTGCTCATCTGCATGCCATCGACCCGCGGCATGTCGGATGGCGTTTCCTTCGAAAGCCAGGACTTCGAAGCCAAGCCGCGCGAGCAGGATTGAGAGGCCGCCCCAACCCATGCCGATCTCGACGATCCTCGTGCTGTCGGGGTGGTAGATGCTGGCGATCTTCGTCGCAAGTTCGAGCTCATACGACTCCAACGGTGAGTTGTGAGCGAGCTTGGCACGATAGAGATCGTCGGTGGCAAATAGTGCGCCCTCGCCGTCGATCCAGGCGCGATGCAGCTCGGCGAGTTCCGCGGCGACGCCTGCCGGAGTGGCCGGTGGCAAGGTCGTACTTTCAGTAGCCGCGACATTTGCGTGGATACGCTGCTTGCCTTGCGCAAAGCGGTTGATGCCATCGGCGTCGTTGTCGAGCACCGCCAGTCGTTCCATGACTTCATTCACGGTAGGAAACGTCAGTTCGACGCCGGCCCGTTCGCAGGCACGCTCGAGGCATTCGAACACCCTGACGGTATCCGGGTAGCAGTGAGGGATGACTGAGTCCGGCTCGTTCAGCCGATACTCGGTTTTCATCGAGTGAGCGTGTGTTTTGATGAACAGCTCGTCCCCGAGGAGCACCGACTTGTTCAGCCAGGAGGCGACGACTCGTTCCGGCGTCTGCAACGCCTTTCGATTGGCGGCCGAATAATAGTCGAGCGACGACTCAGTGGACTTGAGGGCTGAATTCCAGATGAAGAAGCGGTCGGGCTGAACGATCCTGCTGTTCGCCCCGATCGGTCGGGGATCGGAGCGCGGATCGTCGTAAGCCCTCGGCAAAGCCAGCGGCAAGCAGGTGAACGGCGTCTTGAGCTTGGGATCGCAGTAGCTGCGGCCAGCCGGGAAGGAGAAGTCTCCGAAGCCGCCATGCCGCATGATCGTCGCCATCTCGTCGCTGACATGGCAAATGAGGGGATCTGACGCGTTGAGTGCCCAGTTTCCGTGAATGAAGGCCCAGCTCTCGAAGGGCGCACCGATTTCCTGCGAGATCGCTTCCTTGCAAAGGCGGAAATAGAGATCGACGCGTTGGCTGTCGGCTTCGTGCGTGCTGTGGGCGTTGACCCAGCGGGATACAGGGTTATCGAAATGCGAGCCGTTGCGTGTCCAGTATTCGTGGTGCACGTGCAGGTGCATTTCGTGGCCATCCTCCGTCACCAGAGGTCGGATCGCTTCGCGAGCCAGTTCTTCCTGCCGCGATGAGCGTGGCGCAAAGACGACGCCATCGTCCGGGACGCGTTCGGCGCCGCTCTCCCCCGGGCTGTCGCTCTCGAGGCGATAGGGGACGAACACACTGTAAAAAAGGCTCAGCCGCCGAGCATACGGCGATGAGCGGGCCATGTCGGCCATGCGTCCGACGGCCTTGGCACTGGCATCGTCGATGCTCGTCGACCATGGCTCGAAATGATCGGTGTGGAAATAGCGCACGGAGCGACATCCCCGGCTTTTCAGCAAGTCGGCGAGAGTGTCGATGTTCATGATCAGTCGTCTCGGCGCAGATGATAGTAGTAGGCCCCGGGCGTCGTCTCCGCGATGGGAGTGGCCGACAGTCCCGTAGCTCTCATCTGGTCGATGAGGTCATCGCGGTCCTTCTGCTGGTCGCGGACCTTTCCAAACAGGCGGGCGTCGAGCAGTACGTCTCCGACCTGGCGAAAGGCGGCGATCGCACTCGAGGTAAGATCTGCGGGCCAATTGCCGCCGCAATTGGTGAAGATCAGCACGGTCGGCTGCGCCATCCACATCGTCGAAGCCACGATCGACGGAAATTCGCCGGCGATAAGCTGATAACGCCCGGCCTCGTCAGGCCAGACATCGGCGAGTGCATCGCGCATCCGGACGGCCGCCCGGAAGCGTGGCGCGTCCTGCTCGATGCCGGCTACTTGATAGCCACCCATTGCGAGAGCAGACGGAAGCGTACCCAGACCGGTTCCTGCATGGAGGATCCGGCGGCCGTCGCGGTCGAAATTGTCGTAGACGTAACGGAAGAGCATACGATCATAATCGCTCAAGGCCGTGCCGATCTTTTCCACGCGCGCCTTGTAGTAGTCGTACATGCCGGACGCCTCGGGGCCTTCTTTCCTGAGCATATTGGCCATGACCCTGAATATGTAGCCGTCGAGAAACGCCAAATTGCTCGGATCGACAAGGAGTGACACCAACTGCTCCGCCAAGGGAAATACCGCGCGGGAGCTTTAGCATTTCCCGGGACGCGAGACGAGCGAGCCGGCTGTGGCGCGGCGTTAGGAGCCGATGATCCGGTAGACTTCCAGAGTGCGGCGTAGCATCGCCGGAATGCCGAAGCGTTCGCGCACGAACGCCGGCCCCTCGGTTTGCGCCCGGCCGAGCCAGGCCTTGTCGCGCAGACAAAGCAGGACATGCTGTGCCAGGGAAGAGGCCTCGGCGTTGGGGACGGCAAAACCTGTCACACCTTGCCACACGGTTTCACTCACGCCGCCAACATCAGGAGCGACCACCGGTATGCCGAGTGACTGTGCCTCCAATAGCACGTTTGGCAAGCCTTCGTGCCGCGAGGTCAGCATCACCACATCCATCGCCTTGTAGCGCGAGGCAATGTCGTCCTCCGGACCAGGGAGGTGCAGGCGGTCGGCAATGCCGCGGCTTCTCGCCAAGTGCATCATGTCGACGCGCATCGGTCCGTCGCCGTAGACGATGAAATGCACACGCGCGTCCTGGCGCGCCACTTCAGCTGCAGCCTCGACCCATAACAGGGGACGTTTCTCCTCGCTCATGCGAAAGGCGCTGCCTACGACCGGCGCGCCGGTCGGGATGCCAAGAATCGCGCGAGTCTCCGCGACGCGTGCCGGCGTGACGGTTCGCGAGAGTTGCTCAAAGTCGATGCCATTATACACCACTTCGATGGCCGACGGATCGACGCCAAGCCAGTCTGCATAGTCGTTCGCACCGGCGCGACTATTGTTGCTCAAGATCACCGATGGGTGACCGAGCACGGATCGATAACCTGCTTGCATGAAGCGCTTCAATCGGCGGCGAGGATTGTCCGGCCGCACGCTCCGAGTGCCAAGGACGATGCGCGGCACGCCGGCGAGCAGGGCAGCGACGACTGCGGTGAGATTGCTGCCATCTTGCCAGGCGTGAACGATCTGCGGTTTGCGCCGGCGGAACTCGCCGAGCCAGAAGGCGATGGGGGCGACCATGTCGGCGGGGAAGGCGCGGATCAAACGCGCATGAGGTGCAACGTCCGGATTCGCCAGATAAGTTTCGAGGGCGGTGTCGTCCGGCGTCGCGATATCGACGGATGTTTCCTGTAACAGCGGCATGAAGAAGTCGCGTCTCGAACGACGAGCCAGCGAGATGCAGAACAGCGAGAGCTCCAAGCCGATATCGGTATCGCTCAGGCCGCGCAGAAGGTTCACGAGTTGACGCTCGGCGCCGCCGCCTGCCAGCGAAGAGCTGACGTTGACGATCCGCAAGGGCACCGGGGTATAGGGCACCACGTCGCGATCCGCGATCTGGCGGACGAGCGCATACAGGCCCTCGGGTGACAGCAACTCGCCACAGCGATGGGGCGCTGCTTGCAACGCGATGTGGTCGACACCCAGGACGTTCAGCGCGTGCACCGTGTCCACCAATTGGCGTGCGACGACGACGTCCGCGGGCTTGAGTTCGCGACTGGCGAGAAGGTTATGATATGCGCCATCCAGAATGCCGCGCCGCAGATAGTGTTGGCCAAGCCGGGTTCGATGGCTGGGCTCGTTCGGCTCCGCGGCGATTGCTCTTTCGAACAGGCGAACCGCGCGGTCGTTGAATTGGCCGGCTTGCGCGGCCAGGCCGAGCTTGATCCAGGAAGAAGGCGTGGCGGGTAAGACCTCTTCTGCGTCATCGAGCGCTGCCAGCGCCTCGGAGTCGCGCTCAGCGGTCGCGAGCATGAAAACCAGTTCGGACCAGGCATCGCCATTCGCCGGCGTGCGTCGGCAAGCTTCTCGCCAACTCTTGATTGCCTCTTCGATGAGGCCAAGCTGACGCAGCAGCCGGCCACGATACAGCAGGCCGTTCACGTTGGTCGGGTCCAGTGCCAGGACCTTGTCGTAGGCCGCGAGCGCTTCCTCGGCGCGATCAAGCCGTTCGAAGCAACGCCCCAGTCCCAACAGCACGTCGGTGCGCTGCCGCTTCAGGATGTGCAGAGACTCGTAGAACGGCACGGCCTCCTGCCATCGAGAGTCGGCCACCAGCAGCCGTGCCAGACCAAACATGGCGGCCTCGTCGTGGGGCGCCCGCTTCAGGGCTGCACGATATTCGGCTTCGGCCTCGGCTGAGCGGTTGACCCGTTGCAGAAGCTGGGCGCGCTGAACGAGCGGGGCCGGGGAGGTGGGCGTGCTGTCAGCCAGACGCCGCCAGACATCGAGGGCAGGTTCGATGCGGGTGAGGTTGCGCGACAGCACCTGGGCCAGCCGCGTCAGGGCCTGAGGATTGTCAGGCATCTCCTCGAGGATATCGCGATACGCAGCCTCGGCGTGATCCCAGTCGTGGGATTTCTGGTAAAGTCTTGCAAGCTCGAGTCTCGGTGCGGCGTCGTTGGGATGGCGCTTCGACCAGGAGACGACATGACGGATTGCTGCATTGCGGTCGATCTGTTCGAGCGCCTGGCTGTAGCCGGTCAGAGCTTCGACATGGTTGGGATCGAGGTCGAGCACCGCGCGAAAGGAACGCGCCGCCTCCTCATGCTGCTGCTGCCGGCTGTAGAGACGGCTCAGCTGCAGATGCGGCTCGATGATTCCCGGCTTGAGCGCGGCCAGTTCCTTGAAGCGCTCAACGGCAGTAGCCGGATCCCCGGTCGATTGCAGGGTTGCCAGCAGGCCAAGCGCCTTGGCGCCCAGTTTGGGTGTGCTGGTCTGGAGTGTCAGCAATTGCTGGGAGAGTTGCGACGCAATATCGATCGCTGAGCGACCATGACGGTTCTCGCGCAACAGTCGGTCGCTAAGTTGCTCCAGAGAGGCGAAGGCCTTCTCATGCAGAGGATCGAGCGCCACTACCGCCAGATATTGCGACGCCGCCTCTTCGTGACGTCCACTGCGATGGAGGGCCCGCGCGAGCTGGAAGGACGGCCCGGCACGCTGCGGCTCGAGATCGACCAGGTGCCGCCATGTACCGACGGCCTCTTCGAAGCGGCGCTCGCGCAGCAGTAGCCGCCCGAGCCCGGCCAGCCCCGATTTGTGATCGGGTTGGCGCGCCAAGATCTGCCGGTAGGCCGTCTCAGCTGCTTCGATTCGGCCTTCGCGCGCATGACGTTCGGCCTTCAGGACGCGCCACTCGCGGACGTCCAGGGCCGCCCGCAGCAAGCGAGTCGCAGCAACCGTCTGGTCGCTCGCAGCCGTTCGAACCTGGTCGAACCAAGTCATGAGACTGCCTAAGCACAGCAATGTGGCAAGTCAATTGCGGCTAGGGACCCGGAGCCGGCTTCAGGGAGCCGGGGAGGCCTGAAAATATTGAGCGTAGACTTCCCGAAGGGTGGGCTGAGCCGAGGTAAGGCGTGTCAGGGTGCCGCCTCTGCTCATGATTTGCTTTGCCGCGGCCGCCCGGACATCGCGGTCCGCGGTCACCCGCCAGGCGCCACCGCGTTCGCGCAGCACTTTCTGCACGCCTTCGACACCACGGATCACCGAGGCCACGTCGATGTCACCGGCTTCCAGGTAGAGGGTGTTCTGAATGTCCGGTGCTGCGGCGATGAGTTCTGTTGTCGTTCCGATGAGGACAATGCGAGCGTCTTTCAGGATGGCAACGCGATCACAGGTGCCCTGTACACCGTCCAATAGATGAGACGCCATCACGACGGTGACATTCTCGCGCTTCAGATCTTCTATCGTTTGCAGGAGAACTTCGGTAACGATGGGATCGAGGCCCATGGCCGGCTCGTCCAGAGCGAGAATTTCAGCTCTCTTCACCAGGGCTTCGGCAATCGCCAAGCGCTGCCGCACGCCCCGCGAATAAGTTGCCACGCGCTCGCCGGCGACGCCGACAAGCTGGGTGCGCGCGAGCACAGCTTCGACACGCTCTTCGGCTTTTGCCGAAGTCGGGCTGAGTTTGTGCGCAACGGCGAGCAGTATCTCGCGCCCGGTCTTTTTTTCTTGGAAGTGGGTGGTGTCGGACAGGAAGCATACACGCCGCTCGACTTGGTCGCGCTCCGATACGGGATTGAAGCCCAGCACATTCACCGAACCCGCAGTGGGTGCGTCCAAGCCGGACAGGAGCCGCAGGACGGCGGTCTTGCCCACGCCATTGGGGCCGAGCAGGCACAATATCTCGCCGCGGCGCACATCGAGATCGATACCGTCAAGAATGGTGCGGTCACCGTGGACTTTGGTGAGTCCACGGATCTCGATGACATTGTTCCCAGTCAGCGGCTGAGATGACGAAGTCGGTCGCGCGCTTCGTTTAAACCGACGAAAAATATTAGCTAAGCGTCCCACGGCGCTCGGCCTCCCCCAGTCTATCCCCCATAGTCGCCTTAATCCTTTTATCCTGAGAGCCCCGACAAACTTCTACTGAGCTATCGCCAAAAGTTGGTGACGGCCTGATCTGTCAGGCGGCGGCGGTTGCGGTCTGAAGGTTGTTCGCCTTGGCGGTGACCTCCAGCCCGTTGGTGAACTTCACCCCCAGGATCAGTTTTGGCAAGAGGGCGTGGCC
>CAIKZO010000143.1 GCA_903832005.1 Enhydrobacter aerosaccus | reverse complement strand
GCTTCCATCTCGTCGGTCATGATTGGGGTGGCCAGGTGTCGTGGGGTGTCGCCAACAAGTATCCCGAACGCCTCGCTTCGCTGACCATTCTTTCGCGGCCGCATCCGCTATCGTTCCGTCGCGCCCTGCAGGAAGACCCCGACCAGAAGCACCGCTCGCGCCATCACGGAAAATTCCTCGAGCCCGAGACGGCCGACAAGCTGCTGGCCGACAACGCCAAGGCGATGCGCGACGGCCTGTTCGGACAGAGCGCAGAGTCGGTGAAGCAGCACCTCTCGATCCTCGGCACCAAGCCGGCGCTCGAATCGGCGCTGGCCTGGTATCGCGCCAACAAGGGCCTGTCCGGCGACTTCGGTCCGACCACGGTGCCGACGCTCTATATCTGGGGCGATGCCGACGCCACCGTGGGCCCGCACGCGGCCCGCGGGACGGGCGATTTCGTGCAGGCATCCTACGCCCTGGAAGTGCTCCCCGGGGTCGGCCACTTCGTGATGGACCAGGCGGCCGGGCGGGCCACGGATCTGTTGCTAGCCCACCTGAAAAAGCATCCCACTTAGCGAATTTCGGCGCGGCTTTTCGGTCTTCTTGCCGCCTTCCCGGAATCGCGCTACCACGCGCCGCGTTCAAGAACAGGAGAATTTCGCATGGCTCGCAAGAAGATCGCGCTGATCGGCGCCGGACAGATTGGCGGCACTCTCGCATTGCTCGCGGGCCAAAAGGACCTGGGCGACGTGGTGTTGTTCGACATCCCGCAGGCCGAAGGCACTGCCAAGGGCAAGGCGCTCGACATCGCGCAGCTCTCGCCGGTCGCGGGCTTCGATGCCAACTACTCGGGCTCGTCGAACTATAAGGACATCGCCGGCGCCGACGTGATCATCGTCACCGCGGGCGTGCCGCGTAAGCCCGGCATGACGCGCGACGATCTGGTCGGCATCAACGCCAAGGTCATCGGCGCGGTCGGCAAGGGCATCAAGGAAAACGCCCCGAACGCCTTCGTGATTGTCATCACCAACCCGCTCGATGCGATGGTCGGCCTGATGCAGGAAGTCACCGGCTTCCCGGCCAACCGCGTGGTCGGCATGGCCGGCGTGCTCGACAGCGCGCGCTTCCGTCTCTTTCTCGCCGAGGAGTTCAAGGTCTCCGTGCAGGACGTCACCGCCTTCGTGCTGGGCGGCCAT
Organism: Enhydrobacter aerosaccus; assembly: GCA_903832005.1. Taxonomy (GTDB): domain Bacteria; phylum Pseudomonadota; class Alphaproteobacteria; order Reyranellales; family Reyranellaceae; genus Reyranella; species Reyranella aerosaccus_B. The sequence goes on along the minus strand of CAIKZO010000143.1, from coordinate 14,697 downwards.
GGCGACACGATGGTGCCGCTGGTCCGCTACTCGACGGTTGCCGGCATCCCGCTGCCCGACCTGATCAAGATGGGTTGGACCACCCAGGAGAAGCTCGACAAGATCGTCCAGCGCACCCGCGACGGCGGTGCCGAGATCGTGGGCTTGCTGGGCAACGGTTCGGCGTTCTATGCGCCGGCCGCGTCGGCCATCTCGATGGCCGAGGCCTATCTCAAGGACCAGAAGCGCGTGATCCCGTGCGCCGCTCTGCTCAACGGCGAATACGGCATCAAGGGCCTCTACATCGGCGTGCCGGTCGTGATCGGCTCGGGCGGCGTGGAGAAGATCGTCGAAGTGTCTTTCAACGCCGAAGAAAAGGCGATGTTCGACAAGTCGGTCACCGCCGTGAAGTCGCTCGTCGAGGCCACCAAGAAGATCGTCGCTGCCGCTTAAATCGGCAGGGTCCGCGCAATATCCTGGGCGTGGACTCAAAAGCGTCACCAGTCCGTCGTTGCCAAGGCGTTGCCGCACTCATAAAGTGCCGCAACGCCTTGTTAGTCTCGATTTGAAACTGACCCGTTGCACGCTTCTTGCTGACGGCCAGCGATAGGAATCCATGAACATCCACGAATACCAGGCCAAGGCTTTGCTGGCCAAGTTCGCCGTCCCCCTGCTCAAGGGCGGGGTCGCCTATACCAAGGACGAAGCAATGGACGTGGCCCGCGGTTTGGGCACGCCCGTTACCGTGGTGAAGGCGCAGATCCACGCCGGCGGCCGCGGCGCCGGCCGGTTCAAGGACGACCCCAACGGCAAGGGCGGCGTCCGGGTCGTGAAGTCGGTCGAGGAAGTGGGCGCCAGCGCGCTGGCGATGCTGGGCCATGAGCTGGTCACCAAGCAGACAGGTCCGGCCGGCAAGTCCGTGAAGCGCCTCTATATCGAGCAGGGCTGCGACATCAAACGCGAGCTGTATCTCTCGATGCTGGTCGACCGGAAGATGGGCCGCATCGCCGTCGTCGCCTCCACCGAAGGCGGCATGGATATCGAGGCGGTCGCACACAACACGCCCGAGAAGATCATGACGCAGGACATCGATCCTGCCGCCGGCTACCAGGCCTACCAGGGCCGCAAGATCGCCTTTTCGCTCGGTCTCTCGGGCAAGCAGGTCGGTGCGTTCACCACGCTGCTCGGCGGACTCTACAAGGCCTTCGTCGAACTCGACTGCTCGCTGATCGAGATCAACCCGCTGGTCGTTACCGGCGCGGGCGACCTCGTGGCGCTCGATGCCAAGATGAATTTCGACGACAACGGCCTCTACCGGCATGCCGATATCGAGAAGCTGCGCGACCTCGACGAGGAAGATCCGGCCGAGACCGAGGCGGCCAAATACGCGCTGAACTACGTGAAACTCGACGGCCAGATCGGCTGCATGGTGAATGGTGCCGGCCTCGCGATGGCCACCATGGACATCATCAAGCTCTACGGCTCGGCGCCCGCCAACTTCCTCGACGTCGGCGGCGGTGCCACCAAGGAGCGCGTGACGGCGGCCTTCAAGATCATCCTGCGGGATCCCAACGTCGAGGGCATCCTGGTCAACATCTTCGGCGGCATCATGCGCTGCGACGTGATCGCCGAGGGCGTGGTCGCCGCGGCGCGCGAAGTGAACCTGCACGTCCCGCTGGTCGTGCGGCTTGAGGGCACCAACGTCGAGCTCGGCAAGAAGATCTTGAAAGAGTCGGGTCTCAAGATCACATCGGCCGAGAATCTCGCCGATGCCGCCCAGAAGATCGTCACGGCGGTCAAGGAGCACAACTGATGGCCGTGCTGGTCGACAAGAACACCAAGGTGATCTGCCAGGGCATCACCGGCTCGCAGGGCACGTTCCACTCCGAGCAGGCGATCGCCTACGGCACCAGGATGGTGGGCGGCGTGACGCCGGGCAAAGGCGGCACCAAGCACCTCGATCTGCCGGTGTATGACACCGTGGCCGAGGCCGTGGCCAAGACCGGCTGCAACGCCACCGTGATCTATGTGCCGCCGCCGTTCGCGGCCGATTCGATCCTGGAAGCGATCGATGCCGAGATCCCGCTGATCGTTTGCATCACCGAGGGTATTCCCGTGGTCGACATGGTGCGTGTGAAGCGCGCGCTCACCGCCTCGAAGTCGCGCCTGATCGGCCCGAACTGCCCCGGCGTGATCACGCCCGGCGAGTGCAAGATCGGCATCATGCCGGGCCACATCCACAAGCGCGGCAAGATCGGCATCGTCTCGCGCTCCGGCACGCTGACCTACGAAGCGGTCGCCCAGACCACGGCCGTCGGCCTCGGCCAGACGACCTGCATCGGCATCGGCGGCGATCCGGTGAACGGCACCAACTTCGTCGAGTGTCTCGAGATGTTCGTGCGGGATCCGGAGACCGAAGGCATCGTCATGATCGGCGAGATCGGCGGCGATGCCGAGGTCATGGGCGCCCAGTACCTGAAATCGACCGGCATGAAGAAGCCGGTGGTCGGCTTCATCGCCGGCCGCACCGCCCCGCCGGGCCGCCGCATGGGTCATGCCGGCGCCGTAATCTCGGGCGGTAATGACACTGCCGAGTTCAAGGTCGAAGCCATGCGCGCCGTCGGCATCAAGGTTGCCGATTCGCCGGGCGCATTGGGCGACGAAATGCTTAAGGCAATGAAGGGCTGATCGAGCCAACCGCCCATCTCCAAGGAGCCAGGGCCATGCAAGCAGAGATGACATCGTTCCTGTCCGGTGCGAACGCGCCGTTCATCGAGGAGCTTCACGCGCGCTACCTCGCCGACCCGAACCGGGTCGATCCGGAGTGGCGCACCTTCTTCGAGGCGCTAGCCGACGACAAGGGCGCGGTGCTGGCCGAAGTGCGCGGCGCTTCCTGGGCGCCAAACGGTGCCCGTGTCATCGACGTGCCGGAACCGCCGGTCGCGGCCAACAAGAATGCCAAAGCCAACGGCAAGGGTGCTGCTCCTGCAGCGCTTGCCGGCAAGAGCGAAGCCGACATCCGCGTCGCCGCCAACGACACTGCCAAGGCGCTGATGATGATCCGTGCCTATCGCATTCGCGGTCATCTCGAGGCGGATCTGGATCCGCTCAACCTCGTGAAGCAGGCGCCGCACCGCGAGCTCGATCCGGCGACCTACGGTTTCGGCGAAGGCGATTGGGACCGCCCGATCCTGATCTTCGGATCGCTGGCTCTGGGTGAGTCGGCCACGCTGCGCCAGATCATGGACCGCCTGCGCAAGACCTATTGCGGCAAGATCGGCGTCGAGTTCATGCACATCTCCGATCCCGACCAGAAGGCGTGGATCCAGGAGCGCATCGAGCACATCGAAAACCGCACCGACTTCACCGTCGCGGGCCGCAAGATGATCCTGCAGCGGGTCGTCGAGGCGGAAGGTCTCGAGCACTATCTCGGCGTCAAGTTCGTCGGCACCAAGCGCTTCGGCCTCGACGGCGGCGAGTCGCTGATCGCCGGTATCGAGCAGATCCTGAAGCGCGGCGGCCAGCTCGGCGTGCGCGACGTCGTGATCGGCATGCCCCATCGCGGCCGCCTCAACACGCTCGTGCATGTCATGCACAAGAGCTACATGGCGCTGTTTTCGGAATTCCAGGGCCGCTCTTCGCAGCCCGAGGAAATGCGCGGCTCGGGCGACGTGAAGTATCATCTCGGCGCCTCGGCCGATCGCGAGTTCGACGGCAACGTCATCCATCTGTCGCTAGTGCCCAACCCCTCGCATCTCGAAGCGGTGAACCCGGTGGTGCTGGGCAAGGCGCGCGCCAAGCAGGACCAGCGCAAGGACACCGACCGCTCCGAAGTCATGGCGATCCTGATGCACGGCGACGCAGCCTTCGCGGGCCAGGGCCTGGTGGCCGAGAGCCTCGATCTCAGCGATCTCGGCGGCTATCGCATCGGCGGCACGATCCATTTCGTGGTCAACAACCAGATCGGCTTCACGACCTTGCCGACCTTCTCGCGCTCGGGCCCGTACTGCACCGAGGTCGCCAAGATCGTCCAGGCGCCGATCCTGCATGTGAACGGTGACGACCCCGAAGCGGTGGTCCATGTCTCGCGCATCGCGACGGAATTCCGCCAGCACTTCAAGCGCGACATCGTCATCGACATGTTCTGCTATCGCCGTTACGGGCACAACGAGTCCGACGAGCCGATGTTCACCCAGCCGCTGATGTACAAGGAGATCGGCCGGCACAAGACGGTGAAGGAAGTCTACGCGTCCGCCCTGGAAGCCGAGGGCGTCGTGACGGCCGACGAAGTGAAGGCCATGGACGCCGAGCTTCGTGCCAGCCTCGACAAGGCGCTCGATGCCGCCACCAACTACAAGCCCAACAAGGCCGATTGGCTCGAGGGCAAGTGGTCGGGCTTCACCGAGGCGCCGGGCGAGGAAGACCGCAAGGGCACGACGGCCGTCGAGACCGACAAGCTCATTGCCGTCGGCAAGGCGATCTCCGAGCCGCCCGCGAATTTCGATCTCAATCGCAAGATTGCGCGCCAGCTCGCGGAGAAGCGCAAGACGATCGATACCGGCAAGGACATCGACTGGGCGACCGGGGAGGCGCTGGCGTTCGGCACGCTGCTGGCCGAGGGCACGCCGGTGCGCCTCAGTGGCCAGGACTCCGGCCGTGGCACCTTCTCGCAGCGCCATTCGGTGCTGACCGATCAGTCGACCGACGCCAAGTACATCCCGCTGAACAACGTCGCCAAGGACCAGGCGAACTTCGAGGTGATCGACAGCCCGTTGAACGAGGCGGGCGTGCTCGGTTTCGAGTACGGCTACTCCTCGGCCGAGCCCAACGCGCTGGTGATGTGGGAGGCGCAGTTCGGCGACTTCGCCAACGGCGCGCAGGTCATCATCGACCAGTTCATCTGCTCGGGCGAGAGCAAGTGGCTGCGCATGAATGGCCTCGTGATGCTGCTGCCGCACGGCTACGAAGGCCAGGGCCCCGAGCACAGCTCGGCGCGCCTCGAGCGCTACCTGCAGCTCTCTGCCGAGGACAACTGGCAGGTCATCGTGCCGACGACGCCGGCCAACTATTTCCATGCGCTGCGCCGCCAGGTGCGCCGCACGTTCCGCAAGCCGCTGATCGTGATGACGCCGAAGTCGCTGCTGCGTAACAAGGAATGCGTGTCGACGCTCGCCGACATGGGCCCCGGCTCGTCGTTCCGTCGCATCATCGTGGAGACCGACACGCTGGTCGACGGACCCAAGGTGAAGCGCGTCGTGCTGTGCAGCGGCAAGGTCTACTTCGACCTCGTGGCGGAGCGCCGCAAGCGCAAGATCGACGACATCGCAATCCTGCGCATCGAGCAGCTCTATCCCTTCCCGATCTCGCGGTTGGGCGTGCGGCTGTCACAATATCCCAACGCCGAAGTGGTGTGGTGCCAGGAGGAGCCCGAGAACATGGGCGCCTGGCAGTTCGTCGATCGTCGCATCGATCGCGCGCTGGCCACCATCGACGTGAAGGCGAAGCGTCCGATCTACATCGGTCGCAAGGAATCCGCGTCGCCGGCCACCGGCTCGGCGCGCACGCATCTCAAGGAACAGGCCGATCTGGTCGACCGCGCGTTGACGCTGGGTTGATCGGGCGTCTGAGGGAAACGGGGTTAAGTATGGCTGTCGAGATCAAGGTTCCGGCGCTGGGTGAATCGGTCACCGAGGCGACTGTGTCCAAGTGGATGGTGAAGGCGGGCGATCAGGTCGCGATCGACCAGCCCCTATGCGAGCTCGAGACCGACAAGGTCACGGTCGAAGTGAACGCGATCGTCGCGGGCGCCATTGTCGATCTCGCGGTCGAGGAGGGTGCCACCGTCCAGGTGGGCGGCCTGCTCTGCCACATCGAAGCCGGTGCCGCCGGTGCTGCGCCCAAGGCCGCAGCTGCTGCTCCGCCGCCGCCGAAGCCCGCCGCTCCTGTCGCATCGCCCGCCGCCACGCTGACGGCGCCCGCGCCCGTGTTGGCTGCGACCGGTGCCAATCTTGCGGCCTCCGGTCCTGCCGCGCGCAAGCTCGCCGACGAGAAGGGCGTCGCCGCCTCGGCGATCCAGCCCTCGGGCAAGGACGGCCGGGCGACCAAGTCGGACGTGCTGGCCGCGCTGTCGTCGATCGGTTCGGCTGCCGCGCCTGCCGCCAAGCCTGCCGTCCCGGCCGGTCCGCGCCTGCGCGCCGACCGCGAGGAGCGGGTGAAGATGACGCGGCTGCGCCGCACCATCGCCAACCGCCTCAAGGAAGCGCAGAACACCGCCGCCATGCTCACCACCTTCAACGAGGTGGACATGACCAACGTGATGGCGCTGCGCGAGCGCACCAAGGACGACTTCGAGAAGAAGCACGGCGCGCGGCTGGGCTTCATGTCGTTCTTCGTCAAGGCCTGCATCCAGGGGCTGAAGGAACTGCCCGCGGTCAATGCCGAGATCGAGGGCGACGACCTCGTCTACAAGAACTACTACGACATCGGCGTCGCCGTCGGCACGCCGAACGGGCTGGTCGTGCCGGTGCTGCGTGACGCCGATGCGCTCACCTTCGGCGGCATCGAGAAGGGCATCGGCGATCTCGGCCGGAAGGCGCGCGACGGCAAGCTGTCGATCGCCGACCTGACCGGCGGCACCTTCACGATCTCCAATGGCGGCGTCTACGGCTCGCTGATGTCGACGCCGATCCTCAATCCGCCGCAGTCGGCGATCCTCGGCATGCACAAGATCCAGCAGCGGCCGATGGTCGTGGGCGGCGAGATCAAGGTGCGGCCGATGATGTACCTCGCGGTCAGCTACGACCATCGCATCATCGACGGCCGCGAGGCCGTGCTGTTCCTGGCCAAGGTCAAGGAATGCATCGAGGATCCCGAGCGCTTGCTGCTCGGCCTTTAATCGGGGCAACAGATGGCAAATGAATCGTTCGACCTCGTCGTGATCGGCGCCGGTCCCGGCGGCTACGTCGCCGCGATCCGCGCGGCCCAGCTCGGCATGACGGTGGCGATGGTCGAGAAGCGCACGACCTTGGGCGGCACCTGCCTCAACGTCGGCTGCATTCCCTCCAAGGCGCTGCTGCAGTCCTCGCACCTGTTCGAGGAAGTGGGCCACGACCTCGGCACGCACGGCATCGTCGTCGAGCCGCCGAAGCTCGACTTCGCCCAGCTGATGAAGCGCAAGGGCGAGGTCGTCGGCGCCACCACCAAGGGCGTCGAGTTCCTGTTCAAGAAGAACAAGATCACGACCTTCCAGGGCGCCGGTCGCATCGAGAAGGCGGGCACCGTCTCCGTGCTGGCCGCCGATGGCGCGGTGAAGGACACGCTCACGGCCAAGAACATCCTGATCGCCTCGGGCTCGGAAGTGACGCCGCTGCCTGGCGTCGCCGTCGACGAGAAGAAGATCGTCTCCTCGACCGGCGCACTCGAACTCTCCGAAGTGCCCAAGCGCCTGGTCGTTATCGGTGCCGGCATCATCGGCCTGGAACTGGGCTCGGTGTGGCGCCGTCTCGGATCCGACGTGACCGTTGTTGAATTCCTCGACCGCATCGCGCCCGGCATCGACGACGAGGTCACCAAGCATTTCCAGCGCGCGCTCGCCAAGCAGGGGCTGAAGTTCAAGCTGGGCGCCAAGGTCACCAAGGCCGAGACCGGCGCCTCGGGCGTGAAGCTCACCGTCGAGCCTGCCAAGGGTGGTGCGGCGGAGACGCTCGAAGCCGACGTCGTGCTGGTGGCGATCGGCCGCCGTCCGTTCGTCGAAGGCCTTGGTCTCGACAAGGCGGGCGTGAAGCTGACGGTGCGTGGCCGCATCGAAGTCGACGCGCATCTCCAGACCTCGGTGCCGGGCATCTGGGCGATCGGGGACGTGATCGACGGTCCGATGCTGGCGCACAAGGCGAGCGAGGACGGTATCGCCGTCGTCGAGACGATCGCAGGCCAGAAGGGCCACGTGAACTGGGATCTCGTGCCGTCGGTCGTCTACACCCAGCCGGAAGTGGCATGGGTCGGCAAGACCGAGGAGCAGCTGAAGCAGGCCGCCGTCGCCTACAAGATCGGCAAGTATCCGTTCACCGCCGATCCGCGCAGCCGCGCCAACGGCACGACCGAAGGCTTCGTGAAAGTGCTGGCCGACAAGGGAACGGACGAGGTGCTGGGCGTGCACATCATAGGCGCCGAAGCGGGCACGATGATCGCCGAGGCCTGCACCGCGATGGAGTTCTCCGCCTCCGCCGAAGACATCGGCCGCATCTGCCACGCCCATCCGACGGTGAGCGAGTCGCTGAAGGAAGCGGCGCTGGCCGCCTGGGACAAGCCGATCCATCTCTGACGCCGATCCGGCTCGGTAGACGGACGCGGCACGGCCGCCGGATTCACCGTTTTGTTGTGAAGCAGCGGGGTTTACGCTCCCTTGGCGTGGCTCTTGCCTGTCCAATTGCGTGAAGGTGCGTTCATGACGACGGCTCAGCGGAAACTGCGGTTCGGCGCCTTTTTCAGCCTGCCCGGTGTTCATCCGACCGGCTGGCGGCATCCCGATGCGGTCGGTGAGACCGACATGAATTTCCGGATGCTGGCCGACATGGCGCGCACCTGCGAGCGCGGCAAGCTCGACTGCATGTTCTTCCAGGACAGTGTCGCGATCCCGGGCAGCACGGCTGTCTACGGCGGCAAGGCCTTCCGCGAGAAGAACGGCCGGCAGGCGCACATCGAACCGGTGAGCGCCATCGCAGCCCTCGCCGCCATCACCAAAAGGGTCGGTCTCGTGTCGACCTGCACGACCTCGTACAACGAGCCTTACAACGTCGCGCGCCGCTTCCTCACCATCGACCATATCAGCGGCGGCCGCGCCGGCTGGAACCTCGTCACTTCGCAGGCCGAGGATGAGGCGGTGAACTTCGGTCGCGACGAGCATTTCGAGCACGGCATCCGCTACGACCGCGCCGCGGAGTTCCATGACGTCGTGGCCGGCCTCTGGGACACGTGGGAGGACGACGCCTTCCTGAAGGACAAGGCGAGCGGCGCCTGGTTCGATTACGACAAGATGCACATCCTTCATCACAAGGGGCCGCACTTCAACGTGCGCGGGCCGCTCAACGTCGCGCGCTCGCCGCAGGGCCGCCCGGTGATTTCGCAGGCGGGCTCTTCCGACGTCGGCATGGAGCTCGCCGCGCGCACCGCCGACATGGTGTTCACCGCGCAAGATGTGATCGCGGAGAGCCGGGCCTTCTGCGACGACATGAAGGGCCGGCTCGACAAGTATGGTCGCGGCCCGGAAGACGCGCGCATCTTCCCCGGCATCATGCCGATCGTCGGCCGCACGCAGGCTGAGGCGCAGGAGAAGTACGAAGAGCTGCGCGACCTGGTCGATGACGGTGTCGGCATCGCGGGCGTGGCGCGGCTGGCGGGCGGCGTCGACATCCATTCGATGGATCCCGACGGGCCGCTGCCGCCGCTCAAGCCCAGCAACGCCGCCCGCGCGCGCCAGGATCGCATCATCGCCATGGGCAAGCGCGGCATGACGATCCGCCAGATCGGCCGCGTGCTGGCGATGAGCCAGAGCCATCGCGTGGTCTGGGGCACGCCCAAGTCGATCGCCGACGATCTGCAGGCCTGGCTGGAGGCCGGCGCCTGCGACGGCTTCAACCTCCTGTTCGCGCACTATCCCAAGCCGCTCGAGGAATGGGTCGACTTGGTGGTGCCCGAGCTGCAGCGCCGCAGCCTGTTCCGCGAGGAGTACGAGGGCAAGACCTTCCGCGAGAATCTTGGCGTGCCGATCCCGAAGAACAGGTTCGTCAAGAACAGCGTGAGTGTGCAGGTTCCGGCCGTGGCGGCGTCCAATGACTAAGCGCATGCTGCGGCTCGGTGGCTTCTTCAGCGTTCCGGGCAATCATCTGGCCGGCTGGCGCCATCCCGACGCGGACACGTCCTACGACATGGACTTCCAGGGCTATGCCCACATCACGCAGGTGGCCGAGGCCGCGCGGTTCGACTGCATCTTCTTCCAGGACAATGTCGGCGTGTCGGGCAGCCGGGCGCTGGCGCGCGGCGAGCGCACGCGCTCCAAGCTGTCGCGCACCGTGAAGCTCGAACCGACGGCGACGCTGGCGGCACTGGCGATGGTGACCGAACACATCGGTCTCGTGGCGACGGCGACCACCACCTACAACGAGCCCTACAACATCGCGCGCCGCTTCATGTCGATCGACCATATCAGCGAAGGCCGCGCCGGTTGGAACCTGGTGACGTCGCAGATCGAGGACGAGGCGGGCAACTTCGGCTTCGACGAGCATCTGGCGCATGCCGAGCGCTACGAACGCGCCGCGGAGTTCTACGAGGTCGTCACCGGCCTGTGGGACAGCTGGGAAGAGGGGGGCCTGCTGCGCGACAAGGAAAGCGGCATCTACATGGATCGCGACAAGGTCCATTTCCTCGACCATGTCGGCAAGTACTTCAAGGTCAAGGGGCCGCTCAACATCACGCGCTCGCCGCAGGGCTGGCCAGTGGTGGCGCAGGCGGGCTCCTCCGAGGCCGGCCGCGACCTGGCGGCGCGCACGGCCGATGTCGTGTTCACTGCCCAGACCAAGATCGACGAGGCCAAGGCCTTCTACGCCGATATCAAGCAGCGCACGGCGCGCTACGGCCGCACGCCCCAGGACATCAAGATCATGCCCGGCCTGACGCCGGTGCTGGGCCGGACGATGGAAGAGGCGCAGGCGAACTACGAGTACCTGCAGACGCTGTTGCCCGACGACGTGGCGCTGATGTCGCTGTCGCACATCTCGGGCGGCCTCGATCTCTCCAAGTATCCGCTCGACGGGCCGTTGCCCGAGCTGCCGCCCAGCAACGCGGCCAAGGCGCGCCAGGAGCTGATCGTGCGCACGGCGCGCGAGGGCAACATGACCTTGCGCCAGATCGCGCGGAACACCGCGGCCGGCACCGGCCATCGCGTGCTGGTCGGCACGCCGGAATATATGGCCGACTGGATCGAGCAATGGTTCAAGGAAGAGGCGGCCGACGGCTTCAACGTCGTCTGCAATCACTATCCCAAGCCGTTCGAGGATTTCTGCACGCTCGTGGTGCCGGAACTGCAGAAGCGCGGCATCTTCCGCACCGAATACGAAGGCAAGACCTTGCGCGAGAACCTCGGCCTCAAGGTGCCGCTGAACCGCTACGTGCGCTGAGCGTCGGCGGATATCCGCCACTGCGGTGCACTCAGCAGAGCACTCTCCAGGAAGTCGAAGACCCGCCTGGAATCGACTTCGGTGACAACCGACAATGCGCGCCCGCTCGTTGCAGGCGAACAGATGGTCCTGCCGAACTCGGCGCCCTCGTTCAGATCAACGGCGACGTGCATCGGTTCGACCTTGAAGGCGGCGGGATGGAGCGCGAAGGCCGCCGTGCAGAGATCGTGGATGGCAGCGCCATCCCAATCATACTTGCGGTTATAGGCAATCTTGTAGAATTCCATCATGCGCGCCAACGGTTCGCTGACATAGGTGGGAAGGGCGCGTATCGAAGCGACCCTGTCGGGGGTCGCGATGACCTGGTGCGTCGCGTTCAATCCGATCATTGTCAGCTTCGCCCCGGACGCGAACACGATTTGCGCGGCATGCGGATCGGCAAAGATGTTGAATTCAGCCGCGGGCGTGGTGTTGCCTTCGGTCGTCGATCCACCCATCACGACGACCTGTTCGAACTTCGACAGGACGGAGGATTCGAGCTGCAGCGCCATTGCCACATTGGTGAGGGGACCGGTCGCCAGCAAGGTGATCGTGCCGGGCTGCTCGTTCGCGTATCTCACCAGCGCCTCGGCGGCCGTTTCCGCTGCCGGGACCTGGGGGGCAATGGGCAACGTCACCCCGCCGATTCCATGTTCGCCGTGAATGTCGGCGGCGGCGATGGTCGACCTCGACAGGGGCTTCGCGCACCCGGCGAACACCGGCGCCTTCGAGCCCAGGAAAGAGAGCCAATCGAGGGCATTCTGCGTGGTGCGCTCGAGCGACACGTTCCCATGGGTCACCGTCACCGCAACCAGCTCGACGTCCGGACAGCCAATCAGGGCCGCCAGCGCAATCGCGTCGTCGATGCCTGGATCGCAGTCTATTATGATCTTCTTCCTGGGCATTCGTTCGCTCCCCCGGGTCCATGCTCAACCTTGTAGCGTAACTGAAAGAGAACGAGCGCATGATCTCGCCTGGAGAGAGGCAACGGCGAGGTCTCCATGCGCAAGCCGTTCAAGATACTGACGATCGTGGCCTGCCTGCTGACGGCGGTGATCGTCGGGCCGTTGCCGATCGTGCCGTACCTGTTTCTCCTGCTCGGCCTCCATATCTTGGTCTGCGAATTCGAGACCGGCCGCGACTGGGTGCGCGGCGCTCGCCGGCGCTGGCCGCTGCTGTCGCGCTGGATCGTCTTCGCGCGCGGCCAATCCTGGGCGCCGCGGCGGCTCCATACCTTCGATGAGCTGACGGATCCGGCGAAATAATCGGCTGAGCCGGGATGCTACACTTGTGTTAGCCTGAAGGAGGGTTGTCAGGCGGCGAAGGTTTGAGCGACTTGGAAATCCGTGGAGTCGGCGCGCGTCGCGTGTTGCGGCTATCGATCGTAGCTGCTGCGCTGATGGCCGCATTCATTGCGCCGCGCGCGTGGAGTCAGTCCGGGCCGGCCGCCTGGCGTGTCGAATGCGTCGGTGACGGAAAGATTCTGCCCTGCCAGGCCATCCAGCAGCTGCTGAACCAGGAGAAAAAGCTGGTTGCGCAGGCCGCCGTCGTGCTCACTCCCGACAAAACGCCGATGCTGACGTTGCAACTGCCGCTGGGCCTCAATGTCTCCGAACCGGTGGTGGTCAGGGTCGATACGAGCAATGAAGAAAAACTGCGGATGCAGACCTGCACCAACAGCGGGTGCTTCGTGGTCGTTCCCCTGAAGGATCCCCTGCTTGCGTCGCTGCGGACAGGCCAGCAACTCAAGGTCGCCGTGAAGGACACCACCGCGCGCACGATCAACATCGACCTGTCGCTCTTGGGTTTCGGCCTGGCGTTCGACAAAGTGACCAAGTAGCGGTCGCATGATCTTTTCGCGCCGCGCCCTCCTGACCGGCGTCACCGCTTTGGCGGCGGCGTGGTTCCTCCTGCCAAAGGAAGTCGCGGCGCAAGTTTGCGTAACGTCGGGAGGGTCCTTCGGCCCGCCGACGCTTTACACGTGCACGCTTCCCGCCGGTAGCTTCACCGAGCCCATCTCGTTCCAGGCTCCGGGCAGCGGGGATACGGTTCCCCTGGTATTAAACTCGCAGCTGGCAATAACGGTGACGGCCAGCCAGGGAAACCCGCTCACGATCGAGGCGCAGGCGGGAGGCGAACAAGGCGCCGCGCTTGGTATGACGATCAACAACCAGGGTGCCTTGACCGTCAACTCGGGATCGTTGTCCGGCAATCTGTTCGGGATGTATGTCCAGCAGCAAGGGGCCTTGGGGGGCAACGCAACCGGTGGCAGCAGCAGCCGTGATTCGGCATCACCTGGCGGCGACGCAGGTCTCAGCGGCGCCCCGAGTCTTGTCATCACCAACAGCGGCGTAATCACGATCAACAATGTGAATATGGGGGGAAGCGGCGCTGCCCTGTATGCGCAGTCCCTGGGTGGCACCGGTGGCGCTGGGGATGCCTTCAACAATCCCATCGGCGGCAGCGGCGGCGACGCAGCGGGCTCGGTGATCATCAATTCGGGGGCCATCACCGCCATCGCGTCGGGCGCCAGCGGCTTTGGCGGTATCATGGCCCTGGGTCAGGGTGGCCCGTCCGGTTCGATGAGCGGCGTGGGTGGATACGGGGGCGCCAGTTCGGTGAGCAACTCGGCTCCCGTCAGCGTGAACTGGACGTGGCAGGGAGTGCAGTCTTCGAGTCCTGACTACGGCCTCTACGGTATCATCGCCCAATCGGTCGGAGCCAATGGCAGCAGTAGTGAAGATGGAGGCGGCGGACACGGCGGTGACGTCACGAGTGCCGCCGTCACGCTGACGCAGGGAGGGAACGTCTCCGTCGTCACCGCGGGCGGCGCACCGTCTGGCACCGCCGTCGGTACCTTCAATGGTGCGGGTGTGGCGGCCGTGGTCATCGGCGGGAATGGGGGCGGAGGACAGGATAGCAAAACCAACGTGCGCGGCGGAGCGGCCGGCACAAGCGGCGCGACTGCCGCGCAGATCACGATCACCGATGCAAGTGTGACCACCCAGGGGGACAGACTGCCGGCTCTGCTGGCGTTCGCACAGGCCGGCACAGGCGGAACGGCTATTGGCGCCGGGACCGCCTATACTGGCGGTGACGGTGGCAATACCGGCAACAGCACCATCTCCGTCACCGCCATGAACAATGCGCTCACCTTCTCGACCTTGGGGAGCAACGCCTCGGCGATCGTGAACCTGCTTCAGGCCGGCGCCGGTGGAGCGGGGGCCGATCTCAATTCCGTGATTGGCGGCGTTTCCGGTGCTGGCGGCGCGGGCGGCAGCTCGGGCACATCGACAGTCTCGCTCTTGGGAAGTTCCTCCGCCCCCATTTCCGTCAGCACGAACGGTAGCGAGTCCGCGGGAATCTATGGAGCTATCGCCAAAAGTTGGTGACGGCCTGATCTGTCAGGCGGCGGCGGTTGCGGTCTGAAGGTTGTTCGCCTTGGCGGTGACCTCCAGCCCGTTGGTGAACTTCACCCCCAGGATCAGTTTTGGCAAGAGGGCGTGGC
>CAIKZO010000142.1 GCA_903832005.1 Enhydrobacter aerosaccus | reverse complement strand
GCCCGCGGTCCCAGAAGAGGTTACTTCTTCTTGATCCCCATCAGCCGGCCCGACTTCGGGTGTTTCGGCAGCTTCCTGTGCTCTTCCCAGACCTGGGCCAGGCGCTCGGCGGCCTGGGCGGGGAAGGGACCTGACTTCCGCGTCGCGTAGTCGATGTTCATGATGATCGTCTCGTTGGTCGCGGCGAGGTAGCCCTCCTCGGCGTGATACATCTCGTGGAACAGGTGGACGCGTTTGGCGTCGCAATCGAGCAGCTGGGTCACGAAGCGCATCGGCGCGCCCTCGCGCAGCTCGCGATCGTAGGTGATATGCATCTCGAGCACGAAGGTCATGCCGAGCTTGTTGTTCACATAGTTCCGGCCGAGCCCCATGTTGCGCATGAAGGCGCCAGAGGCGCGGTCGAAGGCGGTCACGTAGTAGGCCACGTTCATGTGGCCGTTCCAGTCGACCCATTCGGGCTCGACGACGGCGCGATGGAGGTCGAAGGGGGCCGCAGTGACGAGCGGCGGCATTTCATAGGTCAGGACGACGGACATGGACGCTTACTCTTTCTTCTCTACTTCTTCTTGATACCGATGATGCGGCCGGCCTGCTTCGGCAGGGGCAGGCCCTTGTGTGCGCCAGCGAGCTTAGTGAGCGGCACCAGCGCGAATTCTGGCCAGGGCGCGGAGCGTCGCGACGCAAAGTCGATGTTCATCAGCATGATCTCGTTGGTCGCCGCGAGATAGCCTTCGGTCGCGTGGTACATCATATGGATGTAGTGCACGCGCTTTGCGTCGTGGTCGAGAATCTGCGTGGTGATGCGCAGGGGATCGCCTTCCTTGACCTCGCGTTCGTAAGTGACGTGCACTTCGAGCACGAAGGTCATGCCGATCTTGTCGCGCGTGTACTCCCAGCCGACGTTGAACTGGCGGCAGAGCGTGTCCGTCGCCTTGTCGAAGGCCACGACGTAGTAACCCACGTTCATGTGGCCGTTCCAGTCGATCCACGCCGGCAGCACCGTGGCGCGATGGATATCGAGCGGCGCGCCGAGGTTGGGTTCGATCATGGGGTAGGGAGGTAATTTCATGCGGGCGGACCGTAGCGAAGCGCCCCTGCCGGCCGCAAGTTCATCCGAACAACTTTTCCTCGGAGAATTCACATGGCGAAGAAGCCGAAAGCACTGATCCTGGGCGTGGGCGCCGAACGCGGCATCGGCGGTGCGGCCAGCCGGCGGTTCGCCAAGGAAGGCTACCACGTGCTGGTGGCCGGCCGGACCGCCGACAAGATCGGCAAGGTCGTGGACACGATCCGCAAGGAAGGGGGATCGGCGACCGCTGTGGTGGTCGATGGCACCAAGGAGGACGAGGTCATCAAGCTGTTCGACAAGGCGATGGCCGACGATGCGGACGGTGCGCCGGCCGATCTCTTCGTCTTCAACATGGGCAACAATGCCGCCGTCGACTTCCGCGAGATGACGAAGGAGCACTTCGAGGACTCCTGGCGGGTCGGCTGCTTTGCGGGCTTCCTGTTCGGCCGCGAAGCCATGAGGCGTTTGGCGCCGCTGGGACGTGGCACGGTGCTGTTCACCGGCGCCTCGGGCTCGATGCGCGGCCGGCCGAGATTCGCGGCCTTTAATGCGACCAAGGGCGGCTTGCGGCTGCTGGTTCAGTCGATGGCGCGCGAGTTCGGGCCGCAGGGCATCCATGTGGCGCATGTCATCATCGACGGCGGCATCGAGGGCGACCGCCTGCTATCGCGCATGCCGGACCGGGTCGAGAAGGCGGGCCCGGACGGGCTGCTGAAGGTCGACGCGATCGTCGACAGCTACTGGCATCTCCATCGCCAGCAGCGCAGCGCGTGGACGCAGGAGATCGACCTCAGGCCCTACAAGGAGACGTTCTAGCCGGGGATTGCCAGCAACTCGCTCGCCACGAGGTCCGGCGCGGAGATAATGCAGTTGTGGCCGGCCTCGATCGAGCGGAAGCGGACATGCGGCATGGTCTGCACCTTTTCGTGCATGCCGGCCGAGACGGGATAGCGCGGCTTGGTGCAGGCGATGTAGGTCATCGGCCTGCCGTTGCCGGCGGGATGATGCATCGTGATCGGCTTGGTGTAGCAGGCCACCGGATGTGGCGTGAGATGACGGTGCGTCCACGCCGCAAGCTCGGGATCGTCGATGATCAGGCTACCGACCGGCGCGAAGGGCAGCACTTCGGTGTCGTTGACGATCTTTATGAGCTTCTTCCGCTTGGCCACGATCTCGGGCGGGATGCGGCCGAAGATCGACTGGCCGTCCTGGGCGATGCCGCCGTCGATGATCACGAGGTGGCCGATGCGCTCGGGAATGCGGTCGGTGACCAGGCTCGCGATCAGGCTGCCGAAACTGTGGCCGACCAGTACGATGTCGCGCATGTTTTCCTTTTCGAGCGTGGCGATCGTGTCGGCGAGGAAGACGTCGTTGTCGAGCTGTGGCGACAATTCCGCCGCGCGTTCACCGACGCCGGGAAAGGCGAGCGCGCGGGCGTCGTGGCCGGCGGCACGCAGTTTTTCGAGCACGAAGGTCCAGGACCAGGCGCCCATCCAGGCGCCGGGCAAACACACATAGGTACGCATACGCTTTGTTTGTCTCCTAGCGGGTGAGCGGCAGGCCGCGCTTCAGCGCCAAGCCCATGGTGATCCAGCTCGAGCCGATGAAGATCAGGTCGATGCCGAGCAACATGCCGAGCACGAAGAAGCTCGAGGCCGGCCAATGGGCGACGATCATCGCGCCCAGCAACAGGGTAATTGCGCCGGAGAACACGACCCAGCCCCACGGCGTGCCGTGCCGCATGCGGGTGGCGAGGAAGATGCGCAGCGCGCCGCCGATGATCAGCGCGATCCCCAGCATCAGGGTCAGCAACGTCGCGGCCGCGAAAGGGTCCTGGATGCAGATGATGCCGGCGAAGATGTAGAGCGCGCCCAGCAGCAGCCAGTAGATGCGGTGGCCCCAGTCCTTGACGTTGAAAGCGGTGAAGACCTCGGCGACGCCGGCAACCAGCATCATGATACCCACGATCATCACGGCCGAGGCGGTGGCCATGACATCGCTGCCCAGCGCCACGATGCCCGCGATCAGCGAAATCACGCCGAGGCCCACGACCCAGCCCCACTTGGTGCGCAACGCCTTGATGCCTTCGGCCAGGCTGGGCGGCAGTGAATTTGCGGGCAGGGACATGGCGTCCTCCTTCAGTGCGGAACGGGCGGGCTCCAGTTTACGCAGCCCAGATGGCACTGTGCCACCGTGTATGTGACAATCGCCGCATGACCGACACACCCAAGAAAGAGCCGTCGCCGCCGCGTCCGGCGACCACCGTCCTGCTGCTGCGTCCCTCGAAAAAGGGCGACGCCGGCTCCCCGCTCGAAGTCTTCATGGTGGTGCGCCACCACGCGATCGACTCCTTCTCCGGTGCGCTGGTATTCCCGGGCGGCAAGCTCGAAGACAGCGACGGCGATGCGAAGCTCAAGGCGCGCTGCGGCGGCGCCGACAAGATCTCGCCCGAGGAACTGAAGTTCCGGGTCGCCGGTATCCGCGAGGCCTTCGAGGAGTGCGGCGTGTTGCTCGCGCGCAAGCCCGGTCAGCGCAGCGTCATTGCCGCCGCAGATCTCAAGGCGATCGAGGCGAAGTGGCGCACGAAGCTCGTGAAGAACGAGGCGAGCATCCTCGATCTCGTCGAGGCTGAGGATCTGGAACTGGCGACGGATCTGATGACGCCGTATGCGCACTGGATCACGCCGACCTTCGTGCCGAAGCGCTTCGACACCTGGTTCTATCTGGCCGAGGCGCCGGAGGATCAGATCGCGCTGCACGACGGATCGGAGTCCACCGATTCGGTGTGGATCGGCGCGCAGCAGGCGATCGACGAGGCCGCCGCCGGCAAGCGCACTCTGGTGCATGCCACGACCAAGAACCTCGAGCTGCTGGCCGAGGGCAAGACGGTCACCGGTGCGCTGTCTCAAGCCAGTGAGCGGGAGATCGTGACCGTCCAGCCGTGGGTTGAAGTGCGCGACGGCAAGAAATTCCTGCACATCCCGGAAGGGGCGGGATACCGGAATTTGATCCGGGAAATGCCCCCGCAGGCGCCTCCGCAGGGCGGAAGATAGTTCCGTTTGATCCGTCCGGGGCGGCGCGCTAGGACTCGGTGAACAAGCGTTTAGTGGAGGAAACAAGATGGTCGGGATTGTCGCCTACGGGGCTTACGTGCCGCGCCTGCGCCTCAACCGTCAGTCCGTCTATGACGCCAACAAGTGGTTCGCCGCTGGCCTGCGTGGCTTGGCCAAGGGCGAACGCTCGATGGCGAACTGGGACGAGGACTCGATCACCATGGCGGTCGAGGCCTCGCGTGATTGTCTCGCGAGCCACAAGGCCGAGGACGTCCGCAACATCTACTTCGCCTCGACGACGCATCCCTTCAAGGACCGCCAGAACGCCGGCGTCATCGGCACGGCGCTGAACGTCGAGCAGAACCTGGCGGCGGCCGACATCGGCGGCTCGCTGAAGGCGGGCACCTCGGCGCTGATCGCCGGCCTCAACGCGTCGAAGGACGGCGCGCCCTCGCTCGTGGCCGCCGCCGACAAACGGATGGCGCGGGTGGCCTCCTCGAACGAGCTGAACTACGGCGACGGCGCCGCGGCCCTTCTGTGCGGCACCGAGAACGTGATTGCCAAGCTGGTCGGCCATCACTCGGTGTCGATGGACTTCGTCGATCACTTCCGCGGCGACGAGACCGACTTCGACTACACCTGGGAAGAGCGCTGGATCCGCGACGAGGGCTATTCGAAGATCGTGCCGCCGGCGGTCAAGGCCGGCCTCGCCGCGGCCAAGCTGAAGGGCAGCGACATCACCCACTTCATCATGCCGAGCCTGATGCCGGCGGTGCCCAAGCAGATGGCGAAGATCTGCGGCATCGGCGAGGGCGCGGTGCGCGATCTTCTGGGTGCGACGCTCGGGGACACGGGGGCAGCACACGCGCTGGTCATGCTGGTCGATGCGCTGGAGACGGCGAAGGCCGGCGACAAGATCATGGTCGTGGCATTCGGCCAGGGCGTCGATGTGCTGGTGTTCGAGGTCACGGCCGAGAACGCCAAGCTTGCCAAGCGCAAGGGCCTGTCGGGCTGGATGGCGCGCCGCAAGGAAGAGAAGAACTACATGAAGTTCCTCGCTTTCAACGAGATGCTGCCGATCGACAAGGGCATGCGCGCGGAGTTCGACAAGAAGACCGCGCTCTCGGTGCTGTGGCGCAAGCGCGACATGCTCTACGGGCTGGTCGGCGGCAAGTGCAGGGTCTGCGGTACGGTGCAGTTCCCGCGCAGCCAGGTTTGCGTCAATCCCAACTGCCACGCGATGGACAGCCAGGATCCCTATGCGATGGCTGGCCTCGAATGCAACGTGATGTCGTTCACCGCCGACTCGCTGGTCTATTCGCCGGATCCGCCGGGCTACTACGGCATGATCACCTTCCCCGAGGGCGGCCGCTTCATGGCCGACTTCACCGACTGCGACAAGGATCAGGTCAACGTCGGCACCAAGATGCGCATGACCTTCCGCATGCGCGACAACGACACGATGCGCGGCGGCTTCAAACGCTATTTCTGGAAAGCAGCGCCGGTTTGAGATTGTCAGAGGCTTAGAGTCTTAACCCCTACGAAGGAGTCGCAAATGGCTCGTGGTATCAAGGACAAGGTTGCCATCCTGGGCATGGGTTGCTCGAAGTTCGGCGAACGCTGGGATGCGGGCGCCGAGGAGCTGATGCTCGAGGCCTACAAGGAATGCCTCAAGGACGCGGGCATCGATCAGAACCAGCTGCAGGCGGCGTGGTTCTCGACCGCGATCGACGAAGTGCACGTCGGCAAGTCGGGCATCCCGCTGTCGACCACGCTGCGTCTTCCCAACATCCCGGTGACGCATGTCGAGAACATGTGTGCGTCGGGCACGGAAGCCTTCCGCGGCGCCTGCTATGCGGTCGCCTCGGGTGCGGCCGACTTTGCCCTCGCGCTTGGCGTCGAGAAGCTGAAGGACACGGGCTACGGCGGCCTTCCCGGCGGCCGCGGCGGCCCGCTCCAGGTGCTGTGGAATGCCAGCGGCACGGCGCCGGGCAACTTCGCCCAGCTCGCGACCGCCTACATGACCGCGCACGGCGTCTCGGGTGAGGACCTCAAGAAGGCGATCGGCCACGTCTCGTGGAAGAGCCACCAGAACGGCGCCAAGAACCCGAAAGCCCATCTGCAGAAGGCCGTCGAGATGGACACCATCCTGAACGCGCCGATGATCGCCTCGCCGCTCGGCCTGTTCGACTGCTGCGGCGTGTCGGATGGTGCTGCAGCGGCCATCGTCACCACGCCGGAGATCGCCAAGGCGCTCGGCAAGAAGGACATCGTGAGCGTCAAGGCGCTGCAGCTCTCGGTCTCGAACGGTTCCGAGTCGGGCCATAACTCGTGGGACGGCAGCTACTTCCACACCACACGCATCGCAGCGAAGAAGGCGTACGAAGAAGCCGGCATCAAGAGCCCGCGCGACGAAGTCTCGATGTTCGAGGTGCATGATTGCTTCTCCGTCACCGAGCTGGTCACCATGGAAGACCTGCACATTTCCGAGACCGGCAAGGGTTGGAAGGACGTGCTCGACGGCTTCTACGATGCCGACGGCACCATTCCCTGCCAGATCGACGGCGGCCTCAAGTGCTTCGGCCATCCGATCGGCGCGTCGGGCCTGCGCATGCTCTACGAGATGTACTTGCAGATCCAGGGCAAGGCCGGCTCGCGCCAGCTCAAGGACCCGCGCATCGGCATGACGCACAACCTGGGCGGCGCGCCGCGCGAGAACATCTCGAGCGTGGCGATCGTCGGCCGCTACGAGTAGGTCCCCCACCCCAACCCTCCCCCTGCAAGGGAGGGAGCCTGACCTTCCATTTCCCTCCCCCTAAGGGGGAGGGCAGGGAGGGGGTGTGTTCACGAATGAGGAGGAGACATCCATGGAGCTCGACAAGAAGCTCATCGGCCATACGTTCAAGCCGTTCACGGCCACGGTCGAGGCCGGCAAGATCAAGCTGTTCTGCAAGGCCATCGGCGAAGACGACCCGATCTACACCGATGCCGCCGCCGCCAAGGCTGCCGGCTATCGCGGCATCACCGCGCCGCTCACCTTCCTGCGCGCGCTGCAGGCCGACGATCCCAACAAGGGTGGGCTGCTCAAGCTGCTCAACGTCGACATCGGCCTGATCCTGCACGGCGAGCAGCATTTCGAGTACCTGGCGCCGGTCGTGGTCGGCGACACGGTGACCTGCCAGGAGAAGGTGGTCGACATCTACGACAAGAAGGGCGGCGCGCTCTGGTTCGTCGTCCAGGAGATGGAGATGAAGGACCAGACGGGCAAGCTCGTCGCCAAGGGCCGCGGCGTCACCGTCGTGCGCAATCCTGACGCCGCGAAGAAGTGAGGGAGGCAACGATGGCAACTGCAACCGCTCCGAAATTCTCTGACATCAAAGTGGGCGACGAACTGAAATCCCTCGTCCTGCCGCCGGTCAGTCGCCACCAGCTCGCGCTCTACTGCGGCGGCTCGGGCGACCACAATCCGATCCACGTCGATCTCGACTTCGCCAAGAAGTTCGGTTTCAAGGACGTGTTCGCGCACGGCATGCTGTCGATGGCCTTCCTCGGCCGCCTCGTCACCTCCTGGGTGCCGCAGAAACAGGTCCGCAATCTCGGCACGCGCTTCACCTCGATCACCTGGGTGGGCGATGTCATCACCGTGAGCGGCAAGGTCACGGGCAAGCGCGAGGCCAATGGCGAGAAGCTGGTCGACCTCGAAGTGAAATGCACCAACCAGAACGGCCAGGACACGCTGCAGGGCAGCGCCACCGTCGCGTTGGCCTAAGGAGAAACAGATGGGTCAGATGGATGGCAAGGTGGCGATCGTCACCGGTTCGGGTCGCGGCATCGGCAAGGAGATCGCGCTCCGCCTGGTGCGTGACGGCGCCAAGGTCGTGATCAACGACATCGACGACGCGCCCGCCAAGGAGACGGTGTCCGAGATCGAGAAGATGGGCGGCAAGGCGGTGATGTGCACCGGCGACGTGGCTAAGCCCGACTTCGGCGACCGCATCGTCAAGACAGCGGTCGACGCGTTCGGCGACTGCCATGTCGTGGTAAACAACGCCGGTTACACTTGGGACTCGGTCATCCAGAAGATGAGCGACGAGCAGTGGTACGCCATCCTTGATGTCCATCTGACGGCGCCGTTCCGCGTCTTGCGCGCCTTCCAGCAGCACTTCAAGACGGCCGTCGAGAAGGAGCGTTCCGAGGGCAAGCGCATCGTGCGCAAGGTCGTGAACATCTCCTCGACCTCGGGCGTGAACGGCAACGCCGGCCAGTCGAACTACGCGGCCGGCAAGGCGGGCATCATCGGCCTCACCAAGACCCTGGCCAAGGAGTTCGGCCGTTACGACGTCACGGTCAACGCCGTGGCCTTCGGCTACATCCAGACGCGCCTCACCCAGCCGCTGAACCAGGGCGAGTCGGGCGAGATCGAGGTGCAAGGCCGCAAGGTGAAGATCGGCGTGCAGGGCGGCCGGATCGCGGCCATGAACCAGATGATCCCGCTCGGCCGCGGCGGCTTGCCGGAAGAAGCGGCGGGCTCGGTCTATCTCTTCTGCAGCCCCGACAGCGACTACGTCAGCGGCCAGTGCCTCGTGGTCAACGGCGGGCTCTAGCCGGCAGCAGCGCGCTTGTAGGCGTCGATCAGCCAGACGTTGAACTGCTGCAGGGTCGTCTCGAGCGGCCCGTACATGCCGTTGGGCAGGTAGCGTGAACTCTTCGCCGCCTGCATGCCGACGTTCACCGGCACGTCCTGTGCCCAGATCTTGGCGCCGCCCGCGCTCACGGCGGCGCAGCGCTCGCGGAAGTCGGGCAGGTCGATCGTGCTCTTCGGCAGCAGCCAGCCGCCATACGTGACGCGATCGCTGCCGGCATAGGTCGCGGTGACGCCGGCCGGCCGGATCAGCGTATAGGCCACGGTGCCGGGCGCGAACATCATGGTCATTCCAGGCGGCAGCATCGCGAAGGTGAGGCGCGACTGCTGTTCGGGCGGCAGGGTGGTGATTGCGGGGAAGGCCGCGTTCGGCCCCCAGCCGTCCTGCATCATGCCGCCGCCGGGCTGCTTCAGCGGCACGCTACGCACGATCGCATTGTCGCCGGGCTTCATCTCGGTGAAGCGCACGCCGTCGCCGGCCAGGATGCTGGGCGCAAAGTCGTGCGTGCCGTGATGCACGAACTCCGGATGATAAGCGTCGGTGAAGTTCTCGACCTGGACCTTCCAGTTCCACGGCAGCGGCGCGTCGCTCATCGCGGGTGGAAGGGCGGTGACGCCGGCCGACTCGTAGCCCGCCCACAGCGGCTCGAGCTTGGCGAGCGACGGTCCGAGCGGCGTCGCGTCGGGGTCGAGATTGACGAAGATGAAGCCGTGCCACAGTTCGACTCGTAGTTGGGGGAGTTGCACGGTCCGGCGCAGCGCCGCCACCACCTCGGCATCGCCCATGCGCGGCGCGCCGCTCAATCGTCCCTGCATGTCGTAGGTCCAGAAGTGCAACGGGCAGCGCAGCGCGCGGCCCTTCTCGGGGCAGGGGATGATCTCGCCGCGATGACGGCAGATCGCGCTCAGCGCATGGACCTCGCCGTCCTCGCCACGCGTCACCAGGATCGGCTCGCCCGCCACTTCCCAGGCAAAGCAGTCGCCGCGCTCCGCGACCTGCTCGACTCGGCCGACGCAGATCCAGGTGCGGGCGAAGACCTCGGTCTGCTCGAAGGCAAAGAAGTCGGGCTCGGTGTAGCAGCCGGCCGGTAGCATGCGCCGATGCGCGGCGGCCTCATCGAAGGTGGCGATCTCCGCGAGCAGAGCTTGCACGATGGGCGAGCGTGTCTTGTTCATGACGTCCTCCTGCCGGGGGCGCCATGCAAGAATCGGTTCAGCCTGCCCGCGAAAGGCTCGCCCAGCGGCCGGGCGTCAGGCCGAAGCGGGCGGAGAAATGCCGCGTGAGGTGGCTCTGGTCGGCGAAGCCGGTGGCCGCCGCCGTCTCCGACAGCGGCGTGCCCGAGGCGATCAGCGCCTGCGCCTTGACCAGTCGCTGGCCGACCTGGAAGCGGTGCGGCGAGGTGCCAAACGCCGCGCGGAAATGGCGGCTGAGGGCAAAGCGGTCGAGGCCGCTCACCTGTTCGAGTTCCTCGGAGGCGACGATGCGCGGCGCCTCGGCCTTCAGGAAATCGCGCGCCCGCTCGGCCGCACGATAGGCGGTCTTCGCGGCGGGACGCTTGGGCGCGCGGTCGCCACGCGCGGCCAGAAGCTCTGCCAGCCGCGCCACGATGGCATCGACAGCGATCGGCTCCAGCGCCTGCGGGAAATGCGCGAAAGCCTCGCGCAGCAGGCCGGTGAGGGCCTCGTCGTCGGCCACCACGTCGCGCACGAAGGGCGGCGGCGTGCCGCCCAGCGCGGCGCTGACTGCAGCGGGGTCGACATAGAGCATGCGATAGGCGAAGCCGGCGTCGACGGTGGCGTGGCCGTCATGCGCCTCGTCGGGATGGATCACCATGACCTGGCCGGCGGCGCTGGTGCGCAGTTCGCCGCGGTAGTGGAACGATTGCGCGCCCCAGAGCGTGAGGCCGACGGCATAGGTTTCGTGGCGGTGCAGGTCGTAGGCATGGCCGCCAAACCGCGCGCTCAGGCGCTGCAGCGCCGGGGCGGAGGGCTCGAAGCGGATTTGGTCGGAGGCGCACATGCACAAACGTTCAAGATTTCCCGGATAACATGCCCGATATGGAGCCGATGATCTACGAAACCAAGACCGCGCTGATCCTGCGCAAGGACCTCGCCACCTGGCAGGTCGCCAACATCGCCGCCTTCCTGGCCGGCGGCCTTGCCGCCACGCATCCGCATCTCAAGGGCGAGCCCTACAAGGACGCCGCCAACCGAGCCTACACCGCCCTGATCCGCGAGCCGGTGTTCGTCTACGGTGCCACCCTGGAGGAGCTGCAGCGTACCCACGCGCGCGCCTTGTCGCGCGAGCTGGTGCCGGCGGCCTACACCGAAGCGATGTTCAAGACCACCAACGACGCCGACAACCGAGTCGCCTTCGCCGCCGAGCCTGCAGATGCGCTGAACCTCGTCGGCCTCGGCGTCCACGGCCCGCGCAAGGTGATCGACAAGGTCGTGAACAGCCTCAAGTTCCTCACCTAGACGCTAATTGTCTCCAAATCCTGAGACACCTTCGATGCCGTTGGCATAAGGGTTTCTCGCGATTTGTCTCAAATCTCATCACCCCCTCAGGGCACGTCCGAGTCGGACGATGAGAGCTACGCCACGAACAGGCGCGCTCCGACCGGCAGCGTGCGCGCCTTGTCGAGCGCTTCCATGGTCGCGCGATAGCCGGTCTCGACGCCGGCGTCGAAGCTCGTCCAGTCGAGCAGGTCGAAGCGATGCATCGGCGGCACGATCAGCAGGTCGGCGGCGGCGCGGTCCTCGTGGGCGCGCGCGGTGCTCGAGACCAGCGCCGAGCGCAGCAGGATGCGCACGATCGAGGGCAGCGGCAGTGTCTCGTCGCGTTTCCACACCAGGCGGCGAAAGAACTCCCAGGCCGACCAGGAATCGCCTACGTCGGCGCCGGCCGACAGGGCGCCTGCGGTGTCGATGTCGACGCCGATGGTGAGGCCGCGGCCCATCCTGCGCATCTCGCGCACCGGCAGGTTGTCGATCACGCCGCCGTCGACATGGATCTGGCCCGCGTCGTTGATCGGCGGCAGCACGCCCGGCAGCGAGACCGACGCGCGCAGCCAGCGCCACAACAGGCCGGTGCTGTGCACGTCGGCGTTCGAGGTCGTGAGGTTCGCGGTCACGCAATAGTAGGGGAGGATCAGGTCCTCGATGTGGCGATCGCCGAATGCGGTCTGCAGCAGCTTCGTCACTTCGCGGCCGCCGTACAGCGAGACCAGCGGCAAGGTGTAGTCCCGCAGCGGGTTGCGGTGCACGAAGGCGCGGCGGAAGCGGATCGCCAATTCCTCGTCGGACCAGCGCGCTGCCACACCGGCCGCCACGATGGCGCCCATCGAGGTCCCGCCGGCAAGGTCGATCGGCACGCCGGAAGCACGCAGCGCCTTGATCACGCCGATATGGGTGAAGGCGCGTGCGCCGCCGCCCGCCATCACGATGCCCACGGCATGGCCCGTGATCAGCCGCGCCAGCCGGTCGAAGTCGCTCGGCAGGTCGAGCCGCACGTGGTGGTGCTGGCCGTAGACGCCACCGGCCAGCATGGGCGCCGTCGAGCCGGACCTGGGATCGTGCTCCTCGTGCAGCAGCACCAGTTCGCGGCGGCGGTGGAACACGGCACCTGCCTGTGTCTCCTCGATCTCGAACGGCAGTCGCGTCGGCTCGCCATCGTCGGCCCCGCGCACGACGATCAGGCAATCGGCCTGGCGCAGGCAAAGCGACGTCCACGGCGTCAAGGTCGCGTCGGCACGGTAGAGCACGAAGGACGAGCTCATCTCGCACTGAGCGAACCATTCGGGTTCTTCGCCGAGCGATTCGGAGCCCAGCATCTGCACTTCGTTGCCGATGCGGCCCAGCGCGTTGGCCAGCATGACCGCGAAGCGCGCCGACGGCACGTGCGGCCCCGCCGGCAGCAGGGCGAAGGTACGCGGCTGGCGGCGGCGCTTGGACGGGCCCATGGCGTTGCGCACGGCGACGTTGCGCATCAGCGCCGGCAGTACCTCGGGGTGTTTGGTGGTGAGCGTGTCGAAGCTGGTCTGCGCCAGCCGCCAGACCTCGCTGTCGCGCAGTGCCGCGACGCTGCGCGTCCGCTGTGTATGCGAGAGGAGCGACATCTCGCCCACGATGTTGCCGGGCGTGATCTCCGCGATCAGCACCGGCTCTTCGGTCGCATCCTCGCCGTCGTCGTGACGGAAGACGCCGAGGCAACCGCTTGCCACGAGATAGACCGCGTCGGCCACCTCGCCGTGATGAAACAGCGGCGTGCCGCCCGGCAGAACCAGCATCGAGAGCTGGCTCTCGACGGCGGCGAGGCTCGCCGTGTCGAGATCGGCGAACAGGGGCGCACGATGCAGTGCCTGTCGCAGCCGCAGCCGCGCCGAATCAGCATCGGGCAGGGCCATGCTCATGGGCGTCTAGCCGGTCGTCAGGCCCTTGAGGGTCCAGCCGATCGTCTGGTCGGCGCGCGTCCACACCATCTCGCGCCACTTGTCGCCGGCCGGGAAGAAGCGTTCCTTCATATTGGCCTTGAGTTCGCGCCCGAGCGTCGACTTGAGATCGCCGCGCTGATGCACCCAGTTGTCGGCCCGCACGGCGCCCAGCACCTCGGGCACGGCGTAGGTCCCGTACTCGATGGCGATCGACGTCACTTCGGCGTCGGGCAGTTCCTGCGGGAAGCTGTCGAGCATCGGCCCGGCCACGATGGCGGAGGTCGAGGTGCCGCCTTCCGGCGAGGTCATCTCATCGCCGTACCAGGCTTTTGCCCGCGCGAACGACTTGGCGCCGGGCGGCACGGTACAGATCAGCTCGCCGTGGCCGAACGGCCCGAGACCCGTGTGGTAGTCGATCAAGCCCACGCGCTTGGCGCGGCCCAGCTCTTCACGCGCAATCGCGCGAATCGTGCGGTTGCTCCAGGTCGGCTTGGCGCCACCGTAGAAGATGCCGTCGGGATGGGTGTACTGGCCGCCGCTGATTGCGCCCTGCAGGCCGAACGCGCCGTGCTTCTGGGCATAGGCCGCGAAGGTGCGCTCGGTCTCGGCGATGCTGGTGTCGTCCCAGCGCGCCGGCAGGATGGCGTCGGCGATCGCGAGATAGCCGTCGTTCTTCGGATAGCCCTTGTCATGATCGACGAAGTTACGGTTGAGGTCGACGTTGTCTTCGTTGACGCGGCGCGTCCAGGCGAAGCCGTAGGGGTTGATCGCATGCACGAGCAGCGCGCCGGTATCTTTCGGCAGCTTGGTCGCGCCGCCAGTGCGCAGCCACGCGATCTGCGCGCCCGAGCCGCAGTGGCCCTCGACGCCGTGCGTGCTCGATATCATCACCAGCATGTTGGCGGCGTCGGCCGGTCCGAAACGCGCCGTGTCGAGGTAGAGATTTCCGCCGTCCGGTCCCTTGGCGTGCGGATTGAAATAGGAGCGGAGCGCACCGCCGGCCTCTGCTGCCGCACCGCAGAACTTGGTGCGCGCCTCGGCATAACTCTCCGAAAAGCACTGTGAAATCGAGACCATTTGTTTCCTCCGCGTGCCATGTTAGCACGAAGGCGTCACCCGGCGAGGAGCCATCGCATGACCTATAGTCTACTTGTCCGTTGTCCGAAGTCCGGACGCTTCGGCATCGCGATGGCGAGCTACTCCTTGGCGATCGGCCGGCTGACTGACGGCATTCGCGCCAATGTCGGCGTAAGCGTCAGCCAGGGCTTCCCAAATCCGGCGAACAATTTCCTGGCGATGAACCTGCTCGCGGCCGGCTTCACGGCCTCGCACACGTTGGGCGATCTTCTCGGCAACGACCCGCACAACGAGTGGCGACAAGTTGTCGTCGTCGATCGCACCGGTGCGGTCGCGGTGAAGGACGGCGCCAAGCTGCGGCCGTGGTCCGGTCATGTGACGGGCGAGAGCGCGGTGGCGGCGGGCGACATGCTGGCCGGCAAGGACGTGCTGACGGCGATGCTGAAAGCCTACGCGGCCAAGCCGGAGGCCGTGCTCGAAGACCGGCTGCTGCTGGCGCTCGAAGCGGGGCGCGATGCTGGCGGAGAGAAGGGCAAGTCTGGTCCGTTGCACGAACGCTCCGCCGCGGTCGTGGTCTGCGCCAACGACGACCATACGGAATGGGACCTCAGGGTCGACCAGCACGATGGCGCCATTGCCGAGCTGCGGCGGGTGCACAACGAATACCAGCCCCATGCCGCCTATTACATCGAACGCGCCGCCAACCCGCACAAGGCCGTTCCGGCCATGGAGTTCGCCGACATGCTGAAGAAGAAGTCCGCATGACCTACAGTATCGTCGCCCGTTGCCCCAAGACGGGCCGCCTCGGCATCGGCACCACCACCTTCTCGATCGCCTGCGGCCGCCGCAACGAGAGCGTTCGCCCCACGATCGGCGTCAGCAAATCGCAGGCGATGTACATCCGCGCCCACGATCCGCGCGCGCTCAACCTGATGCAGCAGGGCTTCCTGCCGCAGCATGTGATGGACGTGCAGGCGGCGAATGATGCGGACTGGGCTTATCGCCAGACCGGCATGGTCGATCGCGGCGGCAATGCCGTCGCCCATACCGGCGACAAGGTCGGCAAGTATTGC
This sequence comes from Enhydrobacter aerosaccus, assembly GCA_903832005.1. Classification (GTDB taxonomy): domain Bacteria; phylum Pseudomonadota; class Alphaproteobacteria; order Reyranellales; family Reyranellaceae; genus Reyranella; species Reyranella aerosaccus_B. The sequence goes on along the minus strand of CAIKZO010000142.1, from coordinate 15,959 downwards.
GGCCACAAGGTCGGTGCGGACTACGCGGCCTTCGGCAACGGGCTTGCCGGGCCGCAAGTGGTCGAGGGCATCGTCGCCGGCTTCCTGGCCGAGCCCGACGCGCCGTTCGAATACCGGCTGCTGATGGGCGTCGAAGGCGGCCACAAGGCCGGCGGCCAGGCGACCGACGGGCGCTACCGGCCCTCGCGCTCGGCGTGGCTGTGCGTGACCAACCACCTGACGTTCCGCGAGATCGACCTGCGCGTCGATCTCCACGCCGATCCGGTCGGCGAGCTGCGCCGCCTGCTCGACGACTTCCTGCGTTATCGCGCCTACTACGAAAAGCAGCGTCTCGACCCGGCGTCCGTGGCTGCGGAAGAGGACTTCGTCGCAGCCCTCTAGCCGAGCAAATCGCCGGCAGTGAAATTTTGAGCTGCGTCGTAGCGCTTTTTCAATTCGGGCACGAGGGAAGCGGCCGCTTGCCAGCCGGCTTTCCTTTGTCCGACGGATTCTAGCTCCATGCCTTCTTCTACATCGCGGAGCAGCGGTGGGATTAGTGCGGCATACTCTGCTGCGCGTAATGCCACACGCTTCTCGCGCATGTCGCCCGTGCCTTCATAGCGGCGGCGCAGGAACCGATAGGTCGCGAGTTCGCCGAGCAATATGACGATGATGCGCTCGGTACGTTCGGGGTGGAACTCGACCAAATCGTCCACGGCATGTCGTGCACTCTCCAGGCCGAGGAACAACATATAAATCAGGTTGCAGACCGCGCCTTGCCATAGTTGCAGGGCTTTCTTTTGATCGTGCGCGGCGACTTGGATGACCTGTTGCATGACCTGATCGCGGGTTCGCAAGGAATCGCGTACCGCTTTCATATAAGTATAGAAGGCGGTGATATTGATCACGACTCTCGCTTCCAGAGTCTGCAAGTCGCGTACGCCGCTTTCGAACACCGGGAAATAACTTTCCGTCGACGTGAACTGCTGGATTTGGTGAGTCGAGGGCTCAGCTTTCGGCAATTTCTTGAACGACGCGATATAGCGATCGGCGATATCGACCACGGTGCCGACCCGGCAGAGCGTGCTGATCTCGCAAGAGAACAGATCGATCACTCCGAGGCGCGCGCTGCCGATCTGATAGCCCCAGGCCAGGATCACGCCGAGGACGGCGATAGTGGGGCCGGAGGACGTAAATACGCCAACGAGGAAGGAGGCAAGGTGATGCGCGTACATTCTCGAATGCGACATGTGCCAGATGGCTTCGGTGAGAAGGAATGCGAAAGTGCAGAGAATGACCACGCAGGCCCCGGCGAAGGCAATTGCCGCGATGAGCCTGAGATCCGTGACGTGTTGCGACGCGAACAGCCTGTCGATAGTGACGGCAGAATCGTCACCTTTGTTGGTCCTGAGCACAGATCTAAGAGGCTTCAGGGTCCATTGGACGAAGACGAGCTTCCACGGCACGGGCTGCGTTTCGTGCGCCGCGGAATATTCCACAGTTGCAGGTAGATTTGTGCCAACCATATTGGCGCCCCACAGGTATAGATCTGGCGGCGCAATTATAGGTTGAGCACCGTGGCGGGCACAACCCCGCTGTGGTCAGCTGTCGTACTGCAGCAGGGTCTCGACCGGGACCGAAAGCTTCTTGCGGCCTTCGAGGAAGGTGAGTTCGATGAGGCAGCCGGCGGCGGGGACGACGGCGCCGACCTGTTCGAGCAAGGTCACGGCAGCGGCCATGGTGCCGCCGGTCGCGAGAAGATCGTCGACCAGCAGGACGCGCGCGCCCTTCTTGACCGCATCGGCCTGGATCTCGATCGTGTCGGTTCCGTACTCCAGCGCATAGGTGTGGCGCACGGTGATGCCAGGCAGCTTGCCTTTCTTGCGCAGCATGATGAAGCCTGTGCCGAGTGCGAGGGCCAGCGGTGCGGCCAGCAGGAAGCCGCGCGATTCGATGCCGGCGATCACGTCGGGTTTGTAGCGCCGTGCGATGTCGGCCATCTGCTCGATCGCGTGATGCCACGCCTTGCCGTGCGCCAGCAGGGTGGAGATGTCGTAGAACAGGATGCCGGGCTTGGGGAAATCCGGAATCGAACGGATGTGGTCCTTGAGGTCCATTGTGGTCCTTATTGGTAGGCGGGAGGCGGAACGAAGCCGCGGTATTCCTGTTCGAGCAGCTTGGCGAACTGGATGCAGGTGTAGTCGTCGTATTGCTTGCCGACGAACTGCACGCCGACCGGCAGTCCTTCCCTGGTCTGGCCGATCGGAGCGGCCGTCACAGGCAGGTAGGTGACGCCGGAATAGCCCGCCCAGAGCATCTGGTCGAAGGTCGGCACCTTCTTGTTGTTCACGATGAGATGGCGCTTCGTGTGATCGGGCTCGTGATCGTGCGGGAACGCCGCCGTCGAAGCGACCGGACAGAGCATCAGGTCGTACTCGCCGAAGAACGAATCCCAGGCGAGCCGCATGCGATGACGCCGCTCGTTGAGCTGCAGCCACTCGCGATGGCTCAACACCATGCCGCGCACCATCTGCGCGATCGAGCGCTTGTCGTGCGAGGGATATTTCGCTGCCATCTCCTGGCGCGCGGCATAGTCCACGTCCGACATGCGGCCCGAGATCGCCGCGTTCAGCAGCTTCATGTAGACCTCGTGCATCTCGGCCATGTCGAAAGCCGGCCGCGCCGTCGTGCTCACCTTGACCTTCTTCTTGCCGAGGAAGTCGGCGAGATTCTGAATCTGATCCTGTACGGACTGGTCGACCTCGGCGAGCGGATCGTCGAGCAACACGCCGACCTTGAACTCGCGCAGGCTTTTCTTCTTCGAGCGAGGCAGGGCGAGCTTCCAGCCGCGGCCGTCGATCGCGTCGGGGCCGGCCATCACGTCGAGCGCAATCTCGAGATCCTCGGCACCGCGCGCCAGCGGACCGACCACGGAAATGTCGGTGCTGGGCGATGCGATCTCGACGGGCGAATGGCCCTTCGTGCTGATCACGCCCCAGGTCGGCTTGTGGCCGTAGACGCCGCAGTAATGCGCGGGATTGCGGATCGACGAGCCGATGTCGCTGCCGGCCTCGATGCCGGTCAGGCCGGCCGCGAGCGCGGCGGCCGAGCCGCCGGACGAGCCGCCCGGAACGCGCGCGGGATCCCACGGGCTGTTGGTGGTGCCGTAGTTCTCGTTGTAGCTTTGATAATCGCCCAGCAGGAGCGGCACGTTGGTCTTGCCGAACAGTGTCACGCCGGCGTCGATCATGCGTTGCGGCAGCAGCGCGGTGAACTTGGACGTGTTGTCCTTCAGCGCCGGAACGCCCCACGTCGTCTTGTAGCCCTCGACGTTGAACGACTCCTTGATGGTCATCGGCACGCCGTGCAGCGGCCCGAGTTTCTTGCCGGCCTTCACCGCCTTGTCGGCGGCCTTGGCGCGTTTGCGGGCGCCGTCGATGTCGGTGGCGATGATCGCGTTCAGCGCCGGGTTAAAGGTCTCGACCCGCTTCAGGTAGAGATCGAGCAACTCCAGGCAGCCGATCTTCTTTTTCCGGATCGCGGCGGCGAGTTGCTTGGCGGTCTGGAACGGCAAGGCATTGGTCATGGGAAGTCCTACGCGTACGCGGGGGGCGGAACGAAGCTGCGATATTCCTGCTCGAGCAGCTTGGCGAACTGGATGCAGGTATAGTCGTCGTATTGCTTGCCGATGATCTGCACGCCGATCGGCAGTCCTTCCCTGGTCTGGCCGATCGGGGCGGCGGAAGCGGGCATCAGGGTGATGCCGGCGTAGCCAGCCCAGAAAATCTGGTCGACCACCGGTACCTTCTTGTTGTTGACCACGATGGTGCGGAGGTGACGCAGTCCGACCTGGTCGTGCGGGAAGGCCGCCGTCACCGCGACCGGGCAGAGCATCAGGTCGTAGTCCTCGAAGAAGGCATCCCAGGCCAGCCGCATGCGATGGCGCTTTTCGTTGAGCTGCAGCCAGGTCCGATGCGACAGCGCATTGCCGCGCTGCATTTGGGCGAAGTAGCTCTTGTCGTCTGCGGTGAAGCCCGCCGCGTCGCTGACAGCCTGGGCATAGACGGCGTCGGGCATGCGGGCCGACGTCGCGGCGCGCAGCATGCGAATGTAGACGTCGTTCAGCTCGGCGGTGTCGATGGCGGGACGCGCCTTGTCGCTCACCTCGGCCTTCTGCTTGCCGAGGAAGGTGGCGAGCTTCTGCAGCTCGTCCTGCACCGACTGGTCGACCTCGGCGTTGGGATCGGACAGCAGCACGCCGACCTTGAAGTCGCGCAGCTTCATTTTCTTGGCGCGCGGCAGCGTGAGCCTCCAGCCGCGGCCGTCGATCTCATCGGGGCCGGCGATCGCGTCCATGGCCAGTTCGAGATCTTCGGCACCGCGCGCCAGCGGGCCAACCACGCCGATATCGCCGTAGGCGACGTTGCCCGCGACGCCATGGCCCTTGGGCGAGACGACGCCCCAGGTCGGCTTGTGGCCGAAAACGCCGCAGTAGTGGGCGGGGTTTCGGATCGAGGCGCCGATGTCGCTGCCGGCCTCGATGCCGGTGAGGCCCGCTGCCAGCGCCGCGCCCGAACCGCCGGACGAGCCGCCCGGGGTGCGCGAGAGGTCCCATGGATTGTTGGTCGAACCGTAGATCTCGTTGTAGCTCTGCCAGTCGGCGAGGTTCAGCGGCACGTTGGTCTTGCCGAACAGGGTGACGCCGGCATCGACCATGCGCTGGGCGAGCAGCGAGTGCGTCTCGGCCTTGTGGTTCTTGAATGTGGGATCGCCCCAGGTCGTGGGCAGTCCGGTGACGTCGAACGATTCCTTGATCGTCATCGGCACGCCGTGCAACGGCCCCAGTTTCTTTCCGGCCTTGACCGCCTTGTCCGCCGCCTTGGCGCGCTTGCGGGCGCCCTCGATGTCGGTGGCGATGATGGCGTTCAGCGCGGGGTTATGGGCCTCGACCCGCTTCAGGTAGAGGTCGAGCAGTTCGAGGCAGCCGATCTTCTTTTTCCGGATCGCGGCGGCGAGTTGCTTGGCGGTCTGGAAGGGGAGCGCGGAGGATTTGGACATGACCAAGCCGTAGCATATTGTCCGGTCCATCGTGAAGAAACTCCCGGCCTCTTATCTGCGTTTTGCCCTGCCGATGTGCACGACGGTCTTCATGACCTTCCTGGTCTCGGGCTTCGCGACCTGGCGGGCCATCGGCACCGCGCCCGGCATGGTGTGGACCTGGATGGGTTCGTGGCTGATCGCCTGGGTGATCGCCGCGCCCACCATGTTCGTGATGATGCCCATCGTTCGCGGCTGGCTGCTGCGCTACCTGATCGAGGAGCCCTAGCGCGGCCGGCGCTTCACGCGGGCTGTCGGCTCGGCCACCAGCGGATCGTCCGGCCAGTAGTGCCTTGGATAGCGGCCCTTCAACTCGGATTTCACGTCGCGATAGCCGTTTTTCCAGAAGCTCGCGAGGTCGCGTGTCACCTGCACCGGTCGGCGTGCCGGGGACAGCAGGTGGATCGTCACCGGCACCTTGCCACCGGCAATGCGCGGGGTTTCCGTCAGGCCAAACATCTCCTGCAGGCGCACCGAGAGTGTTGGCTCGGCGGGATTGGCGTAATCGATTGGCACGCGCGAGCCACTCGGCACCTCTATATGAGTCGGAGCGGCACTATCGAGGCGGCGCGCCTGCTCCCAAGGCACGAGCGTGCGCAGGGCGGCGGACAGATCGATCCTCTGCAGATGCTCGCGCCGCCGCACGCCGTCGAGGAAGGGGCCGAGCCAGTCGGCGAGGCCTGCCAACAGCGTGCCATCCGAAAGGTCGGGCCAACTCTCGTCGGCCGTGCGCAGGAAGGCGATGCGATCGCGCCAGCTCCTGAGGTCGTCGCTCCACGGCAGCGCTACGAGTCCCATCTGCCGCACGCCGTCCAGCATCGCGGCCTTGAGCTTATCGGGATTGGGTGAGTTGATCGGCTTGTCCTCGAGCGCGATAGCACCCAGTCGTCGCACCCGGCGCGCCTGCACCACGCCCTCGCGCGCACTCCAGTTCAGGACTTCTTCGTCGACGATACGCTCGGCGTACAGCTCCTCGATTTCATTGGCGTCGATGGAGGCGGCGAGAAAGATGCGTGCGTTCTGGGCCGAGCCGTCGAGATCGGCCACGACCACGAACTCTTCGTTGCCCATCGGATCGCCCTCGGGCAGCGCGGCGCCTTGTCCGCCGGACAGCAGATACCGTCCGGCGGTGCCGGCGCGGCGGCGACCGATGCGGTCGGGATAGGCCAGCGCCAAAAGAGCGCCTGTCACTGACGAGTCGCTATCGTTGCCCCCACCCCGTCCCTGGGCAAGGCGACGCGCCATTTCCATGATCACGCGCGGCGCCTTGCCGGAGAGGGCGATGTCGACGCGGTGGCGCAGGTCGACGTCGCGCTGACCCGGCGGTAGGCGCAGGAAGTCGCGTTCGCCCATGATCGCCGCGAGCAATGCCGCGACCTTGCCATGTCCCATCTCGCGCCCCTTGAGCACCAGGTGCGCGATACGCGGGTGCTGGCCGATGCGCGACATGGCGCGGCCATGCGCCGTGATCGCGCCCGCGGCATCGATGGCGCCAAGATCGAGCAGCAGCGCGCGAGCCGTGGCGAGCGACGCGGCAGGCGGCGGCGTCAGCCACGGCAGCGATGCAGCATCGGCCACGCCCCAGGCCGCCAGCTCCAGGGCAAGCGGTGCGAGATCGGCATCGAGGATTTCCGGCGCGGTGAAGGGCACGAGCCCGCGCTGCGCTTCTTCTGTCCATAAGCGGTAGCAGACCCCGGGCTCCAGACGGCCGGCGCGGCCGCGGCGCTGGTCGGCCGACGCCTGGCTCACCTTCACGGTCTCCAGACGCGTCATGCCCGAGCGTGGCGAGAAGCGCGGCAGGCGCATCTGGCCGCTGTCGATCACCATGCGCACGCCTTCGATGGTCAGGCTGGTTTCCGCGATCGACGTCGAGAGCACGACCTTGCGGCGACCGGGCGGCGACGGGCCGATGGCGCGGTCCTGCTCGGCCGGCGACAGATCGCCGTAAAGCGGCGCCACGTCGATTTCCGCGCCGATGCCCTGCAGGCGCTCCTGCACGCGGCGGATCTCGCCGACGCCGGGCAGGAAGACCAGCGCGCTGCCGGTTTGCTCGGTGAGCGCGTTCCGGATGGCGCTTGCCGTCGCATCCTCGAGCCGGCCGGCGGACTCGCGATCGAGGTAGCGTGTCTCGACGGGAAACATGCGGCCGGCCGATTCGATCAGCGGCGCATCGCCGAGGCGATTCGAGACGGGGCCGGGATCGAGCGTCGCCGACATGGCGATCACGCGCAGGTCCTCACGCAATGCGATCTGCGCTTCGCGGACGAGGGCGAACGAGAGATCGGTCTCCAGGCCGCGCTCGTGCAATTCGTCGAAGATCACGCAGCCGATGCCGTCGAGCGACGGATCGTCCTGTAGCATCCGCAGGAACAAGCCGTCGGTCACGACCTCGATGCGGGTGCGCGGTCCGACCTTGGTGTCGAGCCGCACGCGATAACCCACCGTCTCGCCGACCTGCTCGCCCAGGCTGGCCGCCATGCGCCGGGCGGCGGCCCGCGCCGCCAGCCGTCGCGGCTCCTGCATCACGATCTTGCGGCCCCCCAGCCACGGCACGTCGAGGAGGGCCAGCGGCACGCGCGTCGTCTTGCCAGCGCCCGGCGGTGCCACCAGCACGGCCGCATTGCGCCCCTCCAGGGCCGCCTTCAGGCGCGGCAGGGCTTCGTCGACAGGAAGGGAGTCCATTCTGGCCGCTTATACATGATAGGGTTGCACATGCTGAACCGCCTGCTTCTCGCCCTGTGCGCCGTCCTCGCCTTCGGGGGCTCCGCCGTTGCCCAGCCCTACCCGAGCAAGCCGATCCGGCTGGTGGTGGGCTACTCGCCGGGCGGCGGCAACGACCTGATCGCGCGCATCGTGGCAGCGCGGTTGCAGTCCAAGCTCAACCAGTCGGTGATCGTCGACAACAAGCCGGGCGCGCAGTCGATCGTGGCGGCCGAACTGGTCGCCAAGGCCGCGCCCGATGGCTACACCCTGCTGGTGGCGCCGAGCGGGCCGATGACCATCAACCCCGCCGTCTATGCCAAGCTGCCCTACGATCCGTTGAAGGACTTCGTGCCGGTGACGATGCTGGCCGAGTTCCCTCTGCTGCTGGTGGTAGGCGCCGACCAGCCGGTGAAGACGGTGAAGGAGTTGGTCGAGCATGCGCGCGCCAATCCAACGCTTGCCAACTACGCCTCCAGCGCGACGCCGTTCCAGCTCGCCTCGGAACTGTTCAACGCGCGCACCGAGTCGAAATTCCAGCACATTCCCTACAAGGGCAGCGGCGACGCGGTGCAGGCGGTCGTGGCCGGGCAGGTGCTGATGGCGCTGGCGGATTCGGGCCCCGTGGCCGGTCCGCTGAAGGGCGGCAAGCTGCGCGCGCTCGCGGTGACGACGGCGCACCGTCCGCCAGATTTCCCCGACATCCCGACGATGGCCGAAGCGGGCGTGCCCGACATGGAGATCGCGCTGTGGACCGGCATCGTGGCGCCGGCCGGCACACCGGCGGAGATCGTTACCTTCCTGCAGGACGTCATCGCCGACATCCTCGAGGAACCCGGTGTGCGCAACGCGCTCGACGCCATCTCGGTCGACGCGCAGGCCATGTCGTCGAAGGATTTCGCCGAGGTGATCGCGCGCGACACGGCGCGCTGGAAGCAGGTCGCCAAGACGGCCAACATCAAGCTCGACTGAGGACGCGATGGACTCGAACGAGGCGCGCCATTCGACGGCACATTATTTCCTCGAAGGGCTGAACGAGGTCGGCTTCGACTATCTGTTCTGCAACTTTGGCACCGACCACGCGCCGCTGATCGAGGCGATGGCCAATTTCAAGAAGCTTGGCCGCCGTCTGCCGACCGTGCTCCTGTGCCCGCACGAGAACACCGCCATGCACATGGCGGCGGGCTATGCGCTCGCCACCGGTCGCGGCCAGGGCGTGATGGTGCATGTCGATGCCGGCACGGCGAACGCGGCGATGGCCATGCACAATCTCTGTCGCGCCCGCATCCCGGTGATGCTGATGGCCGGCAAGGCGCCGTTCACCTCGCATCGCGAGCTACTGGGCACGCGCGACAACTACGTGCATTTCGTACAGGAGCCGTTCGACCAGGCCGGCATCGTGCGGCCCTACGCCAAGTGGGAATACAATCTGCCGTCGGGCGTGATCGCCAAGGAAGTGCTGCGGCGCGCTCATACGGTGATGGAGAGCGATCCCAAGGGCCCGGTCTATCTCACCTTTCCGCGCGAGACGCTGACGGACGACTGGTCGGAAGGCCAGATCCGCTCCTATCCCGCCGAGCGCTTTGGCGCGGTGCGGGCGCGCGGCGTGGATACCGAGGCCATCGAGGCAATCGCAGACAAGTTGCTCGGCGCCGAGCGGCCGTTGCTAATCACGGCCTATGCTGGCCGCAACCCGGCGACGGTCGCCGTGCTCGACGGGCTGGCGCGCTTCGCCGGCATCCGTGTGATCGAGTTCAGTCCGTCGTGCGTGAGCCTGCCGCATGATTCGCCGTGCCACGGCGGTTTTGCGCCGGGCAAGGCGCTGGCCGAGGCCGATGTCGGCCTGCTGGTCGACGTCGACGTGCCGTGGATTCCGAGTGACGTGTCGGAAAATCTCGCGACCTGGTGGGCACAGATCGACATCGATGCCGAGAAACGCAATTTCCCGATGTGGACCTTCCCCGGGAACCTGCGGCTGCAAGGCGACAGTCATCGCATCCTCTCCGACCTGCTGGCGGCGCTGCAGGCGAAGGCAGGCGCCGACTTCACAGCCCGCGCCGCGGCGCGAGTCGCAACACTCGCAGAAGAGGGCAAGGCGCGGCGCGCAGTGGCCGCCAAGGCCGCGGCGAACCGCGGCGACAAGGGTGCGCTCACGCCGGCCTTCGTCTGCGCCTCGCTCGCCAAGGCGCTCGAGCCGTCGGCCATCGTGCTGAACGAGGCGATCCGCAACGGGCCGGTCGTGCTGCAGCAGATGCCGCGCACCGAAGCCGGCACGCTTGTCGGCTATTCGGGCGGCGGGCTCGGCTTCTCGAGCGGCACGGCGCTCGGACTGAAGCTCGCGCTGCCTGACCGGACAGTCGTGCAGCTCGTGGGCGACGGCGTATTCTATTTCTCCAACCCACAGTCCGCCCTTGCCGTCGCGCGCCAGTACAAGCTGCCGGTGCTGACGGTGGTGCTCGACAACGGCGGCTGGTCGGCGGTGAAGGAAGCGACACTGCGCGTCTATCCCGACGGCGATGCCAAGGCGGAGAACGACTTCGGTGCCGCCCTCGCACCCGATATGAACTTCGCCAAGGTTGCCGAAGCCGCCGGCGCGCATGGCGAACTGGTGAGCGATCCCGACGCTCTCGACGCGGCCATCGCCCGCTGCCTCGCCGCGTTGAAAGGCGGGCAGGCCGCCGTGCTGCATGTGCGAGTGACGAAGCTCTAGGCGATAGATTTGAAGCCATTGGCGCCGGGTTGGGCTACGATGGCTTGGCAGGGTCAGATAGCCCACGGATGAGGAGACGCGAGCGATGCGCACGAGTTTTTCCGTCAACGACATGACCATCCACCGGATCGTCGAGCAGGAAGCCGGCTTCACACCGATGCTCGACTTTCTGCCGACCTTGTCCAAGGAAACTCTCGACGAGAACCTCTCCTGGCTGGCGCCCGGCGGCTACGACAGCGCCAGCGGAAACGTCGTGCTGTGCTTCCAGTCGTATGTCGTCAAGACACCGCACCATAACATCCTGGTCGACAGCTGCATCGGCAACGACAAGAACTTCCCGAACCGGCCGACCTGGAACAAGAAGACCGACAGCAACTGGATGACCGCGTTGAAGGCGGCCGGCCTCGGGGTCGAGGACATCGACTTCGTGATGTGCAGCCATCTGCACGGCGATCACGTCGGCTGGAACACGCGACTGGAGAACGGCCGCTGGGTCCCTACCTTTCCGAAGGCGCGCTACCTGTTCTCAAAAAAGGAATACACCTACTGGAGCGAGATCCATCAGAAGACGCCGCTCGACCAGATCACCGACAGCGTGCTGCCGATCATCGAGGCCAACCGGGCCGATCTGGTGACCAGCGATCATGCACTCAACGATCACGTCCGACTGAGCCCGACGCCGGGCCACACGCCCGACCATTTCGCGGTCTGCGCGGGCAAGGGCCACGACGCCGCGGTGTTCACCGGCGACCTGATCCATTCGCCGATCCAGGCCCGCTATCCCGATCTGGTCATGCGCGTCGATACCGACCGTGACCAGGGTGTCCGGACGCGCCGGAGTTTCCTCGAGCGCTACTGCGACACCGACACCTTGTGCTGCACGATGCACTTCCCGTCGCCCTCGGTCGGCCTCATCAAGCGCTGGGGCGACGGCTTCCGGCTGGAATACGCGACAGCGTGATCGCGGGCAGGCGTTTGCCGATGCACTGAAAGAGGACGAACATGGGCAGGCTCGACGGCAAGATCGCAGCGGTGACGGGTGGGGCCTCCGGGATCGGTGAGGCGACGGTCAGGCGCTTCGTCGCCGAGGGCGCAAAGGTGGCATTCTGCGACCGGGACGGCGAGCGCGGCCAGCGCGTGGCGGCCGAGCTCGAGGCGGCCGGCGCCACGGTCTCCTTCACGCAGGCGGACGTCGGGACCGAGGCCGCCTGCCTTGCGTTCGTCAACGGTGCGGCGGAAAAGTTCGGGCGCCTCGACATCCTCGTCAACAACGCCGGTATCCGCAAATACGAGACAGTCGACGTGGCGAGCGCGGCGAGCTGGAACGAGATCCTCAACGTCAACCTGATGAGCTACGCCTTCTGCGCCAAGGCTGCTGTGCCGCTCCTGCGCCGCGCCAAGGGTGGAGCCATCGTCAACGTCGCTTCCGTCCGTTCCATCGTCGCCGGCGGCGGCAACCTGCAGTACGACACCACCAAGGCCGCTATCGCCGGCCTGACGCGGGCGCTCGCCGCTGACCACTCGCCGGAGGGCATTCGGGTGAACGCCGTTGGCCCCGGCCCGATTTTCACGCCGTTCCATCAGCGCCGCCTCGACGCGGCGGGCGAGACCGTCGCGCAGTACAACGCCAGTGCCGCGAAAGGGACCATGCTGAAGCGCCCGGGACGGGCCGAGGAAGTCGCCGCTGCGATCCTGTTCCTGGCTTCCGACGATGCCTCCTACGTCACCGGCGCACTATTGTTCGTGGACGGTGGCATGACGGCGATGTGAAGACTGTTCTGACGACATTTTCAGGCGGCGGCAGTCCAAAACCGGTGGAGCGCAGCCACGTCTCCGTTGAACAAGTTGCGATCGCAGCGGTTGAGCCCCTGGATGGTTCTGTTGCGGCCGCGCGCGCGGCGACCCGCATAATCATCGCTGGCATATTGCCAGAGCCGCCAGCCACTCTTTGTCCAGGCCCGCGGGATCGTCGGCGCCTCATGATAGTCGACGACCCAAAGACCGCAGCGCGCGAGGATCGAGCCGGGCATGATTCGCATGCCGCCGTTGGCCCATCTCGGATGAACGTAGATAAGCGGCAACCGGCCGGTGGCGCTGGCGACGGCCTGCACGAACGCCTCGGCCTGTTCCAGTCTCATGGAGTTCGAGGGGTCGCCTTCATTGGGCTCGATATCCAGTGCGAGGAGAGTCTTTGGACCGGGGCGGGAAGACTCCAGGAAGAAGGCTGCCTGCTGCGCGCCGGATGAATCGCCCTTGCCGAAATGATAGGCGCCCCACAGCAGTCCTGCCGCCTCAGCCTGCGGCCGTCGCTCGGCACACTTCGGGTCGGCAAAGAAGTCGCCTTCGCTCGCCTTGTGGATGACAGCAAGGATGTTGCTCGCGCGCACCAGGCGGAAATCAGTGACAGCAGTGTGTGCACTGATGTCGATGACCGCATCCAATCCCTGGGGTGTACGAAGCGGCGGTTCCGGCGCGATCGGATCCTGAGGCGGCGCATATTGAGGGGGCGGCGTTTGCGGATATGGATCAGGTGCCACTGAGACCTGACGGGGGGCCTGAGGTGCGCTGCATCCAGTTGTCGCTGCAGTGACCAAGCCCGCGAGAACATTTCTGCGAGAAATCATGCAGCTACAGTACGGTGTTCAGCGCGCGTGGCAACGTCCACAAGGAGGTCGCCGCTGCGATCCTGTTTCTCGCCTCCGACGATGCCTCCTACGTCACCGGTGCCCTGCTGTCCGTGGACGGCAGCATGACGGCGATGTGACGACTGTTCTGAATGACCCGGCGCTTACTCGATGACCTCGTCGGCGCGGGCAAGGATTGACGATGGAATAGTGAGCTCAAGCGTCTTTGCCATCTTCATGTTGATGGCCAGCTCAAACTTGCTCGGCTGTTCGACAGGCAGCTCGCTGGGTCTCGCGCCACGCAGAACCTTTCCAGCCAATCGCCCCCACTGACGGAATGTGTCGTCATAGCGGGGACCGTACGCCACGAGCGCACCTTCCGACACGCCTTCCGGCCATTGGTAGACGGTCGGCAGGCGCAGCCCGGTGGTTATGGCGAACATTCTGCGCCGAGCCGAGAAAAGGCGCGGACTCCCGAGAATGGTGACGCCTTCCGCGCCAGCAGCACGGGCTGACTCCAAAGCCTGCTCGATGTCTTCCGGCTTTTCGATGCGCACGATGACAAGTTCGACGCTCTTCAGGCGCGCGGCCTCCTCGAACTTCTCGACCTGCGCGGACTTCAACAGCGCAGCGTCGGCCAGCACCGCCAACCGCCTGGCCTTCGGAAGCAACTCCATCAGTATTTCCAGGCGCTTGGAATCGAGTTCGGTGGCCAGGATGCTGATCCCCGTGGTGTGGCCTGTGCGATTGGCGAGCGATCCAACGTAGCCTTCCTGCACCATGTCGTCGGCGAAGCCCACGATGGGAATGGTATCGGAGGCGGATTGCGCGGCCTTGATTGCTGGGCCTCCGGCCATGAGCAATTCGACGCTCGCTTGCACCAATTGGCGTGCCATGGCGGGAAACTGCTGAGGGTCGAAGCCGCGCTGGTCGACGACGAGGTTCTTGCCTTCGACAAACCCCATGGTCGCCAAGCCTTCCATCATACTTATCCGGCTGGGGTCTTCGGGTGGGAAGGGGACGAGGACGCCGAGCCGATAGGTCCGACCGGGCTCCTGCGCCCAGGCGATCCAAGGCAGCAACATGGCCCCGCCGCAAAGAACGTCCCGCCGTCTCACTCTACGAGCTCGCCGGCGCCGGCCAGCAGTTCCAGAGTCTCGATGACGCCGGTTGGATCGGCGACGCCCTTGCCCGCGATGTCGAAGGCGCAGCCGTGCGCCACGGAAGCGAACAGCACCGGCACGCCGATGGTCATGGCCGAGGCGCGCAAGGGCGAGATCAGCTTGATCGGGATGTGGCCCTGATCGTGGAACATGGCGAGATAGACGTCGTGCTTGCGCTGGCTGAGCAGCAGGTCGGCGCCGACGGGACCGTCGGCGGCAATACCCTTGGCCTTCAGCATTGCGACAGCGGGCTTGGTGACGCGCTCGTCGTCGTCGCCGAACAGGCCGTCCTCGCCGGCATGCGGATTGATGCCGAACACGCCGATCGTGGGCGGCTTGTCGCCGAGGCGCTTGGCGGTGGCGACGATCGCTTCGGCCGCGGCCACGACCAGTTCGGGCGACAGGCGGGCAAGTGCCGTCACGACCGACTCGTGCAGGGTCGCGTGGACGATCTTCAGACCTTTGGCCGTCAGCATCATGAAGGCGCGGTCGCGGGGCGTGCCCGTGAGATCGGCGACCAGGCCGGGATAGCCGCTGAAGGCGATCCCGGCGCGGTTCACCGCCGTCTCAGAATGCGGACAGCCGACGATGGCGTCGGCCTTGCCGTCGTTCACCAGCTTCACGGCGGCCTCGACATAGCCGACGGTGGCCTTGCCGGCGCGCGGATCGAGCGTGCCGGGGGCGAAGCCCGCCGGATCGAACACGGCGGCGTCGACGAAGGGCGGCGTGGCATAGAGGCCGAGGCGATTGGCTGTCTCCTCGATCACGAACCCGTCGCCCACCAGCAGCGGCTTGATCCGGGGATGGCGCGCGAAGTGCTGTGCGGCCTTGATCGCGACCTCGGGCCCGATGCCGTTGGGGTCGCCCAGGGTGATGGCGATGCGCATCCTTCAGAAGGGAATGGCGACGAGCGTGTCGAAGCGGCTGCCGTCGCAGACGGCGATGCGCTCGACGAAGCGCAGCTCGCCCGCGCCGTTGGGCTTCACCTTGTCGCGGTAGCAGCCGGTCGCGAAGACATCCATCACCCCGTCGCGCATGATGCGCACGATCAGGAACGGCGTCTCGACCTCGGCCGTATCGCCGGTCTCGCCCAGTACGATCGGCAGGCCGACGATGTGGCGATAGCGCTGGCGCTCGTAGATGTTGGCGGTACGCAGCGCCGACACGCGGTCCTGCAGCATGGCGCGCGAGTCGGCGTACATCACGCCCGCTTCCATGCCCTGGGCCACGTTCTCGGCTGTCGTCACCTTGTAGAGACAGTCTTCGTGGAACAGTTCGGGCCATTGCTCGAACTGTTCGGTGTCGATCGTGCGCGCGTAGGCCGCGTTCAGAGTGACGAGACGGGAGACATCCATGGGATCAGTAACCCATCCGCTGGCGATAGGCCTTCCAGAAGCCGCGCACCGAGGCCTCCGTCGCGCGAGTTGCCTGGCTTTCGGTCGTGTCGCCGCCCATCTCGATCACCGAGACCTGCTCGCCGGCCGAGGCGATGCCGCGCTGCACGAAGCCGCCGACGCAGCCGTCTTCCATCGACACGAAGCCGGCGGGGCCGACGAGGTTCTGTTGCTTCAGGCGCCGTTTGGTCATCTCCGGCGGATCGTCAGCAAAGCCGAAATAGGTCCATTTCAGCTCCATCTTGGCGGTGCCGCGCGGCCCGACCAGGCGCACGGCCCAGCAAATGTGGAT
>CAIKZO010000141.1 GCA_903832005.1 Enhydrobacter aerosaccus | reverse complement strand
CCCAAAGATCAGTCTTGAGCGAGTTTCTCCAGCGCCTCGCCGCTGAGACGGTACGGCAGCCAATTCTTGATCCAACGGAAGCCGATCTTCTCGTAGAAGCCGCGCGCCGGGTTCCAGTCGAGCACGTTGAGGTCGATGCGCTTGTAGTTGCGCGCCGTGCACTCCTGCGCGAGCGCCACCATCAGCGCGCGGGCGACGCCGCCGCGCCGCGCCTCGGGCACGACCCAGATGTCCTCGATGAAGATGCCGCGCGCGGCGGTCCAGACCGAGTAGTTGAAGGTATAGAGCGCGAAGCCGACTGGCTGACCCGCCTGTTCGGCGATCAACGCGGCGAATTGCGGGTTCTTGCCAAAGCCGTCGCGCGCCAGCGTCTGCGGCGTCGAGGTGACGGCGTGCGGCTCGTCTTCGTAGGTCGCGAGATCGACGGAAAAGCGATGGAGCAGTTCGACGTCGTCCACGGTGGCCATACGGACGATCACATCCTTCGGCAGATCAGACGGCAAGGAATCCTCCATCGACGGCCAGGATGGCGCCGGTCACATAGCTTGCCGCATCCGAGCACAGGAACACCACTGGTCCCGCGAGCTCCTCCGGCTGGCCGACGCGTTTCATCGGCACGTGATTGAGGAAAGTCTCCAGCCGCTTGGGATCGGAGAGGGTCGGCTCGGTCATAGCGGTCTCGATCAGGCCCGGCGCCAGCGCATTCACCCGCACGCCGTCCAGCGCCAGCTCGGCCGCCAGCGCGCGCGTGAATGGGGCGAGCGCGCCCTTGGAGACCGGATAAGAGCCGGTACCGTTGCCGACGACGAAGGAGTTGATCGAGGCGATGTTCACGATCGCACCCTTGGTCAGCTTGAGCTGGTCGATGAAGGCCATCGTGACGTTGAACGGGCCCTGGACATTGACCTCCATGGTCTTCTGCCAACGCGCGCGCCCGTCGGGCGCGACCAGCGGCCCGCGCAGGAAGATGCCGGCGTTGTTCACCAGGATGCGGATCGGCCCGATCAGCAGCGCGATGTCGGCGGCGAGCTTGGCGCAGGCCGCCTCGTCGGTGACATCGAGCTGGTAGCTGCGCGCCTTGCCGCCGGCCGCAACGATGGCTTCGGCGATCGTATGGGCGCCGTCCTTGTCGATATCGGTGACGATCACCTGCGCGCCGGCCGTGGCCAGCCCCTGCGCGATCGCCGCCCCATTGCCATGGCCCGCGCCGGTGACCAGCGCCAGGCGGCCGCTGAGAGGTCCGTCGGTCATTGCTTTGCCGCCTCCTTGAGAGCTTCGCGGATCACTGTCTCGTCGCCCACGTGATTGGCCAGCAGCAGGATCAGCTTCGCATCGAAGGCACGCACCTGCTCCTCGTCGAGGCCTTTGTGGGCATCGACGATGGCATTGTAGACCTCGTCGGGCCGGGTAAGGTTGAGGTCTCGCTTCAACATGCTGTCTCCTTGCCCATCGCGCGACCCAATGCGGCAGCGAGGACGGCGGAATCGAAATGGCGCCAGCGACCCGCCACGTAGCGGTCCGGCCGGATCAGATAGGTCGTGCCCGGCCGGGCATCGTAGCGTTGGCCCACAAGACCCTGCGCCTCGACAGAAAGCAACGTCGTACCAGCAGGCGCCGTTTCGCCGGAACCGAAAGACAGGACCGTGAAATCGCAGCCCACCTGGTCGGCCAGCCAGCTCCCGTTCAGCGGTGCATCGACCATAGCGCGACCCGGCGAGGGGCCACCCGTCCAATCGGCATCGACGTCGGGCGTGTCGAGCGGCGATCCAACTTGCGACGTCGGCACGGACAGGCGGCCGCTGTTGATCAGTGCGCGGGCAAAGGGAAAGTCGCGGGCCAGCGCCAGGGTAGCGTCGCGGAACGCCCGCGAGGCCGGAAACTTGGGCGTGATGAAGTCGGTCGCCCGGGTCGAGTTCAGAATGTTTTCGTGCGAGGCGGCGCGGCGCTCGCTGCAATAAGTATCGAGCAGGGCCGCCGGCGCTTGGCCGGCCAGCACGACGGCAAGCTTCCAGGCAAGATTGTCGGCATCGGCCACCGCCGCGTTGCCGCCGCGCGCGCCGAACGGCGAGACGACGTGTGCCGCATCGCCCACGAAGATCGTCCGGCCATGGACGAACTTCTCCATCATGCGGCAGGTGAAAGTGTAGACGCTGGTCCATTCGTGATCCCAGCGCGCGTCGGGACCGAACATCTGGCGCAGGCGTCGGTCGATGTTCGCGGGCTTCTTCTCTTCCTCGGGATCGGCGTCGCGGCCGAGTTGGATATCGACCCGCAGCACGTCGTCGGCCTGGCGGTGCAGCAGCACCGAGTTGGTCGGATGGAACGGCGGGTAAAACCAGAAGCGCCGTTCCTTTGGCAGATCGCCCTTCAGCCGTATGTCGGCGATCAGGAACTGGTCGTTGAACACCTCACCCGGGTAAGGGAGGCCCAGCATGTGGCGCACCGGGCTGCGCACGCCGTCACACGCCGCCAGCCACTCGGCCTCGATGCTGTAGCGGCCGTCTGGCGTTTCGACCTCGACCGTGACGCCGTCATCGCGCGGGGCGACAGCGACGACCTTGTTGCGATGGCGCAGATCGATCAACGGCTCGGCGGCGCAACGTTCGTAGAGGAGTTCTTCGACGTAATACTGCTGGAGGTTCACGAAGGCCGGGAACTTGTGGCCGGGCTCGGGCGCGAGATTGAAGCGATAGACCGGCCTGTCGCGCAGATAGACCTCACCCTCGGTCCAGGTGATGCCCTTCTCGACCATGCGCGCCGCGATGCCGAAGCGATCCCAGATCTCGAGACTGTGCTTGGCCTGGCAGATCGACCGGCTGCCAAGGCTGACCGTGTCGTCTTCGTCGAGCACCACCGATGCCACGCCGCGCGCGGCCAGCGACAAAGCGAGCGTCGGCCCGGCCATGCCGGCGCCGACGATCACGACCGGGCGTCGGCTCCCGCCGCCGTCGAGTTCCGGCGGGCGGCGATAGGGATATGTGCGGTACTCGTACGAGCCCACAGGGTCAGCCGGCTTTCTCCAGCGCCGACCACATCTCGACGTCGCGTTCGGCGGTCCAGATGCGCGGATGGTCGAGGCCCTTGGCTTCGTCGTAGGCGCGGCTGACGTCGAACGGCATACAGTGTTCGAAGATCACCCAGTTGCCGTAGCGCGGCTGCATCGCGGCCATCGCCTTGTCGTAGGCGACCTTCAGCGAATCACCGGCCAGCGCCGAGGCCGACACCGCCTTGTAGAGGTCCGAGAGGAACTGCTGCGTGCCGGCGATGCCCTCTTCCACCGCCTGCTCGCCATGCAAAGCCTCGCCGCGGCCGGGCACCAGCGCTTCGGCGCGCAGGTCGCGCAGCTTCTGCAGGGTCTCTGGCCAGTCCTTGTAGTGCGCATCGCCGCAATAGGGCGTCGCGCCGTACTCGACGAGATCGCCGCTAAACAGGGTCCGCTCCTCCGGCAGCCACACGATCGTATCGCCCTTGGTGTGTCCACGGCCGGCGTGGATGATGTCGACCTGCAGCTTGCCCAGCCACATGGTCATGCGATCGGTGAAAGTGATCGTAGGCCAGGTGAGGCCCGGAATCGTTTCGGCGGCCTGGAACAGGCGCGGAAAGCGCTGCAACTCCGACTTGTAGTCCTGCGCGCCGCGCTCGACGATCATGTCGCGCGTCGCCTCGCTGCAAATTATGTGCTGCGCCTCGTAGCCCGACGCGCCCAGCACGCGCACCGCGTGATAGTGCGAGAGCACGACGTACTTGATCGGCTTGTCGGTGACGGTGCGGATATGCTCGATCACCGTCTGCGCCATCTTGGGCGTCGCCTGCGCATCGATCACCATGACCGCGTCGTCGCCGACCACGATGCCGGTGTTGGGATCGCCCTCGGCCGTGAAGGCATAGGCGTGCTCGGACAGGCGACTGAAGGTGATCTTCTTCTCTGCCATGTCCGCCTGCGAGGCGAAGGCTCGTGCCATTGTTCGTTTCCCCCTGTCTTCTTCTGATATCAGTCGTCGGAGCCGTGCTTATGATAGGTACCCCGGTCGCCCGAACGCACCTTCACCTCGAAAGCATCGCTGTCGCGCTCCATGCGCAGCGAGATCGTCGTCCCAGCAGGCCCCGCGGCCCACAGCTTCTTGTAGAAGTCGGGCACGTCGTCCAGCACTTCGCCGTTCAGCGATTGCAGGATATCGCCGCGCTGAAGTCCCGCGCGATCGGCGGGACCGCCGTCGGAAATGCCGCCAATCACCAATTGGCCCATGTGCTCGACCGTATAGAGGCCGAGCCAGGGGCGCGGCGGCGTCGAGATGCCACCGGACTGCACCAGCTCGTCGAAGATCGGCTTCAGCCGGTTGATCGGCACGTACATGTTGCCCGGGAAGGCGGGCGAGCCGGGCCCGAGCGCTTCCTGGACCAGCAGCGAGCCCACGCCCAACAAAGAGCCGTCGGGGCCGATCAGCGCCGAACCGCCCCACAGCGGATAGGCGGGCACCGTGAAGATCGCGTTGTCGAGCAGGTATTCCCAATAGCCCGCAAACTCGCGGCGGCCGGCGACCTTTACCTTGAGTGCCGCTTTCTCGCCGCCCACGCCCCCGACATAGGCCTCGCTGCGCAAGGTCAGGCTGTCGGAATCGCCGAAGCGCATCGGCTTCACCCGGGGCGGCACCGTGGTGCGCACGAGGCCGAATCCGCTCTCGTAGTCGTAACCTACGATCGTGGCCGGCAACTCGCGGCCGTCGTTGTCGGTGATGGTGACGGTATCGGCTTCCATGATCAGGTAGCCGATCGTGACGATCAGCCCCTCGTCGTCGATGATCGTGCCATGACCCTCGCGCTCCGAGCCCAGGGTGCGGGCCGAGCGGCGATCCTCGGGAATTGTGGTGTGGACGCCGACCACGGCCGGCAACGCATCGACCACCTCGGCCGGCAGGCTCGAATTGCCGGGCTGGACCGCCTCGATACCTTCCTCGAAGCCTCGGCCGGCGCCGTGATCGTGGCCATTGCCCGAGCCGTTCGCGGAACCGTTCAACCCTCGTGCCATGCGCACTCCTCGCGGTTACTCACCGGTGTCCAGTGGGGCGTCTGCACGAAAGATAGGCGTACGGCGTTCCGATTGCTATATGACCCTGCATGGCGCCCCCCGCCGATCCGTTCGAAATCACCGACGATCCCGTCCCGGACCATCCACAGCCGGCGCGGCGCGCCGTTGTGTCCACAGGCTACCTCGATGGGCTGAACACCGAACAGCGCCAGGCGGTCACGCACGACAGCGGCCCGCTGCTGGTCCTGGCGGGTGCCGGCACCGGCAAGACGCGCGTGCTCACCACGCGGATCGCCCACCAGCTGATCACCGGCCGCGCCCGGCCCGCGCAGGTCCTGGCCGTCACTTTCACCAACAAAGCCGCCCGCGAGATGCTGGATCGCGTGGCGAGCCTGATCGGTGGCGCGGCCGACGGCATGTGGCTCGGCACCTTCCATTCCGTCGGCGTGCGGGTTCTGCGCCGCCATGCCGAGCTGGTCGGGCTCAAAAGCAACTTCACCATCCTCGACACCGACGACCAGACGCGACTGGTCAAGCAGCTGCTGCAGGCCGAAGGCATCGACGACAAGAAGTGGCCGGCGCGCGTGCTGTCGGGGATCATCCAGCGCTGGAAAGACCGCGCGCTCACTCCCGAAAAAGTGACCGGCGAGGACGCGGGCGAGTTCGCCAACGGCAAGGCCGCCGAGATCTACAAGATGTACCAGACGCGTCTCGCCGAGGTGAACGCCGTCGATTTCGGCGATCTGGTGATGCACTGCGTGACGCTCTGGCAGAACCATCCCGACGTGCTGGAGATCTATCATCGCCGTTTTCGCCACATCCTGGTCGACGAGTATCAGGATACCAACGTGGCGCAGTACCTGTGGCTGAGGCTTCTCGCACAGGGCACGCAGGACATCTGCTGCGTCGGCGACGACGACCAGTCGATCTACGGTTGGCGCGGTGCCGAGGTCGGCAACATCCTGCGCTTCGAGAAGGATTTCCCCGGCGCCACCATCGTGCGCCTGGAGCGCAACTACCGCTCGACGCCGCACATCCTGGCCGCCGCCTCGCATCTGATCTCGCACAACGAGGGCCGCCTCGGAAAGACGCTGTGGACCGACCTCAAGGAAGGCGAGCGCATCTCGCTGCGCGGCGTATGGGACGGCGACGAGGAAGCCCGCACGATCGGCGAGGAGATCGAGGCGCTGCAACGGGACAAGCATCCGCTGAGCCAGATCGCGATCCTGGTGCGTGCCGGTTTCCAGACTCGTGAATTCGAGGAGCGCTTCATCACGCTCGGCCTGCCCTATCGCGTGATCGGCGGCCCTCGCTTCTACGAGCGCGCCGAGATCCGCGACGCCATGGCCTACTGCCGCGTCATCGTCCAGCACGACGACGATCTCGCCTTCGAGCGGATCTACAACACGCCGCGCCGCGGCCTCGGTGACTCGGCCTTGCGGACGCTGCGTGTCATCCAGCGCGCCAACAAGGTCTCCCTGTTCGAGGCGACGCGCCGTGCGCTGGAGACCGACGAGCTGAAGGGCCGCCAGCGCAAGTCGCTGGGCGACCTGATCAAGAATTTCGAACGGTGGCGCGGCATGCTCGACGGCATGAGCCACATCGAAGTCGTCGAATCGATGCTCGACGAATCGGGCTATACCGACATGCTGCGTCTCGACAAGTCACCCGAAGCCGAAGGCCGGCTGGAGAATCTGAAGGAGCTCGTCAACGCACTGCAGGAATTCGAGAGCCTGCCCGCCTTCCTCGAGCATGTGGCGCTGCTGACCGACACCGCCGAGAAGGCTGGCAGCGACATGGTGAGCGTGATGACGCTCCATGCTGCCAAGGGCCTCGAGTTCGACACCGTGTTCCTGCCAGGCTGGGAGGAAGGCCTGTTCCCCAACCAGCGCGCGCTCGACGACAAGGGCCTGTCCGGCCTGGAGGAAGAGCGGCGGCTGGCCTATGTCGGGCTGACGCGGGCGCGCAAGCGGGCCTATGTCTCCTTCGCTGCCAACCGGCGCATCTTCAACCAGTGGAATGCCGCGATCCCGTCGCGCTTCCTGAACGAGCTGCCGAAGGATCGGCTGGCCGAGAGCAGCGATGCCGGTCTCTACGCCACCTACTCCGCCGGCCATCACGGCGGCTTGCGCGACCAGGCCAGCGGCTTTGATTACGAGAGCCTCGGTGTCGCCGGTCGCGGCCGCACCCGCTGGCGCGACGAGACGGTCGACGACCGCCGCGCTGTCGAGGGCGACAAGCCCGATCTCTCGGTCGGCCAGCGCGTGTTCCACCAGAAATTCGGCTACGGCCGCATCATCGCGGTCGACGGCAACAAGCTCGACATCGAGTTCGAGAAGGCCGGCGCGAAGAAGGTTTTGGACAGCTTCATCGAGGCAGCATGACAGGCTGGACGGCTTGGCGGGTCGTGCCCGCCCGCGAGCGCGTGACGCACGAAGAGGCGCTGGAGTATCTCGCGGACGAGGGCTTCGTCGTCACCAGCCGCGAAGTCTCGCGCGACGGTCCTTGGCGCATAGAAGTCTTCGGCGACGGCGAGCGGCCCACCTTGGACGGCGCCTGGACGTGGGAAGAGCTGCCGGAAAAGGACTGGGTGGCCGAGAACCAGCGTTCGTTCCGTCCCTTCCAGGTCGGGCCGTTCTGGGTCCATCCGAGCCACGTCGCCGACACCATCCCGCCAGACCTGCTGCCACTGCGGATCGACGCCGGCCTCGCCTTCGGCACCGGCACGCACGCCACGACGCGCGGCTGCCTTCAGATGCTGGCGACGCTCGATCCCACGGAAACGAAGAACACCGTCGACGTCGGTTGCGGCAGCGGCATCCTGGCGATCGCCGCGGCGAAACTCTGGCAGCGCCCGGTGATCGGTGGCGACAACGATGCCGAAGCCGTCGACGTGGCGATCGAGAATGCCGGGTTGAACGGCGTGCCGGCGCTCTGCCGCTTCGTGACTTCGATCGGGCTGGAAGCACCGGAATTGGCGACGCCCGCGCCCTACGACCTGATCATCGCCAACATCCTGGCCGGCCCGCTGATGGCGCTGGTCGACTCGTTCGCCGCCGCGACCCGCTTCGGCAGCCGCGTGCTGCTGAGCGGCCTGCTTGTCGAGCAGGCCGAGCTGATGCTCTCGACCTATGCCCGCCATGGCTTCCACTTCGAACGCCGCCTCGACCTCGAGACCGGCGGCGCGTGGTGGCGCACGCTATTGCTAAAGAAGGCCTAGGCCGCTCTCCGCACAAACGAAAAGGGGCCGGCTTTCGCCGGCCCCTTGTACGCTTACGCTTACGCTACGCTACTACTCTACAAACGCTCAGGCGCGGCCAGCCCAGAAGATCGCAGGGCTGGAATTGCGGTTGGCGGCCACGGCAGGCGCCGCGGCGGTGTCGAACTCCGGCGCGATACCCTCGGACGCCGCCTCACGGACGGCGAAGGGGATGTCGGCACGGCACAGGCCGAGGTCGGCCAGTTCGCGGTCGCTCATGCGGAACAGCTGGGCCTCGGCGGCGCGCAGCTTGAAGTTCGCCTTCAGCGCGCTCGCGGCGCGCTGGTAGAAGCCGGCCACCCACAGGATGGCATCGGTCACGACATTGGCCAGCATCTCTGAGCGCGCGTAACGGGCGTGCAGTTCGAGTGCGCGGCGGTCATCGTGGTTGAACCCGGACTTGGCAACGTTTCCCCCCGCCGGCGCAGTTTCGCTAGTCAGATCTTTGAAGATCGTAATCGGCTGGGTCATCATGGAAAGCTCCTCTGTTTGTGCGCCGCAATGGTTATGCTGCAGTGCACGCAAGCAATATAACGCACAGAGTTTCCGCGATAAGAGCGATCTCCAACAGGCAGCTATGCACGAAATGCATCAGGCCCATTAATTTGGCATTTCGCAGTTGCGGGAGTACTATTATTGCGCAAATTGCCTCTCCCAAGGGCTCTCGATAGGTCTATTTATTCTTCCATGACCACCGCCCCCGACGACGTCCTACACTTGCTCCGCAAATCCGGCTGGGACCTCCTCGCCTCGGACCTCGATGCCCTGATGCGCGGGGTGGCCGCCGCCCCCGAAGGGCTGGCCGGACCCGAATGGATCGAGCTGGTCGCTCCCGGCGCCGATGCCGAACTGACGAAGGCGCTTACCAAGTGGCGCGACGAACTCTCCAGGGCCGATGACGGGCTGGAAGAGTCACCAGCTCCCGCCGACCGCCTCGCCGCGCTGCGCGCCGAACTGAAGAACCGTGGCCTCGACGGTTTTGTCGTGCCACGTGCCGACGAACATCAAGGCGAATACGTGCCGCGCCGCTCGCAGCGGCTGGGCTGGCTCACCGGCTTCAGCGGCTCGGCCGGCACGGCGATCGTGCTCGCCGAAAAGGCCGCAATCTTCATCGACGGCCGCTACACGCTGGCCGTTCGCGGCCAGGTCGACATCAAGGCCTTTGTGCCGCATCAGATCCCGGAGGAATCGCCCGACGCGTGGATCTCCGCAAACTTGCCCAAAGACGGCAAGCTCGGCTTCGATCCCTGGCTGCAGACGGTCGACGGCTACGATCGCTTTGCACGCGCCTGCGCGCGCGCCGGCGGTTCCTTCGTTCCCGTTGAGTCCAACCCGATCGACACGGTATGGCGCGGCCGGCCCGCCGCGCCTCTCGCGCCGGTGCTGCCGCACCCCGATGAATTCGCGGGCGAGTCGAGCGAGTCCCGTCGCAAGCGCATCGCCGAGGTCGTGAGAAACAAGGGTGCCGACATGGCGCTGCTGACGGCACCTGATTCGATTGCCTGGCTGCTGAACGTGCGTGGCGGCGACGTGCCGCGCACGCCCTTTGCGCTGGGCTTCGCGCTGTTGCACGCCGACGGCCATGTCGATCTGTACATGGATCGCCGCAAGATCCCGGACCGCACCGTGGCATGGCTCGGCAATGCCGTGACCCTGGCGCCGCCGGAAGAGCTCGGCCCTGCCCTCGATTCCCTGGGCCAGACCGGCAAGCAGGTGCTGGTCGAGACCGCGACCGCGCCCTACTGGGCGGCCACACGCCTGCAGGCGGCGGGAGCCACCCTGGTGCGCGACGTCGATCCGGTGTCGCTGCCCAAGGCCTGCAAGAACGCCGTCGAGCTGGAGGGCGTAAGGGTCGCCCATCGCCGCGACGGTGCGGCTGTCTCGAAGTTCCTGAGCTGGCTCGGCGCCGAATCGAAGAGCGGCAAGTTGCGCGAGATTCAGGTCTCGGACCGGCTGCAGGCGCTGCGCCAGGAGACCGGCAAGCTGCGCGACCTCTCCTTCGACACGATCTCAGGCGCCGGTCCCAACGGTGCCATCGTGCATTACCGCGCCGCCCCCGCGACCGAGCGCACGCTCGAGCCCGGCTCGCTCTATCTCGTGGATTCGGGCGGCCAGTATCGTGACGGCACGACCGACATCACCCGCACAGTCGGCATCGGCACGCCGACGCCGGAGATGAAGGACCGTTTCACGCGCGTACTGAAAGGTCATATCGCGCTCGCCACCGCACGCTTCCCGGTCGGCACGACGGGCTCACAACTCGATGCCCTGGCCCGCTATTCACTGTGGCAGGCCGGCCTCGACTACGATCACGGCACCGGCCACGGCGTCGGCGCCTATCTCTCGGTGCACGAGGGCCCGCACCGTATCTCCAAGGTGCCAAGCATGGTCGCGCTGCAGTCCGGCATGATCGTCAGCAACGAGCCCGGCTACTACAAGACCGGCGCCTACGGCATCCGCATCGAGAACCTGGTCGCGGTGAAAGAAGCGAAGATCGAGGGCGCAGACCGCAAGTATCTCGAGTTCGAGACGCTGACGATGGCACCGATCGACATCAACTGCATCGACATGGGCTTGATGACCGAGGCCGAGAAGGCGTGGCTCAATGCCTATCACGCCAGGGTGCGCGAGATCGTCGAGCCGCAAGTCGACGCCGCGACAAAGGCGTGGCTCGCCGACGCAACGCGCCCGATCTAGGCTGCTTGCCATGACCCCAACCGAACAGGTCGACAAGCATATCGCGGCCATCGAGGACTGGCGGGGCAAGACCTTCGCCGCCGTTCGCAAGGCCGTGCTCTCGGCCGACAAGAACATCGTCGAGGAATACAAGTGGCGCGGGACGCCGCTGTGGTCGCTCGACGGCATGATTTGCGTCGCCAACGCCTTCAAGGGCCGGGTGAACGTCACCTTCGCCTATGGCGCGCACCTCGCCGATCCCGACAAGCTCTTCAACGACGGCTTCAATGGCAACACGCGCCGCATGATCAACTACTTCGAGGGCGAAAAGGTCAATGCCGCCGCCCTGAAGAAGCTCGTGAAGGCCGCAATCGAGCATAATCGCGCCAAACTGAAGAAGAACGCGAAGCCGAAAAAGAAGTGAGTACCCCTTCCTCGCCAGCGCCGGCCGCGTCCAGTTCGTTCGCCGCGCTGAAGTTCCCGCCCTATCGTGCCCAGTTCGTCTGCTACGTGCTGACGATGATGGCCGACAATATCGAGCACGTGATCAGCTACTGGATGATGTTCCAGAAGTTCCACTCGCCGGCGCTGGCGGGGTTCGCGGTGCTGTCGCACTGGCTGCCGTTCCTGTTCTTCTCCGTCGCCGTCGGCGGGCTGGCCGACCGCATCGATCGGCGCCGCATCATCCAGTGCGGCATGCTGCTCTTCATCGCGGCGTCGACGGGCTGGGGCATTTTCTTCATCACCGATTCGCTCACCATGTGGGGCGCGATGGCCCTGCTGGTCGTGCACGGCTTTGCGGGCGTGCTCTGGCAGACGCCCAACCAGCTGCTGCTCTACGACATCGTCGGTCCCGCGAATTTGCCGAGCGCCGTCCGGCTCAACGCCACGGCGCGCTATCTGGGCGTTCTCGTCGGACCTGCCGTCGGCAGCTTCATCATGCTGGCACTGGGCCCCTCGCACGGCATCGTCCTGAACACGCTGTTCTACCTGCCGATGCTGCTTTGGCTGTTCTGGGCTCCTGCGCGGGACGCCGCGGCCACCGTATCGCGCGTCGCCGTGCGCGGCCTCGCCGACATCGTCGACACGATCCGCACGGCCTCCGCCTATCCGGTCCTGATATCGATGATGCTGCTGGCAGGCCTCTCGTCCTTCCTGGTCGGCAATGCCTACAACGCGCAGATGCCGGGCTACGCCAACGACCTGGGGCACGGCGATCCCGGCGTGTCCTATAGCATGCTGCTGGCAGCGGACGCCGCAGGCGCGCTGGTCGCGGGCTTTGCGCTCGAGGCGTGGGGCCGGCTGAAGCCCGCGCCCGGGCTCGCCATGCTGCTGGCGATGCTGTGGGCTGCGTCCCTGCTGATGTTCTCGTTCGCGAAGATCTATCCGCTGGCGATCGCGTTTCTGTTCGCCGCGGGCTTCTTCGAACTGTCGTTCAACACCATGGCGCAGGCCCTGGTGCAGCTGAACGCGCCCAACGAGATTCGCGGGCGCGTCGTCGGCCTCTACAACATGTCCGGACTCGGCATGCGGGCCTTCAGCGGCATCACCGTCGGCCTGATGGGTGCCGCGATCGGCATCCACTGGTCGCTCGGTGGCTCGGCGGCGGTATTACTCGTCGCGCTGTTCTTCCTGCGGCGCTTCGTGCAAGCGCGGCAGCGAAAAATCTAGTCGTTCACTTCCGTGCGGCCCAGCACGACGTCCTGATAGACGTCGAGCGACGGCAGGCCGCCGGTGTGGATGAACAGAACCTTGGCGTTGGCCTTGAAGTAGCCCTGGCGCGCGAGGCCCATGAGACCCGCCATGATCTTGCCGGTGTAGACCGGGTCGAGCAGCACGCCTTCGGTACGCGCCAGCATCTGGACGGCCTCGACCATCTTCTTGTTCGGCACCGAGTACTTGGGCTGCCAGAAGCCGCCATAGCTCTTCACCGCGCTGTCCGGCACCTTGCCGATGCCCAGCAGGTCGGCGATCGCCTGCGCTTCCTTACGGACCAACGGCTCTTGGTCGGCCGGGTCGCGGCTGACGCCGATGCCGATCAGCGGGATCTTGATGTTATTGCCGTAGAAGCCCGCGGCCATGCCGCCATGCGTGCCGGAACTTCCCGAGCCCACGACCACGGCATCGAAGGCGACGCCCATGTCGAGCCACTGCTGCTGCATCTCCTGCACACAGGCGACATAGCCCAGGCCGCCGATCGCGTTCGAGCCGCCGCCGGGGATGATGTAACCCTTGCGGCCTTCCGAGGCGACTTCCTGCGCCACCTTCGACATGGCAGCGCCCATGTCCGAGCCGCCCGGCACGACGGTGATCTTCTCCACGCCCATCAGCTCGAACATGAAGTTGTTGCCGCCAGCTTCCTTCTTGTAGCTGTTGGGCACGCGCTCCTCGATCACGAAGCGGCACTTCATCCCTTCCCGGACCGCGGCAGCGAGCGTGATGCGGCAATGGTTGGACTGCGGCGCACCGCAGGTGATCAACGTGTCGGCGCCCTGCGCCAACGCGTCGGCCGCGAGAAACTCGAGCTTGCGGGTCTTGTTGCCGCCCGGGAACAGACCCAGCATGTCGTCGCGCTTGATCCAGATCTCGGGGCCGACACCGCCGGGGCAGGTTGCCGCCAGCGCCTTGCTGAAGTGCGGCATCAACTCGATAGGCGTGGGGAACGGGGTGTAGCGACGACGCGGAAAACGGGCCAAGTCCATTCGATCAACTCCAGCAGAACGTCGGTTTTGTGCGTTGCAGCACGCACCGTTTTTGAACGGCGGTAGCTCTAGCACTCTGCCGGACGCTGCGGAAGCAATCCGCGTTTCGCAGAAAAAGAGCGGGCGCCACCGGTCTCCCGGGGCGCCCGAAGTCTATCTACTTCCGAGGTAGAATGACGTTGGAAGCTGCTCGAGCTTAGGAGCCCGAGACGCCGCCCGGCGTGCCGTTCTGGGCGCGGCAGGCGAGCGAGCTCATGTTCTGGACCCAGCCCTGGCCCTTGCAGGCGTTCTGGCCCTTGCAGGCGTTGGTCGACGACTTGCAGGCGCTCTGGCCCTTGCAGGCATTCACGCCCTTGCAGTCGGTCGAGCTGTTGCCGAACGTGGGGC
The DNA here is from genome assembly GCA_903832005.1 of Enhydrobacter aerosaccus. Lineage (GTDB taxonomy): Bacteria > Pseudomonadota > Alphaproteobacteria > Reyranellales > Reyranellaceae > Reyranella > Reyranella aerosaccus_B. Next base: position 45,808 of record CAIKZO010000141.1, on the reverse strand, counting down.
TGTTCGGGGTCTGGGCGCCGGCCAGCGAGGCGGCGAGGGTTCCAGCGGCGAACACCGACGCTGCGGCGACGATCAGAGACTTCTTCATAAGATAACTCCCGATAGAGATTCACGTCTGATGAACCAACGTGATGAGCGTAATTTTACCGGCGGCCCAACGCGTGCACGTCATCACAGCAGCGTGTCACCGTGAGTGAAGACAGCACATACGCATGACGCTTCATTCGAGAAGCACATGCCTCACCTGCGTATCGATCTCGATCAGTCTCTAATCCGGGAGATCGACTCACGCATGCATGACCTGTCATGCATGGAAGCGTGGCTCCCATGCAGCGTCGCTCATTTGCACGATCAGTGATTGATGCCCGGCCGCTAAGCCGAGAGTTTCGCCCACTCTTCTTCCGTGAGCGTCTGGATGCCGAGTTCGGCCGCCTTGCGCGCCTTCGAGCCCGCGTTCTCGCCGACGACGACGATGCTGGTCTTCTTCGAAACCGAGTCGGTGACCTTCGCGCCCAGCTCCTCGGCACGCGCTTTCGCGGCGTCGCGCGTCATCGTCGAGAGTTCGCCGGTGAAGACCACAATCTTGTCCTTGAGCGGCGCGTCGGAGGCGATCAGGCGGCGCTTCACGGCGTCGATCGTGAGCTGCTCCATCAGGTCCTTGATGATGTCGACCGTGTGGCCCTCGTTGAAGAAGGCGCACATCGCGTCCGCTGTGGTGACGCCGATCTGCTCGATGTTGCACAGACGGCCGTAGCTCTCGCCCACTTCGGCTGCCGCCTTCTCCTTCTTCACGTCATCGGGCGCCTTCTTGCGCTCCTTGGCGGCCTTCAGCATCTCGGCCAGCCACGTGTCGGCATCGCCATATTCTTGCGCCATGATCTTGGCCGTCGCCTCACCGATCAGCGGAATCCCGATGGCGTTGACGAAACGGTCGAGCGAGATCGTCCGCCGGGCGTCGATCGCCGTCAGCAGGTTGCGCACCGAGAGATCGCCCCAGCCCTCGCGCTTGCGGATCTCCCGTTCCTTGTCGCGCAGCCGGAAGATATCGCCCGGCACTTTCAGCAGCCCGTCGTTGAAGAAATTCTCGATGTGCGTGCCGCCCAGCCCCTCGATGTCGAAGCAGTTGCGCGACACGAAGTACCGCAGCCGCTCGACCTGCTGGAACGGGCATTCGAGCCCGCCACTGCAGCGCCGCACCACGCCGCCCTCTTCCGCCTTCACCTCGGTCTCGAGCGGGCAGGGGCAACTGGTCGGGAAGTGATATTTCTTCGCGTTCTTCGCCCGCTCCTCGGGCACGAAGCCCAGCACCTGCGGGATCACGTCGCCCGCGCGCTGGATCGTCACCATGTCGCCGATACGTACATCCAGCCGTTCGATCTCGTCGGCATTGTGCAGCGTGGCGCGCGCCACCACGACGCCGCCGACGTTGACCGGCTCGAGATCGGCCACCGGGGTCATCGCGCCGGTGCGGCCGACCTGGATGTTGATGGCGTTCAGCCGCGTCCGCGCCTGTTCGGCCGGGAACTTGTGGGCGATCGCCCAGCGCGGCGCGCGGCTGACGAAGCCCAGCCGCTCCTGCCAGTCGATCCGATCGACCTTGTAGACGACGCCGTCGATGTCGTAGGGCAGCGACGGCCGATCCTCGCCGATCTGCTGGTAGAAGGCGCGCACCGCATCGCCGGTGCGGCACAGCTTGGTAAGCGGGTTGATCTTGAAGCCCCACTCCTTGAGCAGCTTCAGATATTCGCTATGGGTCTTCCAGCTGCGCGGCTCGGCTTCGCCCCAGGCATAGGCGAAGAAGCGCAGCGGTCTCTCCGCCGTGATGTCCGGATCGAGCTGGCGCAGCGAACCGGCGGCCGTATTGCGCGGATTGACATAGGCCTTCTCGCCGGCCGCGATCTGGCGCTCGTTCAATTCCAGGAACGCCTTGCGCTCCATATAGACCTCGCCGCGCACGTCGAGCGACTTCGGAACGCCTTTACCCTTCAGCTTCTGCGGGATGTCCTTGATGGTCTTGAGATTGGCCGTGACGTCCTCGCCGGTCGTACCGTCGCCGCGCGTCGCGCCCTGCACGAATTCGCCGTCCTCGTAGCGCAGGCTGATCGACAAGCCGTCGATCTTGGCCTCGCAGCTGAAGCCGATCTCGGCATCCGGCGCGAGGTCGGTCTCGCGCTCCAGGCCGCGCCGCACGCGATCGAGGAAGCCCTGCAGTTCCTCGTCGCTGAAGGCATTGTCGAGCGACAGCATCGGCCGGCGGTGCGTGACCTTGGCGAAGGCCGTTGTCGGCGTCGGCGCGACCTTCTGCGTCGGGCTGAACATGTCGACGAGCTGCGGGAACTTCGCCTCGATCGCCTTCAGCCTGTTGCGGAGTTTGTCGTAGTCGGCGTCGGAGATCTCCGGCGCGTCCTTCTCGTGATAGAGCTTGTCGTTGCGCTCAATGTCTTCAGCGAGCCGCTTGTGCTCTCCCCGGGCCTGACGCTCGGTCAGCTCCTCGACCTTGAGCGCGGCGACGACTTTGGCGGCCTTGGACATGATCAGGCGCCCCTCAAGCCGTCGCCAGAAGCTTGTCCGCGGCGGCGCGCGCTTCGGCCGTGACCTCGGCGCCCGACAGCATGCGCGCGATCTCCTCACGGCGGCCCTTGGCGTCGAGGGCGAGCACGTCGGTGCTGGCGGCGGTGCGCGTCGTGGTCTTGCGGATCAGCCAGTGCCGGTCGGCGACGGCCGCGACCTGCGGCGAGTGCGTGACGACCAGCACCTGGACCTCGCGGGCGAGCCGCTTCAGCCGCTCGCCCACCGCCGCGGCGGTAGCGCCGCCAATCCCTGAGTCGACCTCGTCGAACACGATGGTCGCGGCATCACCCACTTTGGCGAGGCAGACCTTCAGCGCCAGCAGGAAGCGCGACAGCTCGCCGCCCGAGGCGACCTTGGCGATCGGCGCCGGCGGCGTGCCGGGATTGGTGGCGACGGTGAACTGCACGCGGTCGGTGCCGGCCTCCGACCAGTCCGCTTCGGGGAGGGCCGCAACGTCGGTGACGAACTTCGCCTTCTCGAGCTTGAGCGGCGCCAACTCCGAGGTCACCGCCTTGTCGAGCCGCGCGGCGCCCTTGCGACGGGCTGCAGCCTGCGCCTCGGCGGCGGTGACATACTGGGCGCGCGAGGCTTTGGCTGCGGCCGCGAGCTTCTTCAGGCCAGCCTCGCCGTCGTCGAGTGCCGCGAGTTGCGCGTTCATCCGCTCGACGAGCGGCGCGAGCTCGGCCACGATTACATTGTGCTTGCGGGCAATGGCGCGCAGCGCAAACAGCCGCTCCTCGATCTTCTCCAGACGCGCCGGGTCGAATTCCAGCGAATCGCGCGCCGCCTCGAGCTGGGCTTGCGCCTCGGTCGCCTCGCTCAGCGCCCGCTCGAGCACGGCCAGCGCGGCGTCGAGCCGGCCCGAAGCCTTGTCGGCACTGCGCTCGATCAGACGATGGGCGGTGCTGAGCGCGTGGACGGCGCCCTTGCCTTCCTCCAGCTCGGCCAATGCCTGTGTCACCGCTTCGCCCAACGCCGTGCCGGCACGCAGCATCTGGCGCTCGCCGGCCAGGATCTCCTCGTCGTCGACCTTGGGCGCCAGCGCCTCCAGCTCCTTGACGGCGTGGCGCAGGAACTCTTCGTCCCGACGCGCGGCGGCAGCGGCCGCTTCCGCATCGGCGCGCGCCTGTTCGGCGGCCCGCCAGGTCCGCCAGGCGTTGCGTACGCCCGTACCCTGCTTCTCGAGCCCGGCGAAGGCATCGAGCGAGCCCCGATGCGTGGTCATGTCGAGGAGCCCGTGCTGATCCATCTGGCCCTGGATCTCGACCAGCGTGTCGCCCAGCCGCCGCAGCAGCGCGACCGAGGCCGGCTGGTCGTTGACGAAGGCACGGCCGCGGCCGTCAGCGCCGATGGCACGACGGAGCGTCAGCACATCCTCGTCGTCGAGTCCTTGTTCGCGCAGGATGGCGTGCGCGGCGTGGTCCTTCGCTAACTCGAACGCAGCGGAGATCGAGGCTTGCGCCGCCCCGCGCCGCACCACGCCCGATTCAGCGCGGGCGCCGAGCGCCAGGCCGAGTGCATCGATCAAGATGGATTTGCCGGCGCCGGTCTCGCCGGTCAGCGCGCCCAGATTACCGACATCGGGCCCGCTCACCCGATCGCGCGCGAAGGTCAGATCGAGCTTTTCGATCAGGACGAAATCGCGGATCGAAAGCGATTGCAGCATGGCCTTATTTGTCGTCGATCCGGAAATCCTCGCCGGTCATGAGGAAGTAGCTGTCGGCGTACCAGTCACTGCCTGGGAAGTTGTGGCCCAGCACCGCGGCGGCCTCCTTGGCCTCGCTCTTCACGCCGAGCGCCAGGTAGCACTCGACCAGCCGGTGCAGCGCCTCAGGCACGTGCGTGGTCGTCTGGAAGCGCTCGATCACGGTGCGGTAGCGGTTGATCGCGCCGATGTACTGCTGGTTCTTCTGGTAGTAGCGGCCGATGTCCATCTCCTTGCCGGCGAGATGGTCGATGGTCAGTTCGACCTTGAGGCGTGAGTCGCGGGCATAGGGCGAGTCGGGATAGCGCTTCACCACCTCGGCCAGCGAATCGAGCGCCTTCTGCGTCAGGCCCTGGTCGCGACCGACGTCGGAGATCTGCTCGTAGTAGCAGAGCGCCTTCAGGTAGTAGGCGTAGGGGATATCCTTGTGGCCAGGATGGAGCTGGATGAAACGGTCCAGCGCGATGATGGCATCGTCGTACTTGTTGGACTGGTAGTAGGTGAAGGCGGCCATCACCTGCGCCTTGGTCGCCCACACCGAATAGGGGTGCTGACGGTCAACTTCCTCGAACTCCTTGGCGGCGTTCTTGTAATCCTCTGCTCCCAGGTCATCGAGCGCGCGATTGTAGAGCTGATCGACCGGCTGTTCGACGTAGGTCGCGTTGTCGTCCTTGCCGCCGAACCAGCCGCAGCCGCCCAACAGCAATGCCGCCGCCAGAAGCGCCGCGCCGCCTGCTTTAACCATCAACGCCTTCGACATGACCCATCCGTACCCATTGTGCCGCCGGGTTATATCACGCGACGGGCGAAAAAAGAGGGGCCGAAAGGCCCCTCAGAAGATGCGTGGAGGATTACGAAACCCTCTGCGTCAGTTGGCTTGCCGACGCAGGAACGCGGGAATCTGCAGGTCGTCGTCATCGCGCGCGGGCTTTGCCCGCTCCGTGACGTCGATCGAGGTCTGGACAGGCGCGGGCCGCGGTGCCGCCTTGGGGGCGACGGCCACGACGTTTTCCGGTGCCAGGCGCGGCGCGGGGGCCGGCTCAGCAGGTGCCTGTGCCATAGCAGGAGCCTGTGCCGATGCCGACACCACTGGCGTCAGGCCCTTGGGAGCGGCGAATGCACCCGTGATGCGCTGGAACAGGTTGGGCGACCGGCTTTCGGCCGCTGCCGCCGCAGGACGCGCGGCCATCGGACGCGAGACCGGCTCGGTCGCACGCACAGCGGGACGAACGGCCGGACGCGTGACCCGCCAATCGGTCTCGTCGACCAGCGGCCGCTGCGGTGCCGGAGCAGGCGTCGGCGCGATCGGCGCCGCCGCGACGGGCGGTGCGATCGGAGCGGCAACCGGCAGAGGCGCCGGAGCCTCGACGATCGGTGCTGCCATTTCGACCGGCTCGGGAGCGGCCATCTCCATCACAGGCGCCGGTGCGTACACTACCGGTGCCGGCGGAGCCTGCATGACGGGAGCAGGCGGCGCCACCGGCGCCATCACAGGCGCGGCAGCGATGGGTGCCGGCGCCATCGGCGGTGCCGCGGGAATCGCGGGCGCGACGGCGGCGGCCGGCATGGCGACGCGACCGACCGGGGGAGCGACCGGACGGCTGAGCGCCGGCTGGCCGGTCTGCATCGGCCGGTTCATGTCGAGGTTGAGATAGTTCGGCACCGGCTGCTGGGCAGCCAGCGCGGAGATGCCGGTGGAGACCACCGACACGCGCATACGGCCCTGCATCGAGGCATCGAACGTCGAGCCGAAGATGATGTTGGCGTCGGCATCCACTTCCTCGCGGATGCGGTTGGCCGCCTCGTCGACCTCATGCAGGGTCATGTCGAGGCCGCCGGTGATGTTGATGAGAACGCCCTTCGCGCCCTTCATCGAATGATCTTCCAGCAGCGGGTTGGAGATCGCACTCTCGGCCGCGACGCGGCTGCGATCCGGACCTTCGGCCTCGCCGGTGCCCATCATCGCCTTGCCCATCTCGCCCATCACGGTGCGGATATCGGCGAAGTCGAGGTTGATCAGGCCGGGCATGATCATGAGATCGGTGACGCCGCGCACACCCATGTGCAGCACGTCGTCGGCCATCTTGAAGGCGTCGGCGAACGTCGTCTTCTCGTTGGCGATCTTGAACAGGTTCTGGTTGGGGATGACAATCAGCGTATCGACCACCTTCTCCAGCTCGATGATGCCCTGCTCGGCCGACTGCATGCGGCGACGGCCTTCGAAGTGGAACGGCTTGGTGACGACGCCGATGGTGAGGATGCCCTGCTCGCGCGCTGCGGCCGCGATCACGGGCGCCGCACCGGTGCCGGTGCCGCCGCCCATGCCCGCCGTGACGAACACCATGTTGGCGCCGTCGAGCAGCTGGAGGATTTCCGGCAACGCTTCTTCGGCGGCCTGGCGGCCGACCTCAGGACGCGCACCGGCGCCCAAGCCTTGGGTGATGGTGATGCCGAGCTGGACCCGGCGGTCTGCCAGCGACTGGCCGAGCGCCTGGGCGTCGGTATTGGCGACGATGAATTCGACGCCTTCCAGCGACGCGCTGATCATGTTGTTGACGGCATTTCCGCCCGCGCCGCCAACACCGATCACGGTGATACGCGGCTTAATCTCTGACTCCTTCTGGGGGAGACTGAGGTTGATTGTCATACGGCTTTCTCCACGCAAACGAGGGGGTTATCTGCCCGGAGTTCCGACGTGAGCCCTCTTCTTTGGCGTAGAGCCCTGAGCCGGTTCGGGTTTTTATGGTTATCTACAGCCTGTAGGGATAGCCATTCCCCACACACAACATATTGCCTAAAAGTTTTCCTTAATCCAACTGCCAATGCGACCAATACGACTCGAAGGCGCTTCCGCGACTTGCGGCTGCGATTGAGCGACCGCGTGGTTCTGTTGCGCGTAAGCCAAAAGTCCGGCAGCAGCGGAAAACGCTGGCCCGCCAGTCGAATCCGCAAGTCCCGCGAGTCGCAACGGTCCGCCGGTGCGCACCTTCTTGTTGAGAACGGCGGCCGCGACCTCGGGTACACCGTCGAGTTGGCACGCGCCACCGACCAGAACAGCGCGTCCACCGGCCAACTTATCCACACCGCTGGCCTCCAGACGGTTCCGCACGAGCTCGAACGTCTCCTCGATACGCGGGCGAATGATGCCCACCAGAATCGAGCGCGGGATGTGGTTGGGACGCGTACGATCCTCCTCGCCGATCAACGGGACGTCGATGATGTCGTACTCATCGTTCGGGCGGATCACGGCGCGACCGATCTGGGTCTTCATGCGCTCGGCATTGGCGACCGGCGTGTTGAGGCCGCGCGCGATGTCTTTGGTGACATGCTCGCCGCCCACCGGGATCGAATCGACGTGCACGAGATGGCCTTCGTAGAAGACCGCGATCGAGGTCGTACCGCCGCCCATGTCGATCAGGGTGACGCCCAGATCACGCTCGTCGGACACCAGCGAACTCAGTCCCGAGGCGTGCGAGGTGACGACGCGCTCGGCGATCTCGAGGTGGGCACGGCGCACACAGACCTGGAGGTTGCGCATCGCACCGGCCGCCGCGGTCACAAGATGGACATCGACGCCCAGCCGCTCGCCGAACATGCCGCGCGCGTCATGGACGGTCGAGCCGTCGACCGTATAGCCGATCGCCACCGAGTGGATGATGTCGCGGTCGGCGGTCTCGGCCGGGAGCTGGATCAGCTGCTGGACGCGGCGCACGTCGCGCTCGCCGATCTCATGATGGCCGATCGCGACCTCGAGCGCCTGCTTCTCCGAGGCAGGCGAGCCACCGCTCATGCCGACGATGACCTCGCGCACGTGCTCGCCGCACATTTCTTCCGCGGTCGACACCGCCGAGGAGATGGCGCGGGTCGCGGCCTCCATGTCGACGATGTTGCCCGAGCGCATACCCTGCGCCGGCTGATGTCCGATGCCCACGACGCGGAGCCCCTGCCCGTCGACCCGTGCCACGAAGCACACGACCTTGCTGGTCCCGATATCGAGTGCCGCTACGACGCCATTCCTAGTCTTTGCCACGGTGTCCCCCGTTTTCTTACGCGCACGCTAGAGAGGTTCAGTTTAATTCATTTTAGTTCAGGCCGGCCCGGCCGACTGGTCACTTGGCTTACCAAGTGACTGGTCGCTCGGGCGTTTTCTAAGATAGAGCTTGTCCGGCAGGCGGAGATCGACGACGCCGAACTCGCGCGACAGCAGCTTGTACGTTCCATCGAGCTTGGCCATGCGCTGCAGCGCTGCGATCGCGTCCTCTTCCGGCAACCAGATCTCGGTGCCATTGGTGAGGACGAGGTTCCAGCGCCGCTGGCCGACCCACACCGCCGCGCGCAACTGCTTGGCGATGGCGGGCTCCCAGGCGAGCAGCAGCAACAGTTCGCCGACATGCTCCGGCGCGCCGGGACCGCCCAGCAGCAACAGCGACTCGTAACCCGGCGGCATGCGGTTGGCCCGTACGGTGCGGCCGTTGGTGTCGATCAGGGTGTACTCGCTGCCATTCTGCCAGATCGCAACGGCGCGGCGTTCCTTGAGCGTCACATATAAGGTGTCGGGCAGCCGACGCTCGACGGTCGCACTCGCCACCCAGTCGATCGCTTCGAGGCGCTTGCGCGAGGCGTTGAGGTCGATGCCGAGCAGCGAATCGCCGGTCTGCACGTTCAACGCCGCCAGGATCGCACTGCGCTCGACGTATTCGCGGCCTTCGACGGTGACGTCGGCCAGCTTGAAGGGGGTGAGTGCGCCCGCGACCTGGCGCATGCCGGCATCGATGTGCGACTGCACCGTCACCAGCCAGCCTTCGTGCCACGCCCACCAACCACCGCCTCCGCCGCTGCCCAGCAACAGCACGAGTGCGCCCAGCAGCATCGGCTGGCGCCACAGCGGACGGCCGGTCTTGCGGATCGCGCCGCGCTTCTTGCGGCGGTCGTAGTCACGCTTGCCGGTCGTGGCTTTGGTCGTGCGCTTGGCGCCGAAGCCCTTCATGACGGATGCCTCGCGTGCTCGACCATCCAGGACATCAGCGCAGGCCACGAGATGCCGGCCCATTTGGCCTGCTCGGGCGCCAGCGACAGCGGCGTCATGCCCGGCTGCGTGTTGAGTTCGAGGATGACCAGGCCGGACGTGCCTTCCTTCTGGTCGTTCCAGCGGAAGTCGGCGCGGCTCAAGCCGTTGCAGCCCAGCGCCTGGTGCGCCATCAGCGCCCACTGTTTGGCCGTCTCGTAGACATCGGCCGGCACCGGCGCGGGAACGAGATGCTCGGTGACGCCGTCGGTGTACTTGGCTTCGTAGTCATAGAAGCGCGTGCGCGGACGGAGCTCGGTGACGGCCACGGCCTTGTCACCCATCACCGCGACGGTGAGTTCGCGGCCGGGCACGAACTTCTCGATCAGCACCTTCTCACCGAACGCGGCTTCGGCGGCTTCTACCGCGGCGAGATTGTCGCCCTCGCGCACGATATGGACGCCGACGCTCGAGCCCTGGTCGATCGGCTTCACCACGTAGGGACGCGGCATCGGATCGCCCGCGGCCAGCGACTGCCGCTCGACCACGCGGCCTTCGGCGACGCGCAGTCCGATCGAGGTGAAGACGTGGCGCGACATCGGCTTGTCCATGGCGATCGCCGAGGCCAGCACGCCGGAATGCGTGTAGGGCACCTTCAGGATCTCGAGCACGCCCTGGATGCAGCCATCCTCGCCGTACTTGCCGTGCATGGCGTTGAACACGACGTCCGGGCCGCCGCCGGCCGCCGGTCGCAGAAACTCGACCAGGGCGCGCAGGTCGCGCTGCACGTCGTATTCGAGCACCGTGTGGCCGCCTTCGCGCAGTCCCTCGGCGCAGGCCTTACCACTCACCAGCGACACCTCGCGCTCGGGCGACCAGCCGCCCATCAGGACCGCGACCGTGCTCATTTCGCTTCTCCGATCCGGCGGATTTCCCACTGCAGGAGAACGCCGCTCTGCTCGAACACGCGGCGACGCACTTCCTCGCCCAACCCTTCGATGTCGGCCGCCGTCGCGTCGCCGAGATTGATCAGGAAGTTCGCATGCTTGTCCGAAACCTGCGCCGCGCCGACCGTGAGGCCACGGCAGCCCGCACGATCGATCAGCTCCCAGGCCTTGAGGTTGGGCGGATTGGCGAAGGTCGAGCCGCCCGTCCGGCTGCGCGGCTGGGACTCAGCCCGCGCGGAGTCGATCTCGGCGATACGCCGCGCGATGGCGAGTTGATCTCCCGGCGCCGCCTTGAGGCGCGCCGACGTGAAGATCCAGTCGGCGGGCGCGCTGCTGTGACGATAGCTCAGCCCAAGATCGGCCGGCGTGACGGTGCGGACCTTGCCCGCACGATCGACGGCCTCGGCAGAGATCAGCACGCTGGCAAGGTCACCGCCGTAGGCACCGGCGTTGGTCGGAAAGGCGCCGCCGATCGTGCCAGGAATGCCGCTCAAGAACTCAAGGCCGGCCAGCGCATGGTCGCGCGCCGTCAGTGCCACGTTGAGGTCGGGCGCGCCGGCACCGGCGATCACTTCGTTGCCTTCGACGACGATCCCGGTGAAGCCGCGCATCAGGCGGATCACGACGCCCTTGAGGCCACCGTCGCGCACCAGCACGTTCGAGCCGACGCCCAGCACCGTCACCGGCACGTCGAGCGGCAGCGCCGCCAGGAACGACGCGAGGTCCTCGGTGTCGGCCGGCCGGAACAGTACCTCCGCGTTGCCGCCCGCCCGGAACCAGGTCTGCGGGCCGAGCGGCGCGTCAACCGTCAGGCGGCCGCGCGGCTTGGGCAACCGGTCGATCAGGTGCGAGGTGACGGCGGCAGTCATCATGCGGCGGAGCCGGAGTCGTTGGCGATCGAGCGCGGCCCGCCCTGCTCGGCCGCGAGCTGCTGGATCTGTCCCGGCAGCGCATGTGCCCAGGCGGTGATGTTGCCCGCGCCGAGACAGACCACCACATCGCCCGGCCGCGCGATCTGCCAGATCAAGCCGGGAAGATCGCCCGGCGCTTCGAGCGGCATCACGTCCCGGTTGGTCGACTTGCGCACCATGTTCACCAGCATGTCGCGATTGACGCCCTCGATCGGCGCCTCGCCGGCGGCATAGACGTCGGCGATGATGACCGTGTCGGCGTCACCGAAGCAGGTGGCGAACTCTTCACGCAAGGCGCCGAGTCGCGAGTAGCGATGCGGCTGCATGACCGCGATCACCTTGCCCGAGCCGCCGTAGGCCTGGCGCGCCGCGCGCAGGACGGCGGCGATCTCGACGGGATGGTGGCCGTAATCGTCGATCACGGTGATGCCGTGCGCTTCGCCGGTCCGGGTAAAGCGCCGCTTCACGCCCGCGAACGAGGCCAGCGCATGACGGATCGTCTCGTCGGGCAGGCCCATCTCCTGGGCGACAGCGATGGCCGCCAGCGCGTTCAGCACGTTGTGCTGGCCGAACATCGGCAGGCGAACGCCCTCGATGGTGCGCGACACGTTGGTGGCGCGGTGCTGGATCAGCACGTCGAAGTCGGCGCCGGTGCGGTCGAGCTTGAGGTTCATCGCGCGCACGTCGGCGTTGACGCCGGTGCCGTAGGTCACGAGCCGGCGGTCGGCGACCCTCGGGATCAGCGCCTGGACTTCCGGGTGATCGACGCAGAGAACGGCGAAGCCATAGAACGGAATGTTCTCGACGAAGCGCACGAAGGCATCGCGCAACGCGTCGAACGTGCCGTAGTGATCGAGATGCTCAGGATCGACGTTGGTCACGATCGCGATCGTGGCCGGCAGGCGCAGGAACGAGCCGTCGGACTCGTCGGACTCGACCACCATCCAGTCGCCTTCGCCGATGCGGGCGTTGGTGCCGTAGGCATTGATGATGCCGCCGTTGATCACTGTCGGGTCGAGGCCCCCGGCATCGAGCATCGCCGCGACCAGCGACGTGGTCGTGGTCTTGCCATGCGTGCCGCCGACCGCGATCGCCCAGCGCAGGCGCATCAGCTCGCCCAGCATTTCGGCGCGGCGCACCACCGGCACGAAACGCGCGCGCGCGGCCAGCACCTCGGGATTGTCCTTCTTCACCGCCGACGACACGACCACGACCTGGGCGCTGCCGAGATTGTCGGCGCGATGGCCGATCGACACCTTGAGGCCGAGATCGACCAGGCGGCGGGTGTTGGCGCTGTCGGCAACGTCGCTGCCCTGCACCTTGTAGCCAAGATTGTGCAGCACCTCGGCGATGCCGGACATGCCAATGCCGCCGATGCCCACGAAATGGATGAGACCGATATCGAGCGGTAGCGCCCTCATGCGGCGACTCCTGCGGCTGAAGCGTGAACGGGTGCGGCGACCAGATCGGCGACCATGTCAGCGAGCCGCGCGGCGGCGTCAGGCCGGCCGGCGGTGTGCGCGGCGGACGCCATGTCGGCCAGCCGCTGCGGCGTTTCGAACAGCGTCTTCAGGTGACCGGCCAGCGCCGCCACCGTGAAGTCGGCATGCGGGATCACGAGGCACGCACCCGTCGCCTCGTAGGCGCGGGCATTGGCGGTCTGGTGATCGTCCGCGGCGTAGGGATAGGGAACGAGGATCGACGGCCGGCCGATGGTCGCGAGTTCGGCCACCGTCGAGGCGCCGGAGCGGCCGATCACGAGATGAGCCGACGCCAGGAGCTGCGGCAGGTTGGCGAAGAACGGCGCCAGCTCAGCCACGATGCCGGCGCGATCGTAGACGCCGCGCACGCGCTCGAGATCCTCGGCGCGGCACTGCTGGACCAGGCGCAGGCGCGCGCGCAACGGTGCCGACAACGACAGGATCGCCTCGGGCACGATCTGGCTGAACGACGCGGCGCCCTGGCTTCCGGCGAAAATGAGGATGTCGATCACGCGGTCGGGACCGGGCGCGCGATAGGTCGCGTTCCGCAGCGCCCGCACCGCATCGCGCACCGGATTGCCGACCAGCCGCGCCCGGCGGTCGCCGTCGGCGATGTAGCGCGTATGCGCGAACGAGGTCGCCACTGCCGCCGCGCGCCCTTCCACGAGGCGATTGGCGCGGCCGAGCACGGCATTCTGCTCGTGCAACATCGATGGCAGTCGGCGCAGCCGGGCGGCCATCATCGTCGGCACCGAGGCGTAACCGCCGAAGCCGACGACCGCGGACGGCGCGATGCGGCCGAGGGTCCGCCACGCATCGACGAGACCGAGGCCCAACGAAAAGACCGCAAGCAGCTTCTTCTGCAGCGAACCCGTCGGGCTGGCAGATCTGATGTAGTGCACGGGCTGACGGGCCAACGCGCCCTGCCACTGCTTGCCGCGTGCATCGGTCACCAACGTGAACGGCAGGCCGCGCGCCTCGAGCTCGCCCGCCAGCGCTTCGGCCGGGAACACATGCCCACCGGTGCCGCCAGTTGCGAGGACGATGGGACGCGGCCCAGTCATCAGACGGCCTCCCTCAGGCCCGCGTGTTCGCGCGTCAGCGACAGCAGCATGCCGACGCAGATCGCCATCGCGAGCGCCGACGAGCCGCCGTAGGAGATGAACGGCAAGGTCATGCCCTTGGCCGGGATGAGCTGGATGGTCGAGGCCATGTTGATCGCCGCCTGCAGGCCGAACTGCACGCCAAGGCCGGTGGCAGCGAGCGTGATGAACAGGCTGGTCTCCTTCGACGCACGCGACAGCGTGCGCAGGGTCACGAAGGCGAACAGGCAGAGGATCAGCAGACAGCAGATCAGGCCGAACTCCTCGCCGCACACCGCCATGATGAAGTCGGTGTGCGCGTCGGGCAGCTGCGCCTTCACCGTGCCCTCGCCCGGGCCGCGGCCGAACAGCGAGCCGTTCATGAAGGCCTCGAGCGCGGTGTTGACCTGGTAATTGTCGCCCGACGAGGGATCGAGGAAGCGATCGAAGCGGCTGCGCACGTGATTGAAGACGAAGTAGGCGCCGACCAGGCTGCCCGCACCGCCGATCACACCGAAGCCCGCGACCCACATCGGCAAGCCGACGACGAAGAGCTGCGCGGCCCACACCGAAGCCACGACGATGCTCATGCCGAGGTCGGGCTGCATCAGCAGCAGCGCCAGCACCGCGCCAACCAGCAAGGTCGATAGGAAGTAACCCGGTGCGCGACGCTCGGCGCGGCTCTGCGCCAGCAACCAAGCGGAGATCACGGCGAGGCTAGGCTTCACGAATTCAGACGGCTGCACGCTCGACAGGCCCGGCACCGAAATCCAGCGGCGCGCGCCCTTGATCTCGACGCCGATCACGAAGGTGAGCGCCAGCAGCACGACCGAGCCGCAGAAGACGAGGAGCGCCAGGCGCCGCACGTGGCGCGGCGAGGCGAGCGAGATGGCGAGCGTCACCATCAACGCCAGCGGCAGGAAGATAAACTGGCGCTTGGCGAACATGAAGGAGTCGGCACCGATGCGCTCGGCGGCCGGCGGCGAGGCCGCGAGCGTCAGCAGCACGCCAAAGGCCATGATCGCCAGCACCGCACCCAGCGCCCAGCGATCGACGGTCCACCACCACTGGCCGATCAGACTGCGGTCGTCGCGCGGAACCTGGATCACGCTGGCCTCCCCAAAACCTTGGCGCCCGGTAGCGCCCGCGCCATCTCGCGAAATGCATCGCCGCGATGCTCATAACTCTTCCACTGATCCCACGAGGCGCAGGCCGGCGACAGCAGCACCACCGCAGGCCCCTTGCCTTCGGACATGGCATGCGCGGCATCGAGCGCCGACTTGAGATCTCCGCAGCGCGTGCTCGCGACTTTGCCGGTGAGCTGGCCTTCGAACATCTCGGCGGCTTCGCCGATCAGGAAGGCGTGGCGCACGCGATCGAAGGAAGGAGCGAGCGCCGTCACGCCGCCCTCCTTCGCCTGGCCGCCCAGGATCCAGTAAATGTCCTCGTACGACGACAGAGCGTGCGCGGTGGCATCGGCATTGGTCGCCTTGCTGTCGTTCACGTAGATCACGTCACCGACCGCGGCGACCTGTTCCTGGCGATGCGGCAGACCCGGATAGCTGCGCAGGCCGGCCTTCGCCTTCTCGCGCGGCACGCCGATCCAGCGCACGGCCGACCACGCCGCCGCCGCGTTCTGCGCATTGTGATCGCCCGGCAGGGTCGGCACATCGGCGAAGTCGACGCGATATCCTTCGGCATCGACCAGGCGGCCGGCCTGAAAAATCACGCCGCCTGCGATCGACCGCTTCAGCGCCAACGGCGTCAGCGCGATGTCTTCGGCCAGGCGACGCTTGCTCAGCCAGCGGAAGACCTCGACCGAGTATTTGTCGTCGATGCCGATGATGGCACAGTCGCGCGTGACCTGCCGGTCGAAGACATGCTGCTTGGCCGCGACATAGCCCGCCATGTCGCCATGGCGATCGAGATGGTCGGGCGCGATGTTGAGCCAGACGGCCACGTTGGCGCGGAAGGTCTCGACCAGCTCGAGCTGATAGGACGACATCTCCAGCACGTAGACGCCGCCCAGTCCGAGCGGCTCGAGATCGAGCGCGCCGCGGCCAATGTTGCCACCGACCTGGGAGGGCCATCCCGCACTTTCCAGAATGTGCGCGATCAGCGCGGTGGTGGTCGACTTGCCGTTGGTGCCCGTGACCGCGACGAAGCGCGCCTTGGGCTCGGCGCGGGCGAGCAGCTCGATGTCGCAGATGATCGGCTTGCCGGCCGCGCGCGCCGCCGCCGCGATCGCGTGCGGCTTCGGCAAGTGGCTCGGGATGCCCGGGCTGATGACCAGCGCGGTGATCTTCGACCAGTCGATCTTGTCGGGCTCGGCCAGCTTGATACCGGCATCGGCCGCCGCCTTGCGCGTCTCGGCACTGTCGTCCCAGGCCGCGCACTCCACTCCGCCCGCCATGAGCGCCCGCACCGCGGCGAGGCCCGAGCGCGCGAGGCCGAGCACGATGTACGACGATCCGCGGAGGAAGGAGAGATTGATCATGCTTTTAGCGGAGCTTCAGCGTGGCGAGGCCGATCATCGACAGGATGGCGGCGATGATCCAGAAGCGGAAGACGATGGTGGGCTCCGCCCATCCCTTCTGCTCGAAGTGATGGTGCAGCGGCGCCATTCGGAAGATGCGTTTGCCGGTCCATTTGAAGGACAGCACCTGCACGATCACCGACACCGTCTCGAGCACGAACAGGCCACCCACGATCGCCAGCACGAACTCGTGCTTGATCACGACCGAAGTGGCGCCGAGCGCGCCGCCGATCGCCAGCGATCCGGTGTCGCCCATGAACACCATGGCAGGCGGTGCGTTGAACCACAGGAAGCCGAGACCGGCGCCGACCAGCGCCGACAGCAGCACGGCCAGCTCACCGGCGCGCGGGACGTGCCACAGGAAGAGATAGGTCGTGTAGCGCGTGTTGCCGACGAGGTACGCCAAAAGCGCGAACACCATCGCCGCCATGATCACCGGACCGATGGCGAGGCCGTCGAGCCCGTCGGTCAGGTTGACGGCGTTGGAGGTGCCGACGATCACCAGCGCGGAGAAGCACACGAAGCCGACCAGGCCGATCGGCAGCAGCACGTCCTTGAGGAACGGGAAAGCCAGCATGTAGCGCAGCGGAGTCGGCGAGCCTTGTGCCGCGAAGTAGGCCGCGACCGCGGCGACGATCAGCGAGATTCCGAACTTCGCCTTGCCCGAGACGCCCTTGGGATTGCGCTTGGTCACCTTGAGGAAGTCGTCCCAGAAGCCGACGGCGCCGAACGCCACGGTGACGCCGAGCACGATCCAGACATAGCGGTTGGTGAGATCGGCCCACAGCAGCGTGGCCACCGAGAGCGCGATCAGGATCAGCAGCCCGCCCATGGTCGGCGTGCCCTTCTTGCTGACGATGTGGCTCACCGGACCGTCCTCGCGGATCGGCTGGCCCTGCTTCTGCTTGCTGCGCAGCCAGCGGATCAGACCCCCGCCGATCAGGAAGCTGATGATCAGCGCGGTCAGGAAGGCCGCGATCGAACGGAAGGTCAGGTAGCGGAAGAGGTTGAACGGCGAGAAGACGTCGGCCAACGGATAGATGAAATTATAGATCATGCGTCAGTGCTCCGCCTCGCCGCCGCTCGCCGCGAGGATGGCGTCGACGACATTCTTCATTTTTGATCCGAGCGAACCCTTCACCGCGACCACGTCTCCTGCCCTCAGCGCCGCCGCGACCTCGCCCGCCAGCGCCGCCGAATCGGCGCGATAGGCGCCCTTCTGCGTTGCCGCAAGACGAGACCACAGCGCCTCCATGTGCGGGCCGCACAGGAAGACCTGCACCGCCCCACTTGCCGCGACGGCATCGGCGAGACCGGCGTGGAACGCATCGGCGCCCTCGCCCAGTTCGCGCATGTCGCCCATCGCCAATATCTTGCGGCCGCCGGACGCCGGCGCCATCCGCGCCAGAACGGCGAGCATGGCCGCCATCGACGCCGGATTTGCGTTGTAGCTCTCGTCGAGCAGCTCAAGGGTCCCGGCGCCGAATTTCAGCCGCCGACGCGCCCCGCGTCCGGGCGTCGCCCGAACAGTCGCAAGCGTTGACGCGGCCTTTAGCACGTCCGCGCCAAGCGCCTCTACCACCGCGAGGGCCGCAAGACTGTTCAAAACCTGATGTTCGCCCGCGGCACCGAGCCGATATTCGATGCGCCGTCCGTGCAAGATTGCAACGACGTTACTGCCGGTATCCTGCAGGTCGCACGCGACAAGCCGCGCGTCGGCCGCCGCATCCTTGCCGAAGGCCACGATCCGGCCAACGCCAAAGCCCTTGGCCCGCTCAACCAGCCGAGCATAGTGCCGGCTGTCGCGATTGAGCACAGCGACCGCGCCGTCGCGCATGCCGGCAAACAGGCAGGATTTCTCGTCGGCGATGGCTTCTTCCGAACCCATGTAGCCGATGTGCGCAGAGCCCACGTTGGTGATGACGCCGACATGCGCCTCGACCTGGCGCGCCAGCGGCTCGATCTCGCCGGGATGATTCATGCCGATCTCGAACACGCCGTAGCGCGCCTCGCGCGGCAGACGCGCAAGGCTGATCGGCACGCCGACATGATTGTTGAAGCTCGCGGTGCTGGCCGATGTCGGCGCCTGGGCCGACAGCATCGCCCGCAACGCATCCTTGGTGCTGGTCTTGCCGACCGAGCCGGTGACGCTGGCCACGCGCGCATCGCTGCGCCGGCGGCCGGCATGGCCGAGATCGACCAGCGCCTTTTGCGTGTCAGCCACCTTCACGAGATTTCCCGAGGCGCCCGGCACATCGCGCGAGACGATCGCCGCCGCAGCGCCGCGCGCAAGAGCGTCGGCCACGAAGCCGTGCCCGTCCGTGGTCTCGCCCGTCATGGCAAAGAACAGATCGCCCTTGCCGACGGCGCGGCTATCGAAGGTGACGCCGGTTGCCTCAAAGGCGCCGGACATCGCGACCGGCGACACGGCCTTCGCCACTTCGTCGGAGGTCCAGAGCGCGCTCATCGCACGGCCTCGGCGTATTCGCGCGCGACCTCGGCGTCATCGAAGGGGTGAGTCACGCCCTTGATCGTCTGGCCAGTCTCGTGGCCCTTGCCGGCGATCAGCAGCAGGTCGTCGGCGCCGGTGAGAGCTGCCATGCCCTGCTCGATCGCGACGTGGCGGCCTTCGCTCACATCGGTGAAGTTCTTCCGGTCCGCCGGAATGCCGCGCAGGATTTCGGCGCGGATCGCTTCCGGTTCCTCGCTGCGCGGATTGTCGTCGGTGACGATGGTGAGGTCAGCCCGGCGCGTGGCGATCTCGCCCATGACCGGCCGCTTGGCGCGATCACGATCGCCGCCGCAGCCGAACACCACAACGAGCTTGCCCTTGGCGAAGGGACGCAAGGTCTTGAGCACGGTCTCGAGCGCCTCAGGCTTGTGTGCATAATCGACATACACCGGCGCGCCGCTCTTGTGGCGCGCGACCAGCTGCAGGCGGCCCGCCGCGCCGCTCAGGCTCGCGAGCGCTTCGACCGCGCGCGCCGGATAGCCGCCGGTGGCAACGACAAGACCCAACGCCGCCAACGCGTTCGATGCCTGGAAGCCGCCGACCAGCGGCAACTCGACGTCGTAACGGCGGCCCAGCACTTCGATCGCCAAATGCTGGCCGCCCGGCGTCGGCGTGTCAGCCAGCAGCTTCAACTCGGCGCCGTTCGCGCCATAGCTCCAGAAACGAATGCCGCGGCGCCGGCAAATCTCGGCGACGTCGCGTGCGCGGTCGCTGTCGGCATTGACCACGGCCGTGCCGCCCGGTGGCAGCAGTTGCTCGAACAGCCGCGCCTTGGCCGCGAAGTAACCATCCATCGAGACGTGATAGTCGAGATGCTCGTGAGTGAGGTTGGTGAAGGCTGCCGCCGACAGGTGCAGCCCGTCGAGGCGATGCTGGTCGAGCCCATGGCTCGAGGCTTCGATCGCGAGATGGTTGACGCCCTCGCGCGCGAGCGCGGCGAGGTCGGCATGAAGCTGCACGGGATCTGGCGTGGTGAGGCCCGCCTCGCGCGAGAAGCCCGGCGAGAAGACACCCAAGGTGCCGACGCTGGCGGCTTTGAAGCCGAGCGCGCTCCATATCTGGCGCACGAAATGAACCGTCGACGACTTGCCGTTGGTGCCGGTGACGGCGGCGATGGTCGCGGGCTGGAGGCCGGCGAAGGTCGCTGCCATCAGCGCGATGCGCCGGCGCGGATTGGCGTCGCGCAGCACGATGATGGCCGGATCGAGCGGCGGCAGCGCCGCGTCGGGGCCCGCGAGGATCGCCACCGCGCCGCGCTTCACCGCATCGGCCACGAACGACGCACCGTCGGCCTTGGAACCGGAGAGCGCCGCGAACAGATAGCCCGGCCGGACCTGGCGCGAATCGAGCGTGAGGCCCGCCAACACCGGATCGAGCCGCGGCGCGACGAAGGGGGAGGAGTCGGCGGACTGCCGCATGAGGTCACTCAGCCGCAACGCGACGCACTCCCGGTGCGGCCGCCGTCTGACCACCACCGGCCTTGGCCGGCAGGGCCTTGTGCTCGGCGCGATTGCGCGCCGCCGTCGACACGAACGGCGTCACTGGCGTTGACGCCGTCGGCGGCGGCGCGGACGAGATCTGCAGGGCCGCCGGATTGCTGGTCCAGTCGCCGGGCAGGATGCCGTAGAGCGAGACCATGTTGGCGATGATCGCCTTCACGCTCGGCGCCGAGACCATGCCGCCCGTCGCATAGCCACCGGTCTCAGCGAGGCCCTTGGGCTCATCCAGCGACACCAGAACGAGGAATTTCGGATCGCTCATGGGGAACACGCCCACCAACGAGCTGAACAAGGCTTTTTTGGCGTAGCCGCCGTTGCCGACCTTTTCCGCCGTGCCGGTCTTGCCGCCCACTTCATAGCCCGGAACGTCAGCCTTCTTGCCGGTGCCCTGGATCACGTTGAGGCGCATCAGCTGACGCATCAGCATCGAGGTCTTGGCCTGGATCACCCGCCGGCCGGGATCGCTCGCCGTGCCGCGCTTCAGGAAGCTCGGCGAATAGAGGATGCCGCCGTTCACCATCGCAGCCACGCCCGTCGTGAGATGCAGTGGCGACACCGACATGCCGTGCCCGAAGGCGATGGTCATGGTGTTGATCTTGGCCCAGTGCGACGGGAAGAGCGGCCGGCCGAGTTCGGTGAGCTGGGTGTTGAGCGGCTTCAGGAAGCCCAGCTTGTCGAAGAAGGCGCGCTGCGTCTCGCTGCCGATCTCGACCGCCATCTTGGCGGAGGCGATGTTCGACGAATAGGTGAAGACCTCGGGCAGCGACAGCACGCGATGCGGCACGTCGGGATCGTCGTGGATGGTGAAGCGGTCGATCTTGATCGGGTTGGTCGCGTCGACATGGTCGGCCATCGTGAACTTGCCGGTGTCGAGCGCGAGCGCGGTGTTGAATACCTTGAACATCGAGCCCTGCTCGTAGACGCCGAGCGTGGCGCGATTGAACAGCGCCTCGTTGGTGATCGTGCGCGCATTGTTGGCGTCATAGGTCGGCAGCGAGGCCATGGCGAGGATTTCGCCGTTGGTCACGTCCATCACGATCGACTGCGCACCGATCGCCGAGAACTTCTGCACCGCGTGGACCAGCTCGTCCTCGACCATGCGCTGAAGGCGAAGATCGATCGAGAGCTGCACCGGCTCGCCGCTCTGCAGCTGCTGGTCGAAGAAGCGCTCGATACCCGCGAGACCCGTGTTGTCGATATTGTCGTAGCCGATGACGTGCGCGCCGGTCGAGCCCTGCGGGTAGATGCGCCGCTCCTCGCCCTGGAACTCGAGACCCGGGATACCGAGGCGATTGACGAGATTGTACTCGCGCGGGGTCATGCCGCGCTTGATCCAGATGAAGCTGCGATCGGCGTCGAGCTTCTCCTTCATCTCCTCGTATTTGAACTCGGGCAGCGCCGAGACGATTTTCTTGGCGGCGTCCGCCGTGTCGAGCAGCAGGTGCGGATTGACGAAGGCCGACATCACCGGCACCGACGTCGCCAGCACCACGCCGTTGCGGTCGACGATGTCGGCGCGCTCCGACTGGATGGTGCCGCCGCGCGCGGCGACGCGCTGCGTCGGCTCCCCGCCGTCACGCAGCAGCGAGACGTAGCTCATGCGCAGCGCCACGGCGAAGAAGATCATGATGAAGATCGCACCGGTCGCGACCAGCCGGTGGCGTGCAGTCTCCTGGGCGTCGCCCTTCAGGCGCTCTTTTTCCGACCCGTAACGCGCGCCGGCCGCCGCGTTGGACGCGACGGCCGGTTCGGGCGGTGCAGACTTTCGCCACAACCTCACCGACGCACCTCTTCTTTACGCGAGAGGATGTCGTCGATTGAGGCAGCGACGCGCTGCTTGCCGCCATCCGGACCCGATTGGGCCTGCTCCTTGGGAGAGGCCGGTCGAGGGGGCGTCGTGGGCCCGGTGGAAAGGGGTGCGGAGGCCGGCGAGGGGCTGCCGGCCTCCGCTGCGACGCGACCACCACCGGGCTTCGACGAGGGGACGTCGGTGCCCGTACGTGGGGGGGAAGGGAGTGGTGAATCGCGTCGCGGGGGGACAGAACTTGTTGCCAGAGAGTCGAGCCGGACGACCTGCTTGATGGAGGCCTGCTCGAGTTTGAGACTCTTCTGAGCCAGGCGCTCGATGCGCTCGGCTTCATTGAGGTAATCCCATTCGATCTGCAGGATATGCGTGGCCTGCTGACTCTCGACGATCTTGAGATTGGTGCGGTCGATCTTCTCCTCGAGATCCTGCACACGGTATTTCACGGTGAAGAGACCGATCGCCGTACCGATGGCGGCAATCGACCAGAACAGGAGGCCGCGATGAATCATGCGCGGTCTCCTTTCAGCTTTTCAGCCACCCGCAAGCGCGCCGAGCGGGCACGCGGGTTGGCGTAGACTTCGGCCTCGGACGGCAGCACCGGCTTGCGCGACAGGTCGCGCAAGGTGGCGGCCTGCTCCTCGCCGCGCGGCGGCGCGTGGCGCGACGGGCTCGGCGTGCGCCCGGCGCGGCTGCGCACATATTCCTTCACCGCCCGATCCTCGAGCGAGTGGAACGACACCACGGCCAGACGGCCGCCCGGCGCCAGCACCTGCTCAGCGGCGGCAAGGCCGCGCTCGAGCTCGCCCAGCTCGTCGTTGACGGCGATGCGCAGAGCCTGGAAGGCGCGCGTCGCCGGATCGCTCTCGTCGCGCGCCGAGGGACCGACCGCGCGGCGCACGATCTCGGCCAGCTCACCTGTGGTCTCGATATGTTTCTCGCGGCGGCGCTCGATTATGGCGTGTGCAACGCGGCGGCTCTTCCGCTCCTCGCCGTAGCGCCAGAAGATGTCGGCGAGGTCGGCCTCTTCCGACTTGTTCACGAGATCGGCGGCGGACGGGCCGTTCTTCTCCATGCGCATGTCGAGCGGACCCGAATTGCGGAAGGAGAAGCCACGCTCCGACTGATCGAACTGCATCGACGACACGCCGAGATCGAGCGTGACGCCATCCAGTCCACCGCGGGCAACCTCTTCGCCGGCCAGCAACTCGGCCATGTCGCCGAAGCGGCCTTCGATCAGGCGCAGCCGCGGCGCATAGCGCTCGGCCAGCACGCGGCCGGCGGCGATGGCATCGGGATCGCGGTCGATGGCGATCACCTGGCAATCGGCGCGGTCGAGCATCGCGGTGGTGTAGCCGCCGGCGCCGAACGTGCCGTCGAGGTAGCAGCCGCCGTCGCGCGGGGCGATCGCATCGACCACTTCGTTCATCAGGACGGGGATGTGGCGGGCGGAAGTCCGGGGGGCGGTCATGCGTCACCGCCGTCCAGGCCGCGCACGAAGGCGGCCATCTTTGCGCGATCGGCGTCGCGACGGGCCTGCCAGCGCTTGGGATTCCAGAGCTGGAACTTCTCGCCCTTACCCGCCAGCACGACGCCCTCGGAAGCCTCGATCACCTCGGCGAACTCCGCCGGCAGGCTGAAGCGGCCGTCCGGCTCCAGCGCGATGGTGCGGGCGCTGGCCGACAGGTAGCCCGCGGGATCGAAAGCCTCATCGTCGAGCGCGACCTTGAGCGAGCCCTTGGGGCCCAGGGCCTCGGCGCGCAGGCGGTCGAGCATGGCATCGAAGCCCTGCCGCGAGTTGCCGTTCACGACGCCGGTCAAATTCGGGGAATGATAGAGGACGAAGGCGTTGCGGTCGTCGGCAGGCAGCTCATCCCGAAAGGCGGCGGGCAAGAGAACCCGGCCTTTCTTATCGAGCTTAATCAGGATTTCGGACCGAAACGCCACGGCCCTCTCCCCCTGCATCCCGCTGCAGGTGCCCCACGCCCCTGCCTGTTACTCGGGATACAATGGGATAACATGGGAAAACCCGGGATACAATAGTCAAGGCCCTGATTCAGTGAGGAATCTGAGGGCCTTACGGTGGGTATCTATTGTGCGTCTGCGAGAGTCGACCGCAAGACCTTGTTGAAATTGAGTCGTCAGGCGGAATCAGCGTGTGGAATCAATGGCCGCGCTTTTCGCAAAGAATGCGCCATAAATTGCGACAGTCGCTATTGCCGAGTGCGGGCGTACCAGAATCGCCAAAGGAGCCATCGGCCAGCAGCGTCTAAGAGCGCGTGATATCGTTGATATCAATGATATCACAGGGTGGCGCAATCCGGGACAAATCGCGGAAAACCCCGGCGCCATCGGCATCCGAGGTTCCCCGGGTTTTGGTGACATTTCGAGAGAAATGCAGGTCAGACGGCCTGTAAGCCGGGTTCTGTCCCCGCCCGTGAAGGCGATGGATGGCCATTCCTCTGGGATGCCCGTTACCGGACACCTCGCGCGACCGACCCGGGCGACGTCGCGGAAACACCGCTGCCGGTTGCCCGGCGTGCCGCCCCTATTTGGTCTTGCTCCCGGTGGGGTTTGCCATGCCGCTTCCGTTACCGGTCGCGCGGTGGGCTCTTACCCCACCGTTTCACCCTTGCCTGCCTGGTGTTCCGTCCGAGGACGGGCCAGACCGGCGGTCTGTTCTCTGTGGCACTTTCCCTAGGGTCGCCCCCGCCGGTCGTTAACCGGCACCGTGTCTCCGTGGAGCCCGGACTTTCCTCACCCCTCGCGGAGTGCAGCCATCCAGCCGTCTGACCTGCGGCGCCTGACTAGAGCGCGCCCCCGAGCGGGTCAAGCAAACCCGCCAGCAGGGCCTTGGTCTCTGGATCCGGCATGCCGTCGACCTGGCCCGGCCGGAAATGGCGCTGGAACGCCTTCACGATCTCCCGCGGCGGCACCGCGAGCGGCGGGCAGTAGCCGAAGCGTTGAAGACCCGCCTGGAAATCACCGTCGAGCGGCCGTCCGCCCGCCTTGGGCCACAGGCCGATGCCGGCGGCGGCCAGCGTCTTCCACGGGAAGCGCCGGCCCGGATCGATCTTGCGCTGTGGGGCGATGTCGGAATGGCCGACGACGTTGCGCGGCACGATGCCAGGATGGCGCGCGATGATCTCGGTGCAGAGTTCGATCAGCGCCGCGATCTGGACGTCCGGATAATCGTGCCTGTCGCCGTGCAGGTTCACGATCTCGATGCCGATCGATGTCGCGTTCACCGCCTCGCGGCCGCGCCACCAGGAGGTGCCGGCATGCCAGGCCGTGCGGTCTTCCGGCACCAGACGATAGGCCGTGCCGTCTTCGGCCAATACATAATGTGCGCTCACCCGGCCCTCGCGCTTGTCGTCGCTCAATATGTCGAGCGACTCCTGCAGCGGCAGCTCGGTGTAGTGCAGGACGAGGATGTCGACGGGCTGATCGGTGCGCGGAGCGTGGTTGGGGGACAGGCGTTCGACGACTTTCATCTCAGGCCGGGACCAGTCCGCGCTGACGGCGCAGCTTGGCATAGGCATCGTTGATCAGCGCCAGCTTGCGGTTGGCGACCTTGATCGCCTCCTCCGGAAGGCCCTGGGCCATCAACCGATCGGGATGATGGACCTTCACCTGGCGAATCCAGGCCTCGCGGATCTGCTCGTCGGTCGCCAGCGGATCGATGCCCAGCACGATGCAGGGCTCGCACTCCACTTCGCCCAGTGCAGCAGCGCGCGCGCGATCGAAGCGCGACGTGCTCAAGCCGAAGATCTGCGCGACCTTGGCCAGGTACTCGGCCTCTGCGGGACCCACCTTGCCGTCGGCCTTGGCGATATCGAACAGGCCCTCGAGCACGCTCTCGAGGATTTCCGGCGCATCGGGGAACAGCGCCGCCACCTGGCGTGCATAGGTCTCGAACCCCGCGGCGTCACGCTTGGCGAGATCGAAGAAGCGCTCGACGTTCTTCTCTTCTTCCGGCGGCACGTGGAAGAACGACCGGAAGGCCTCGACTTCGTCGCCCGTCACTTCGCCGTCGACCCTCGCCATCTTGGCGCCGAGCGCGATCACGCCGACGGTGAAGCCGATCTGGCGCAGGCCGGGATGATCCTTGGCATCGTGCGGAATCGCGGGAGCTGTCTCGGTGCTGACGCGGTG
The DNA here is from genome assembly GCA_903832005.1 of Enhydrobacter aerosaccus. Classification (GTDB taxonomy): domain Bacteria; phylum Pseudomonadota; class Alphaproteobacteria; order Reyranellales; family Reyranellaceae; genus Reyranella; species Reyranella aerosaccus_B. The sequence continues at coordinate 19,600 of CAIKZO010000141.1, read as the reverse complement.
CTCCAGCACGTGGTCGACGGCATGCCCTGCCATCATCCCAAGCAGCGCCGCGATCGGCCCGCCGATGGCGAAGCCTGCCGAACCTCCAACGATCTTGCCCCAGATCTGCATGTTCTTTCGCTACCCGGCTCGCGTTACAGGATCAAGGAGCCGATCGCCACGGCGACCAGCAGGACGAGCGCAAGCCGGCGGTAAAACACCTCGCTGGCGAGGGGAAACAGCCGCTCGCCCAGCAGGCCGCCCAGCACGACGGCAGGCGCCAGGAAGGCGCCCTCCACGGCGGTGTTCCAGCCGACCAGATCGCGCCCGAAGAAAAGCGATATCGCCACCAGATCGACGAAGACGAAATAGGTCGTGAGATTGGCGCGCACCTTCACCGCCGCATCGGTACCTGCGAGGTAATAAAAGGCGATCGGCGGACCGGCCATACCGGACAGCCCGTTGAGGAAACCGCTCACTGCGCCGGCCGCCAAGGTGGCCGGGGTACGTGGCGGCCCGCTGTAGCGCCAGCCGCTGGCCAGCATCGCCACGGCCGAGAGCACGATCGCCGAGATGACCCAGCGCATCGGCTGCGGCGGCACTAAGGTGAGCGCGTAGTTGCCGAGCGGCGCGCCGACGATCGCCGCCGCCAGCAGGAGCCCGATCGCGCGCCAGTCGACGTGCTTGAACGCACGTGGCAGCAGCGGCAGGGCGACCACGATCTCCAGCAGCATGCACAGCACGATGCCGACCTCGGGCCCGTAGAGCGCCGAGAAGATCGGCGTCATCACCATGGCCGCGCCAAAGCCCGCGAACCCGCGCACCATGCCGGCCACGACGGCAACGGCCGCGCAGATCAAAAAGGGTGTGGAAAGAATGTCAGACATCGTACGGGAAAGGGCCGAAGGGCGCGGAACCTAGCATTGCGGCCCCCGGGGCGGCGCATCATATAATGCAGGCCATGCCCTCAAAGAATCTCGCGCTGCCCGCGATGCCGCTCCTGATGCCGTATATCCAGCGGCGGCCGGAGCTAGAGCCGGGGGCGGCCAAGCCATTCAAGCTTGTGTCGGATTACACGCCCGCCGGCGACCAGCCCGAGGCGATCCGCCAGCTGATCGGCGGCGTGCAGGAAGGCGAACGCAACCAGGTGCTGCTGGGCGTCACCGGGTCGGGCAAGACCTTCACCATGGCCAACGTGATCGCCTCGCAGGGGCGGCCGGCGCTGGTGATGGCGCCCAACAAGACGCTGGCGGCCCAGCTCTACAGCGAGATGAAGAGCTTCTTCCCGGAGAACGCGGTCGAGTACTTCGTCTCCTATTACGATTACTACCAACCCGAAGCCTACGTGCCACTCACCGACACCTTCATCGAGAAGGATTCGTCGATCAACGAGCAGATCGACCGTATGCGCCACTCCGCGACGCGCGCGCTGATGGAGCGCGACGACGTGATCATCGTGGCCTCGGTGTCGTGCATCTACGGCATCGGCCCGCTGGAGAACTACCAGAAGATGACCTTCCGCCTGCACAAGGGCCAGAAGATCGACCGCACCACGCTCCTGCGCCGCTTCGTCGAGCAGCAGTACAAGCGCAACGACAACGCCTTCCAGCGCGGCACCTTCCGTGTACGCGGCGACACGATCGATCTTTTCCCCGCCCATTACGAGGACCGCGCCTGGCGCTTCGAGATGTTCGGCGACGAGATCGAATCGATCACGGAGTTCGATCCTCTGACCGGCGACAAGACCCTGTCGCTCAACGACATCATCGTCTACGCCAACAGCCATTACGTGACACCGAAGCCCACGCTGCAGAAGGCAATCGAACAGATCAAGATCGACCTCAAGCAGCGGCTCGACGAGTTCAACCGCGCCGGCCGCCTGCTGGAAGCACAGCGGCTCGAGCAGCGCACGAACTTCGATATCGAAATGATGGAAACGACCGGCGCCTGCGCCGGCATCGAGAACTATTCGCGCTACCTCACCGGCCGCAATCCGGGCGAGCCGCCGCCGACCCTGTTCGAATACTTCCCGACCAACTCGCTGCTGATCTGCGACGAGAGCCACGTCACCGTGCCGCAGATCGGCGGCATGTTCCGCGGCGACTTCAACCGCAAGAGCGTGCTGGCCGAGTTCGGCTTTCGCCTGCCCTCGGCGATCGATAACCGACCGCTGAAGTTCGAGGAATGGGAAGCGCTGCGCCCACAAACCACCTTCGTCAGCGCCACGCCCGGCCCGTGGGAGATGGAGCGCACGCAAGGCGCCTTCATCGAGCAGGTGATCCGCCCGACCGGGCTGATCGATCCGACGGTGATCATCCGCCCCGTGGAAAAGCAGGTCGACGACCTGATCGCCGAGTGCAAGGACTGCGCGAAGAAGAGCCAGCGCGTTCTGGTCACGGTGCTGACCAAGCGCATGGCCGAGGACCTGGTCGAGTATCTCCATGAGGCCGGCATCCGCTGCCGCTACCTGCATTCCGACATCGATACACTGGAGCGCATCGAGATCATTCGCGACCTGCGGCTGGGCGCCTTCGACGTGCTGGTCGGCATCAACCTGTTGCGCGAGGGTCTCGACATTCCCGAGTGCGCGCTGGTCGCGATCCTCGATGCCGACAAGGAAGGCTTCCTGCGTTCACCCACGTCGCTGGTGCAGACGATCGGCCGCGCCGCCCGCAACATCGATGGCCGCGTCATCCTCTACGCCGACAAGATGACCGACTCGATCAAGTACGCGATCAGCGAGACCGACCGGCGCCGCGCCAAGCAGGTCGCCTACAACACCGAGCACGGCATCACGCCGGCCTCGATCAAGAAGAACATCGGCGAGATCCTGCAGTCGACCGCCGAGCGCGACCACTACACGGTCGACACCGGCGTATCGGGCGACGTGCATCTGGTCGGGCACAATCTGCGCTCCCACATCGCCGAGCTGGAGAAGCGCATGCGCGCCGCCGCCGCCGATCTCGAGTTCGAGGAAGCCGGCCGCCTGCGCGACGAGATCCGGCGGCTCGAAGTCAACGAGCTCGAACTGCCGGGCCAGGCAGCGTCGGCGAATGTCGGTGTACATCTCGGCAAGATGCAGCACAGCCGGGTGTTCCGCGGCGTGCGCACCGGTTCCGGTTCGCGCGGCAAGCCGGCACGGCGCAGCGGGAGATAGGTCGATGTTCCTGAGAACGCTGCTGTTCGTCGCCTGTCTCTCAGGCTCCGCGTTCGCGCAATCACCCGGACTACAGAGCGGCGAAGGCAAGCGCGAGCAGGAATGGCGCATCCCGACGGCGAGCGGCGCGGTGCTCATGGACAGCACCGTGTTCCGGCCGTCCGGCGGCGGCAAGCATCCGCTGGTCGTGATCAACCATGGCTCGCCGCCCGATGAAAACGACAGGCCGAACATGAAGCGGCCACGCTACGGCGCGCTGTCCTCGTTCTTCGTCGATCGCGGCTATGTCGTCGTCCTGCCGCTGCGGCGCGGCTACGGCGCGACCGGGGGCGGCTGGGCAGAGGAATACGGCAGCTGCACGCATCCCGACTTCGTACGGGGCGGCCTCGCGACGGCGTCCGATATCGAGGCGACGATCAATTACATGCGCCAGCAACCGTTCATCCTGCCCGATCATGCCATCGTCATCGGCCAATCCGCCGGCGCCTGGGGCACCGTCGCGCTCTCGAGCCTCGATCCCGCGGGCGTGGCGGGCATGATCGCTTTCGCCCCCGGCCGTGGCGGACATCAGCCCGGCGGCAACTGCGATCCGCGCGCGCTGGTCAAGGCCGCTGGCCAGTACGGCAGCACGGCGAGAGGCCCGCTGCTCTGGATCAACGCGGCGAACGACACCTACTTCGAGCCGAAGTTGGTGGAGAGGATGGTGACCGCTTACAACGACGCCGGTGGCAAGGCGACCCATCGCGCGGTCGGCCCGTTCGGCAAGGAAGGCCACAGTCTCGCCAGCGCCCAGAGCGGCGCGCCGATCTGGCAGCCGTTGATCGACGATTTCCTGAAGACGACGAAGTAATCATGCCGGTCGAGACGTGACGGGCGCGCGGCAGGAGCACCGCGCCGACATCGACGGCTTGCGCGGCTTCGCCGTGCTGGCGGTGCTGGCGTTCGACGCCTCGGCGCGCTGGCTGCCGGGCGGCTTCGTCGGCATCGACATCCTGCTCGTCGTCTCGGGCTACCTGATCTCGAGGGCAATCCTGCCCGACCTCGAACGCAACGACTTCGACCTCCTCGCCTATTTGTTCCAGCGCGCGCGACGCCTGTGGCCGGCCTTGCTGCTCGTCCTGCTCATCGTCTTCGCGGCGGGCGGCTTCCTGCTGTTCGCGGCCGAATACCAGGACCTCGGCACCGGAGTGGCGGCGGGCGCGACCTTCGCCTCGAACTTCATCGGCCGCGACGCACCGCGCGGCATGGACACGCGCCTCCTGCATCACCTGTGGAGCGTCGCCCTCCTCGCCCAACTCTGCCTTGCCTGGCCGCTCCTGCTGATGGCGGCGCGCGGCGACGCCAAGCGCACCACGCAGATCGTCGTTGCGGTCCTCGTCCTGTCGATCTGCGCGAGCCTCTACTGGAGCTATCGCAACCCGCCGGCGGCTTTCTATTCGCCGCTGTCGCGCGCCTGGGAATTCGCACTGGGCGGCGGCCTCGCTCTGCTGGAACGGCGCGGCTGGAAGCTCGAGGCACCGCCCGCCAACACCGCCGCCATGACGGGATGCCTCCTGCTCGCCGTCAGCGTCATCCTGCTGGGAGGCGGCCGGCCCTTTCCCGGCTGGCGCGCGCTGATCCCGGCACTCGGCACTGTTCTCGTCCTGGCCGCCGGGTCCGAGGCGTGGCTAAACCGCAAGCTCTTCGGCAACTCGGCTGCCGCCGGCCTCGGCCTGGTGAGTTACCCGCTCTATCTCTGGCATTGGCCGCTGCTGACCTTTGCCGGCGTCGTGGACAGCACGCTTCCGTCGTCCAGCATGCGTATCGTGATGCTGGCCCTCGCCCTGCCGGCAGCCGTGGCGACGCATCTGCTGATCGAGCGGCCCTTGCGCCGCAGCCCCCGCGCCGTCGTCGGCACGCCGCTGCTGCTCGGTCTCGCCATCGCAACCTGCCTCGCGGGCGCAGCCTGCGTCGCGCTGAACGGACTTCCCGGCATGAGTGTCCGCGATCCCGCGCGCGAGGCCTTCCTCGCTTCTTTCGCCGCCAGCGAACCACCCGTGGGCTGTACGGAGCGCTGCACCGAGCGGGACCCGGCCAAGCGCCATGCCGTGATGCTGTGGGGCGATTCGCATGCGGATGAGCTCTACTCGGGCCTCAAGAAGACTTTGCCGGCAGACTGGCAGATCCTGCAGGTCGGGACTTCCGATTGCCCGCCCGATGGGCTGGTGGTCGGCCCGTCGAGCGACTCGTGCCTGCAGGCGAGCTGGGAAGCCCTGAAGACCATTACCGCGCTCCGCCCCGACGTCGTGGTGCTCGCCCAGGACGCAGGCCATCTCGTGTGGCGCACGCAGCTGATCGCCGACAAGCTCGCGAAGCTCGGCGTCACGCGCATCCTGAGCGTGGGTCCGACGCCGCATTGGATGGTGCCACTGCCGACCATCGTCGCGCGCCGCCTGTGGCACGATACCCCACGCCGGACATCGATCGGGATCGATCGGCCGCTGGCCTTCCGAAACACCGTAATCATCGACAATTTCACGACGAGCGCTCATCTGGCGTACGTCGACGTCATGGGCCTGTTCTGCAACGCCGAGGGCTGCCTGACCTATCTCGGCGACGACAGAAAGGCCGGACTGACGAGCCCCGACGAATCGCATCTGACGCCGATCGCCTCCGACTATCTCGCGCGAGAGAGGCTGACGCGCATGGTCGTGGGAAGCGTGAAGTGAAGCGCTGGATCGCCGTCGGAGTTGTTCTAGTCGTCTTCGCCGCTGCGTTCGTCGAGCGCCACCGCATCGCCACCGGCTACACTTCGCTGTTCACCCGCATCAACGAGTTCCATCAGCTCACCGCCTATTACGGCAAGCACGAGGTGCCGCGACCGCCCCTCACCTCGCGCACGATGGTCGCCTTCGTCTTCGGCCAGAGCAACTCGGCCAACCAGAACCAGCAGAGGTTCCACGCCAGCAGCGACCATGTCGTGAACTTCTGGGAGGGGAAATATTATCGCGCCGAGGATCCGCTGCTGGGCGCAACCGGAGAGAACGGCGGCTTCGCGACCTTGATGGGCGACAAGCTCGTGGCGGCCGGCACGTTCGACGACGTGATCCTGCTGGCGGCGGGCGTCGGCAGCACGTCCGCCCTGGAATGGACAACCGGCGGCCGGTTGAACGGCATGCTGGAGAAGCGGCTCGCGGAGGCGAAGGCGGCCGGCCTCACCGTGACGCACTTTCTGTGGCATCAGGGCGAGAACGACAGCGCCGAGGGGCATGTCGCCGAATACGCGGGCGCGATGCGTCCGATCATCGCTCTCACCAAGCGCTATTTCCCGCAGTCGAAGTTCTTCGTGGCCCGGGCCACGATCTGCCTCGATCCCCGGCCCAATCTCGAATTGCAGAAGATCCAGCTCGCGCTGACGGAGTTGCCGGGCGTCTATCCCGGGCCGAACACCGACGAGATCGGCTTCGAGGATCGCTCCGACAAGTGCCATCTCGCCGGCCGGGGCCAGGTGAGACATGCCGACGGATGGGTGGCTGCCATCACTGCCCACCTAGACTGACGGCCACCTCAACTGAGGATCAGTTCGCCGGGAGTGTGAGGTCGAGCCGCGCCGTCCACACCGGCATCGGCAGCGTGTCGCGCGTCGACAGGTTCGCCGGCAGCGCGCCACGATCGGTGACCTTCGTGAACGGCAACACGAGCCCCGCGCGCACGCCGAACACGGCATCCTGCTCGAGGTACTTGTCGTCGTCGGGGAAGAACTCGGTGATCAGCGGCTTGCGACCCGGCGCCTGGATCATCATGTGCAGATGCGCCGGCCGCCAGGCATGGCGCCCCAGCACGCGCAGCATGTCACCCGCCGGCCCATCGTCCGGCACCGTATATGAGACGGGCCGCACAGTGGTGAAGGCAAACGTCCCGTCGGCCGCCACCTTGAGGCGACCGTGATAGTTGGTCGGGTTCTGCTCGGGATCCTGCTGGGCATAGAGTCCGTTGCCGGCGTTCTGCCACAGCGCGATGACGGTGCCCGCCGCGGGCGTGCCCTGCTGGTCGACGATCTTGCCGCTCACCACGAGCGGCTCGCCAACCTGGCCGTGCCAGAGGTCGCCGCCGTTGGGCAGTTCGGGTGTGTTCTCGATGAAGAACGGGCCCAGCACCGACGAAGGCGTGCCCTTGGTCTCGGCGTTCACCATGTCGACCAGCGAGGAGACGCCCAGAAGGTCGGAGAACAGGATGTATTCGTTGCGCTTGTCGTCGGTGAACTGGGTCGCGCGCGTCAGCGCGTCGATCGCCGACGTCCACTCGGCCTGGGTCAGCTTGTTCTCTCGCACGAAGGCATGCAGGTGGCCGGCCAGGCTCACCAGCAGATCGCGGGTGCGGGCCGAGGGCGCATTCTTGGCGTACTCGGCAAAGGCGTTGGTGATGGTGTTGGGCGTCAGGTTGCGCATCAGCGATTGGCCCTCAGCAAGGAATCGTAATCGGCCCGCAGCAGGGCAAATAACAGATGGTCTGCCCACTGTCCGTTAATTCTCAAATACTGTCGCGCCAGCCCTTCCTCATGGAAGCCCGCCTTGGCGAGCACCCCCTTCGATGGCTCGTTGTGCGGCAGGCACGCGGCCTCGAGCCGGTGCAGGCGCAGCTCATCGAACACGAACGGCAGGATGGCGCGCAGCGCGTCCGTCATCAGCCCCTGGCCGGCATAGGGCTGGCCCATCCAGTAACCGACCGATGCCGCCTGGGCCACGCCACGGCGCACGTTGGAGAGATTGATCCCGCCCACCAGCCGGCGCTTGTCGTTCAGGAACACAAAAAGACCATAGGCCTCGCCCGCCCGCCATTCGCGCACCTGCTGGCGCAGGCGGCGGCGAAAATGGTCCCGGCCCAGCGAATCGTCCGGCCAGGTCGGCTCCCAAGGCGTGAGGAAATTCCGGCTGCGGGCCCGCAATTCGGCCCATTCGGGCCAATCGTCCATGCTCGGGGCACGCAAATAGACCCGCCGCCCGGGAATACGGGTCATGCCGGAAAGCGAGAGCGGGACATCGGCGAGACGGAACATAAGAGCCGTATCTTAACTTAACCTGTTAATTGTGACATGTTTTCCGTAACTTGGCGCAGGAATTTGGGGTTATCTCGCCGCTTGAGGTGCGGCATGGATCGCCTTGAAATAGCCCGCCGATCGCAGCAAGTTGCCGCCCTCGAATCCCCCCGTGTCTTTGCAGGACCCGTTAGCGATGCAAACCGAAGAAAACACCAACGTCGGCCAGAAAGGCCGCTTCTACCTCACCAAGAATATCTGGGTGCCGCAGGAGCCGATCGAGAACTTCAATCTCAAGATGTCGGACATGATCCTGCGTCGCATGCCGAAGCTACCGCTTGGTGGCGACGACGCGATCAAGGCGTTCCCGGTGCTGGCCGAGCTCAAGAAGAGCCACGACAAGATCAAGGCCGACCTGAACTACCTGCTGAGTCACCACGACGCGATCCCGGCGCTGCACGAAGTGCATCCGCGCGATCTCTACGTCGCGGGCCGCGCCTGGCGTACCTTCCTGCTCAAGATCTGGGGCCACGAGGTCAAGGAAAATACCGCGGCGGTGCCCGACACCTACGCCGCGATCTGCCGCATCCCCGGCGTGCACACTGCGCTCTTCAGCATTCTGGCCGGTGGCGCCGAGATCGTGCCCCATCGCGGCTCGGCCGCGGGCGTGATCCGCTTCCACTATCCGCTGATCGTGCCGAAAGAGCCCGAGAAGTGCTGGATCGAGATCGGCGGCCATCACTTCTTCTGGCAGGAAGGCGAGCCGCTGGTGTTCGACGACACGCGCGAACACTGGGTCAAGAACCAGACCGAGGAAACGCGTGTGGTGCTGATCATCGACTTCAACGCCAACATGCCGTTCCCGGTGAACCTTTACACCGCGCTGCGCTACAACATCATCCGCCACTCGACCGAGGTGAAGGCCGTGCAGGAACGCGCCTCGATCGGCGTGCCGCCGCGCAATCCGGCGCCCGAGACCTCGTCGGGCCTGATCAGCATGGCCCGCCACACGACGGCGCCCGCCCCGACCGGCGCCAACAAGCGCTAGCCGAGGTTCTTGCCCTCGATCCGGAGACTGGTCGGCGAGATCTCGTCCGCCGACCGGCCGCGGAAATCGACATACGGCGCGTTGCGCACGAAGGCATCCTGCGATTGCTGCAGGCGCGGTGACAGACCAGCGCGATCGATCGTGAGGACCGCGCCGTCCTTCACGACCTGATTGCCATCGACGAACACGTCGCGCACCGCGCGGTCGGCGGCACTGAAGAAGAAGCTGCGCAAGGGATCACGCACCGGCCGCATGCCCGGCGCTTCCAGGTCGAGCAGTACGAGGTCCGCCTTGGCGCCAACGGAAAGCCGGCCGATATCGTCACGACCGAGCGCCTTCGCGCCGCCGATGGTGGCGGCATGGAACAGCTCCGACAGCCAGACACCGCGCACGCTCTTCGCCGCGGCACGCCCCATGGTCGAGGCCATGCGCACCTCTTCCGCCATGTTCTGGGGCTCGGTGTCGGTGCCAAACGCCACGTTCACGCCCTTGCGGATGTAGCTGCCGACATCTTCCATCATCTGGCCGTAGCGCGAGAACACCACCGGGCAATGGGCGACCGACGTGCCGGTGTCGTGGAGGATGTCGAGGTCGCGCTTGGTCCACCACTGCACCAGCGAGTGATGGTCGAGGAAGATCGCGTGGCCCAGCAGCATGTCGGGCGAGAGCAGCCCCTCGCGCTCCATCCACTGCACGGGCGTCATCCCGTGCCGTCGCACCATCTCCTGAAACTCCGGGATATGCTGCGAGCAATGCACGGTGGTCTTGATCCCCCGATCGCGCGCCGCGGCGATGCTGTCGCGGATCAGTTCGGGTGAACAGGTATCGACCTGCATCGGCGCCAGCATGGCGCTGAGCCGTCCCGACGGATGCTTGATCGCGGCGTCGGCTGCGGCCAGTGCCGTCGAGAAATCGCGCCGCCCCTTGGCCAGGTCCCAGTCGTAATCGAGGCGATGGCCGGTCGGCACGATCCACCTGGCGTCGCGATACATCGGCGCCGCCACCGCCCGGATGCCGGTCGCCGCCAACGTATCGAGCCAGCCGTCCCAGGCCACGGCAAGATCGGTCACGGTGGTGCAGCCACTCTTCAGCAGCTCAGCGATCGCATTCTCGGTCGAGGCCTTGTTGGCCTCGAGTTGGGCTGCGGCGCCACCCGCCTGCTCGGTGAGGCCCGAGGTCACGAACACGGATTTCTCGTCGAGGATGCCGGTCTGGTAGAGGGCCTGGTTGCCCAATTCCTCGATCAGTCCGCGGCCCAGGCTCTCGGACTGCAGGTGCGTGTGGACGTTCACCATGCCCGGCACGACGCAGAGCCCGCTGCCGTCGATCACCCGATCCGCGGAGCCGGCGTAGTCAGCATCGACATGGATCAGCCGGTTGTCATCGAACACCACATCGATGTCGTTGCGGAAATAGTGCTGCTGAAGCGCTGTATCCCACGCCACCACCCAGCGTGCGTTCTTGATGCAAGTGATGGTCATCCGCGGCCCCCCAAGAAGTTAAGCAGGCCAACGATATGTCGTCAGTAACGACCGTAATAGGTGATTCCGCACGAGGCGCTTAAAATCAGTCCTCGTCTTCGCCAATCGGCGGCGGACGCTCGAGAGAAGGCCCCTCGGCTACGCTCGGGGCGACGAGATCGGCATCCATGCCCCGTCGTCTCGACCGAGGCCGAAGGCCGAGTGGAGAGACCTTGTCCCAACCAATCGCCCTCGCGAGGGCTCGCGAGCCGCTCGCGAGGAATCGCCTGAAATGCAGACAGGCCGGCGTTTTCCGGCAATCCTCGCGAGGAAGTACTTTTTACGCCGCGAGGCGTGCGGCGATCTTGTCGATCGATTCGAGGTCGTCGATCGGGCCGAGGGCGGCGATCGTCAGCTTGCCCTCGAGCAGCCGGCGCGCGACGCGGCGGACAGCAGCCTGGTCGACCGCCTCGATGCGCGACACGACCTCGGCATAGGGGATCGGGCGGTTATGGATCAGCAGATGCCGGGCTGCCTGCTCGCAGCGGGCGCCGCTCGATTCGAGCGCCATCAGGGTGCCGGCCTTGATCTGGTTGCGCGCCCGGATCAACTCCTGCTCGGTGAGCGTGTCGGCCACCTTGGCGAACTCCTCGCAGACCGCGGGGACCAACTCGGCGAGATCGTCCTGGCCGGTGCCGGCGTAGATGCCGAACAGGCCGCCGTCGGCATAGGCCGCGTTGAAGCAGTGGATGCCGTAGACCAAGCCGCGTTCCTCGCGGATGCGCTGGAACAGGCGCGAGGACATGCCGCCGCCGAACAGGGTCGAGTAGATCGCGGTCGCGTAATAGTCGGGGTCGCGGTAGCCGATGCCCTGGCAGCCCAGCACGAGATGGGCCTGCTCGAGCGTGCGGGTCTCGCGGCTGTCGCCGCCGACATAGTTGATCGGCTCCGGAATGTAGGCGTTTGCCGGCGTGCGCGGCACCGAGCCGAAATGCTTCTCGGCCAGCTCGACGATCTGGTCGTGCTCGACCCGGCCCGCCGCCGACATCACCATGTTCGAAGCGGTGTAGTGGCGCGCCAGGAAGGCGAAGAGATCGTCGCGGCCTATCGTTTCGACGGAGTCGGCAGTGCCCAGCACGGGGCGGCCGAGCGGCTGGCCCGGCAGCGCGGTCTCCTGAAACTGGTCGAAGATCAGGTCGTCGGGCGTGTCGAGCGCCTGGCCGATCTCCTGCAGGATGACGCCGCGTTCGCGCTGCAGCTCGTCCGGATCGAACACCGAGTTGCGCAGGATGTCCGACACCATCTCGACGCCCAGCGCCACGTCTTCCTTCAGCACCGACGCGTGGTAGGCCGTGATCTCGCGGCCGGTGTAGGCGTTGAGGCTGCCGCCGACGTTCTCGATCTCCTCGGCGATCAACCGGGCGCTGCGCGTCTTGGTGCCCTTGAAGGCCATGTGCTCCAGCATGTGCGCCATGCCGTTCAGCTCGGCCGACTCATGGCGCGTGCCGCAGGCGACCCAGATGCCGAGCGAGGCCGATTCGACTTCCGGCATCTCGTCGACCGCGATGCGCAGCCCGTTGGAAAGCGTCGTGACCTTGACGTTGCTCATGTACGTACCTTCACACGGGGGCGAGCACCGGCCAGCCGGTCCTCGATCATTTCTTTGAGCGCGTCCGCGCTGTTGGGCAGGCCATCGACCCGCTCGGTGCGCTCCAGCAGGTCACCGAGCCGCGCCGGCAGTGCCGGACGCACGCCGGTCGCCTTCTGCACCGCGTCGGGGAACTTGGCCGGATGCGCCGTCGCCAGCACGACCATTGGAATCTTGGGATCGCGGCGATGATGCTGGGCCACGGCATAGCCGACCGCAGTGTGCGGATCGATGGTCTCGCCGAAGCGTGCGAGGCAATCGGCGATCGCCCTCAGCGTGCCCTCGTCGTCGACACGACCGGCGTCGAACAGCGCGCGCACGTCGCCGAAAGCGTTGGCGCCGACCTTCAGCGTGCCGGTGCTGCGGAACGCCGTCATCGCATCGGCGAGCGCCTTGCCGTCGCGACCGTAGAGATCGAACAGCAGGCGCTCGAAGTTGCTCGAGACCTGGATGTCCATGCTGGGACTGTAGGTCGGCACGACGGTCGTCATGGTCATCGCGCCCTGCTCGAAGAAGCGCGCCAGGATGTCGTTGGCGTTGGCCGCGACCACGAAGTGCGAGATCGGCAGGCCCATCTGCTTGGCGGCATAGCCCGCGTAGACGTTACCGAAGTTTCCCGAAGGCACGGTGAAGGCGACCGGCGTGTCCGGCGCGCCGAGCTTCACTGCCGCCCAGAAGTAATAGACGATCTGCGCCATCACGCGGGCGAAGTTGATCGAGTTCACCGCCGTCAGCGCATGCTTGTCGCGGAAGGCGAGATCGTTGAAGCAGGCCTTGGCAAGATCCTGGCAGTCGTCAAACGTGCCCTGGACCGCGATGTTGTGCACGTTGGGCGCCAGCACCGTGGTCATCTGGCGGCGCTGCACCTCGGAGACGCGGCCGCGCGGGAAGAGCATGAAGATCTCGATCGCCTTGCGGTCGCGCACCGCCTCGATCGCCGCCGATCCGGTATCGCCCGAGGTCGCACCGACGATGGTGGCGTGCTGGCCCTTGGTGGTCAGCGTGTGGTCGAGCATGCGGCCCAGCAACTGCAGCGCCACGTCCTTGAAGGCCAAGGTCGGGCCATGGAACAGCTCGAGCAGATGCATACCGCTGTCACCCAGCGGCTTCAGCGGCGCCACTTCGGGTGTCTCGAACGACGCATAGGCCTCGGCGATCAGGCGGCGGAAAGTCGGCTCGTCGAAGGCATTGCCCACGAACGGCTTCATCACGCGGTAGGCAACCTCGCCATAGGGCTTGCCTTTCAGGGCAGCGATCTCGGCCTTGGAGAATTGCGGCCACTCGGCCGGCAGATAGAGGCCGCCGTCGCGCGCGAGGCCCGCGAGCATGACATCCTCGAAGTCGAGCGGCGCGGGATTCCCCTGCGAGCCGTGCCGGGTACTGATGTACTTCATGTCAGGCGACTTGCTTGCAGGCGGCGTGGTCTTTCTTCACGCGCTTGGTCGAGGCCGGGTGCTTGGCCAGTGCCCGCTCCGGACGGGTCGGGCGTTTCACCAAGTCGCCGCCGCAATTGGGGCACTGCCCGCCCAGGCGGGTGTTCGCGCAGTCCGCGCAGAAGGTGCATTCATAGGTGCAGATCAGCGCGTCGGGCGCACCGTTCGGCAGATCCTTGTCGCAGCATTCACAGTTCGGTCGCAGGTCGAGCATGGGAATATTCTTACGCCGGGAGATACCGGCTTTCCAGATGTGCCTTGAAGGCCGCCACGCCCAGGGGGGCACCCGTGGCCTCGGTCAGGATCGTATCGGTATCGGTAATCGAGCCCTTGCCATGCACATTGGCCCGCAGCCAGCCCAACAAGGGGGCAAAATCGCCCTTCCCGATCGAGGCCAGCAGCCCCGGCACGGCCTTCCTGGCTGCGGCAAAGAGCTGGGCCGCCGCCAAGGCGCCCATCGTGTAGGTCGGAAAATAGCCGATCGAGCCATCGGGCCAGTGGATGTCCTGCAGGCAGCCCACACTGTCGGTCGGCGGCACGATGCCCAGCAGTTCCTTCATGCCGTCGTTCCAGGCACCCGGCAGGTCGGCCAGCGCCAGGTCGCCCGCCAGCATCGCGCGCTCCAGCCGATAGCGCAGCACGATGTGCAGCGGATAGGTGACCTCGTCGGCGTCGACGCGGATGAAGCCCGGCGTCACGCGCGTGTAGATACGGTGGATGTTGTCCGCATCCCAGGCCCGGCCGGTCTTGCCGAAGGCCGCGCGCATGCGAGGCGCGGCGAAGTCGATGAACTCGCGGCCGCGGCAGGCCTGCATCTCCATCAGCAGCGACTGGCTCTCATGCAGCACCATGCCCCGCGCGTTGCCGACCGGCTGGCGGCGCCAGTCGCGCGGCAAGCCCGCCTCGTAGAGCGCGTGGCCGCATTCGTGCAGCACGCCCATCAGGGCGCGCGCGAAGTCTTCCTCGTCGTAGCGCGTGGTGATGCGCGTGTCGTCGGCCGTGCCGCCGGTGAAGGGATGCGCCGAGACATCGAGCCGGCCGTGCGTGAAATCGAAACCGATGGTGCGGATCAGCCCCTCACCCAGCGCGCGCTGCGCCTCAACCGCGAAGGGTCCCTCGAGCGGCAGTGGCTGCGGCCCACGCGCCTGGTGTTCCGTCACCCGCGCCAGCATTCCGGGCAGGAAGGCGCTGAGTTCGGCGAACAACGCGTCGATGCGCTGGGCGCGGCCGCCCGGCTCGTATTCGTCGAGCAGCGCGTCGTAGTGCGAGAGGCCCAGCATCGCGGACTTCGCGGCGGCGACCTCACGGACGATCTTCAACACTTCACCAAGTGTCGGCAGCAACGCCTTGAAGTCGTTGTTCTTCTTGGCCTCGCGCCACGCCATCTCGCAGGCGGACGACGCACGCGTGCGCGCTTCCACGAGGTCGGACGGGAGCGCGTTCTCGTGCGTCCAGGAATGGCGCATCTCGCGCAGGTTGGCAGCGCGCCAGGGATCGAGCGTCGCCCTGGCCTCTTCCGCGCGCGACAGGAGTTCTTCCATGTCCTGCGCAACCATCATCTCGTGGCTGATGACGCCCAGGGTCGCGAGCTGGTCTGCACGATCCTCGCTCGCGCCGGCCGGCATCATGGTCGAGCGGTCCCAGTTCAGGATGGCGCCGGCACGATTGACCGCGCTCATGCGGCCGAAGCGGCGCTCGAGTTCGGCATAAGGATCGTTGGAGATCATGGCGCCTTCGCTTTGGTGCGGCCGTTCACCGTCAGCCGGCCGTTCTCCCAATGATAGGAGAGGTAGACGCCGACCAGTGCCAGCGCGAGCAGGAACCAGGTGATGGCGTACTGCAGATGGTCGTTGGGAATATCGAGTTGGGTCTGGCCGCCCAGCGGCAAGCCGCCGGGATTGGGCGCGGTATCGGCTTCGAGGAAGAAAGTGTCGAGCACTGGGTCGGGCGTGCCGCCGGCCATCCGCCGCATCAGCGGCACGTCGACATGGAACCAGACGTTCTTGTCCGGCACGTTGTCGGGCGCGAACTGGCGCTGGACCTGGCTGCGGCGAACGACGCCGATCAACGGGACGGCGGTTGTCACCTGGCCCTGGGGCCGGGTCGCCGGATCCTTCTTCTCCGACGGCACCCAGCCGCGGTCGAACAGCACAATCTGGCCGCCCTCGGTCTTGAGCGGCGTCACGACCTGGATGCCGACGTCGTTTCCGCGGCTGCGCGCGGCCAGGTGGAACTCACTGGCGTGCAGGAACGTGCCCGTCACCGCGACCTTGCCGTACTCGCGGCGCAACGGGTCGCCCTTCAGCAGCTCGTCGAACGGCATCGGCGTCGCCGATTGGTTGGCGGCGATGCGGTCGAGGATGTCGCGTTTCCACTCGCGCCGCTCCATCTGCCAGATGCCGAGGCCGAGGCACAGCACCAGGATCGGCAGAGAGACGAGCGTGGGCCCAAGGAGCGGCCGCAGCTTGAACATCGAGCGTACCCCTCAAAAACGAACCGCCGGGGATCACCCCGGCGGTTCCGATTATACGCGTCCTGCGCCTTTAGTGGTGAGCGATCGGCGCGTTGCCGGCGCCCCACCAGTAGACGCAGATGAAGAGGAACAGCCACACCACGTCGACGAAGTGCCAGTACCAGGCGGCAGCCTCGAAGCCGAAGTGATGCTTGGGCGTGAACTGGCCCGCCGACGCGCGGAACAGGCAGACCAGCAGGAAGGTCGTTCCCACGAACACATGGAAGCCGTGGAAGCCCGTCGCCATGAAGAAGGTCGACGTGTAGATGTTGTCGCTGAAGCCGAACGGCGCGTGCGCATACTCGAAGAGCTGGATGCAGGTGAAGCAGGCACCCAAGATCACGGTCAACAGCAGGCCGCGGACGGCGTCACGCTTGTTGCCCTCGAGGATAGCATGATGCGCCCAGGTCACCGTGGTGCCCGAGAGCAGCAGGATCAGCGTGTTCATGAACGGCAGGTCGAAGGCCGCTATCACGTGCACGCCCTTGGGCGGCCACATCCCGCCGTCGGCCGCCATGCGGCCCGGCATCTCGGGCGAGGAGTGATAGATCGCCGAGTCGAAGAAGGCCCAGAAGAAGGCCACGAAGAACAGCACTTCCGAGGCGATGAACAGGATCATGCCGTAGCGCAGGCCGATCTGGACCACTGCGGTATGGTAGGTGCGCGACTCGACGATGACGTCGCTCCACCACCAGTACATGGTCGCGAACACCATCAGGAAGCCCGGGACCACGATCCACCAGTTGACCGCCTTGACCACCGATTCGACGCCGGTGCCCAGCATGTCGGGATGCAGGCCGAGCGCGGTGCCGAAGGCCAGCACGAAGGCCGCGAGCGCGCCGAATGCCGGCCATGGGCTCGGATCGACCAGGTGATATGGATGCTTTGGCGCGCCGTCGGACATTCTCTAGCCCCCTTTTCCGTTTCCGTTGGCGGGCACGCCGCCAAGCAAGATCTTCGCCCGCTCCGTCTTCGACTCGAAGAAAGTATACGAGAGCGTGATGGTGCGGACGTTGTCGTACCGCCGATCCTTGTCCATGTCGGGATCGACGAAGAAAATCACGGGCATGTCGACCGACTGCCCGGGCTGCAGCAACTGCTCGGTGAAGCAGAAGCACTGGATCTTGTTGAACCACGGCGCCGACGGCTCGGGCGTCACGTTGTACGTGGCCGTGCCGACGATCGGGCGCTGCGAGCGGTTGGTGGCGCGGAAATAGACGAGCTTCTCCTCGCCCAGATGCACCGTGACTTCGCGCTGCACCGGCTGGAAATGCCAGGCGAGGTTGGGATCGACGTTGGTATCGAAGCGGACATCGACCGTGCGCTTCAGCACCGGCCGGTCGCCTTCGACGGCGATCCGCGGCGTGCCGGCGAAACCGGTGGCCTTGCAGAACGCCTCGTAGAGCGGCGAGGCGGCGTAGGCCAAGCCCAGCATGCCGGCGAAGATCGCCACCAGGCTCCAGGCCAGCCGTGCGTTCTTGTCGACCGGCTTGTTGGCAGGGCGGCTCATATCTTCACGCCCGTCTGGCCGCTCATCTTCACGATGGTGATCGCGAAGAACACAGCGGCCACGGCCAGCAGCACGAAGAACATGAACAGGTTCTTGCTCCGCTGGCGGCGGTGCCTATCGGTGTCGCCCGGGCGGCGATTATCGTCGGCCATGACGCTCATCCGCCGATCATTTGGGTGCTGATGAGGCGGCCCACGACGTGGTCCACCGGCAGCGCGGCGAACAGCACCGCGAGGTAAAGCAGGGAGAAGAAGAACATGCGGCGCGCCACCGGATGCGCGCTCTCGTCGTCGGCCGTGCGCCACACGAGGACGGCATGACCGATGAAGACGAGGCTCATCGCGACGGCGACCGCGCCGTAGATCCAGCCGACCGCGCCCAGCAGTGTCGGCGCCAGAGAGACCGGCGCCAGGATCAGCGTGTAGATCAGCATCTGGCGCTTGGTTTCGCGCGGGCCCGCGACGACGGGAAGCATCGGCACGCCGGCACGGCGATAATCGTCGCTGCGGTAGAGCGAGAGCGCCCAGAAGTGCGGCGGCGTCCACAGGAAGATCAGAAGGAACAGTGCAACGCCGACTGCCGACACGTCTCCGGTCGCGGCCGCCCAGCCGATCATCGGCGGAAAGGCGCCGGCGGCACCGCCGATCACGATGTTCTGCGGTGTGCGGCGCTTCAGCCAGATCGTGTAGATGAAGACGTAGAACAGGATCGCGGCGGCGAGCAGCGCGGTCGCAACGTAGTTGGTCGCCACCGCCATCAGCATCAGCGAGAAGATCGACAGCAGGATGCCGAGGCCCAGCGCGTCGTCGGGCGCTATACGGCCCCTCGGCAGCGGCCGGTTGGCCGTGCGGTCCATCAGGGCGTCAAGGTCGCGCTCGTACCACATGTTAATGGCGCCGGCCGCGCCGGAGCCCAACGCGACGGCCAGCACGGCAAGCGCCGCGGCCAGCGGATGGATATGCGCGGGCGCGATCACGAGTCCGACCAGCGCGGTGAAGACGACAAGCGACATCACGCGCGGCTTCAGCAGGTCCACGTAGTCGCGCACCGTCGCGGTGCTCGCCTTGGCGTCGCCGTTCGTCCAGATACCGTGTGCGGTGTCGCTCATTGCCCTTCAAGGCGAAGGCGCCAGTGTGGCGCCCCCGCTCCTCGAGTTTAGTGGTGTGCCGTGGGAGAGATGTGCGGCAGTTCCTCGAACGTGTGGAACGGCGGCGGCGAGTCGACCGTCCATTCCAGCGTCGTGGCGCCCTCACCCCAGTAGTTCGCACCGACCTTGCGGCCGGCCATCAGCGTGCCGAACACGATGAAGATCAGCCAGAAGACCGCCGAGCCGAACGACAGGAACGCGCCGATCGAGGAGATCTCGTTCCAGTGGTGCATCGCGTCAGGATAGTCGACGTAATGGCGCGGCATGCCGGCGAGGCCCGAGAAGTGCATCGGGAAGAACGTCAGGTTGACGCCGATGAAGAAGGTCCAGAAGTGAATCTGGGCCGCCCACTCCGGATACATCTTCCCGCACATCTTGGGGAACCAGTAGTAGAAGCCGGCGAACATGCCGAAGATGGCGCCGAGCGACAGCACGTAATGGAAGTGCGCGATCACGTAGTAGGTGTTGTGCATGGCGTAGTCGACGCCGGCATTGGCCAGCACCACGCCCGTCACGCCGCCGACGGTGAACAGGAAGATGAAGCCGATCGCCCAGAGCATCGGGATGCTGAGGCGGATCGAGCCGCCCCACATCGTGGCGATCCAGGAGAAGATCTTCACGCCGGTCGGCACCGCGATCACCATGGTCGCGGCCACGAAGTAGGCGCGCGTGTCGACGTCCATGCCGACGGT
>CAIKZO010000140.1 GCA_903832005.1 Enhydrobacter aerosaccus | reverse complement strand
CCTGCCTGTAAAGTTCCACGCCCTTCATCCCCCCGCCCTCTGCACGCCGTGCAAAGAGCTATCTGCCGGTGCATTTTTGCTCCGGCGCAACCAGATATTCCGGCCGCTTCACTGAGGGAGTTTGTCTCCGGCGATTACAGACTTACCTTACAATACCGGTTTCATTACCGACAACAGGTGGAAGGCGGCAGGTCAGCCTCCCTTAATTCGAACTGGAATGCAGGCCCGAGGCCGCCTATCTAGGCGACCTTCCGCCCGGCTAGGGGAACAAAGATGGCAAGCTATCAATATATCTATGTGATGAAAGGTCTGAACAAGACCTTCCCGGGCGGCAAGCAGGTCCTGAAGGACATCTGGCTGTCATTCCTGCCGGGCGCCAAGATCGGCGTGCTGGGCCTGAACGGTTCGGGCAAATCGACCCTGCTGAAGGTCATGGCGGGCGAGGACGATAATTTCACCGGCGAGGCCTGGGCGGCCGACGACGTAAAAGTGGGCTTCCTGAAGCAGGAGCCCGAGCTCGACGAAAAGAAAGACGTGCTGGGCAACGTCATGGATGGCGCGGGCGAGATGGCCCAGATGCTGACCCGCTTCGAGGAGGTCTCGAACGCCTTCTCAGACCCCGACGCCGACATGGACAAGCTGATCGCCGAGCAGGCCGATCTGCAGGAGAAGATCGACGCCGGCAACGGCTGGGACTTGAGCCGTACCGTCGAGATCGCGATGGACGCGCTGCGCTGCCCGCCATCCGATGCAAAGGTAGAAAAGCTCTCGGGCGGTGAGAAGCGCCGCGTGGCGCTCTGCCGCCTGCTGCTCAGCAAACCCGACATGCTGCTGCTCGACGAGCCGACCAACCATCTCGACGCCGAGTCGGTGGCCTGGCTGGAGCGCCATCTCGGCGAGTTCCCCGGCACCGTCGTGGCCGTGACCCACGATCGCTACTTCCTCGACAATGTAGCGGGCTGGATCCTTGAACTGGATCGTGGCGCCGGCATTCCGTGGGAAGGCAACTACTCGTCGTGGCTCAAGCAGAAGGACAAGCGCCTCGAACTCGAGGAAAAGACCGCCGACTCCCGCCGCCGTACCATGCAGCGCGAACTCGAGTGGATGGGCACCAGCGCACAGGCGCGGCGTACCAAGAGCAAGGCGCGCATCGCGGCCTACGAGCAGATGGTCGAAGAAGACAATCAGGAGACTCTCGACAAGGCGCAGATCGTCATCCCGGCCGGCCCGCGCCTGGGCGACCACGTGATCGACGTTGAAGGAGTCTCCAAGGGCTTCGGCGACCGCCTGCTGATCGACAATCTCTCGTTCAAGCTGCCGCCGGGCGGCATCGTGGGCGTGATCGGCCCCAACGGCGCGGGCAAGACCACGCTGTTCAAGATGATCACCGGCCAGGACAAGCCCGACAGCGGCACCTTCTCGGTCGGCCCGACGGTGAAGCTGGGCTACGTCGACCAGAGCCGCGAGACGCTCGATCCCAACAAGACGGTGTGGGAGGAACTCTCGGGCGGCCTCGACATCATCAAGCTCGGCAGCAAGGAAGTCTCCAGCCGCGCCTACTGCGGCTCGTTCAACTTCAAGGGTGGCGACCAGCAGAAGAAGGTGGGCCAGCTCTCGGGCGGTGAGCGCAATCGCGTCAACCTCGCCAAGATGCTGAAGGGCGGCGCCAACGTCCTGCTGCTCGACGAGCCGACCAACGATCTCGACGTCGACACCTTGCGCGCGCTCGAAGAGGCGCTGGCCCAGTTCGCCGGTTGCGCCGTGATCATCTCGCATGATCGCTGGTTCCTCGACCGCATCGCCACCCACATGCTGGCCTTCGAGGGCGACAGCCATGTCGAGTGGTTCGAGGGCAACTACCAGGACTACGAACTCGACAAGCACCGCCGCATGGGCACCGACGCCGACCAGCCCCACCGCATCAAGTACAAGCCGTTGGTCCGGAACTAGTCTCTCATCGGAACAGTGTCCCAAAATCCTGGGACACCTCCGATGCCGATGGCGTACGGGCTTTCCGGCGTTTTGTACCGGATTTCGCCACCCCTCCCGCGCAATAATCTTGCGCAGGCGGGGGCTCACGTCAGAAGCCGGGCGCTTCCTGCTATCCTGCCGCCATGGGCAAAGGCTCGATCCTCACCGCCGTCGCGCTGCTTCTCGCATCGCCTTGTCTCGCGCAGAGCAGCGGCGACCGGCCCAGTGCGACGCCGGATGCCGGGGCGACGACCCCGCGCTTTGGCCGTTGCACCGTGTCGTTGGACAGATCGAGGCTCGCACTTGGCTGGGTCGACCTGCTCGCGGCAATCAATCGAGACCCTCTGCATGAGGTCAGCGCCGCCTGCATGACCTGTTCGCCCGTTCTCAGCGTCTTGGCCATCGCGACCGACGATCCGGAGAGCGAGGGCGAGACGATCGAGCAGCATACGACATCCCTCCTCGACGACCGCGAGCGTGCCGGGCGCTGGCCAGCGGACATCTTCGAGCGGCGCCACAAGCAGGACCGGCTCTGTCCGTTCGTCGATATGGCCCTTATCGACGGGCGCACGATCGCAGGCCTGCCGTTCTACGGCGCGAACGCCGCACAGCGCTGTACGCTCGGGCAGACCACCATGACCATGCTCCGAATGTCCTACTACGAGGCGGCCGGAGAGGGCTGCCGCTTCATCGTCGGGGTGAGTTGGAAAGGTGGCGCCGATCTCAGCGATCAGAACCGCGCTGCCGCGGAGCGCGTGCTGGAAGGGCTCCGTTTCTCCTTCGGCAGGTGACCAGTCTCGTGCCAAGCGTTTCTATTTGCCGATCATGTCCCGAATCTTGAGGGCCAGGGCATCGAGGGCGAACGGCTTGGTCACCATCGCCATGCCGGGCGCCAGGAACGGCGCCTGCCCGGTGGCGTGCTCGGCATAGCCGGTCACAAACAGCACCTTCAGGTTCGGCCGATGCTGCCGGGCGATCTCGGCGACCTGCCGGCCGTTCAGGCCCGGAAGTCCGACGTCGGTGATCAGAAGGTCGATCGGCGTGTTCGACGTCAGGATCGGCAGCGCGGCCTGCCCGTCTCCCGCCTCGATGCAGGAATAGCCCAGTTCCCGCAACACGTCGGAGATGATCAGCCGCACAGCCGAATCATCCTCGACGACGAGGACGGACTCGCCCGCGCCCTTGGCCGCGTCGCGCGTTTGGGCGGCCGGCTTGGTCTCGACGTCTCCAATATAGCGCGGCAGGAACAGTCGGAAGGTCGTGCCCTGATCGATGGCGCTGTCCAGCCGGATGTGACCGCGCGACTGCTTGGCGAAGCCGTAGATCATCGACAGACCAAGGCCCGTGCCCTGCCCCAGCGGCTTCGTCGTATAGAACGGCTCGAACACCTTCGCGATGATCTCCGGCGACATGCCGACGCCGGTGTCGCGCACCTTGATCACGACGTAGCTGCCGGGTTCGATCTCTTCCTGGCCGTAGCGCTCCTTGGCATGGATCACGGTATTCGTCGTCGTGATGGTGAGCTTGCCGCCGCGCGGCATCGCATCGCGCGCGTTGATCACGAGATTGAGGACGGCATTCTCCAACTGATGCGCATCGGTGAGCGCCGGCCACAGATTCGGATCGAGCTCGACCTCGAGCTTCACATTCTCGCTCAGGGTGCGGCGCACCAGGTCTTCCATGCCGCGCAGCAACTGGTTGATGTCGGCGGCCTTGGGATCGAGCGGCTGACGGCGAGCGAAGGCGAGCAGGCGGTGGGTGAGCGCCGCCGCGCGGTTCGCCGACGTGATCGCGCCGTCCATGAAGGACTGGATATCCTCGTAGCGGCCGGCGCGGATGCGCCGCTTCAGCACTTCGAGCGAGCCGATGATCGCGGTCAGGATGTTGTTGAAATCGTGGGCGATGCCGCCGGTAAGCTGGCCGATCGCGTCCATTTTCTGCGAATGGCGCAGCGCTTCCTCGGCGTTCTTCAGCGCCTTCTCGGCTTCGCGCTCGGCCGTGACGTCGCGCCCGACCGCCTGGAGCAGATTGTCCGCCGCGACGGCGCTCCATTCGATGCGCCGGCTGCCGCCATCGCGGGTCCGCATGCCGAGTTCGATCAGTTCGGGCACCGTGCCGATCGACAAGGCGCGCAAGCGGGATTGCAGCCGGCTGCGGTCGTCTTCCACCACGAAATCCAGGACGTTGGCGCCGAGCAGTTCGGAATCGCGCCAACCAAGCAGTTGATGCCAGGCGGGATTGACCGAACTGATCTTTCCCTCGAGCCCCGTCACCATCATCAGGTCGGTCGAAAGCGACCACATGCGCGTGCGATCGGCGGTGCTTTGCGCGACCCTGCGCTCCAGCGTCTGATTGAGGAGACGCAGCGCCTCCACCGCCATGCGGCGCTCGTTGACGTCACGCAAGATCACCGTGACGAAAGTCCGGCTCTCGCTCTGCCACTGGGATGCCGACGCTTCGAGATAGCTCGGCGAGCCATTGCGACGCATCGCCACCAGTTCGATCGGCCGCCCAAGGTCGGTGCCACCCAGAACGGCGTCGAATGCCTTGGTCCATTCCTGCGGATTCTTCAGCAGGAATCCCATGGATTGGCCGACAAGGTCGGTCGCCGGATAGCCGAACTGCCGCTCGGCCGCCGGGTTGACGAGCTGGATGACGCCAGCGGCGTCGAGCGTGAGGATGGCATCCGGCGCGCTGCGGACGACGGCGTCGTAACGCGCATTCTGCCGCTCGCGCAGGATGCGCTCGCGGCCGGCCATCGCCGTGACGTCGACGATCTGGATGAGGCAGCCGAGATGGGGTCGTTCGCCCACGGCCCGCACCGAGACATTATGGACGAGGCGCTGCCCCGAGTGCGTTCGCAATGAAAGAAGCGTCGGATGAAGACTGTGTGTGAGCAGGCTCGATGCGCCCAATTCCAAGGCCTGGCCGATCGTCGTCCTGAATCGCGGCACCAGATCGGGAAATATCTCTTCGAGCGTCTTGCCGACGGCCCGCGCGGCGCCGATACCGCTGGCCGCTACCATCCAGGCATTCCAGGCCAAGACGCGGCGATCTTCGGCGAGCAGAATCAGGCCGCTGTCGAGCGCCTCGAAAACGGCGGCGCCATAGAGAATGTCAGGCCGATTCATGCGAGGACGCGTCGCCGCCCGCGGTCCGTTCGATGAATTCGCCCAGCAGCACCTTCAGTGCCGCCAGCGACGGGATATCCATCAGCATGGCGATGTAGCCGCGGATGTCGCGATTGCGGATGGCGAAGTTGATGTACAGGAACATCACGACTTCGCCCGCATCCGGCGGCGGCGCGAGATTGAAGAAGGTCGCGGGCTCGCCGCGCAGGATCTCGGGCAGCGACATCTTGAGATTGCGCTGGAGCATGTTTGCCATGGTGGCGAGACAGCCGTTCAGGACGATGTTGCCGACCTCGGCGAGCGCTTCGTGCTCCAGCTCGATGATCTCTTCCAGGCTCAACTCGCCACCGGCGACCGCCCGTACGAGTTCGAGGCTTTTGGTGTCCGGAAAGATCAGCAGCGCTCGCCCGGTGATGTCGCCATTGAACACCTGATGCACACCGACAAGGTTAACGCTCTCGCTGGCGCTGAGCGTCGCAATGGCATGGTCGCGGCCCACTAACGAGACCTTCGGCACCGACAGATGGACCTGTTCACCGACCATTTCGCGCAGACTGGCCGCGGCTCGGTTGACGCCGATGTTGACCATCTCGGTAAGCGCGTCGAGTTCGAGCTCGTTGAGGAGCTCGCTCACGCGGCGGTAGCCTTGAGATTCTTAACCGCGACGTCCAGGAAATCGCGCAAGGCCTGTTCCGTCAGCGGCTTGGAAAGGAATGTCGCGCCCACCGCCTTCGCGCGCTCGACGACTTCGATCTGATGGTTGGCGGAGATGACCGCCAGCGGCATGCCGGGGTTCAGTGCCTTCAGTTCTGCCGCCAGTTCGAGACCGTCGCGGCCGGGCATGTTGAAGTCGAGAACCGCGAGATCGACGCCACCTTCCTTGATCTTCGCCATCGCCTCGTCGGCGTTGGCAGCCTCGACCCGGCTCCAGTCTGGATGCACGGCGTTCAGCGTCTTGGCGACAGCCATGCGCGCCAGTTTGCTGTCATCGACGATCAAAATCCGAAAACTCATGCGTCCCTTACCTCTTGAGCGACGTTGTACAACAGAACGATGCCGTCCGGGGGCGTCTTTTGACGAGTGTCCGATAGAGAACACAGTCGTGGCCTGCCCCAGCGCGATCACTGAAGAAACGCCTGTAAATCCAGAACGATGAGGACGCGCCCGTCGCCCATCAGCGTGGTGCCGTCGATGCCGGGGATGCCGGCCAGCAGGCCATCCGGCGCGGTAAGCATGACATCCAACCGGTCGCCCAGCCGGTCGACTTCCAGGCCGCCGATGTGGCCACCCGCTTTCACGACGACGATCGTCGCCTCCGGACCGCTGGTCTGGCCTTTGCCGCCTAGCGCCTGCCCGAGGTCGATCAGAGGCACCGTCCTGTTGCGCAGGACGAAGGCGGAGGCGGTGCCGATCGGCTTGATCGCTTCCCGCGGGAGGCGAACCGTCTCGACGATCGCCTCCATCGGTAGCCCAAAGATCTGCCCCGCCGCCTCGACCGTCATGACCCGCGTCATCATCACAGTGAACGGCAAGGTGAAGCGCACCGTCGTCCCCTGTCCGGGGCGACTCGACACCGTGACCTGGCCGCCGAACCGTTCGATCGAAGTCCGAACGACGTCCATGCCGACACCGCGCCCGGAGAGATCGCTCACCTTGGCGGCGGTCGAAAAGCCAGGCGCGAAGATGAGCGCGCTCGCTTCTTCTTCGCTCATCGCCTCGATGACAGCGGACGGCGCGACACCGCGCTCGACGGCAACGGCGCGAATCCGGGCCAGATCGAGCCCGCGACCATCGTCCTCGATCTCAATCACGATATGCTCGCCTTGCCGTGCCGCACGCAGGTGAACGGTGGCGATCGCAGGCTTGCCGAGCGAGGCGCGCTCGTTCGCCGCTTCGAGCCCATGGTCGAGACTGTTGCGGATGACATGAAGCAGCGGCTCGAAGAGGGCGGCAACCACGGACTTGTCGGCTTCGGTCGAAGCGCCCTCGATCATCAACCGAGCCGGCTTACCCAGGGTGCCGGTCATTTCACGGACGAGACGCGGGAAGCGCTGGAAAGCCGTCTGCAATGGCAGGACACGCAGGTCCACCACCGAGCGCTGCAGTTCGGAGACAAGCCGTTCGAGATGGAGGTGCTGCGCCTTCAGCGCCACGGAGAGTCTGGCCGGGTTTGTCTCGTCCTGCGCCAGCCGCGCCAAGTGACCGAGCGCATTCTTGGCGACGGTCAATTCGCCCGCCAGCTTCACGAGTACATCGATCCGTTTGACGTCGACCCGCAGCGTCTGATCTGCCAGCGGTGCCGCGCCCGCCGTTCCCTGGGGCGCCGCCGCCGAAACGCTTTCCATCGTACGGGCGATGGCATCGGCGACCGCTCGGGCGTTCCCGGCGGAAAGCGCCGTCTCGGCGAGGCGTTCGAGATTGCCCGCCTCGGCAACATGGCCCAGGTGTCGAAGGACGTTGGCCGCGACATGCGCCGCCGAAAGCCAGCGGGCCGTCCTGCCATCGGCGCCATTGTCGTTTAGCAACCGCACCTGCGCGTCGAGCAATTGCCGCGCAGGTGGCGTCAGGGCGAGAACGTCCGGCGCGCGGGAGGCGGCGTCGTCTTCCGCTTCGGCGTGGGTGCTCGTGTCCGTCACCAGACTGAAGCGCTGCACCACTTCGTTGGCCTTGGTCTGGGCATCCGCCGGCACCTCGCCGGTCTTCTGCATCTCGTCGAGCCAGGCGCTGACCTGATCGAGACAGGCGAGGCAGAGATTGGTCACCGCCGGACTCATCGTCACGGTGCCCGCGCGCACAGCGGACAGGACGTCCTCGCCGGCATGAAGCGTCTCCGCCATCGCCGTGAAGTCGACGATGCCTGCCGCTCCTTTCAAGGTGTGAAAGGCACGGAAGGCGCTATCGATTCGCTGCTTGTCGCCGGGCTGCTCCTCGAGCGCCAGCAGATCGTCGCTGCCCTGCGCCACCAGTTCACGGCCTTCGATCAGGAATTGCTCGATGAACTCGTTCACCGGACACCGCCGCACATCAGCGCCGCATGCTCGACCAGCACTTCCGGCCGTACCGGCTTCACCAGATAGAAATTGGCGCCGACTGCACGCGCCGCTTCCACGTCCTGCGGGCCCGCTTCCGTGCTGACGATGAGCACCGGCACCGCGCCCGTGGGCCCCTCCTGCCGGCGCAGCGCCTTCAGGAAGCTGATCCCGTCCATCTGCGGCATGTTCACGTCGACGACCAGCAGGTCGAACGGCTCGGCAAGGACCTTTTCCATCGCTTCGACGCCGTTCAAAGCCTCGGCGACATCGAAGCCGCCCTGCCCCAACGCGTCGCGATGAAAGCGCCGCACGAGACCGGCATCGTCCACGATCAGAACGCGTTTCGAACCTTCAGCCATGCGCGTTTCCTCGCGGTCGCTGATAGACGATGGCATCGACGAACCGGCGTACCTCGAAAAGCGGCGAGATGCGACTCATCGATTCGGTATGTCCCAGGCAGATGAAACCACCCGGTACCAGGCTTTCATAAAGATTCTCCGCGGCGACGCGTCGGGAGGCGTCGTCGAAATAGATCAGGACGTTGCGGCAGAAAATGACATCGAATGTGCCGTGGGCCCAGGTGTCGAGCGGTTCGACGATGTTGACCGACGTGAACCGCACCGAGTCGCGCAGGTCCAACACGATCCGCCAGCGCTCCTCGCCCACCGATTCGAAATATTTCTGGATGAGCTCGGGTGTCAGGCGCATCAGCGCGCGCGCGCCGTACTCGCCGGCCCGCGCTGCCTCGATGCATCTCGTATCGATATCCGAGCCGACGATCTCGATTTCGTATTTGTCGACGTCCCGCCAATTCTCCAGGAGCCATATGGCGATCGAATAAGGCTCTTCGCCCGTGGCACAGGGTGCCGACCAGATGCGGAACGGCGCGCCAGGGCGCTTGGTGCGCGCGAGCTCGTTCAGCAGGTCATTGGTGAGGCAACTGAGCTGATGATCCTCGCGATAGAAGTAGGTCTCGTTGACGGTGAAGGCGTTGATGAACGTCTCGATTTCGCCCTCGATGTCGCTGCGCAACCGGGAGAAATAGAGGGGGAAAGACGTCAGGCCGAGAGCGGTCATGCGGTCGCCGATGCGGCGGTCGACGTAGTAACGCTTGCTCTCGTTGAAAATCATTCCGGTCTGGCGATAGAGGAACTCGCACACCTTGCGGAAATCCTCCTCGGAGACGGGCGGCAGTTCACTCACGCGCGGAAGCGGGCTGGGTCCCGATCTGCTGACGCACGACATCGATGCTGAAGGCCAGGAAGGGATCGTCCTGGAAGCGCTGCGCGCAACGATTGAGCGACGCCAGGATTTCCGGGCCGCCGGTCTCTGCCAGCACATCGAGCGCCGCTGCGCAGACGTTCTTCTCGGGATCGGTGTCGAGGACGGCACAGAGAAGCCGGTTGGCCGTCGCGGCCGGTTGGGCACGGGCCAGTTCGCAGCTCAACAGCCGCACGTCTGGATCCTTGTCGGTCACGAGCGCCGGAAGATAGGCCGCCGTCGCGGCCGGCATGACGTGCAGCGCGTCGAGCGCTCCCGTGCGCAGGCTGGCGTCTTCCGACCTGAGATAAGGCACGATGATGCCGGCGCTCTCTTCCGTGGCGATCCGGGCCAATCCGCTGAAGATCGCCTCGCGCACCCGCGGATCGCGTTCGCGTGCCAGTGCCCCTCCCAACAGGGCCACGGCGTCAGGACGGGAAGCAGCGACCCTGACGGCGGCCCACCGCACATCGCTGGAGCCGTCCGACAACGCGGCGGCATCGAAGGGCGCTGGTGGCGGAACGAGTGAGCCCGACGGCGGCTTGCGGATCAACGGCATGTCAGGGGACCAGTTTTCCCAACCAACCGGCAATTTCCGGCAGGGGCAGGACCCAATCGGCGCCACCGGCGGCGACCAGCTCGCCCGGCATGCCCCAGACCACGGCGGTTTCCTCGGCTTCGGCGATCGTCCGGCCGCCCCGAACGTGCAATTCGGTCATGGCCACGGAGCCGTCGGACCCCATGCCTGTCATCAGGACACCGATCATCTGGCTGGGGGAAACCTGTTCCATGGCGCTATTAACGAGCCGCTCGGTACTTGGATGCCACGGATAATCCCGCTCGGCGGCCTGGCTCACGGCCACCAGTCCGGCCGGGCGTCGGGCGATCACCACGTCGGCGTCGCCCTTGCCGATATAGACGCATCCCGGCTCAAGAACGACCGCGCGGTTCACCTCGACAACACGTAGCGCGCAAAGACCGTCGAGCCGCCGCGCCAAGGCGCCGGTGAAGGTGGCCGGCATGTGCTGCGCGACGACGATGGGCCAGGGAAAGCTCGCCGGCAGAGGTCTCAGAAGCGCCTCGAGGGCCGGCGGACCTCCCGTCGATGTGCCGACCAGCACGAGACCCTGGCCGATCGCCGCCGCAGGAGCCGCCGCGATGGGGGCCAGAGTCCGCGCCGAACGAACGACGGCGGCGCCTCCGCGCACCCGGTGCCGGATCCGCTCGCGCAGACGCGCGCTCGACCGGATCCTGGCCCCGGCCGCGGCGCGCACCTTGCCCGTCAACTCAACGGTCAGCTCGTCCAGATGGAGCGAGATCGCCCCCTCGGGCTTGGCCACGAAATCGACAGCACCCAGGCGCAGGGCTTCCAAGGTGGTCTCCGCGCCCTCCGCCGTGAGCGAGGACACCATCACCACGGGCCGCGGGTGCTCGATCATGATCCGGTCGAGACAGGCGAGGCCATCCATCTGCGGCATGTGGATGTCGAGCGTCACGACGTCGGGCTGCATTGCGGGAATGAGCTCGAGTGCTTCCACGCCGTTACGCGCGAACTGGACCTCGAAGTCGGCATCGCTGGCGAAGACCTTGCCCAGGAGCTTGCGCATCAGGGCGCTGTCGTCGACCACCAGCACCTTGATCACTAGACCGCCTTCTCCGCTTGCGCTTCGAAGGCATCGAGCAGGCCGCGTTCGGCGCGGGTCAGCAGTTCGGCCGGATCGAGCAGCAGCACGATGCGCCCTTCCTTCTCCAGGTTGACGACGCCCTGCACGAGCCGGACGGTCTCGTTGGTCAGGCTCGGCGACGGCTCGATGTCCTGCGCATTGCAGCGCAGGACCTGCGACACCGAATCGACGATCAACCCGGCGCGATGGCGCTCGGTCCGCACCACCAGCAGACGGCGCGTCTGGCCGTCGCCGAGGGCGGGAAGATCGAAGCGGCGGCGCTGATCGACCACCGGCAGGACCTCGCCGCGCAGGTTCACGACACCTTCGAGGAATTTCGGCGTCTTCGGCAGCCGCGTGATCTGCTCCGGCACGCGCGCCACTTCGTTCACCGCTTCGATCGGCAGGCCGAACTCTTCGTCGCCCAGCCGGAAGACCACGAACTGCCGCTCTTCGCCGCGCGGCGCTTCCTTTTCCTCGGCAGCCGTCGGCTTGGCGGAAGTGGCGGTGCCCAGTCGTTGCATCACGTCCTCCCGGAACAAGGTCGCGGGCGACAGCAGCGACACCAGCCGCTGCCCTCCATCGCCGCGATAGATCGCCGAAATCCTGGCCTCGCCACCGGTGCGCGCCGCGAGCACCGGTGGAATGTCCTCCATCAACTCCGCGTCGGCCGCGAAGATCGTGCGCATGCGATCGGCGACGAGGCCCACCTGGGTCTGCCCGACGCGGGTGACGACGACCTTCTCGCGCCCACTCGGCGCAGCTTCGCGGCCGAGGCCAAGCAGGCCGCGCAACGACAGCAGGGACAGCAGGCTGTTGCGATACGCCACGACGCCGAGCACGAGGTCCTCGCTGGCCGGCAAGGCCGCCAGGCTTTGCGGCGCGTCGATGATCTCCTGCACATCGCCGAGGTCGAGAGCATATTCCTGTCCGCCGACATCGAAGCTCACCAGTCTCCGGCGATCGTCGATCTGTTCGGCCCCGCGAGCATCGGCATTACCGCCCGACAAGGCACGACGGCTGTGCGGACGCGCCTCCTGCGAGAAGGCGGCATCGATGAGGGCCGCGATATCGAGGATCTTGGCGACCGCGTCGCCGACGGCAAAGGCGCCGAGGATACGCTCGCCAGCCTTCGCACCGAGTTCGGCCTGTCGCGTCTCGACCTTGTCCGCCGGAGCCGTTTCGAGCCTCTCGACGGAATCGACCGCCGCCGCCACGGGAGCCGCGCCATCGAGAACCAGCGCCCACGAATTTGCTTCGGCTTTCTCCGGGAGTCCCAGCAATCCGCGAACGCCGGCGACCGGCAGGATGGTGCCCCGTAGATTGGCGACGCCCAGCAGTCCTTTCGGCGCCTGGGGCACGCGCGCGATCGCGGGTAAGCGGATCACTTCCGCAACAAGGTCCGCAGGCAAGGCATAGAGTCGGCCCTCGACGCGGAACGTCAAGAAACGCCGCGCCGCCGTCTCCGCATCCAGTGCGGCGCTTTCCATCTCAGGCCCTGTCGCGTCGGAGCTCGTCGGCCAGCGAAGCGATCTCCTCCACGGCGGCCGCGAGATCCTCGGCACCGCGGGCCTGCTCGCTGGCGGCCGTCGCTGCCTGCCGCGACGCGGCACTGGCCTGCTCCGCCGCGGTGGCGATCTGACGCGCGCCGGCGGCGCTCTCCACCGACGCCGCCAGGATCGCATCGGCGCCCTGCTGGATCTCGCGGTTGGTCGCCCCGAGAGCGGCCATGTCTTCGTCCACCTTGTCGAACACCGTCGCGATCGAACGGTTGGACTGCAGCTCGACCTCGACCGACGACACGATCTGCTCGAGGTCGCGGCGCAGCGACGCAATCTGTTCGAGGATGCCGCCCACGGTCTCCTTGATGTTCTCGGCGCTCTCCGACGCCTCGCGCGCAAGTCCCCGGATGTCGCCCGAGACGGTGGCAAAGCCCCGCCCGGCCTCTCCGGCGCGCGCGGCCTCCACCGAGCCGCTGACGGCCAGCATGGTGGTCTGCACGACGACAAGGGAGATGCCGTTCACGATCTTGTCCATCTGCCGGCCCATGATTTCCAGCCGCCCGATGGTCGCGAGGCTTGCACGCGTGCCCTCGAGGCCGGTGCCCACGCCAGCCACGAGCTTCTCGACGACCAGCCGGCTTTCCTTCAGGCCCGCCGACATCTTGAGGAGGCGCTCGTCGGTACGGTTTACATTGGCCTGCGCGGTGCGCGCGCTTTTCTCGATCTGTGCCAACGCCGCCGACGTCTGTTGCGTCGCCGCCGCTTGCTGCTGCGAGCCGCGGTTGATCTGACTCACGGCCGCCGTGATCTGCTGCGAGGCACCGGAGAGTTCCTGGATCGTCGCGGACAATTCTTC
This sequence comes from Enhydrobacter aerosaccus, assembly GCA_903832005.1. Lineage (GTDB taxonomy): Bacteria > Pseudomonadota > Alphaproteobacteria > Reyranellales > Reyranellaceae > Reyranella > Reyranella aerosaccus_B. The sequence goes on along the minus strand of CAIKZO010000140.1, from coordinate 27,431 downwards.
CGCCGTCGATCCGATCTGCTCCGCGGCCGCCGCGCCCGCATCGCCGGCGCGTACCTTCTCCGCCAGCGCCGCCAGGGCATGAGCCGCAGCCTGTCCCTGGTCCAGCGACTTCACTTGCTCCTCGATCGCCGACTGTGATTCGTTCGCCGCGGCCGACTGCTCTTCGGCAGCGCTCGCAACGAGCTCCGCGCCTTTCTGCGCCTCGACCGCCGCACGCTCGGCTTCGAGGGCGGCCGTCAGCGTGTCTTCGGTCCCTGTCGCGACGGCGCGAAGATCGTCGCGCAGTCCGGCGAGAGTAGCGACCACCGCCCCACCGGTCCTCGCCTCTTCGATCGCCACCTCGGCGGCCTTCTGCAGCGCGGCCGCCACCTCACGCACATCCGTCTGGATGGCGTTCGCCAGTTTCTGGACTTCCTGCGCGCTCTTCTCCGACGTTTCGGCGAGGGCCCGCACTTCGTCGGCGACGACGGCGAAGCCGCGCCCCTGCTCGCCGGCACGCGCCGCCTCGATCGCGGCGTTCAAGGCCAGGAGATTGGTCTGATCCGATATGCGACTGACCGTGCGCGTGATCTCCGCGACATCGACCGCGCGGCGCTCCAGCTCGGTGATGAGCTTGATCGATTCACCCTGTCGCTGGCCGTTGCGCTCGATGGCACGGGCGGAACTCGTGATCTGCGTCGCCGCTTCGGCAAGCACGACCTCGGCCGCCTCGGTCCGCCGCCGCGCCGAATCGGCCTGCGTCCGCGCGGTGAGCAGGCTCGCGACCACTCGCTTGATCGCGGCGAATTGCTCCTGGGAAGCGCCTGCGGCTTCCGTGGCGCCACTCGCAATCTGGTCCATCGACCGGCGCAGCTCTTCAGCCGCCGCCGCCGCTTGCGTCAGGCCGCTCGCCAATTCCTCGGTCGCGGCCGCCAGACGTTCTGCGACCTTGCCTTGCTTGCTGGCCGGCGCCGCAGGACGAACGACCGGCTTGGGCGGCGCGGCCGGTGCGGCCAGTCCTGAACTGCTTCCCGCGCCCAGCACGTCGGTGCCCGCCGTCAGCTTCGATCTCTTGATGAGCGCCATGCTGCTTGAATTCCCCTCGGGACCGGGCAACCTAGTGGAATTCCGGTGGTTCTCCAAGAAATCGCCCCTGCCGGTGCCAACGTGCTGCCCCTCGGCAAGCCCGCGACGCTCTCGGCGCCGACAGGTTGCATGCGCTTGAAGAAGCGTGGGCGAAGGAGCTGGCGGCGTTCCCATTAAACAAATGGAAATTAAATGGGACGGAGGCCGAGCAGAGATCAGCTCCTTACGCGGAGTCATATTTGCACTAATAGCAATTAACGTCAAGCTATATTCGCAATCTCCCTTGTACCGGCATCGGGCCTGGCGGCCGCAGCATGCCCCTACCGCGTAACCGGATAATGCGTCTGCAATCGCAGACCAAAAGGCCAATGACACCAATGACTCCTGTAAAATCCGGGCCAAAGGACTAGGCTTGGAGTCCACGGAGGAATTCATGAGCACCACCCAAGTCAGGTTGACCAGTCTCGCGCACGGCGGCGGTTGCGGCTGCAAGCTGGCCCCCTCGGTCCTGCAGGACCTGCTGGCCGACCAGCCGATGATGGCGCCGTACAAGCAGCTCCTGGTCGGCACGGAGAACTCCGACGATGCCGCCGTGTGGCAGATCGACGACGATACCTGCGTGATCGCCACCACCGACTTCTTCATGCCCATGGTCGATGACCCGTACGACTTTGGCCGCATCGCCGCGACCAACGCGATCTCCGACGTCTATGCGATGGGCGGCAAGCCGATCATGGCGCTGGCCATCCTGGGCATGCCGGTCGGCAAGATTTCCAACGAGATGGTGCGCGAGATCCTGAAGGGTGGCGCCGCAGTCTGCACCACCGCCGGCATTCCCGTCGCGGGCGGCCATTCGATCGACTGCCCCGAGCCGGTCTATGGCCTCGCGGTCATCGGCATCTGCAAGCCGGGCGACGTACGGCGCAATGCCGACGTGAAGCCCGGCGACGCGCTGATCCTCACCAAGGCGGTCGGCGTCGGCATCTACTCCGCCGCGATCAAGAAGAACGCGCTGCCGCCCGCTGGCTATCCCGAGATGATCGCCACGACGACCTTGCTCAACAAAATCGGTGCTGTGCTGGCGAAGGACAAGGACGTGCACGCCATCACCGACGTGACCGGCTTCGGCGTGCTGGGCCACGGCCTCGAGATGGCGCGCGGCTCCAAGCTCTCGCTCACCATCGCTGCCAAGGACATCCCGCTGCTGACCGAGGCCGCGTCGCTGTCGCAGCAGGGCTTCGTCACCGGTGCCTCGCATCGCAACTGGGAGAGCTACGGCGCGCAGGTCACGCTACCCGCGGGCATGGCCGACTGGCAGCGTCATTTGCTCAGCGATCCGCAGACCTCGGGTGGCTTGCTGGTCGCGGTCGCTCCGGAACGGGCGAAGGAGATCGTCGAGACGATCCGCGCCGCTGGCTATCCGATGGCGCAGGTCATCGGTCACGCCGAAGCCGGCGCGCCCGGCATCAAGGTCGTCTAGAAGTTAACCGTTCGCGGCGTGGAGAACGCTGCGCGCGCCGCTCGATATCGGATGCGATGAAGGAGGCTCCATGCGCGGCGGCGTATAGGTCTCCGTCGATGGCGGCTGCTTGCGACGCATCACCTCGTCGAGAATGTTCACGACAGTCGAGGTGATGAACAGGGCGCCGACGAGCAATGCTCCCGTCGTGAACGCACCACGGTATTTTCTCAGAATATATTTCACGATGGAATACTCACGTGAACGAAGCAGGTTTGATACTTGCCTCTTCCTACGTGGCCGCCAATGTCTTGGATCAAACGCTGCTAGGCGAACGCCTCGGCCAATGCGCGGCGCGCCGCTGTGGCGCCTTCGCTCGCCGTCTCAGCCGGCGCTTTTGCCCAATGCACGGGATTGGGCGCCTCATAGGACAGCCAGCCGGTGTAGTTTTTTTCAGCGAGCAGCTGCAAGAGATCGGTCCAGCGCACGACTCCCTTGCCCGGCGGCAGGCGATCGACCGGCGGCAGGCTGGGCGGCGGCGCATCCGGCACGTCGCTGAACTGCACGTAGTAGATTTCGGATCCCGGCACGTCCTCGAAGCCGCGGCCCGGCCGGCCGCCGCGTTGCAAATGATACGCGTCGAGGAGGAGGCCGACGTTCGTCGTGCCGGCTTTCGCGATCAGGTCGCGCAGGATGTCGAGCGTGCGCACCACGGGATGCTGGAACTGATATTCGACGGTGACCCGCAAACCCTGGCTCGCGGCGATCTCGCTGGCGCGCCGGATGTTGGCGACGGCTTCCTGCTCGGAAGCCTCGCCCGGGCCGATCGCGCTCATGATCATGCCGCAGCGAAGCGCGACGGCGTTCTCGCACGCCTGCCGGAAAGCACCGAACAGCCGCTCGCGCTCGGCACCCGTCGAGAAGATCCAGCCGTACTCGACACCCATCGCGCTGACCGGCAGCCCGTTCGCGCGCACCAGGTCGAGCGTCGCCGCGTTGGTAAGGCCGCGCTCCTGGCAGCGCTTGAAATCGACGTGGCGCAATTCGACGGCATCGAAGCCGCCAGCCTTGGCCGCCGCGAGCGCACCCTCCAGCGGCGTGGTGTCGACTGTCCAGGTATGAAGCGCCAAGCCGCGAAATTTGTGTGTCATGTCGCCTATCATATTCCTCTCCCCCGCTAGGGGGAGAGGCTAGGTGAGGGGGAAACGCACAGCCTGACCACCTCACCTCCCCCACGCTAACGCGTGGGTCCCCTTCCTCTCCCCCGCTACGCGGCGGAGAAGACGGTCAACGCACCAGCGATCAGATCCGCTGGTCCATCTCCAGGGCCGGTTCCGGCACGTCGACGCAGCCGATGATGCGTGCGGGAACGCCAGCCGCGGTGCAGCCGGCGGGAACGGGCGCCAGCACGACACTGCCGGCGGCGACCTTGGCGCAAGCGCCGATCTCGATGTTGCCAAGTACTTTTGCGCCCGCCCCCAGGAGCACGCCGCGGCGCACCTTGGGATGGCGGTCGCCGCGCTCCTTGCCGGTGCCGCCCAGCGTAACCCCATGCAGCATGGAGACTCCGTCTTCGACGACGGCGGTCTCGCCGATCACGATGCCGGTGCCGTGGTCGAGGAAGAGGCCCTTGCCGATCACCGCGCCGGGATGGATGTCGAGGCCGAACAGCGAGCTGGCACGGCTCTGCAGATAGTGGGCGAGATCCTTGCGGCCCTGCTTCCACAGCCAGTGGCCGACGCGATAGGTCTGCAGCGCCTGGTAGCCTTTGAACCACAGCAGCGGGTCGAGATACGAGGTGCAGGCGGGATCGCGGTCGGACACGGCCACGATGTCGGCGCGCGCGGACAGGCCGATGTCCAGATCGGCGTTGAGGGCTTCCTCGAAGGTCTGGCGGATCAGGGCGGCGGGCACCTCGGTGGTGCCGACCAGCCGGGCCAGGTGATAGCTGAGCGCGCCCTCGAAACGGGACTGGCTGAGGATGGTGGCGTGCAGCGTGCCGGCAAGCACAGGCTCCGCTGCGGCGGCGGCCTGCGCTGCCTCGCGTATCTTGCTCCAGACCGGATCCACGGACCGGGTCTCGGGCGAATTCTTGACGGCTAGACTATCCATGGCGTTCTCCCTCGACCCCGCCCGGTTCCCTGAAACCCGGCGAGGCGATCGATCACGCCTCCCGTCCGGATTCTAGGACCTGTCCGTTACGACTGCAATCGGCACTCAGTTCTTGGCGCGCCGTTCGAGCTCCTGGATCAGTGGCTCGACCTGCCCCCCGTGTCCCTGAATGTAGGAATTGAAATCCGAACGTCTAGTCATGACCATGCTGACGCCCTCGACTTTTACGTCGGTGATGCGCAGCCCCTGGCCGGTGTCGCGCACTTCCCAGAGGATCGAGATCGGCGCGCCGTCGGTCTGGTTGAGCTTGGTGTCGACCGTGGAGACGCCGTTCGGCCGCGGCGTGACCCTGCCCACCGTCAGCGTCTGGCCGGCGTATTGGCCGAAGCGCTCGCTGTAGGCATGCGCCTCGGCGCTGGCCACCGCGGTGAGATAGCGTGCGCGCTCGGGCTCGCTGGTGCCGTCCCAATGAGTGCCCAACGCCGCACGGCCCATGTAGGTCATGTCGAAATTGGTCGTGAGGATCTTCTGGATCGCGGCCTCGCGGTCGGGGCCCTTGGCCTGCTTGACGATCTGGATGACCTCGTCAGCCACCGACTGGATGAGTTGCCCGGGATCGCCGGCGGCCATCGCCGGCGCCGTAAAGGCGGACAGCGCAATCAGGCCGGCGGCGGCCAAGACGAGACGACGTGAGGCGAGCAGCGGCACCGGTCGCTCCATAAAATAAAGACAGTGAAAAGAAGTCTAACGAACCAGGGCGACGTTGTCCCGGCGGTCGAGTTCGCCGCGGCTATCGGTCTTCTCCCGCTTCTGGCGGATCAGATCGGCGCGCTGCTGGGTATAGGCCGAACGCAGCGCGGCGTAGTAGTCGACGCTGTTCTTCTCGAGGTCGTCGAGCGCGAACATCGTGCGCGTGCGGATGTCGATCACGGTCGCGCCATAGCGCACACCCTGATAGACGGCATCGATGTTCAACGCATAGGTAAGGATGCGGAACGGATCGACGGCATAGTCGGCCATAAGGCTTGCCGCATCGCGCGCGTTGGACGGACCGGCGAGCGGCAGCACGAGATAGAAGCCGCCGTTCTCGGGCTCGACGCCCGCGTAATAACCGACGGTCTTGCCGAAATCTTCCTTGGTCTTGGTGAGACCGAAGCTGGTGGCGACATCGAACAGGCCGGCGAGGCCAAGCGTCGAATTCACCAGGAAGCGCGCCAAGGTCGTCGCGGCACGACTCGGATCGCCCTGCACCACCTCGTTGATCGCCGTCACCGGCTCACCGAGGTTCTCGAGGACGTTATGCACGCCCTTCTTGGCGGGCGTTGGCATCCAGTCGCGATAGACCACAGCCACCGGTCGGATGGCGATGATGTCGACGGCGCGATTGATAGAGAAGATGAAGCGGTTGGGGACCTCGGCGGGATCCCACACTTCGCTCGCGCCGGTGTCGTTGACAGCGCAGCCGCCCAGCAGCGCGGCAGCAGCCGCAGCCACAACGACGGAGTGGCGCGCGTTGGACGCCATCGCCTTGAACATGCCTTTGATCATCAACGCCAACCTGGGTCCATTCTCTGGGCCCCTGTAGACGCAGGGCCTTCGCGCTAAACTGTTTTTCACCGAGTTCGGGCGGAGTGTTGCACACGAGCAATGCAGTTTGAAGTGCATAGGCCCAAGGAACTGGAGTCGTTCGTATGCGCCTATGTTTCAAAAGTTTCCACCGTCTGGACTTGCAAATATAAAGATATGCTTATATTAAACAAATCATGGATCATCTCCTTACCCTTCTGCGCGCCGCTGCCGAAGACACGAGGCTGCGCATCCTGGTTCTGGCCGCCCGGGAAGACCTGACGGTCAGCGACTATGTCCATGTGCTGGGACAGAGCCAGCCACGCGTCTCCCGCCACCTGAAATTGCTGGTGGAAGCAGGCCTTCTGGAGCGTTTCCGCGAGGCCCAGTTCACCCGCTTCCGGCTGGTCACGACCGGCGACGATGCCAGCCTGGTGCGTGAGTTCGTGCGCCGCATCGACCCCAAGCATGCCCGCGTGGCCGCCGACCGAGCCCGTCTCGATGCCCTGCAGCAGCGCCGTCAGACTGCCGCCGCCCGCTTCTTCCGCGACAATGCCCAGCGTTGGGATGAATTGCGCGCGCTGCACGTGGCCGACCGCGAGATCGAACGCGCGCTCGCCCATCACCTGCCGCTGGGCGCCCGCCGCCTGCTCGACGTCGGCACCGGCACCGGCCGACTGCTCGAGGTGCTGGCGCCCAAGGTCGAGCAAGCGATCGGCGTCGACCAGAGCCGCGAGATGCTGGCGCTCGCCCGCGCCAATCTCGCGCGTGCCGGCATCGACAATGCCGACATCCGCCAGGGCGACATGTATGCCCTGCCCTTCGAAGCCGACAGTTTCGACGTGGTCACCATCCATCACGTGCTGCACTACGCCGACGATCCCTCGGCGGCGCTGAGCGAGGCCGCGCGCGTGGTGAAGCCGGGCGGCACGGTGTTGGTCGTCGACTTCTCGCCGCACGATCTCGTCGAATTGAAGCGCGAGCATGCGCACGTTCACCTGGGCTTCGCCGACAACCAGGTGCAGGGCTGGCTGAAGACCGCCGGCCTCACGCCGCTCGAGCCCATCCACTTTCCAGGCCGCCGCCTGATGACCGGCATCTGGCGCGGCGAGCGCGCTCTACCGCAGCGCGCCACGGCCCAGCCGGTCGCCGTTCAAGGAGTCTCGTGATGTCGACCGCTGCTGCTGAATTTCCCGCACGCGCGCCGCAGCGCCTTCAGGTCTCGTTCGAATTCTCGCCGCCCAAGACCGAAGGCGCCGAGCGGACGCTGTGGGAGACGGTGAACCGACTCGTGCCGCTGCGCCCGTCCTTCTTCTCCGTGACCTACGGTGCCGGCGGCTCGACGCGCCAGCGCACGCACGAGACGGTGGCGCGGCTGAAGAAGGACACCGGCATCGACGCCGCCGCCCATCTCACCTGCGTGGCCGCCACCCAGGGCGAGATCGACGACATCGCGCGCGCCTACTGGGACGCCGGCATCCGCCACATCGTGGCCCTGCGCGGTGATCCGCCCACCGGCATGGGCACCAAGTACAGCCCGCATGCCGGCGGCTACGAGAATGCCGCGGCCCTTGTCAAAGGCCTGAAGAAGATCGGCGCCTTCCAGATCAGTGTCGCGGGCTATCCCGAGCGGCATCCCGATTCGCAGAGCGTCGAGGCCGACCTCGACAATCTGAAGCGCAAGGTCGACGCCGGTGCCGATCGCTGCATCACGCAGTTCTTCTTCGATGCCGACGACTTCCTGCGCTTCCGCGACCATGCCGCCCAGCGCGGCATCACGGTGCCGATCGTGCCCGGTGTCATGCCGGTCTCGAACTTCGGTGGCATCAAGAAGATGGCGGCGCTCTGCGGCTCGAAGGTGCCGGCATGGCTCGCCGAGATGTTCGAGGGCCTCGAAGAAGACGTGGAAACACGGCGCATGATCGCCGCCAGCGTGGCAGGCGATCTCTGCCGCCAGCTGCGCGACGAGGGCGTCGAGCAATTCCACTTCTATACGTTGAACCGCGCGGACCTGACGTTCGCGATCTGTCACCTGTTAGGCGTGCGTCCGACGCACGCGGGAGTACGGCCGCATGACGCGCGCTGAAAAAGCCGACCAGCTTCGCGCCATCGCGCAGGAGCGAATCCTGATCAAGGACGGCCCCTACGGCACCGCCATCCAGACCTACAAGCTCGACGAGGAAGGCTATCGTGGCGGCCGTTCGTTCCAGCTCGACCAGAAGGGCAACAACGATTTGTTGAACCTGACGCGGCCCGACGTCGTGGGCGCGATCTGCAATGCCTATGTCGATGCCGGCGCCGACCTGCTCGCCACCAACACCTTCAACGCCAACGCGATCAGCCTCGGCGACTACGGCATCACCTCGATGGCGCGCGAGATCAACCTCGCCGCAGCCAAGCTGACGCGTGCCTGCGCCGATGCCGCGACCGCGAAGGACCCGAGCAAGCCACGCTTCGTGGCGGGTGCGCTGGGACCGACCAACAAGACCCTGTCGCTCTCGCCCAACGTCAACGATCCGGGCTATCGCGCCGTGACCTTCGACGAGGTGAAGGACATGTATCGCGAGCAGATCGACGGCCTGCTCGACGGTGGCGTCGACTTCATCCTGGTCGAGACGGTGTTCGACACACTGAACGCCAAGGCTGCGATCTTTGCCGTCAACGAGGCGGGCGAGGCACGCGACGAGGTGATCCCGGTCATGGTCTCGATGACCCTGACCGATCTCGCCGGCCGCAACCTCTCGGGCCAGACCGTCGAGGCGTTCTGGCACTCGGTGCGTCACGCCAAGCCGCTCACCATGGGCCTCAACTGCTCGTTCGGCGCGACCGAGCTGCATCCGTACGTGAATGCGCTCAACCCGCAGGTCGACAGCATGGTCTGCATCTATCCGAACGCCGGCCTGCCCAACGAGCTCGGCGCCTACGACGAGCCGCCCGAGATGACGGCCAAGCTGGTGAAGGGCTGGGCCGAGAACGGCTGGCTCAACATGGTCGGCGGCTGCTGCGGCACCACGCCGGCGCACATCAAGGCCGTGGCCGAGGCGGTCAAGGGCATCAAGCCACGCACCTGGCATGCACTGCCGCCGGCACTGCGTCTCAGCGGCATGGAAGCAGCGAGTTTCTTTTAAGATGACCGACGATCAGACCACCGAGCGCGCGCCAACGCGCGCCATGTTCATCAATATCGGCGAGAGGACCAATGTCACCGGTTCCGCGCGCTTCAAGAAATTGATTCTCGAGGGCGACTACACCGCCGCCGTCGAAGTTGCACGCCAGCAGGTCGATTCGGGCGCGCAGATCATCGACATCAACATGGACGAAGGCCTGCTCGATTCGCAGCTGGCGATGGACACCTACCTGAAGCTGATCGCGGCCGAGCCCGACATCGCCAAGGTGCCGATCATGATCGACAGCTCCAAGTGGAGTGTGATCGAGGCCGGCCTGAAGTGCGTCGCCGGCAAGCCGATCGTGAACTCGATCTCCATGAAGGAAGGCGTCGAGCCGTTCGTCGAGCATGCCAGGAAAGTGCGCCGCTATGGTGCCGCGGTCGTGGTCATGGCCTTCGACGAGAAGGGCCAGGCCGATACGAAGCAGCGCAAGGTCGAGATCTGTCAGCGCGCCTATGACATCCTGGTGAACCAGGTGGGCTTCCCGGCCGAGGACATCATCTTCGACCCGAACATCTTCGCCGTGGCGACCGGCATCGAGGAGCACAACAACTACGGCGTCGACTTCATCGAGGCCACGCGCGAGATCAAGAAGCTCTGCCCCGGCGCCAAGATCTCCGGCGGCGTATCGAACCTGTCGTTCGCCTTCCGTGGCAACGAACCGGTGCGCAAGGCCATGCACTCGGTGTTTTTGTACTATGCTATCCAGGCCGGCATGGACATGGGCATCGTCAATGCAGGCCAGCTCGAGGTCTACGACCAGATCCCGACCGAGCTGCGCGACGCTTGCGAAGACGTGATCCTCAATCGCCGTCCGGACTCGACGGACCGGCTGCTCGATCTCGCGCCCAAGTACAAGGGCACCGGCGAAGCCGCAGAAACGCAGGACGCCGAGTGGCGCAGCTGGCCGGTGGAGAAGCGGCTGGAGCACGCGCTGGTGAAGGGTCTCGACCAGTGGGTCGTGGCCGACACCGAGGAAGCGCGCCTGCAGATCGCGCGGCCGATCGAGGTGATCGAGGGCCCGCTGATGGCCGGCATGAACCTGGTCGGCGATCTCTTCGGCGCGGGCAAGATGTTCCTGCCGCAGGTGGTCAAGAGCGCACGCGTGATGAAGAAGGCGGTGGCTCACCTGCTGCCCTACATCGAGGCGCAGAAGACCGAAACGTCGCGCTCCAAGGGCAAGATCGTCATGGCGACGGTCAAGGGAGACGTCCACGACATCGGCAAGAACATCGTGGGTGTCGTGCTCCAGTGCAACAACTTCGAGGTCATCGACCTCGGCGTCATGGTGCCGTTCCAGGACATCCTGAAGTCGGCCAACGACAACAAGGCCGACATCATCGGCCTCTCCGGCCTGATCACGCCGTCGCTCGACGAGATGGTGACGGTGGCGCAGGAGATGACGCGCCAGGGCTTCACCCTGCCGCTGCTGATCGGCGGCGCCACCACCTCGAAGGTGCACACGGCATTGCGCATCGCGCCCAGCTACAAGGGCACGACGGTGCACGTGCTCGACGCCTCGCGCGCGGTCGGCGTGTGCTCGGCGCTGGTCTCGGAGTCCGGCGCGCAGGCGAGCGACTTCGCGGCCAAGGTCGCGGCCGAATACGAGACGATCCGCGTCGAACGCGCCGCGGGCGGCAAGGAGAAGGTGATCTCGCTGGAAGCCGCCCGGGCCAACAGCTTCAAGATCGACTGGTCGGCCTACACGCCGCCGAAGCCCGCGATCACGGGCACGCGCGTGTTCGCGGAATATCCGCTCCACGAGCTGGTCGAGCGCATCGACTGGACGCCGTTCTTCCGGTCCTGGGAACTGGCCGGCAACTACCCCGCGATCCTCACCGACAAGATCGTGGGCGACAGCGCCACCAAACTGTTCGCCGACGCGCGCAAGATGCTCGACCGCATCGTGCGCGAGAAGTGGCTGACCGCGAAGGGCGTCGTGGCCTTCTGGCCGTGCCGCCGCGACGGCGACGATGTCGTGCTGTTCGAGGACGACAGCCATTCGAAGGAAATCTCGCGCCTCTATTTCCTGCGCCAGCAGATCGAGAAGCGCGCGCCCCGCGCCAACATGTGCCTGGCCGACTTCATCTCGCCCAAGGCCGACTGGATCGGCGGCTTTGCCGTCACCACCGGCCACGGCATCGAGGAGCATCTCGCGCGCTTCAAGGCCGACACCGACGACTATTCGGACATCCTGCTGAAGGCGCTGGCCGATCGTCTGGCCGAAGCCTTCGCCGAGCGCATGCACGAGCGAGCGCGCAAGACCTTGTGGGCCTACGCGCCCGACGAGGCGCTGACCAACGAAGAGCTGACGCGCGAGAAGTATCGCGGCATCCGGCCGGCGCCGGGCTATCCCGCCTGCCCCGACCACAGCCAGAAGCCCGAACTCTTCCGCCTGCTCAACGCCGGCCAGAACGCGGGCATCACGCTCACCGAGAGCTTCGCGATGATGCCGACCTCGGCGGTATCGGGTTATTACTTCGCCCATCCGCAGGCCGAATATTTCGGCGTGGCCCGCATCGGCCGCGACCAGCTCGAGGATTACGCCCGCCGCCGCGGCATCCCGCTTGACCTTGCCGAGCGCTATCTGCGCCCGAACATTGGCTACTGATCCGATCCTGTCCTATGCGCTGGTGCTATTCATCGGCACCATCGCCGGGCTGGTGAGCGGCATCGTCGGCACCGGCGCCACCGTCATTCTGCTGCCGGCGCTCACGCTTTCCTTCGGACCCAAGTCGGCGATCCCGATCATGGCGATCGTCGCCATGATGTCGAACTTTGCCAAGATCACCGCCTGGTGGCGGGAGATCGACTGGCGCGCGGCGGGCGCCTATGCGCTGGGCGGCATTCCCGGCGCGGCGCTGGGCGCGCGCACGATGCTGCTGCTGCCGCCGCACATCGTCGACCTCTCGCTCGGCGTCTTCTTCCTGGTGATGATCCCCGGCCGCCGCTGGCTGGCGGCGCGCAGCTACAAGATCGGCCCGGTGTTCCTGGCGGCGGCCGGCCTCGTCGTCGGCTTCCTGACCGGCATCGTGGTCTCGACCGGCCCGATCAGCGTGCCGATCTTCACCTCCTACGGGCTGGTGAAGGGCGCCTTCATCGCCACCGAGGCCGCCGCCTCGATCGCCCTCTACATCAGCAAGGCGATCACCTTCCGCGCGTTCGGCGCCCTGCCGACCGACATCATCGTGCAGGGCGTGATCACCGGTTCGTCGGTGATGGCCGGCACCTACGTGTCCAAGCTGCTGCTCGAGCGCATCAGCGTCGTCCACTTCCAGCGCCTGCTCGACATCGTGATGCTGATCTCCGGCATCTCCCTGATCGTGGCTGCTCTGCGCTAGCGCAACCAGCTCGTCTCTTGAGTCTGGCGGCTTTTGCATGGAGTGTGCTTCGCTGGATTGCCGGGCGGGGGCTTGGCGGCAGCGAGCGGGGGAAACAAGTTACGTGAGAAAGCTCATTTTTGCGGCCGCTCTCGGCGTGCTGATCGCAGCGACGCCAGCGCTGGCCCAAACCGACACGCGCGCGGCTTACAATGCCGCTTTCCAGGAGATGCTGAACAAGCCGACCGACCCGGCGACCGTCGTGCGCTTCGCCCAGCGTGCGGAACAGGCGGGCGATCTCAAGGGCGCGATCGCTGCGTACGAGCGCCTGTTGCTGGGCGATCCGGACCAGCCGCGCGTCAACGCCGAGCTGGCGGTGCTCTACTTCAAGCTCGGGCTCCCCGAGACCGCCAAGATCTACGCCGATGCCGTGCTCGCCTCGCCGCGCGCGGCACCGGCGACCCGCGAGCAGGCGCGCCAGTTGCTGGCTGACGCCAACACCCAGTTGGTGCGCTCGAAATTCAGCGGCGACTTCGTTCTCGGCCTGCAATACTCGTCCAACGCGAACAGCGGCGCGAGCGGGCTGGTCCTGTCGAACGGCTCGCCCGTCGTGCCGTCGCCCAACGTCTCCAGCAGTCCGGACTGGGGCGTCATCGGGGGCGGTCTGCTGCACCATCGCTACGACCTGCAGACCAGCGATCACGCGGCGATCGAAAGCGATATCGCGTTCTACGGCACGCGCCAGTTCGCGGTCTCGACCGCCAACGTGTTCATCGTCGACCTCAAGAGCGGCCCGCGCTTCGACCTGCTGGCGGATTCCGTCGACGGGCTGACGGCGCGTCCCTTCTTCACCGGGCGTTACGTTTCCCAGCACGACCTTCCGACGTACTGGGCCTACGGCACCGGCGTCGACTTCGGCAAGGAGATCAGCCCGTCGACCCGGGTCACCGCGACCGTCCTCGGCCGCCGCCGCGACTTCCAGAACAATGCCGACGCGCCGACCAACGACCAGAGCTCGGGCACCGAGATCTACGGCGTAGCCGGCCTCGAGTCGCAGGTGAATTCCTGGCTGACACTGCGCGCCGGCGGCTCCGCCTTGCATTACGTCGCCTCGGTCGCCTCGCAGAGCTACCAGGAGTATGGCGGCGGCGTCACCGCGGTCGCGGCCTTCACCGATCCGATCGGTCTCAACGGCGAGCAGTGGACCGTCACCTTGGGTGGCAACGTCGCGTTCGCCGCCTATGACGCGCCCGATCCCACGGTCGATCCGTCCACCACCCGCACCCAGCGTGATCTCGTGGGCAGCCTGGTCCTGACCGTCCCGCTGCGCGACAGCCTGGCGCTGGTGAGTCAGGCGACCTACACCGATCGTGCCGCCTCGATCGTCAATTATGCCTACAATGCCGCGACCGTGATGACGGGCGTGAGCTGGCATTTCTAGCTTCCGGGGGGACGATTCATGCCACAGATCAAACGCCGCGCGATGCTTCTCGGAACCGCGGGACTTGCCGTCTCGGCAGGCGAAGCCGCCGCGCGGGCGGGTGTCGTTGCCGCCGTCATCCAGCCGGCGTCGGGCTATGCCTTGCATCCTGGCGCCGACATCGAGGCCGGGCAGACCATCACCACCGGCCCAAGCGAGGTCGTGAATGTCCTCTTCGTCGACGGCACCTCTCTCACCGTCGGCCCCGAGAGCTCGATGCGCATCGACAACTGTGTCTTCGATCAAGTGCGCGGCAAGGGTGAGTTGGCACTGACGCTCCGGTCGGGCACATGCCAGTTGACCTGCGGCGCCATCGGCGACACCGGCGAGATCACCGTGGCGACACCGGCGAGATCACCGTGGCGACGCCGGCGGGCTCGGTCGGCGTCCACAACACCATCATGGCCCTCTCCGCGACTCCCAAAGCGACGATCTGCCTGGTGGAGCGGGGACAGGGTCGGGTACGCCAGGTCCCCGTCGCGGCGGCGTCGCGTGGCTCACTCGCCCAAGCCGGGACGGAGGGCGAAGCCTGCTTCACCCTGATCGAATTGCTGGTGGTAATTTCGATCATCGGCGTACTCGCCGCCCTCGCATTGCCCGCTATCGCCGGCGCACTCACGAGAGGGCAAATGAAGCAAGCGTTGACCAACGCGCGGCAGCTCCAACTCTCGAGTCAGCAGATGTCACTCGATCCCACTTCGACAGGAGACACGACTATCGGCTGGCCAGGGGACTGGTCGGCAGACCAAGTGGCGGAAGCGAACCAGGCCTTCGCCGGCTTCCGCCAACTCTCGAGTGCCATCAGGAGCATGGCGACGAATGGCGCCCCGAGCGACGCATCGGCGTCGATCGACCACGTGATGGCCAACAGCGATCTGACAAGGCAGCAACGCCGCCAGCTGGTGAGAAGCGCGCACGAAACGCGGACCGGGACGGCGGCCGTGGGAAATCCCAGCGCGCATCCGCCCGGGGTGGTGCAGAGGATTTCCACGGCCATCACCAGCAGGCCGTACCAGGCGACGATCCCGCCCAAGCAATAGCCGGCGCCGGCATGTACCGGAAATGTCACGCCGCCGCCGGCCTTGTCGTGCAGGGCAGCGTCTTTCTCTCCGGCGCGCTGGCGATGTCGGTCGAGATCCTGATCGGGCGCACCCTCACCCCGTCCCTCGGCGGCACGATCACCACCTGGGGCGCCCTCATTGCGGTGTTCCTCGCCGGCATGGCGACGGGGTACCTCCTGGGCGGCCGCCTCGCCGATCGCCGGCCTGGCCTGCTCCTCATCGCCGCCCTGTTCGCCGCTGCCGCCGGATCGATCGCCATCGTGCCGCTGGCCAGCGACGCCGTCGTCGATGCGATCCTCGAGCGGACCGACGACATGCGGCTTGCCGCCCTGCTGTGCTGCCTCGCGCTGGCATTTCTGCCCGCCGCCGTGTTGGCCGCGGTTTCGCCGGCGGGCCTTCGCCTCGTCCTGGCGGAGAGCGACCGCGTCGGCTCGGTCTCCGGCCGTCTCTCGGCGCTGGCGACCGCGGGCAACATCGCCGGGGCTTTGTCGACGAGTTTCTTCCTGATCCCGGCGATCGGCACGCGATCGATCTATGCCGGGCTGGCGGTCCTCGCCCTCGCGCTCGCCCTCCTGCTGCTCGCCTTCCACCGGAAATGCCGGCCGTCGGTCCTCCCGCTTGTCCTGATGGTCGTGGCGACGGCAGGCGCACCGCCGCCAGCGGGAGCACAGCAAAGCCCGACGATACAGATCCTCACGCCGCAGGTCGTCGAGCGCGTCGAATCCGAGTACGCCACCCTGCTCGTCGAGCGCCGCGACAACTTCCTCTCGCTTGTGTTCGGGCGCGGACGAAATCGCTACCTCCAGTCGAGGCTCGATCTCGATGACCCCGGCGCACTCGCCCTGCCCTACACCCGCACGATGACCGTCGCGCTGGCCTATGTCCCCCGCGACGTTCGGCGTATCGGCATGGTGGGCCTTGGGGCCGGCCGGACGATCTCCTACCTCCTGTCGGCATTGCCGGAGGCGACCGCCGACGTGGCCGAGCTCGACCCCGCGGTAGTTGGATTGGCGAAGAGCCGCTTCGGCTTGAAGGAAGACGATCGCCTGCGCATTCACGTCGGCGACGGCCGCCTCTTCCTCGCCCACACCGGTGAGCGCTTCGACCTGCTGCTTGTCGATGCCTACCGGATGCCGTCGGTGCCCTTCCATCTGACGACCGTCGAGTTTTACAGGCTGGCGAAGTCGCGGCTTCAGGCCGATGGCGCGCTCGTACAGAACGTGGAACCGACTACGCTGCTCCTGGACAGCATCTACGCGACCCTCAAGGCGGTCTTCGCCAATGTCGATGCCTACCAGTCGCAGGGCAACGTCGTCCTGGTGGCCTACGATGGACGCGCGCTCGGCGACCGCGCGCTGGCGGAGCGCGCCCGGCGCTTACAGGACGCCCACCGTTTTCGCTACGATCTTCGCGACCTGCTCGGTCAACGCCAGGCGGCCCCGGATTTCGTGCCGCAACGGGCGTTGACCGACGATTTCGCCCCGGTCGAAGCGCTCCAGGCGATCGACCGCAACGACCGGCTCAAGACGCCGCGCCCTTAGACGCCGTGAGGCCGCCATGCGGTAGAACCGCGCCGACAGGGCCCGCGGATCGCGCTACACTCTCGGCGACGAACTTCCCAGGGAGGACGACATGCTGGCCAACACCACCCGGACCCTGACCGAGGCGCAGCGCGAGCAATGGGCGGTCGACGGCTACCTGCAGCTCGAGGGCGCGCTCTCGCCGGCCGAGGTCGGGTTTTTCTCGGACCTGCTGGACAACACGGTACGCACCCAGCCGGGCTACGAGCCCGCCCCCGCGATCCAGCGCGGCCACTACGAGTGGAAGCTGCCCGACCAGAACAAGGACGCCTTCATGGATCGGCGCGATCTGCTGCCGTACCATCCGGCCTTCATCGACCTGATCGACAAGCCGGCGATCTTCGACCTGATCCTCGACCTGATGGGCCCCTACATCCAGTTCTCGATGAGCCAGGCGATCATCCGCGCCTCGACCGACATGTTTCCGGGCTACATCCATACGGACGGCGGCGAAGCGCAGAAGACCATCCGCGTCAGCGAGACCAGCCGCCCTCTTGCGGTGAAGGTGATGTACCTGCTGACCGACGTCACTGAGCCCGACAGCGGCAACTTTACGGTCTTCCCGGGCAGCCACCTTCGGCCCTTCACCGAGCGCAACGAACGCATGCCCGGCCCGAAGACACCCGGCACCGTGCCGCTGCTCGGCAAGGCGGGCGACGCGTATGTGTTCCCGCATGCGATCTGGCACGGCCCGTCGCCCAACCATTCGGGCAAGGCGCGCAAGACCATTCTCTACAACTACTGCCAGATGTTCATGCGGCCCTACGACTTCAGCGGACCCTACACCAAGCTGTTCGATCGCTGCACGCCGCGCCAGCGCCGCCTGCTGGGCGACCTCGGCCATGGCCCCGACTTCCGTCCCGGCGACTTCTTCTACGCGCCGCTCGACCAGGAAGCGATGATGACCGGCGCCACCTGAGACAGGGCATGCTGACTCTTGGCCGCCGGCGACTGTTGCAAGGCGGCCTGCTCGGCGGCAGTGGCCTGCTGTCGGCCTGCGCGGCGACGGGATCGGCGCCCACGCTGCCGCCCATCCGCGCACGCACCGACCGCATCTACGACATGGCCGTCTGCCTGCGCCCGTTCCGCGCTGCCGGGCCGCGCCTCGATACCGAGCGCCTGGGCAATACGCTGGTCGTACACAACTACGGCCACGGCGGCAGCGGCTGGTCGCTGTCCTGGGGATCGAGCGCCATCGCGGTCGCCAAGGCGATGCAGGCAAGCCCGCAGGAGGTCGCCGTTATCGGCTGCGGCGCGCTGGGGCTCACCTCGGCGATCCTGGCGCAGCGTGCCGGCGCCAAGGTCACGATGTACGCGCGCGAGCAGATTCCCGATACGCGCTCCTTTCGGGCGAGCGGCGCCTGGACGCCCGACTCGCGGATCGCGCTTACCAGCGTGGCCGGTCCCGCCTTCGCGGCCGAGTGGGAGCAGATGGCCCGTACGTCCTTCAAGACGCATCGCCAGTATCTCGGCCTGCCCGGCACGCCCGTGGAATGGACCGACTATTATTCGATCCGCGCCGACCAGCCGGCTCCGCCTGCGCCCCCTGCCGCACCGCCGGTGCCGCGTCTCGATTTCGCCTCCTACAGCCGCAGCATCGCCGACCTTGTCCCGAAGTACCGCAAGCTCGCGCCGGAAGCGGCGCCGTTCCGCGCAAGCGCCGTCTATCAGACCGAAATCATGGTCTTCAACATCGCCGACTACGGTCACACGCTGCTGGCCGACTTCTTCACCGCCGGCGGACAGTTCCGCCACGCCGACTTCCATTCACCAGCCGAGATCGCGGCCCTCGGCAAGCGTGTGGTCATCAACTGCACCGGTTATGGCGCGCGTGCCCTATGGGATGACGAGTCGATCGTGCCGGTGCGCGGCCAGATCGCACGCCTAATCCCGCAACCGGAAGTGCATTACGGACTCGACTACAAGCATGTCTACGTCGTGCCGCGGCGCGACGGCATCATCGTGCAGGATGTGGGCGGCGGCGACATGAAGGGCTACGGCGACGCCACCGAAACGGTCGACCGTTCTGAGTCCGACCGTGCCGTGACGACGCTGTCCGAACTCTTCAGGTCAGGCCTCGGAGCCTAGGCGGCGGGCTCCAGCGCGCAGCCGGCCACCGTGATGCGGTGCATCAACCGGCGCTCGCCGTGATAGTCGTTCTGGGCGCTGTGCCAGGTGGCTCGGTTGTCCCAGAAGGCGATCGATCCGTCGCGCCACTGGAAGCGGCTGGTGAACTCGGGCCGCGTGGCGTGGGCATAGAGATGGTCGAGTACCGGCTGGCTGTCCTCGACGCTCCAGCCTTCGAAGTGAAGCGTGAAGTCGCCGTTCACATAGAGCGCCTCGCGGCCGCTCAGCGGATGGCGGATCACGACGGGATGGATCACGTCGCCCACCTTGTCGGCATTGCGGAAGCCAAGTTCGTTGCCGTGCTTGGCCTGCGCCTGGGCGCCAAACCGGTGCGCCGACGAATGCACCGCGCGCAGGCCGCGCAGCATGTCCTTGAGACCGTCCGACAAAGACTCGAAGGCGCGGTAGATGTCGGCGAACATCGTGTCGCCGCCCTTGGACGGCAGCTCGCGCGCCACCAGGATCGAGCCCATGGCGGGAATCTGGTCGTAGGTGTGATCGGTGTGCCAGCGCTCGCCGATGTTCTTCTTCGCCTCGGGCTCCTTGCGGACCTCGGCGATCTCCGGATAGCCGGAAACCGGCGGGAAGTAGCGGTTGATGTCGATCGCGCCCCAGCGGCGCGCGAACTCGATGTGCTGCTCGGGCGTGAGCTTCTGGTCGCGGAAGAAGATCACCCCGTGCTCGGCGAAGGCGCGCTGCACCTCGTCCCACTGGCGGTTGGTCATGGCCCGGAGGTCGATGCCGAGGACTTCGGCACCGCACCCTTCGGTCTTGCGGACCTCGACGGTTTCGTAGGCCATGACGCCTCCTGCGGCTTAGGCGCCTTGCGCGATCGGATTGCGCAGGATGCCGATCTTCTCGATCTCGACCTCGCAGACGTCGCCCGGCTTCAGCCAGTTCGGCGGCGTGCGCGCCATCGCCACGCCCGACGGCGTGCCGGTGATGATGATGTCGCCCGGATTGAGCGTCATGACCTTGGTGAGCTCGTGCACCAGCGTCGGCACGTCGAAGATCAGGTCGTCGGTGTTGCTGTCCTGCATCGTGACGCCATTAACGCGCGTGGTGATGCGCAGCGGCGCCGCGCCCGGCGGCAGCTCGTCCGGCGTCACGACGTCGGGGCCGAAGCCGCCGGTGGCGTCGAAGTTCTTGCCGAGCGTGAACTGGCCGCCCGACTTGCGCTGCCAGTCGCGGATCGAGCCGTCGTTGAAGCAGGCATAGCCGCCGATCACCGTCAGCGCCTTGTCCTTCGGCACGTTGCGGCACTTCTTGGCGATCACGATGGTGAGCTCGGCTTCCCAATCGTACTGCTCGGAATGGGTCGTCGACAGCATCTTGCCGTTGTGCGGCACCAGCGTGTTGTCGAAGCGCGTGAAGACCACGGGATAGGTCGGGATCGGGCTGCCGGTCTCCTCGGCATGCTTGCGATAGTTCAGGCCGATGCACAGGATCTTGCCCGGCGCGGGGATCGGGCACAGGTACTTGGCCGACTTCTCCGACACCGTGGCGCCCTTCTTGGGCTTGCCGCAGGCCTTGAGCACCGCCTGCTGGACCTTCTTGCCGCCGGCCAGGATCTCGACAACCGACTTCGGTCCGCGCGGCATCTGCTTGGAGAGGTCGACGACCTTGCCGTCGCCCATCTTGACGCCCACGGCCGGCTTTCCGCCGCTATTGATGGTGCAAAGACGCATTGAACTTCCCCCCTCAGGAATCGTTAGAAATCTCGACGGGGCGTAAACTCCTCCCTCCCGCAGCGGCGGTCAAGCGCGCCGCGATTTGCTAGGATCAATCCATGCGATGCCTGCTTTTCCTCGTTCTTTTCGTCCTCGCCACGCCGGCTGAAGCGCAGCTCGTGGCGCCGCTCACGACGTCCGACGGCAAGATCGCCTGCACCCAGGGCCAGACCGGCGTGGGTCGCGCGTCGCGCTGGGAAGCCGTGCCCGACAAGGCGGCACTGGGCGGGTGGGCGTTGGCCGAGACGGCGGGCGATGCCACCGATCTCCGTTTCCCGCTCTGCATCTCGACGCAAACGATCGCCCGCGACGTCGATGCGACGCTGCGCTTCAAGATCGTCTCCGGCACACATGAACAGGCCGCTGGTCTGGTGCTGCGCGCGCAGAGCGGCAGCGACTACTACGTCATCAAGGCGAGTTCGCTCGACAACACGGTGCGGTTCTATCGCATGGCCGGAGGACGGCGCGCCGAGCTCGGCAACAAGAAGGTCCCGGTGAGCGTGGGCGAGCAACACGCCTTGCGTGTCGTGGCCAAAAGGGACCGCTTCGAAATCTTCCTCGACGACAAGTCGCTGTTCAGCGTGACCGATGCCGGCCTGCCGATGCCGGGGCCGGTCGGCGTCTGGAGCCAGGCCGACAGCATCACCCACTTCCAGTCGTTGGTTGTCGCCGACCCGCCCTAATGCGACAGCGTCGCCAAACCGAAGCTCAACTTGATCGCCGTGATCAGGCCGTTCACGGCAATGCTGCACAGCACGAGCCCGAACACGCGGCTCACGATCTCGACACCGGAGCGGCCGAGGAAACGAAAGAGCTGCGAGGCAGCGGCATACAGGCCGAAGAAGATCACCAGGCACAACGCCAGTTCGCCGATAGTCTGCACCTGCTCGATCAGGGCACGGGTGTTGTTGTCGGTCAGCAGGACGACGGTGAGGATCGCACCCGCGCCCGCGATCCCCGGAAGGGCGAGCGGATAGACCGCGCGCTCGAACAGCGTGTAGTCGGCAGGCAGCGCGCGCACTTCCTCGTTGAGGGCGCCCACCACCATCTTCAGCCCGAACAGCAGAAGGATGAGCGATCCCGCGAGTTGGAAGGCCGGCATTGGGATATGCAGCGCCTCAAGCAGGAACTGGCCACCGGAAATGGAGACGACCAGAACGGCGAAAGCCACGCTCACCGCGTAGAACGCGACCTTGAGCGAGTCTTTTCGCGCGAGCCCGGCCGTGGCGATCAGGAAGATCGGAACCGTCGCGATCGGATCGAGGATCACGAACAAGGTGACGAATTCGTAGACGAAATCATGCGCGAAAGATGTGTGCATGCGTCTCCCCCTCAGCGTCTGGCGTGGATCAGCGCGTTTGCCAGTTCGACGAAGCCCGCGCCTGAGCGCGCCCCTGTGATCCAGCGCGGCTTATGCGCCAGCCGGTCTGCGAAGCCTGCGACGTTAGCCACGCCCACGGCGTTGGGAAAGAAGCCGAACATCGGCGAGTCGTTGGGTGAATCTCCCGAGAAGACGTAGGCCGCGGCGTCGCGCGCGAGGTCGACGCCGAATAGCTCGGCCATCATCGTCTTGCTGGTCGTGAGCTTGTCGTAGGCGCCGAACCAGCCGTTGACGTGGATCGAGCTGATCTTGGCCGTGGCGCCGTGGCGCTCGAAGACCTCGACAATGCGGCCGACATCTTCGGCCGGCAGCGCCGGCACGTCTTCGCAAAAATCGACGGCGAGATCGGCCAGGCGGTAAGGCTGGTCGGAGGCGATGGCGCATCCTGGCACCTCGCGCAGCACGTCGCGGCGGACTGCTTCCAGGCGGCGGCGGTCCTCGGCGCGCTCGGCGTCGGACTGGATGAAGCGGGTCCGCAGCTTGTGGGCCCCGGTGGCGGCATTCTTGTCGTGCCACATCCAGAAGGCGCCGTTCTCGCCCACCACGGCATCGACCGGCCAGAAGCGGGCGATCATATCGCACCAGCCCGCCGGCCGGCCGGTGACGGGAATCACCAGCAGCCCGGCCTGCCGCAACGCCGCCAGCGCGGCATAGGCCTCGGGCGTCAGCCGACCGTCGGTCGAGACGGTCTCGTCGATGTCGGTCAGTACGCCCTTGATGGCGGCCAGAGTGGCCTTGGGGCACTCGGAAAGAGGCGTCATTGTCCTACTTCTTAACATGGCAATCGCGGGGTAACGGCGCTAAAAGCCGCTAATGATCCTCGATTCTCTGACCGCCATAAGCCCCGTCGACGGCCGGTACCGCAGCACGTCCGTACCTCTTGTGGAATATTTCAGCGAATACGCGCTCATGAAGATGCGCGTCACCGTCGAGTGCGAATATCTCGTGGCCCTGTCGGAGACCAAGGGCGTCGGGATACGCCCGCTCACGGAAGGCGAAAAGACGCTGCTGCGCGCGCTGCCGCAGATATCGATCGACGACGCCCAGCTTATCCGGAAGTTCGAGCGCGAAGGTCATGGCGGCGTCCCCGCGACCAACCATGACGTGAAGGCGGTCGAATATTTCATCAAGCTCAAGCTCAAGGATTCCAGCCTCGTCGACGTGCTCGAGTGGGTGCATTTTGCCCTGACGTCGGAGGACGTGAACAGCACGGCCCACGCGCTCGCCCTGCGCGGCGCGCTCGAAACGGTGATGCTGCCGGCGCTGGCGAAGGTGCAGGCCGAGATCGTTCGCTTCGCGCGGGCGCATGCCGACACTGCCATGCTCGCGCGCACCCACGGCCAGAGCGCGACGCCGACGACCTTTGGCAAGGAAATGAACGTCTTCGCGCGCCGCCTCGAGCGACAGGTCGCGACGCTCCGAAGCAGCTCCATCCTCGTGAAGTGGGGCGGGCCCACCGCCAACTACAACGCCCAGATGGTTTCCTTGCCGCAGGTGGATTGGCTGGCCTTCGCGCACGCCTTTGCGGAGAGGCTGAACACGGTTGCGATCGACAAGACACCTTCGGTGCGCCTCGCGCTCAACGAAGTGACGACGCAGATCGAACCGCACGACACGTTTGCGGAGATGTTCGACAATCTGCGCCGCATCAACACCATCCTGATCGACCTCGCGCAGGATGTGTGGCGCTACATCTCCGACGGTTGGGTCACGCAGAAGCCGAAAGAGGGCGAGATCGGCTCGTCGGCCATGCCGCACAAGGTCAATCCGATCGACTTCGAGAATGCCGAAGGAAACTTCGGCGTCGCCAATGCGCTGTTCGAGCATCTGTCGAGAAAGCTGCCGATTTCACGCCTGCAGCGCGATCTTTCGGACT
Source organism: Enhydrobacter aerosaccus (assembly GCA_903832005.1). Taxonomy (GTDB): domain Bacteria; phylum Pseudomonadota; class Alphaproteobacteria; order Reyranellales; family Reyranellaceae; genus Reyranella; species Reyranella aerosaccus_B. Next base: position 3,507 of record CAIKZO010000140.1, on the reverse strand, counting down.
CGACCGTGGCACGTACCTTCGGCACTGCGTTTGCACACACGCTGATCGGCGATCACGCGCTGCTGCGTGGCTTCGGCAAGATCAGTGTGAACGAGGCGGCTTTGCGCGAGGCGCTGACGACGCATCCGGAAGTTCTTGCCGAGGCGATTCAGACGGTGCTGCGCGTCGCCAATGTCGAGATGCCGTATGAGAAACTGAAAGCCCTCACGCGCGGCAAGCAGGTCACGATGGCGGATTTCGCCCTCTTCATCGACGGTCTCGATGTCTCTGCCGACGTAAAGGCGCACCTCCGGACGCTTCGCCCCGAGACCTACACGGGCCTCGCCGGGCAACTCGCGCGAAAGTAGGCCGCCCATGTCTTCCGACGACCTCAAAACCTGGATCGGCAAGACCCAGGTCGCCGAGGATTTCGCGGCGCCCTTCCCCGCCCGCGCGCTGGGTCCCACGCTCGACGCAGACGATCCCGAGCCGAAGATGGGCGATGCCCTGCCGCCACTTTGGCATTGGCTGTATTTTCTTGAAGCCGTGCGCGCTTCCAAGATCGGTCCCGACGGTCACCCCGAGCGCGGCGACTTTCTGCCGCCGGTGCCGCTGCCGCGGCGCATGTGGGCCGGCAGCCGCTTCTCGTTCGATGGCGAGCCGATCCGGATCGGCGACGCGATCAAGCGCGTCTCGACCATCAAATCCGTCGAATCCAAGTCCGGCTCGACGGGATCGATGGTCTTCGTGACCGTACAGCACGACATCTCCGGCCCGCGCGGCGTCGCGCTGGTCGAGGAGCACGACATCGTTTATCGCGAGGCAGCCAAGCCCGGCGAGCAGGCGCGGCCACCGAAGCCCGCTCCGGCCGACGCCACCTGGTCGCGCAAGGTGCCGACCGACGAAGTGCTGCTGTTCCGCTTCTCCGCGCTCACCTTCAACGGCCATCGCATCCACTACGATCAGCCTTACGTCACAGGCACTGAAGGCTATCCCGGCTTGATCGTGCACGGCCCGTTGATGGGCCTGCTGCAGATCGAACTTGCGCGCCGTTCCAACCCGGGCAAAATCGCGCGGTCGTTCGAGTTCCGGGCGCTCTCTCCCGTGTTCGCCGGCAGTGCGCTGACGGTCGGGGCGCGCCAGGACACGGACGGCGCCGTCACGACCTGGATCGCCAATGCCCAGGGCGGACTTGCCCAACAAGGAAAGGCGATCTTTCGATGACCCAGCATATCCATCACGGCAGCTGCGGCTGCATGGCCGCCTTCTCCCGGCGACGCCTGTTCGGACTTGGCGCCGGCGCTGCCGCCCTCGCGACGACGACGATGCCGGCATTGGCGCTCGACACCGGCTACGAGGCGATGTTGTTGAAGTGCATCGATCCGCGCTTCACCACCAACACCTGGGTCTACATGGCCAGCCGCGGCTGGCAGAACCTCTATAGCCAGTTCAACATTGCCGGTGGGCCGATCGGCGTCGTCGCGCCGAAGTTCGCCGACTGGCACAAGACCTTCTGGGACAATCTCGAGATTTCCATGGACCTCCATGAGGTCAAGCGCATGGTGGGCATTACCCATCGCGACTGCGGCGCCGCGGCCGTCGCCTACGGCGATCGCATCAAGAAGGACAAGGACTTCGAGACCGCGATGCATACCGAAGCATTGCACCTTTTCCGCACCGAGACGCAGAAACGCCATCCGGGCCTGCCGGTCGAACTGGGCATCATGGATCTCAACGGCAAGGTCGAAGTCGTTACCTGACGCTTAATAGTGTAAACTGCCGTCCGTGCCTGATTCGTCCTTCTCGGCCCCTGTAACATCGGCTTCGGCCCTCGACCGGCAACTCGCCGCCCAGCGTGGGCGCCGGCCGGCCGACCCGCTGCTGTCGCTGATCGTGCCGGTCTTCAACGAGGACGAGTCGATCGACATCTTCCTCGACGCGGTCGAACCCTATCTCGACGGCGCAGGCCTGCGTTTCGAGATCGTGTTCGTGAACGACGGCTCGCGCGACAACACGCTGGCCCACCTGCTCGACCGCAGCGCCCGCGATTCGCGGGTCAAGGTGGTGAACCTGTCGCGCAATTTCGGCAAGGAAGCAGCGCTGACCGCCGGTATCGATCAGGCCCAGGGCGACATCCTGATCCCGATGGACATCGACCTGCAGGACCCGCCGGACCTGTTCAAGCCGTTCATCGCGCGCTGGCGCGAAGGCTACGACATCGTCTACGGCGTGCGCAGCGCACGCGATACCGACACTCTGGCCAAGCGCGTTTCGGCGAGCTGGTTCTACTGGGCCTTCAATTCGATGTCGCCGGTGCGCATCCCGGCCAATGTCGGCGACTTCCGCCTGATCGACCGCCGCGCCGTCGAGGTGCTGCGCCGGCTGCCTGAGCGCAACCGCTTCATGAAGGGCCTGTTCGCCTGGGTCGGCTTCAACGCCATCGGCGTGCCCTACGAACGGCCGCGCCGTGCCGCGGGATCGAGCAAGTTCAACCTGTGGCGGCTCTGGAACTTTGCGCTCGACGGCGTGGTGAGCTTTTCGACCGTGCCGCTCCGTGTGTCGTTCTACACCGGCGTCGTGATCGCGGTCGTGGCCGTGCTCTACGCACTGTTCATCCTGGGCCGCGTGCTGCTGTTCGGTGTCGACACGCCGGGTTATGCCTCGCTCCTGGTCGTCGTGCTGCTGATGGGCGCCATCCAGCTCGTGTCGATCGGCATCGTCGGCGAATACCTCGGCCGCCTCTTCCTCGAGGTCAAAGGCCGGCCGATCTATGTCGTCGAGGGCGTCTACGAAAAGGGCGAGTCCCGGCGTCCGAACACCTGATGGATCTGAAGGAAGAAGACATCCTGGGGGTCGACATCGGCCACCACTGGTATTACCGCTCGAAGGCCGCGGCGCTCCGGCGTGCGGTCGGCCGTCTTGCCCCCAAGCGCCTGCTCGACGTCGGCGCGGGCTCGGGCTTCTTCTCGCGTCATCTGCTGGCCGAAGGCGGCGCGCAGTCGGCGCTGTGCGTCGACATCGGCTATCCCGCCGACCGCGACGACAGCGTCGCCGGCAAGCCGGTGCGCTACCGCCGCGACATCGGCCCGACCGACTGCGACCTCGTGCTGATGATGGACGTGCTGGAGCATGTCGACGACGACGTCGGCCTGGTGAAGCTCTACGCCGACAAGGTGCCGAGCGGCGCGCACTTCCTGGTGACGGTGCCGGCCTTCCGCTTCCTGTGGAGTGGCCACGACGTCTTCCTCGAGCATAAGCGGCGATATCGCCTGCCCGACATCGAGAAGACCATGCGCGACGCGGGCCTCGAACTCGTGCACGGCGCCTACTACTTCGGCGCGGTGTTCCCACTCGCCGCCGCCGTCCGCCTCGCCACCCGCGGCACGACTGAACCCCGGAGCAGCCTCAAGAAGCACGGCCCGATCGTGAACGGCCTGCTGTCACTCGCCTGCGCGGCCGAATTGCCGCTGTTCCCCGTCAATCGCCTCGCCGGCCTGTCGGCCTTCGTCATGGCGAAGAAGCCTTAGT
>CAIKZO010000139.1 GCA_903832005.1 Enhydrobacter aerosaccus | reverse complement strand
CCTTCTCCTCCGTCCTCATCCAGCTGCTGAACGGGCTGGCCTCCGCCTCGTCGTTGTTCCTCGTGTCGGCCGGCTTGTCGCTGATCTTTGGCGTGACGCGGATCGTGAACTTCGCGCACGGCTCGCTCTACATGCTGGGCCTCTACGTGGCCTACAGCCTGATCGAGATGCTGGGCCGCACGCCGCTCGGCTTCTGGGGCGCCGTCGGGGGCGCGGCCTTCGCGGTCGGACTGATCGGCGTCGTGATCGAGGTGCTGGTGCTCCGCCGTATCTATCGCGCGCCCGAACTGTTCCAGCTGCTCGCCACCTTCGCGATCGTGCTGGTGATCAAGGATGCGGCGCTCTTCACCTGGGGCCCTGAGGACCTCGTCGGCCCGCGTGCGCCCGGCCTCAGTGGCGCGGTCGAGATCCTGGGAAAGCGCATTCCCACCTACGACCTGTTGCTGATCGCCATCGGCCCGCTGGTGCTGGCGGTGATGCACCTGCTGCTGAAGCGCACGCGCTGGGGCGCGCTGGTGCGGGCGGCCACGCAGGACCGCGAGATGGTGGGGGCGCTGGGCGTCGATCAGGCGAAGCTCTTCACCTCGGTCTTCTTCGTGGGGTCCGTCCTCGCGGGCCTGGGCGGGGCGCTGCAGATCCCGCGCGAGCCGGCCAATCTCGATCTCGACCTCTCCGTCATCGCCGATGCCTTCGTCGTCACTGTCGTGGGCGGCCTCGGCAGCATGGGCGGTGCGCTGCTGGCCGCCGTCCTGATCGGCGTCGCCAAGGCCTTCTGCGTCGGCCTGGGCTTCTCCAAGCTCACCCTGGTGGCGGAGTTCGTGATCATGGGCGTCGTGCTGGTGGCGCGGCCCTATGGGCTGCTGGGCAAGCCGTCGAGCCTGGCACGTGGCGCCGAGCCGCCGCCCCCGCTCAGCCCGCCGCGCTGGCCGTATGTGGCGCTCTGGATCGCGCTGTTCGCGCTGGTGCCGCTATTCACCGACGAATATGTGAGCGTGCTACTGATCGACATCGCCTGCCTTGGCCTGTTTGCCGTCAGCCTCCATTTCATCATGGGGCCGGCCGGCATGGTGTCGTTCGGCCATGCCGCCTACTTCGGCCTGGGCGCCTATGCCGCCGCCGTGCTGTTCAAGCGCGCTGGTTTGCCAATGGAAGCGGCGCTGGTGCTGGCGCCGTTTTGTGCCGGGCTGTTCGCGGTCGTCTACGGCTGGTTCTGCGTGCGGCTGTCGGGCGTTTACCTGGCCATGCTGACCTTGGCCTTCGCGCAGATCAGCTGGTCGATCGTCTTCCAGTGGGATGCGCTGACCGACGGCTCCAACGGGATGGTCGGCATCTGGCCGGCCGCGTGGCTCGCCAGCAAGAGCGTCTACTACTACCTCGCCCTGGCGCTGTGCGGCGCCGGTATCGCTTTCCTGTGGCGCGTGCTGTTCTCGCCCTTCGGCTATGTGCTGCGCGCCGGCCGCGATTCACCGCTGCGCGCCGAGGCGATCGGCATCGACGTGCGGCGCTTCCAATGGGCGGCCTTCGTGCTGGCCGGCACGGCTGCGGGTCTTGCCGGCGCGGTCTTCGCCTTCTCCAAGGGCAGCATCTCGCCGTCGGTCGTGTCGATCGGCCAGTCGACGGACGGGCTGGTCATGGTGCTGCTGGGCGGCGTCGACACGCTGGTCGGCCCTGTGGTCGGCGCGGCGGCCTTCATCTGGCTGCGCGATACGCTGGCGCGCGAGACCGATTTCTGGCGCGCCTGCCTGGGCCTCGTGATCCTGCTGATCGTGCTGCTCTTCCCGCAGGGAATCGTGGGCGGCGTGAAGGCGCTCTATGCACGTTGGAAGCCGGCATGAGCGCGGTGCTGCAGGTCGAGGGGCTGCGCAAGGCGTTCGGCGGCGTCCAGGCGGTGGCCGATGTTTCCTTTGCCATCGATGCGGGCGAGTTGCTGGCGCTGATCGGTCCCAATGGTGCGGGCAAAAGCACCTGCTTCAACATGCTGAACGGCCAGCTCGCGCCAGACAACGGCATCGCGCGCTTCGAGGGGCGAGACATCGTGGGCTTGAGCCCGCGGGCCATCTGGCGGCTGGGCGTGGGCCGCACCTTCCAGATCACCGCGACCTTCTCGTCGCTGAGCGTGCGCGAGAACGTGCAGATGGCGCTCTACAGCCACGCCGGCAAACTGAAGTCCCTGCTGTCGCGCTTCGGCACGGCGCTGGGCGCAGAGGCCGACGCGCTGCTCGACCAGGTCGGCATGCTCGACCAGGCGGCGCGGCCCTGCGGCGTGCTGGCCTACGGCGACCTGAAGAGGGTGGAGCTGGCGATGGCGCTCGCCAACCAGCCACGCCTGCTGCTGATGGACGAGCCGACGGCCGGCATGGCGCCCAAGGAACGCATCGCCCTGATGGAGCTGACGGCCAAGCTCGCGCGAGCCCAGAAGATTGCCGTGCTGTTCACCGAGCACGACATGGATGTCGTGTTCGGCCAGGCCGACCGCATCATCGTGCTCGACCGCGGCACCCTCATTGCCGGCGGGACGCCTGAAGAGGTCCGCACCAATCCCGACGTGCAGGCGGTCTATCTCGGGGGGACGCATTGATTTCATTGGAGCGCGCCACTCCAGTGGCGCTCATGAATCCGAGCGCCACTGGAGTG
>CAIKZO010000138.1 GCA_903832005.1 Enhydrobacter aerosaccus | reverse complement strand
GGTCCCAGAAGACTACTCCGCCGCGACGGCCAGGCCCATTTGTTCACATGTCGGCGCCACGTCGGACACGGTGGCGCGGCGCATGTCGCGCTTGTAGCGCTGATCGTCGAAGTCGAGGCCGCGATGCATGGTGCAGCGGTCGTCCCACATCACCAGATCGTTCGTGCGCCAGCGGTGCGTGTAGACGAACTGGCGCTGGGTGGCGTGATCGATCAACTCCTTCAGCAACCGCTCGGCCTCCGGCTTGGCCATGCCGCGGATCGCGCCGGCGTGGCTGGCCACATAGAGGCTGAGGCGGCCCGAGTCCTGCAGGCGCCGCACCAGCACCTGCGGCACCGGCTCGAAGGCCTTGCGTTCGTCGTCATTGAAGTCGCTGAAGCCCAGCTTCGCACGCGAGGTCATCAGCGAGTGTTCGGCGACGAGGCCCGCGATCTTCTGCTGGATCGCCTCGGGCAGCGCGTCGTAGGCCGCGCGCAGGTCGGCGAATTCGGTCTGGCCGCCGATCGGCGGGATCGAGCGGCCGTGGAGGATCGAGCAATAGGCCGGCAGGCGTTTGAACGAAGAGTCCGTGTGCCACAGGCGATTGCCGAGCTGGTAGAGGCGCACGCGATCGTCCGTGTTGAGGATATTGTCGTTGGCGTCGAGGTTGCCGACATCGGCGAGCTGCGGCTGCAGGCGCATCTTGTGGTCGGCCCGGATCGCAAAGACGCTGGTCTCCAGCGGCCCGAAATGGCGCGCGAAGTCGAGATGGCTCTCGTCGCTGAACGTCTGGTCCGGGAAGACCAGCACGGCATATTTGGTGAAGGCGGCGCGGATGGCGGCCAGGTCTTTGGCGCTGAGCGGCTTGCCGAGGTCGACATCGCCCACTTCGGCGGCAAAATCAGGCGTGGTTGCCTGGACGGTGACGGTCATTGTTTCCTCCCGATCCCGTGTCTTGAGCGTGATTGGACCACCGAACGGGCAAGGCTGTAAATACGGGGCGCGGTCCCTGCGACGGAGAAGTCCATGATGCGGTTTTTGGCCCTTTTAGGCGCGACTCTCACCTTGCTCATGGGAACGGCACACGCTGTCGACCGCAACGACCTCGGCAACGACGGGTTCTGGAGCGACTGGTCCGACGCCACCTTCGAGCGCGCCGCCAAGGAAAAGAAGTTCGTTATCGTCTCGCTGCAGAGCTGGTGGTGCCCGTGGTGTCACGCCATGAACCGCGACACCTGGGCCAACCCGGACGTCCGCGCCGTGCTGAAGGACCATTTCATCCCGGTCTATGTCGACCAGGACAGCCGACCCGACGTGTCGCAGCGCTATGACCGCTGGGGCTGGCCCGCGACCATCATCTTCGGACCCGACGGCACGGAGATCGTGAAGCTGCGCGGCTTCTACTCGCCGCAGTTCCTGATCCCGGTGCTGAACGAAACGATCAAGGATCCCTCGCCCGTCAACTACGGCAATTTGGGTGGCCCCGAGCAGGAGCGCACGCTCTCGACCGGTCTCACCGATCCGCAGCGCGCCGAGATCCTGGCGTTCATGGACAAGGTCTACGACCGTACCAACGGCGGCTGGACCAAGAGCAAGCTGGTCGATGGACCGACCCTGGGCTGGTTCCTCGGCCGCGCGAAAGCCGGCGACAAGGACGCCGAAGCGCGCGTGAAGCTGACCCTGACCAACATGATGGCGCTGATCGACAAGCAGAGCGGCGGCATCAGCCAGGTGACACTCAAGCCCGACTGGTCCAAGCCCTCGATGGAATTCTCGATGTTCGCGCAGCAGGCGGCCCTCACCGCCTACGCGCGCGCCTCGGTGCAGTTCGACGATGCGGCGTACCGTGCCGCGGCCGACCGGATCTACGGCTTCCTGAAGACGACGCTGGCCGGTCCGGGCGGCGGCTTCTACGCCTCGATGGGCGAGGCCGACGGCTCGCCGGGCGTCGACAAGCGCCAGTACGCGCGCGAGACCGGCCAGGCGATCCAGGGCGTGCTGGCCTACTACGATGTCACTGGCGACAAGGCGGCCCTGAAGCTCGCCATCGACGCCGCCGACTGGGCGTTGCGCGAGCGCGGCCTGCCGGCCGGCGGCTTCCGCCACACGGCCGAGGACAAGGGCGGCCCCTATCTCGCCGACAGTGTCGAGATGGGTGCGGCGTTGCTGGAGCTGCATCGCTCGACCGGCGATCCGAAATGGTTGAAGGCCGCGGCGGCCGACGCCAACTTCATCGCCACCACTTTCGTCGACCCAAAGACCGGCGGCTATTTCGCCTCGGCCTCGCCCGACGCCAAGAATCTTCCGAAGCCGATCAAGCAGCGCGAAGACAATGTCACCACCGTGCGCTTCTTCTCTCTGCTGTCGTCGTACACGGGCGAGGCGCGCTACCGCGAGCTCGCCGAGGCCGGCATGGGCTACCTCACCTCGCCTCCGATCCTCGACGCCTATGCCTTCCTGCCCGACGTGCTGCTGGCCGAGGAGGAACTGCGCAACGAACCGGTGCATGTGACGGTGGTCGGCGCCAAGGACGACCCGCGCAGCGCCGCCCTCTATGCCGGCGCGCTGAAGTATCCGCTGTCCTTCAAGCGCGCCGAATGGTGGGACAAGCGCGAGGGCAAGCTCACCAACGCCGACGTCGATTATCCGGACTATCCGGACGGCCCCGCCGCCTTCGCCTGCACGCGCAATTTCTGCTCGCTGCCGGTGACCGACGCCGCCGCCATCCCCGCCCAGATCGACCGGCTGCAGCGCGCCCTGAAGTGATGGGACTGCGGGAGAAAACACTCACACGCGCAACCGGCGTTTGACGGAGCGCGTGCCGACTCGCTAGGCTTGCCCTGCCAAACGCAGGGGGAGCGCATGTGGCAAAAGACGATCATGGCGATTGCGATCGCATCAATTGCCTGTGGATGCGCCGGGGCGGTTCACCAGTTGCCCCAGCTCGACCAATCGAACTTGAGTTTGGCGCAGACCGAAGTGCGGTCAGCCAGCGGCGCGCCGTCGCGACATTCAGTGAGCGACGAGGAAGTTGCCAAGACTCTGGCGGAATCACTAGCCCGCATCCGACCTGCCGCAACGGAACTCTGCCACGAAATGGCAGTCGGCGTCTGCGAGTGGCGTTTCATGAAATCGAACGACCATTCCCTGAATGCCGGCGCGGCCGGCAACGGCATCATCTTCGTCAACCGCGGTGTTCTCGAATACGCGACGAATGACGAGGAGGTGTCGATGGTCATCGCCCACGAGATCGGCCATCAGGCCGCGAATCACGTTGCCACGGGTGAACGCAACCAGATGGTCGGCGCACTCGTTGGCGCTCTGCTTGGGGGCGTGGCCGGCGCGCTCGCCTCGAAAAACAGCCCTTACAGCCCCACGATCACGCGCAGCTCGGCGGACGTCGGCAGCAGCATCGGTGGCGCCGTCGGGCGACTCTCCTTTTCCAAAGAGCAGGAACGTGAAGCCGATTACCTGTCGGCGCTCATTCTCTATCGTTCCGGTCTCGATCTCGACAAGGCGCGCGGCATCTTGGTGATCATGGCCCGCGCGTCCGGCCGCAAGGAAACCGGCATGCTGGATTCCCATCCTGCCGGTCCCGAGCGGCTAGCCGCCTGGGACAAGGCGGTTGTCGAAATTCGCGCTTCCAACGGCGCTCTGCCCAAGCGCGCCCATTGATCTTTCCCGCTATACTGACGAGATGATCGAGAAGCAGGAAGTACAGGAACTCTTCCCGACGCCCTTGTGGGTGGTCGACCTCAAGCCGGCCGAGGCGGCGCCGTTCAATGCCCGGCTGAAGGCCGAGATCGAGAAGATGATCGAGCCGCGGCCCAAGGTGCCGGCGGGCAGCAACTGGCAGACGCCGCAGGACCTGCACAAGCGACCGGCCTTCGCCGATTTCGTGAAGTTGCTGGAAGTGGCGGCGCGCGGCGTCGCGCGCTTCCTGCAGGTCGACCAGCATCCGATGTCGATCACCGGCTGCTGGGCCAACATCAATCCGCCCGGCGCCTATCATCCGACCCACAATCATCCGAACAATTATCTCAGCGGCGTCTATTACGTGTCGGTGCCGACGGCGGGTTCGGAGATCCTGTTCCAGGACCCGCGGCCGTTCGGGATCATGCCCAAGCCGCGCGAGTACAGCCGCCTCACCGCCAACGCCGCCAATACCGCGTGCAAGGAAGGCCGCCTGCTGATCTTCCCGGCGTGGCTGCGCCATTCGGTGCCGGCTAACGACGGCCAGCACGACCGCATCAGCATCTCGTTCAACCTGATGTTCGACAATTTCACCGAGACGATGGCGTCGCCGCTATGGGCCGCGACCGCCGGCAAGGAGAAGTGACATGCTGAAGGACCGCTACGGCAACGACATCAGCACGACTTCAATGGCGGCGCGCGACGCCTATCTGGCGGGCGTCGACAGCCTGATGTCGGGCACGCCCGGCATGGACACGCATTTTCAGAAATCGGTCGAGGCCGACGACGGTTTTGCACTCGGCCACATCTCGCTCGCGCGCTCCAAGCAGTTGCTGGGCCGCGGCCATGAAGCCAAGACGCCACGGGCGCGCGCGCTCGAACTCGCCTCCACTGGCACGTCCCGCGAGCAGAGCCAGATCGCAATCTTCGACAAGATCCTGACCGGCCAGGCGCCCGCCGCACTAGAGGCGATCCATATCCACATGAAAGAATGGCCGCGCGATGCGATGGCGCTGGCGCCCGCGACCAGCGTATTCGGCCTGATCGGCTTCTCCGGCAAGGTCGGCCGCGAAGTCGACCAGCTCGCCATGATCGAACCGTTCGAGAAGCATTACGGCGACGACTGGTGGTATCGCACCCAGCTTGCCTTCGCGCAGATCGAACTGGGCCAGCTCGACGCGGCCCTACCCAACATCGAAAGCGCGCTGAAGGCTTATCCGAAGAGCGCGCACGGCGCCCACATCCGCGGCCATCTCTTCTATGAGCTGGGCGAACGCGAGACCGGCCTCGCCTTCCTCACCGACTGGATGAAGGATTATCCGCGCGAAGGGATGATGCATGTCCATAACCACTGGCATCTGGCGCTGTGGTCGATGGAGACCGGCCGGCATGAGCAGGCGTGGAAGATCTACGAGACGGCGTTGAAGCCGAGCGCTACCTGGGGCCCGCAGGTGAATGTCGCGACCGACGGCCCGGCCTTCCTGCTGCGCGCCGAGATGGCGGGCCAGCCACGCCGCGCCGATCTCTGGCAGGAGCTCGGCGACTACGCCACCAAATGGTTCGCTCGGCCGGGCCTCAGCTTCGTCGACATGCATACGGTGCTCGCCTACGCGATGGCGGGCGATGCCGAAAAGCTGAAGGGCTTCATCGACAATCCGCGAGGCTCGGCGGGCGACATGGTGCCGCCGATGGCGCGCGGCTTCGATGCCTATGCCAAGGGCGACTGGAAGACCGCCGAGGCTGAGCTCGAGCCCCTGCTCGACACACATGAACGACTGGGCGGCAGCCGCGCCCAGCGCGACCTGCTCGAATACACGGTGGCCGCCGCCAAGCTGCATGGCAAAGGCGCCGCCGCCGCGCGCGAGATGATCGCCCGGCGCCGGCCGCACAACGGCAAGACCGGCGGCTTCCCGCTAGCGGGCCTCTAGGCCGAACTCTTCGGCCAGCAATTCGTAGGAGCGTTTGCGCTTCTCGAAGTCGAAGGCGATCGTGACCAGCATGATCTCCTCGACCTTGTAGCGGGCAGCATGTTCCTCGATGCCGGCGCGGACGGTCTTGGGTGAGCCTGTGACGCCCCGGCGGCGCATCGCAGACATAAAGGTCTTGGTCCGCACGTCCTTCTCGGCCTCCAGCGCTTCCTCGATCGTCGGGATCGGCCCCGGCTCGCCGATGGTGCGCAGCCGCGTCGCCCAGAGTTCGCGACTCTTCGACAGAAGATCCGCCTCTTCATCGGTCTCCGCGCACATCACGCCCATCGCCATCATGGCGTGCGGCACGGGATGAATCTGCGACGGCTTGAAGTGCTCGAGATAAGAGCGCGTCACGCCGTCGCCGCCCTCGGGATTGATGAAGTGCGCGTAACAGAAGGGCAGGCCGAAATGCGCCGCGAGAGCAGCACTATCGTCGCTCGATCCCAGCAGCCAGACGTCGGGCGCCGACGCGCCGACCGGCTGCGCCGTGACGCCCTGGCCCGCATGCTGGTCCGGCAAGGCGTCGTGCAGCCAGGCCACGAGATCACGCACCTGGTAGGGATAGTTCTCGGCGTTGCTCCAGTTGGGCTTGCCGTCGGCCAGGATGCGCATGGTGCGCTGGTCGCTGCCGGGCGCACGGCCGATGCCGAGATCGATGCGGCCGGGGAACAGCGTCTCCAGCATGCGGAAATTCTCGGCGACCTTGAACGAGCTGTAGTGCGGCAGCATCACGCCGCCCGAGCCGACCTTCATGTGCTTGGTCAGGCCGGCGACCCGCGTGATCAACACTTCCGGCGTCGAGCCCGCCAATGCCTGGCTGCTGTGATGCTCGGCCAGCCAGTAGCGGTGATAGCCCAGCCGATCGCAGAGCTGCGCCAGCTCGAGCGTCTCGGCCACCGCATCGGCCGGCGTGCGCCCCTTGGCGATCGGCGACTGGTCGAGGACGCTGAGCCTGAGAGCCAAGGGGCTAGAGCCCCTTCTTGCCCATGGCCAGGAACTTGTCCTGGCGTTGCCGGCGCAAAGTGTCGGGGTCGAGCGGCGCAAGCTCGGCCAGCGCCTGGCTTATGACCTTGCCCACGGTGTCGATCGTCTCGTCGGGCGCGCGATGGGCGCCGCCGATCGGTTCGGGAATCACCTCGTCGATGACTTCGAGTTTCTTGAGGTCGGCCGCGGTCATCTTCATCGCCTCGGCGGCGTCCTGCGCATTGGCGTTGTTGCGCCACAGGATCGACGCACAGCCTTCCGGCGTGATCACCGAATAGACCGAATTCTCCAGCATGTAGACGCGGTCGGCCGAAGCGATGGCGAGCGCGCCACCCGAGCCGCCCTCGCCGATCACGACGCTGACCAGCGGCACGCCGAGGCTGAGACAGGTGTCGATCGAGGTGGCGATCGCCTCGCCCTGGCCGCGCGCCTCGGCATCGAGGCCGGGATAAGCGCCGGGCGTGTCGACCAGCGCCACGACGGGAATCCTGAAACGGTCGGCGAGCCGCATCAGGCGCTGCGCCTTGCGATAGCCTTCGGGCTTGGCCATGCCGAAATTATGCTTGATGCGTGACTCGGTATCGTCGCCCTTCTCCTGGCCCAGCACGACGACGCTGCGGCCGTGCAGGCGGCCGAGCCCACCCACGATCGCGGCGTCCTCGGCGAAGGCGCGGTCGCCGGCGAGCGGCGTGTAGTCGGTGATCAGCCGGTCGATATAGCGCTGGGCATGCGGTCGCTCGGCATGGCGCGCCACCTGGACCCGCTGCCACGACGAGAGCTTGGCGTAGGTCGCGCGAATCTGCTTATCGACCTTGGCCTGGAGGCGCATGACCTCTTCGGCGATATCGACATCACCCGCGTTGGGCAGGTGCCGGAGCTCGGAGATCTTGCTCTCCAGCTCCGCGATCGGCTTCTCGAATTCGAGATACGTCGTCATCGATCAGGTGTCGCCCGCGCGACGATTCCTGTCAACCGGCGGACTTGGCCGGCCGACTACGACTCTTGGCCGAGGGGCTCTTGGCCGAGGGACGCTTGGCCGAGGGACGCTTGGCCAGCGGATGCTTGTCTTGGACCAGCGAGCGCAACTTTTCGTCCAGCACGTGCGTATAGATTTGCGTCGTGGCGATGTCGGCGTGGCCCAGCATCAACTGCACGCTGCGCAGGTCGGCGCCGCCCTCGAGCAGATGGCTGGCGAAGGCGTGGCGCAATACGTGTGGCGAGACGCGAGCGGGATCGAGGCCCGACTTCAGGGCCGCCTCCTTCAGGAGCTGTGCGAAGCGCTGGCGCGTGAGATGGCCTTCCCTGCCGCGCGACGGAAACAAAAAGCGCGACGTCTCGCCTTCGGCCAGCATGCCGGTGCGCACATGCAGCCACGCCGCGATCGCCGTCCGCGCTGGATCCGACAACGGCACCATGCGCTCCTTGTTGCCCTTGCCGCGCACCACCAGAACGGCGACGTCACGCTCGACCGCCGACAGCGGCAGGGTCACCAACTCCGAAACGCGCAGGCCAGCGGCGTAGAGGATCTCGAGCAGCGTCGCCATGCGTCCGCCATCAACCAGCGACTGCGTGGCCGCGATCAGGCTGTCGACCTCGACGCGTGACAGCACTTTGGGCAGCGGCCGTCCGAGCTTGGGCGAGTCGAGTGCCGCCGCCGGATCGTCCTCGCGCAGGCGCTCGGCCAGCAGGAAGCGGAAGAACTGGCGAATCACCGACAGCCGGCGCGCCACGGTGCGCGGCGTCATGCCGACATAGTCGAGCGACTTCAGATAGGCGCGCAGCCCTTCGGCATCGGCGTTGACCGGTCCCTGCTTGCGCCGCACCAGGAAGGCGAACAGATGCTTCAGGTCGGCGCCATAGGCCGCTTCCGTGTTCCGCGACGCACCGCGCTCGGCCTTGAGCATCTCAAGGAAAGCCTCGCCTTCACGAGGCAGCGGCGTGGTCGCCTTCTTCTTCACAGGCCGTGCGCGATCGCCGTCTCGATCGCGAACAGACGCGCCGTCTGGCCTTCGCCGACGGCGCGCAAAGCTTCCACGATGGTGGCGACGGCAGCGGGGTGGAGATCGGACAGGCTGGTCTCGCCGATCGCCACGGACGCGAGCAGTGATGCCTCGGCATGGCGATGGCCGCCGCCCGCTGCCGTCAGCGCCTGCAGGGTAGCAGCGGACGGCGAGACCAGGCGTGCGTTGGCTGGCGGCGTTTCGGGCAAGGTCGTGGCGCCCTTGGGCAGGTCGGCGCCGGTCGCGCGGAAGAGCTGCAGCAGCACATAGCCCCGCAGCGGCGCTTCCTTGGGATCGTCCTGGCGCATGACCTCGTACCAGCGATTGATGTCCTCGGGCGCGAGATGCGTCGGATTGTCGATGCCCGCGATGACGACCAGCGGCATCAGCCGGTCGAGCGCCATCATGGCGCGCGCATTGTTGTAGGCGACATTGAGCGCGAGCTTGGTCCAGGCGAGGGCAAGGTCCTTGTCGCCCAACAGCAGGAAGCCGCGCATCGCCTCCTGCGCCACGTTCGCGTATTCGGGCTTGGCCGGCAGATGAAGCAGGCCGATCGCCGTGGCGCGCGCGACGGTCGGGACCAGCGGGCTGCCGCGCGTCTCGGCGTAGACCGCAGTGATCGCGCCCATCATTTCCGGTGCGTTGTTGGCGTTGCGCACGGCGGCCACGAGTTGCGCGCGCTTGGCCATCGCCGGCGGCAGCACGGCGCCCTCTTTCACCGCCTGCATATAAAGGTCGCCGAGCCGCGTCGCCTCGATGATGGCCAGCGACTCGCCACGCTCGGCGATGTCGATGCGCTGCGCCAATCCCAGGGTGCGATGACCGACCAGGGCGCGGATCATCGGCGGATCCGACGCGCGCAGCGCCGCGGCCGGCGGCGCCACATGCGCCAGGTCGAGCATCACCATCGCCGGCCCATCGAGCGGGCTGAGCGGCGCCGCGCTGGGCGGCAGGCTGCCCGTGGCGACGCGGGCCAGGGTGGCGAGGCCGCCGTCATTGCCCTTCAACCGCGCCGCGGCTTCCAGCGCGCCGGCGTCGTCGCCGCCCGCCACCTTGCAGGCGATATCGGCGCGTGGGCCGAAGGGCGGCGGCAGGGAATTATGTTCCACGATGTTGCAGGCGCTGGCCCGCTCGCCGGCCATCATCAGGGCATTGGCTGTTGTCGCACCGACCCAGGGATCGCTGTAGCCGTCGACCGAGCGCACCAGCTCGTTCAGGCTCTCGCCCTCGCCCATGGCGGCCATGCGGTCGACCTTGCGGGAGAAAAGGCTGGGCGGGCCGCTGTTGTCGGCGGCGGGCTGTGCGAGTTGGCTCACCATCACCTTGAACTGCAGATCGCGCAGCGCGCGGCTGCGCGGCGCGGCCGGCAGGGCGGCCATCAGGCGCTTGGCCGTCCCGAGCGACGTGCCGCTCCAGCCATCGGGCGCCATGCCGCCGGTCTTCACGGTCAGGAAGCCGCTTTGTTGTCCGTCGAACTGGGCCGTCTGGGCGGCCACCGGCGACGCCAGGAGCGCCAGCACCGCCGCCATCGGAAAGCGGCCGAGCCTCATCCCTTGGTGACCGGGACTTCGAAATGCTTCAGCGGCGGCGTCGGCTCGACCACGGCCAGCATGACCAGCCCGCCGATCACAACGGCGGCCAGGACAAAGATGACCACCGGCCACAGCTTGAGCGCGGGGACGCGAAAATGATTGCGGGAACGGAACATTGGCACGGCGCGGGCAACCTACCCGTCCGCCACGGCAGCGGCAATTGCCGGGACGGCATGTCGGGCGGATCACTGGCGGATCGCTTGAAACGACCGGCGGAATCGGCGACATCAATGGTCTCAATCCTGCCATGAATACCCCTTCTCCTCTTTTGTTGCCGCGCACGGTGGCGCTGGTCGGCCTGATGGGCGCCGGCAAGAGCGCTATCGGCCGCCGACTGGCTCTGCGCCTCGGTCTGCCGTTCGTCGATGCCGACGACGAGATCGAGCGTGCGGCCGGCTGCTCGATCTCGGAGTTCTTCGAGCGCTTCGGGGAAATCGAATTCAGGAATGGAGAACGCCGCGTGATCGCCCGCCTGCTCGAAGGAGCGCCGCATGTTTTGTCGACGGGCGGCGGCGCCTATATCGATCCCGAGACGCGGGCCCTGATGCGCGAGAAGGCACTGACGGTCTGGCTGCGCGCCGACCTCGACGTGCTGTTCGACCGGGTGAAGAAACGCACGCACCGCCCACTGCTGCGCCAGGGCGATCCGCGAGAAATCCTGGGCCGGCTGATGGAGCAGCGCTACCCGATCTATGCCGAGGCCGACCTCGTGGTCGAATCGACGGCGCAGCCGGCGGACCGCACGACCGAGCAGGTGATCGACGCCCTGCGCCAGCATCTCTCGCCCGAATCGGCGGGAGCCGTGGCATGAGCGCGCCACGTACCGTCCAGGTCGACCTCGCGGGCCGGGCCTACGATATCGTCATCGGTCCCGGCCTGATCGACAGGGTGGGCGAACTCTCGGCCAAGCTGCTGAAAGCGCCGCGTGTCATTATCGTGACCGACGAGACCGTGGCACCGCTCTACAAGGATCGCGTCGCGGCCTCGTTCGCCAAGGCCAGCATCAAGGCGACGACGCTTGTCGTGCCCGCCGGCGAAGGCAGCAAGCAATTCGCGCCCTTTGGCGAGCTGATGAACCGGCTGCTCGACCAGCAGCCGGACCGCAAGACGACGCTGGTTGCCTTGGGGGGCGGCGTGGTCGGCGACCTCACGGGCTTTGCCGCCGCCGTGCTGTTGCGCGGCGTCGACTTCATCCAGGTGCCGACGACCCTGCTGGCCCAGGTGGACTCCTCGGTCGGCGGCAAGACCGGCATCAATACGCGCCATGGCAAGAACCTGGTCGGCGCCTTCTACCAGCCGCGCCTCGTGGTGGCCGACACCGACGTGCTCGACACCTTGCCCAAGCGCGAATTGCTGGCGGGCTATGCCGAAGTGGCGAAGTACGGTCTGATCGACGATCCGGCGTTCTGGGACTGGTGCGAACAGAACGGCGCGGCGCTGCTGGCCGGCGACGCCGCCAAGCGCACCTACGCCATCGAGCAAAGCTGCCTGGCCAAGGCGCGCATCGTGGCCGCCGACGAGCGCGAGACCACGGATCTCCGGGCCTTGCTCAATCTCGGCCACACCTTCGGTCATGCACTCGAGGCGGAGACCGGTTTCGGCGCCGACCTGTTGCATGGCGAAGCCGTGGGCACGGGCATGGCGATGGCTTTCGATCTGTCGGCCGAACTGGGGCTTTGCTCCAAGGCCGACGCCGACCGGGTGCGCACGCATCTCGGCGCCGTTGGCCTGCCGATGCGCTTGCGCGCCATCGGTGGCGACAATCGCCGCACGTGGAACACGGCCAAGCTGATCGAGCACATGCGCGGCGACAAGAAGGCCGAAGCCGGCCGCCTCACCTTCATTTTGGCGCGCGGCATTGGCAAGGCGTTCGTCACGCGCGAGGTCGACGAGCGCGCGCTCGCGGTCCTGCTCGACCACGCCATCGCCGCCTGAGGCCGTAATGGACGCCGAATTGAACCTTCATCTGCCGATCGAGGTCGCGGTCCCCGCCGTCATCGTCTGCCTGGCGCTCGGCGCCTATATGTCCGCTGCGGAGACCGCCATCACCGGCGCGTCCGCGCCCCGCATGCATCGCCTCGAGCAGCAGGGCAACAAGCGCGCGGCCCTGGTCAACAAGCTGCTCGACCGCAAGGACGAGGCCGTCAGCGCCGTGCTGCTGGGCAACAGCGTCATGAACATCCTATCGGCCTCGCTCACGACGGCGGTGTTGACCTCCTTGTTCGGCGCGGCCGGCGTCGTCTACGCCACGATCATCGTCGGCGCGCTGGTCGTGGTGTTCGCCGAGGTGATGCCCAAGACCTGGGCCCTGCTGCGCTCCGACCGCGTGGCGCTGATCCTGGCGCCATCGATCCTGGTGACATTGATGCTGCTCGGGCCCCTGGCGCGCGCCGTCGCCTGGGTCAGCCGCAGCTTCCTCTATCTGATCGGCGTGCGCGCACCGATGATGAACGGCTCCGAACATGCCGAGCTGCTGCGCGGCGCGATCGAGATGCACGGCGACGACAAGACCGACGAGGACGCACCGGCCGAGAAGCTGATGCTGCGCAACGTGCTCGACCTCGGCGACCGCACTGTGGGCGACGTCATGACCCATCGCGCCAACGTCGTCCTGATCGACGCCGACAAGCCGACCGATTCGATCGTGACGGACATGCTGGCGGCCCCCTACACCCGCATCCCGCTCTATCGCGGTCAGCCCGACAACGTCGTGGGCGTGGTCCACGCCAAGGACCTGTTCCGCGCGGTCAAGGCGGCGGGAGGCCCGGAGACGGTGAAGATCGGCGACGTCATGACGCCGCCGTGGTTCATCCCGGAATCGTCGATCCTGTTCGACCAGCTCGAGGCGTTTCGGGCACGCCACGAGCATTTCGCCATCGTAGTCGACGAATACGGCGCCTTGCGCGGCATCGTCACCCTCGAGGACATCATCGAGGAAATCGTCGGCAACATCGAGGACGAGCACGACGCCATCCAGCATGGCGTGATCCTGCGCGAGGACGGCAGCCTGATCTGCCAGGGCACGGTGCCGGTGCGCGACCTCAATCGCGCCTACGGCTGGACGCTGCCCGAGGACGTGGCAACGACGATCGCGGGCGTGATCCTGCACGAGGCGCGCCGCATCCCGGAAGTGGGCCAGGTTTATGCATTTTACGGATTCCGCTTCGAGATTTTGAAGCGCGAAGGCACGCGTATCGCCGAGTTGCGAATCGTGCCGCCGGTCGCCATACAGGCGGCATAAGCGTCCTTTATCTTCGATTTTACGAGAGGAATGACCATGCCGCTTTCGCCGCCGGTCGGGCGACAGCATCTACACACGCGTAAGGTTACCTGCCAGGGCTTCTTCCGCGAGGACGGGCTCTGGGACATCGAAGGTCACATCACCGACGAGAAGAGCTACGAGCATGCCAACGAGTGGCGCGGGCCGCTGCAGCCCGGCGACTTCGTGCACGACATGTGGATACGGCTCACCATCGACCACAAGTTCACGATCGTCGATGTCGAGGCGGTGACCGACAAGTCGCCCTATGAGATGTGCGGCGGGATCGCGCCCGACTTCAAGAAGCTGATCGGGCTGCGCATCGGTGGTGGCTTCAACCGCGCGGTGCGCGAGCGGGTAGGCGGCGTCCACGGCTGCACCCACATCGTCGAGCTGCTGGGCCCGGTGGCGACGACGGCGTTCCAGACCCTCGCCTCGAAGAAAGCGCAGGAGATGAACAAGGCGCATCGCGCCAAGATGGGCACGTTGCCGCCGCCCTCACCCGCCGATGCCGACAAGCCCAAACGCAAGCCCTACATGCTCGACACCTGCCACACCTGGGCATCGGACAGCGAAGTCACGAAGCGCTGGGTGCCGGACTTCTATACCGGTCCCGACGCCGAAGCCGTGCGCGCTGCCGCCAAGGGCAAGAAGATCGAGATGGAAGGCTAGGCGCGCTTCTCGGCTTCGGCCGGCGTCAGCGTCGTGAGGGCGAGCGCATGGACGCCGCCCGGGGCGAGTTCGTCCTTCAGCGTGTCGTAGACCAGGCGCTGCCGCGCCACGCGGCTCTGGCCTTCGAAATTCGCCGACACGATCTCGACCTTGAAGTGCGTCTCGCCGCTCTCGCGATGGCCGACGTGGCCGCGATGCTTGTGCGATTCGTCCTCGATCACGAGCCGGGCCGGCGCGAACCGCTGCCGGAGCTTGTTGTCAATCACCGTCGCCACCGCGCCCATCAATTGCCTCTCTTGCCGGTCCAGTCGCTTGAACACATATTAGACAAATGGCCCGACGGCGAGCGAACCCTCTGGCGGAAACGACGCCCAAGACCTTCCAGAAGATCTGCGAAGCGCCGGGATGCCGCTTGGCCGGCGAGTTCCGCGCCCCGTTGGCGCGCGACCGGCTGAGCGAATACCGCTGGTTCTGCCTGGAGCATGTCCGAGAATACAATAAGAAGTGGGACTACTTTGCCGGCCTCGACGCCGAAGCCATCGAGCAGCATATCCGGGCCGATACGACCTGGCGCCGCCCGGTCTGGCCGCTGGGCGGCCGGCGCAGCGGCGGCCCCCATCTCCATGACCCGCTGGGTCTCGCCGACGACGCCGGGTTGGGCGAAAAACCGGCCCCCAAGATGGATGGCAGCGAGCAACTGACGCCCGCCGAACGGGAGGCCATGACCGTTCTTGAACTTTCATGGCCGTTGACCCGGGCCGACGTGAAATCTCGTTACAAGGAATTGGTCAAAATCCACCATCCCGACGCCAACGGCGGCGCGCGCGAGGCGGAAGAGAAGCTGAAGGAAATCAACGTCGCCTATTCCACCCTGCGAGCTTCGGAAAACCTTCGGGCCCAATGATTAGCGCTTATTAGCTGCGCTCAGGGCAGCCCAGCCAATTGGCCGCTTGCGATGCACAATTTGGCCTGCGACTATCGCTTTAAGCCCGCAATTTGGCGGGCTTTGTTATGTGGGACACGTGTGATGGCTTCTTCAGCGACCGCGGCCCGGCCGACCGTTACGGGCATGCCGGATATCAAGGTTTCCGCCCGCCAGCTTTTCGGCATCGATACCGACATGGAGGTGCCGGCGTTCAGCACTGCCACCGAGCATGTCCCCCCGATCGATGACGCTTACCTGTTCGACCATGATACGACGATGGCGATCCTTGCGGGCTTTGCCCACAACCGCCGCGTCATGGTCCAGGGCTATCACGGCACCGGCAAGTCGACGCACATCGAGCAGGTCGCGGCGCGCCTCAACTGGCCTTGCCTGCGCATCAACCTCGACAGCCACATTTCCCGTATCGACCTGATCGGCAAGGACGCCATCGTGTTGAAGGACGGCAAGCAGATCACCGAGTTCCGCGAAGGCATCCTGCCGTGGGCGCTGCAGAACCCGACGGCGCTGGTGTTCGACGAGTACGACGCCGGCCGCGCCGACGTGATGTTCGTGATCCAGCGCGTGCTCGAGGTCGACGGCAAGCTCACCCTGCTCGACCAGAACAAGGTCATCCATCCGCATCCGGCGTTCCGCCTGTTCTCGACCGCCAACACGGTCGGCCTCGGCGACACGACCGGCCTCTATCACGGCACACAGCAGATCAACCAGGGCCAGATGGACCGCTGGTCGATCGTGACCACGCTGAACTACCTGCCGCACGACCAGGAAGTGAACATCGTCGCGGCCAAGACGCCGACGATGGACAGCGACGAGGGCCGCAAGACCATCTCCGCCATGGTGGCGCTCGCCGACCTCACCCGCGCGGGCTTCATCGCCGGCGACATCTCGACCGTCATGTCGCCCCGTACGGTGATCACCTGGGCCGAGAATGCGCGCATCTTCGGTGGCGACGTGGGCTTCGCCTTCCGTCTCACCTTCCTCAACAAGTGCGACGAGGTCGAGCGTTCGACCCTGGCCGAGTACTACCAGCGCTGCTTCGGCAAGGAATTGCCGGCATCCAGCGGCAAGGGCGGTAAACTGCACTAAGGAGAGGGCCCTTATGGCCGCCAAGGACTCCACTCCCCTCGAGGAGTTCCGTCGCGTCACCGCCACCACCATGCGGGCGGTGTCGCGCAAGGACGTGAACGTCGCTTTCGTGCCCGACGGCGGATCGCTGTTGGGCCAGGAAGCGCGCATCACCGTGCCGGCGCGCGATCTGCCGGTCGAGGATGTGAGCCGCGTCCGCGGTGAAGCCGACTCGATGGCGCTGAAGATGCGCCATCACGATCGCAAGATGCATCTCCGCCGCGTGCCGCGCGGCGAGACTGCGCGTGCGATCTTCGAAGCGGTCGAGCAGGTGCGCGTCGAGTCGCTCGGCGCCCGGAAGATGGCTGGTGTCGCCGACAATCTGTCCGCTCTCTACCGCCAGCGCTCCGACCAGCGCGGCCATGCCCGTATCAAGTCCAAGGACGACGCGCCGATCGCCGACGTGATCGGCCTGATCGCGCGCGAGCAGCTGCTCGGTGCGGCGCCGCCGGAGTCGGCGAAGGCGATGGTCGACATGTGGCGCGCCGACATCGAATCGGCAGCCGGCCGCGACTTCCAGAAGCTGCGCGATTCTCTCGGCAACCAGGATGCCTTCGCGCGCGCCGCGCGCCAGTTGATCCGCGACCTCAAGCTCGGCGACGAGACGGCCGACCTGCAGGACGACGATCCCGAGGACAGCCAGGACCAGGAGAACGCCGACGGCCAGTCGAACGAGACCGGCGACGACCAGAGCGATTCGAGCGAGACCCAGGGCTACGGCGCCCAGGGTGAAGAGACCGAGGATTCGTCCGAGCAGGAAGACGCTTCGGAAACCTCCGCCGACCAGGCCCAGACCGAGATGCAGATGGGCTCGGGCGACGAGGAGGAGCCGGGCCGCGCCGAGCGTCCGTGGCTGCCACCGGGCGCGCTCAGCAACGAACCCGCAGGCCAGCAGTATCACGCCTACACGGTCAAGCATGACGAGGTCGTCGAGGCCGACATGCTGTGCGACGCCGAGGAACTCGGCCGCCTGCGCAACCACCTCGACCAGCAGCTCGCGCATCTGCAGGGCGTGATCGGCAAGCTCGCCAATCGCCTGCAGCGCCGCCTGATGGCGCAGCAGAACCGTTCCTGGGACTTCGACTTGGACGAAGGCACGCTCGATGCGGCGCGCCTGACGCGCATCATCACCAACCCGATGCACGCTCTGTCGTTCAAGAAGGAAAAAGACACCAACTTCCGCGACACTGTCGTGTCGCTGCTGATCGACAATTCGGGCTCGATGCGCGGCCGGCCGATCACGGTCGCGGCGATGAGCGCCGACATCCTGGCGCGCACGCTCGAGCGCTGCGGCGTCAAGGTCGAGATCCTGGGCTTCACGACGCGCGCCTGGAAGGGCGGCCAGAGCCGCGAGCAGTGGCTTGCCGCCGGCAAGCCCGCCAACCCGGGCCGCCTCAACGACCTGCGCCACATCATCTACAAGCCAGCCGACGCCCCGTGGCGCCGGGCGCGCAAGAACCTTGGCCTGATGCTCCGCGAGGGCATCCTCAAGGAGAACATCGACGGCGAAGCGTTGCTGTGGGCGCACAATCGCCTGCTGCCGCGGCCGGAAGAGCGCAAGATCATGATGGTGATCTCGGACGGCGCGCCGGTCGACGATTCGACCTTGTCGGTCAATCCGGGCAACTATCTCGAACGCCACCTGCGTGACGTGATCGACTGGATCGAAAACCGCTCGCCGGTCGAACTGGTCGCCATCGGCATTGGCCACGACGTCACGCGCTACTACAAGCGTGCCGTCACCATCGTCGACGCCGACCAGCTGGGCGGCACGATGATGGAGCAGCTGGCGTCGCTGTTCGACGAGGAAGAGCAGAAGGAGCTGCGCGCCGCCAGCAAGCGCGGCGGCTCCGGTGGCGCCAAGACGGGCAAGTCCGGCGGCAAGCGCGCCGCCTGATCGCGGCCGGATCGTGCGTCCCACGCTCCGGACCTTCATCGTCTTCTGCCTGCTGATCGCTGCGGCCTGCGCGGGCGTGCCGCCGACCGAGCCGGTCGGCGCCGCACCGCTGTCGCTCGACATCCGCACCTCGACCGTGCCCTTCAAGATCGACGAGCCGGGCGCCCGCCAGATCGGCCGGCTGATCTGGCGCGGCGGCATCTCGATGAACGCGAACTCCTCCCACTTCGGCGGATGGTCGGACCTCACCGTATCACCCGACAACCGCACTCTGACCTCGATCTCCGACAACGGCGCGTGGTTCACCGCCGAGATCGGGCGCGACAGCAGCGGCACCCTCACGGGTCTGGGCAAGGGCGCGATGGGCCCGCTGCGCGACCTCACAGGCCGATCGCTCGGGCGCGACAAGAGCTGGTCGGATGCCGAAGGCATGGCACGGCTGCCCGACGGATCGTGGCTTGTGTCGTTCGAACGCCATCACCGCATCTGGCATTACCCCACGCTCGACGGCACACCGACGGCGATCAACCTGCCGCCGGGCTTCGACGCCCAGCCCGACAACGGCGGCGTCGAGGCGCTGACGGTGCTGGCCGACGGGCGCATCGTGGCGATCAGCGAGGAATACAGCCTGCGCCAGAACGCGGCGATCGGCTGGATCGGCAAGCCGGTCGGGCCGGATCGTTACCTGTGGGACATGTTCGAATACATGAAAATCCCGCGCTTCAACCCGACGTCGATTCGCGAGCTGCCGGACGGGTCGCTGGTCGTGCTGGAACGCGCGTTCGACTTCCTGCGCGGCATCCGGATCCGGGTCATGCAGTTCCCGGGTGCGGCGCTGAAGGGCGACGCGATCATCGATGCCGAGGAGCTGGCGCGCCTGGCCTCGCCCTATGCGGTCGACAATCTCGAAGGGCTCGCAGCCACGACAGGCGAGCACGGCGAGACGTTGTTATGGATGATCGCGGACGACAATTTCAATCCGCTGCAGCGCAACCTGCTGCTGCTGTTCGAGCTGGCGAAGTAAAGGCGCTCGCGCCTCTGAAGGCGCTTTTTAAGCCGCCTTCTTGTCCTTCTTCGCCTTCGCCAGTTCGACGCGCTTCTTCAGCACGGTCATTTCCGGCGTCAGCTTGCTCTTGTTGGTGCCGAGCAGGTAGGCGTCGATGCCGCCGTTGTGCTCGATCGTCTTGATGCCGCGCGGCGTCAGACGGAGGCGGATCGAATGGCCGAGCACGTCCGACAGGACCGAAGCGACCTGCAGGTTCGACATGAACCGGCGCTTGGTCTTGTTGTTGGCGTGACTGACATTGTTGCCGTACTGGACGGACTTGCCCGAGAGGGCGCAACGACGGGGCATGGCACTTCCGCTCAAAAATGACGATCCCGCCAAAGGGGCGGGAAGGCCGGCTTTTTAGGGGCCGGAACCCCTTACGTCAAGCAAACCAGTCTACGACCCGCTCACTAATATCCTCGACCTGATCCTCGGGAATCACCCGTCCCCGGGCCGAAATCCTGGCCTGATGGACGGTTTCGGGGTCGCCGGAGACCAGGGGGTGCCACCAGTAGAGGTCCTGCTTCATATGGACCAGCCGATACCCACAGGTCTTGGGGAGCCAATCCATCTTGGCCACTACCTTTGGGGTCAGCTGGATGCATTCGGGCACGATTTTCTTGCGATTCTTGTAATCCCGGCAGCGCGCCGTCATGGGGTCGAGCAGCTTGCAGCAGGTGTCGGTCTGGGCGAGCTCCCCGGTGCCCTCGTATTCGAGCTTGTTGACGCAGCACATGCCGCAGCCGTCGCAGAGCGATTCCCACTCCTGCTGGGTCATCTGGGCCAGCGTCTTGCGCTTCCAGAACGGCTCCTGCTGGGCTTCGGCGGCCCGGCGGGCGCGACGGACGATCGATTTAGCGGCCATGGAAGGCTTCTAGCATAGTCCGGGCCGCCGCGGCGGGGGTCGTGCGCCCGGCTTCGACGTCGCGCTCGAGGCCCGCCACCAGCCGCCGGACCTCGGGATTCCGGCGCAGCTCCGCCAAAAGCGTCTCGCCCACCTCGTTCCACATCCAGGCGCGTGCCTGCTCGGCCCGGCGGCGGGTCACGCCCTTCTCGCCGACGGCCTGCAGGAACCGGCCCACGACCTCCCAGACCGCGAGCACGCCCTCGCCGCTGATCGCCGACGCCGTCGACACTTCCGGCGTCCAGCCCACTGTCGGTGAGCGCAGCATGTGCAGCGCGTGGCGATAGTCGGCCGCCGAACGCCCGGCCGTCGCCTTCAGGTCGCCGTCGGCCTTGTTCACGACGATGAGATCGGCGAGCTCGATCACGCCGCGTTTGATGCCCTGCAGGTCGTCGCCACCGGCCGGCAGCAGCAACACCACGAACATGTCGACCATGTCGGACACCGCCGTCTCCGATTGCCCGACACCCACCGTCTCGACAATCACCGTGTCGAAGCCCGCGGCTTCCAGCAGCAGCATTGCCTCGCGTGTGCGCCGCGCCACGCCGCCCAGGGTCGCGCCCGCGGGCGAGGGCCGGATGAAGGCGCGCTCGTTGCGCGACAGTTCTTCCATGCGGGTCTTGTCGCCCAGGATCGAACCGCCGCCACGCTTCGACGAAGGATCGATCGCCAGGATCGCGACCGAACGGCCCGCCTCGATCAGGCCAAGACCAAAGCGCTCGATGAAGGTCGACTTGCCGACGCCCGGCACGCCGGTGATGCCGAGGCGCACGGATTTGCCGGTATGCGGCAGCACCTCGGCCATCAGCGCATCGGCACGCTCGCGATGATCGGCGCGCGTCGATTCGACCAGGGTGATCGCCCGCGCGAGCGCCCGTCGGTCGCCCGCCAGCAGCGGCCCTAGGAGCGGATCCGGCAAGGTGTCGCTCATCGCATCGAGATTTATCAGGCGGTCCGGCGCATTGCCAGCAAGGCGCCCACCCCGGCCACGAGATAGACGCCGGCCAGCGACAGGCCGAAGCCCGGCCGGCCGATGAAGTCGAGCGCGCTGCCGGCGATCGGCGGGCCGATCATGCCGCCCAAGGTGTAGATGCTGGTGAGGGCCGCGTTGGCGCGGGCGATGTCGCCGCCCTTGAAGCGCTGGCCGAGCAGCGCCAGTCCCACGCTGTAGATCGCGAACGAGATGCCGCCCCACACCAGCAGCAGGCCCAGGATGGGCGAGCCCTGCGGATCCATCAGCGGCAGGCAGGCGGTGAGCGCGGCACTGATCAGCGCGCAACCGGCCAGCACGAGCCTGCGGTCGACATGATCGGCCAGCCAGCCGATCGGCCACTGCAGCGCGATGTTGCCGATCACGAAGGCCGACAGCCATAGCACGCCCGTCTCCGCCGGCACGCCCGACGACAAAGCATAAATCGGCAGGAAGCTGAACGCCGCCTGCTCGCCCAGGCCGCTGGCGAGTGCGGCCAGTAGGAGTGCCGGCACCATCAGCACGATGCGGCCGAAGCCGCCTTCCTTGGTGGGTTCGATCGCGGGCGCGCTGTTCCAGCTCGGCAGCAGCGGCAGCGCCACCAGCACGGCAAAGCCCGCGCAGGCCAGGAACGGCCGCGGCCCGTAGACGCCCACGACCTGCAGCGCCAACGGCCCCATCGCCATGCCGCCCGCCATCAGGGCGACGTAGATAGCGACGGCGCGGCCGCGGCTCTGCTCGTCGACCATCATGTTGATCCAGATCTCGCTCACCACCCACGGCACGCCGCCCACCATGCCGAGCAGGAAGGAGAGCACGAACCACAGCGGCAGGCTGTCGGTGTAGGCGAACGTAATCGCCAGCACGGCACTCGCCAGCAGCGACGCACACACCAGCTTCACGGCGCCGAGCCGCGCGGCGACCGAGGGGATGCGGTGAGCGCTGGCGATCATGCCGATGCCCCACGCCGCCTCGACCAGCCCGATCGTCACGTTGTCGATGCCGTGATGCTGCAGCGCCAGCGGCACCAGCGGCATCGCCGCCCCCGCCTGTACGCCATAGCCGAAACAGGAGAGATAGACCGGCAGCAGGCGCCGGAGGGTCATGCCGGACTCCGGCGCCAGGCGACGAGCGCCGCCACGCCGGCCGCGAGATAAAAGAAGGCCAGCGTGCCGCCCAGCCCCGGCTCGCCGAACGCGTCCATCGCGCCGCCGGTCGCCGGCCGGCCGATCAGCCCGCCCAGGATGTAGATCAGGCTGAAAGCGGTGTTGGCGCGCGCGATGTCGCCGCCGCGCATGCGCTGGCCGAGTACCGCCAGCGCCACCGGATAGATCGCGAAGGAGATGCCACCCCACAGCAGCACCACGCCGATCACGGCGGGCGAGTGCGCGGGCACGAACGGCAGCAGCCCGACCAGCAGCGCGCTCGCAAAGGTACAGCCGGCCAGGACCGCGCGTCGGTCGGCATGATCGGCCAACCAGCCGATAGGCCACTGCAGTACGACGTTGCCGATCACGAAGAACGAGAGCCAGAGCGTCCCGGTCTCGCCCGAAACTCCGGCGCCGACGGCGTAGACCGGCAGGAAGCTGAACGCGACCTGCTCGCCCAATCCGCAGGCGAAGGCGCAGAACATCGCCAACGGCGCCACGCGCACGACGGCGGCGAAGTTGCTGTCGGCGCTGTGACGGATGCGCGGCGCGGTGCGCCAGTACGGCAGCAGCGGCACCATCACCGAGAGGCCGATCGCCGCCGAAACGATGAACGGCAGGGGGCCGTAGACGCCCACGACCTGCAGAACCAGCGGGCCGACCGCCATGCCGAGCGCCACCAGCATCGCGTAGATCCCGATCACCCGGCCGCGGCGGCTCTCCTCGACAACGGTGTTCAACCAGATCTCGCTCACCACCCACGGCACGCCGCCCATGATGCCGTGCAGGAGAGTGAGGATGCCCCAGGCCACCGGGCCCGAGGTCAGCGTATAGGCCACGTTGATCGCCGCGCCCGTCACCGCCGCCGTCACGATCACCGGCACGGCGCCGAAGCGCGACGCGAAGCCCGGGATGCGCGTGCCGAAGGCCAGCATGCCGATCGCCCACAGCGCGGTCACGAGCCCGATCGTGAGCTTGTCGAAACCCTGGCGTTCGAGCGTGAGCGGCACCAACGGCAGGGCGACACCCGCCTGCAGACCCGTAACCGCGGAGGCGACGAAGACCGGAATCAGTGCGCGCCAGGACCCTGCGGCGGTCGCGCTACTCGGCGACACGCAGATGACCTTCCGCACGGAAGGATGGCGGCTCCGCGGCCTCGACCTTGCGTTCGGCGGCAGCAGCAGCCTCCTGCTGGCGCGCCCACATGTCGGCGTAGAGACCGTTGCGGGCCAGCAGCTCGCCGTGCCGGCCGCGCTCGGCGACCCAGCCGCGATCGAGCACGATGATCTCGTCGGAATTGATGATCGTCGACAGACGATGCGCGATCACGACCGTGGTGCGGCCGCGGCTCACCTCTTCCAGCGAATTCTGGATCTCCTGCTCGGTGCGCGTGTCGAGGGCGCTGGTCGCCTCGTCGAACAGCAGGATGCGCGGGTCCTTCAGGATGGTACGCGCGATGGCGACCCGCTGCTTCTCGCCGCCCGACAGCTTCAGCCCGCGCTCGCCGACGGCCGAGTCGTAGCCCAGCGGCAGGCCGGCGATGAAATCGTGGATGCGCGCCAGCTTCGCGGCCTCCTCGACCTGCTCGCGCGTGGCGTCGGGACGGCCGTAGGCGATGTTGTAGTAGATCGTGTCGTTGAACAGCACCGTGTCCTGCGGCACCACGCCGATCGCGGCCCGCAGGCTCGCCTGGCTGATGTCGCGGATGTCCTGGCCGTCGATCCGCACGCTGCCGCCCGACACGTCGTAGAACCGGAACAGGATGCGCGAGACCGTCGACTTGCCGGCGCCGCTCGAGCCCACGATCGCCACCGTGTTGCCCGGCGGCACGCGGAAGCTGACGTCGTGCAGAATCGGGCGCGATGCGTCGTAGTGAAAATCGACATGGTCGAACACGATCTCGCCGCCCGACACGGTCAGTGCCGGCGCACCCGCCTTGTCGGAGACCTCGGTCGCGACGTTCAGCAGGCCGAACATCTGTTCCATGCTGACCAGCGCGGCACGGATCTCGCGGTAGGCGAAGCCCAGCATGTTGAGCGGCGCATAGAGCTGCAGCAGGAAGGCATTGACCGCCACGAAGTCGCCCACCGTCATGGTGTGCGCGGCCACGCCGTCGCCCGCCATGACCATGATGATGGCGAGGCCGACGGCGATGATCAGGCCCTGGCCGATGTTGAGCAGCGACAGCGTGCGCGCCGAGCGGATCGCGGCACTCTCGTAGCGCCGCCGGCCAACGTCGTAGCGTCGCAGTTCGTGCGCCTCGTTGCCGAAGTACTTCACGGTCTCGTAGTTGATCATGCTGTCGATCGCCTTGGCGTTGGCCTCGGTGTCGGCGTCGTTCATGCGGCGCACGAAGGCGATGCGCCATTCCGAGAGCGTGATGGTGAAGACGATGTAGCCCGCGATCACGCCCAGGGTGACCGCCATGAAGCGCCAGTCGTAGAGGTGCCACAGGATGCCGCCGACCATCGCGATCTCCACCAGGGTCGGCAGGATGTTGAAGGTCATGAAGCGAATCAGGAAATCCATGCCCGTCGTGCCGCGCTCGATCACGCGGCTGAGGCCGCCGGTCTGGCGCTCGAGATGGAAGCGCAACGACAGCGCATGGAGATGGCCGAACACGCCCAGCGCCAGGTTGCGGATCGCCCGCTGGGCCACCGGCGCGAAGATGGCGTCGCGTATTTCGCCCAAAGCCTGGGCCAGCACGCGGGCCGCGCCATAGGCCAGGATGAGGGCGATCGGCACCACGACGATCGCGTTCTGCGGCGTGCTGAGCGCGTCGACACCGCGCTTGTAGAGCAGCGGGACGAAGACGTTGGCGACCTTGGCGCCGACCAGCAGTACCAGTGCAATGGCGACGCGGGAGCGCAGGCCCCACTCACCCTTTGGCCACAAATGCCGCCCCAATATGGACAGCACAGCCCAAGACCGGTTGAGGTCGATGCTGGCGGGACGGGTGCTGGCGGGGGCGACATGGCGGGAGGCCTTATTTGGGCGCGCAAGTTCTGTGGTATTGGGAACGTGGGCCTTCTATCGTGCCCGGAAGAGCAACGGTAGCCCCCCTGTGGAGCGCCATTTCATGAGTTTTCGTAAGGCCTTGTCGGGGATTGCCTTGTGCGCACTGGCGCCGGCGGCCGCATGGGCGGACGACGGCAAGCTGGTCGAGGGCGGATACGAGATCACCTTTGCCGGCTTCTCGGGCTTTCGCATCGACTTCACCGCCCGCTTCGACGGCGCGAGCTACGATGTCGAGAGCCATGCCTTCAAGAACGGCATGCTGAAGGCGGTCACCATGAACTACGAGGGCCGCAACCGCGCCTGGGGCGGCTTCTCCCCCCAAGGTGCACGCCCGGTCGGCGGATCGCTCTCGCTCGTGGTCGGCAGCACGCCACGCACCTGGCTCGCCCAGTACGGCGCGGGCGGCACCTTGCGCGAGACCCATAGTCCGAAATGGGAGCCGACACCCAAGGACGCGATTCCCGAGGACAAGAAGGTAGGCTCGCTCGACCCGCTGACGGCGGTTCTCGTCGCCGGCATGAAGGGCGATGCGGCCTGCGACGCGCCGGCGCCATCGAACGACGGGCTGCGGCGCGTCGACATCATGCTGCGCAAACTGCGCATGGAGACGCCGGCGCAGGCCGGCCTGCCCGAGGCCAAGGGCGACGTGCTGGTCTGCGAGCTCTACTCCAAGCGCGTCGCCGGCCAGTTCTTCGACGCGCCGGAGGAAGCCGAGTCGCAACGCGACGCGCCGATGATCCTCTGGCTCGCGCATTTCGACAACACGCCCTTCCGCTATCCCGCCAAGCTCGAAGCCAAGACCGGCTTCGGCACGATCCGCGGCAAGCTGTTGTCCTTCACCCAACGCCCGCTCACCCAAGAAGAGAAAGTGGCGATGCGGCGGTAAGGGTCGGTGGGCAGTTACCGCGCGGTACTCGTTTAAATAACGGGAATTAAACGGGACAGACCAACGCTCAGCCATCCTGCTCATAGCATTTTGCCACTACTGGTTGATTCTTCGATCGGCTCGTCGTGATAGGATGAGGCATGATCCGGAACGCGATATGTCGAGATTCCTGACGGGCACTCTCACGAGATTTCTTTTCGTCTTGCCCGTGTGCTGGACGCTGTTCCACGTCGCTTCTGCCGCGATCGGATGTCTCGCCCTAAAGCTCAGTGCCGGGGACTGTTTCGAACACGTTCTCATCATGCCGGGCATTTCCCTCCTCCTGCCGCCAAGCAACACACCGTATCTGGTGATCGTGCTTGCGGCCTTCGTCATCGCCAGCGCATGGACAGCAACAACACAGATCGCCCGGCATCATCGATCGAGAAATGAATGACGACTATGGTCAGCGAGTTGCGGCGGCCCCGAACATGTTGCTGGCTCCTATCTTGCAGCCAAGCTCAATGAATTCTCGCGTTTGTGTGTCGAGTCCATACGGCTGACTAGATGACGCGTTACTCGACCTGAAGCGTGCAAACGCGCCTGCCTGCCGAAGAACGTCGTCCAGTGACATGCCAGCTTGTTGCCCGAATAGTCCTACATTCACGTTTGAAACGTTGTGGAATTGCGGGCGCCGCTCGAACCCAGTGATGCTGTTGCCTAGGCCACGCTGATAGTCGAATGCTCCTCCGTGGCCCAGGTTGAACCCGAAGCGCGCCGCACAATGCATCGTGCCTGCCTCGAACGTAGCCGGATCTGAGCGGAGAACTCGATATGTGTTTCCCGTGTCGCGCCCTGCGGCGGCAACGTTGCCGAGATGCGCTACTGGTGACATCAGCAGCCCGCTCGGCGAATAACGATCAGGCACCGTTGATCCATCCGGGAGTTCCACGGCCTGTCCAACACCGATCCTGGAAGTCGCTGCGGGATCCTCCCTGTTTTGCTGCTGTTGGGCAATTTGAGCGCCGCCTGTGGTAGCGCTTGAGTCGCCATCAGACACTTGAAGGATGTTCGGATCGCCGCCGCTGTCACCTAACAGGGTAGAGTTTCGCGGTGCTCCAGAAGGTTTCGATTGGTCGCCAGGCGCATCGAAAGGCGGCACGTACGGTCGCCCCGCCGAAGAAGTGAAAATGCCCATGAAAAGCTCCTTGTAGAGCTTTTATAAGCGCGTTCCGGCAAATCCCGACTTATGGTCGTTATATCCGCTAGATCACCGGCCCGCTTGAAACGGATACGCCGTCAGGCGGCGCGGCGGTGGTTGGTTTGGCGCAGGATCGAGAGGATTTCGGCGGCGGCGGCCGGGATATTGGTGCCGGGGCCGTAGATCGCGGCCACGCCCGCCTCCTTCAGGAACGCGTAGTCCTGCGCGGGGATCACGCCACCCACCACCACCATCACGTCCTCGCCGCCCTGCTTGGCAAGCTCGGCGATGAGCTGCGGCACCAGCGTCTTGTGGCCGGCGGCCTGGCTCGACACGCCGATCACGTGCACGTCGTTCTCGATCGCGGCCCGCGCGGCCTCGGCCGGCGTCTGGAACAGCGGGCCGACGTCCACGTCGAAACCGAGATCGGCAAAGGCCGTGGCGATCACCTTGGCGCCGCGGTCGTGGCCGTCCTGGCCCATCTTCACGACCATGAGGCGCGGCCGGCGGCCTTCTTCCTCGGCGAAGGTGGCGATGTCGGTGCGGATGCGCGCGAGGCCCTCGTCGCCCTCCCACTCGGAGGCGTAGACGCCGGAGATCGAGCGGATGGTCGCCTGGAAGCGGCCATAGACCCCTTCCAGCGCCGACGAGATCTCGCCCACCGTGGCGCGCGCCCGCGTGGCCTCGACCGAGAGCGCCAGCAGGTTGCCGGTGCCGTTGCGTGCGGCCTCGCCCAGCGCCTTCAGCGCCGCCACGCACTTGGCTTCATCGCGCGTCTTGCGGATGTTGTTGAGGCGCGTGACCTGCGATTCGCGGACGGCATCGTTGTCGATCTCGCGGATGTCGATCGCGTCTTCTTCCTTGAGCTTGAACTTGTTGACGCCGACCACGATCTCGTCGCCGCGATCGATACGCGCCTGCTTGCGGGCCGCCGCCTCCTCGATGCGCAGCTTGGGCATGCCGGCCTCGACGGCCTTCGTCATGCCGCCCAGCGCCTCGACCTCGGCGATCAAGGTGCGCGCCTCGGCGATCAGGCTGGCGGTCAGCGATTCGACGTAATAGGAACCCGCCAGCGGATCGATCACCTTGGTGACGCCGGTTTCGTTCTGGAGGATGAGCTGCGTGTTGCGCGCGACCCGGGCCGACTGCACCGTCGGCAGCGCGATCGCTTCGTCGAAGGCGTTGGTATGCAGCGACTGCGTGCCGCCCAGCACCGCCGACATCGCCTCGTAGGCGGTGCGGATCACGTTGTTGAGCGGGTCCTTCTCGGTGAGCGACACGCCCGAGGTCTGGCAGTGCGTGCGCAAAGACAAAGAGTCCGCCTTCTTGGGCTCGAACGGCTTGATCAGCTCGGCCCACAGGAAGCGCGCGGCGCGCAGCTTGGCTGCTTCCATGAAGAAGTTCATGCCAATGCAGAAGAAGAACGACAGGCGCGGCGCGAAGGCATCGATGTCGAGACCCTTGGCTTTTGCCGCGCGCACATACTCCAAACCATCGGCCAAGGTGAACGCCAGTTCCTGGACCAGCGTCGAGCCGGCTTCCTGCATGTGATAGCCGGAGATCGAGATCGAGTTGAACTTCGGCATGTACTTGGCCGTGTACTCGATGATGTCGGCCACGATCCGCATCGAAGGTCCGGGCGGGTAGATGTAGGTGTTGCGGACCATGAACTCCTTGAGGATGTCGTTCTGGATCGTGCCCGCCAGCTTGTCCTGCGGGACGCCCTGCTCCTCTGCCGCCACGATGTAGCCCGCCAGCACCGGCAGCACCGCGCCGTTCATGGTCATCGACACGCTCATCTTGTCGAGCGGGATACCGTCGAACAGGATCTTCATGTCCTCGACGCTATCGATCGCGACGCCCGCCTTGCCGACGTCGCCGACGACGCGCGGATGATCGCTGTCGTAGCCGCGATGGGTCGCGAGATCGAACGCCACCGACAGGCCCATCTGGCCCGCCGCGAGATTGGCGCGATAGAACTTGTTGGACTCTTCCGCGGTCGAGAAGCCTGCGTACTGGCGCACCGTCCAGGGGCGGCCAGCATACATGGTGGCCTTGGGGCCGCGCGTGAACGGCGGGAAGCCCGGCACCGTGCCCACGGTTTCGAGGCCCTCGAGATCGGCCGCGGTATAGAGCGGCTTCACCACGATGCCTTCGGGCGTGGTCCAGTCGAGCGCCGACACGGGCTTGTCGCGCAGCTCCTTGGCGGCGAGTGCTTGCCAGTCGGCGAGGGTCTTCTTCGGAAAGTCAGCCATGAACGGTAATTTACCGCGAACCGGCCGGGTTCCGCCACTGCCCCCGAAGGCGTCCTTCGCTGCGCTCAGGACGACGGCAATCATACCTTTTGGTCATTCTCACCGGAACCCCGTTATTCTATATAAGTAAAACGAGAAGCGTGGAGGCGTCGCATGGCAACGTTGAAGATCAACGGAGAGCAGAAGACGTTCGACGCGGCCGACGACACACCGCTGCTCTGGGTGCTGCGCGACGTTCTCGGCATGACCGGCACAAAATTCGGCTGCGGAATCGCGCAATGCGGCGCATGCACCGTGCATCTCGACGGCAAGGCGGTGCGGTCCTGCGTGCTGCCGGTCGGCGCGGTGAAGGACCGTGCCATCACCACCATCGAGGGCGTGGGCGACAGCACCGCCGGCGCCAAGGTCCAGAAGGCCTGGCTCGACCTCGAAGTCATCCAGTGCGGCTACTGCCAGTCAGGACAGATCATGTCGGCGGCGGCCCTGCTCGCGGCCACGCCCAAGCCCGACGACGCCGACATCGACGCGGCCATGGCCGGCAATATCTGCCGCTGCGGTACCTACGTTCGCATCCGCGCCGCGATCAAGCGCGCGGCGTCGGAGGGTTAGCCGATGACTGTCATCGAAAGAGCGTCGGTCGCCCCCTCGCGCCGCAGCTTGCTGACCGGCAGTCTCGCCGGTGGATTCCTGCTGGCCTTCCATCTTCCGGTCCGTGGTGCCGACGGGCCGGCGCGCACGCCCGATGCACCCGACGGCAAGTTCGCGCCCAATGCCTTCATCCGGATCGACAATGCCGGCGAGACCACGCTCGTCATGCCGCAGGTCGAGATGGGCCAGGGCA
The DNA here is from genome assembly GCA_903832005.1 of Enhydrobacter aerosaccus. Classification (GTDB taxonomy): domain Bacteria; phylum Pseudomonadota; class Alphaproteobacteria; order Reyranellales; family Reyranellaceae; genus Reyranella; species Reyranella aerosaccus_B. The sequence continues at coordinate 23,048 of CAIKZO010000138.1, read as the reverse complement.
TCTATACGGCGGTGGCCATGATCCTCGCCGAGGAACTCGACGCCGACTTCGCCCAGGTGACGCTGGCGCATGCACCGCCGAACGACAAGCTCTATGGCAATCCTCTCTTTGGCCTCCAAGCCACCGGCGGTTCCACGTCGGTGCGCGCTTTCTGGCAGCCGTTGCGCAAGGCCGGCGCCGGCGCGCGCGCCCAACTGATCCAGGCGGCGGCAGAGCAGTGGCAGGTCGACGCCGCGAGCTGCACGGCCTCGAGGGGCCAGGTGATCCATGCCGCGAGCGGGCGCACGCTCGGCTACGGCGCACTGGCCGAAGCCGCCAGCAAGCAGACACCGCCCCAGGAGCCGAAGCTCAAGGATTCCAAGAACTTCTTCCTGATCGGCAAGCCGTTGAGGCGCTTCGATACGCCGGACAAGACGAACGGCAAGGCGACCTACGGCATCGATGTGATGCTGCCCGGCATGAAATTCGCGACCTTGGCGCAATGTCCGGTGTTCGGCGGCAAAGTCGGCAAGGTCGACGACAGCGCCGCCAAAAAGATTCAGGGCGTACGGCAGATCGTCGTGCTGGACGATTTGGTTGCCGTCGTCGGCGATCACATGTGGGCGGCGAAGAAGGGCCTCGAGGCGCTCGTCGTCACCTGGGACGAAGGCGCCAACGCCGCCGTCAGTTCGAAGGACATCTGGGAGAACCTTCGCGCCGCGAGCGCCAAGGACGGCGCCGTCGCCAAGTCCACCGGCGACATCGCCAAGGGCCTGGCGAGCGGCGAGAAGGTCGAGGCCGATTTCGAACTGCCGTTCCTCGCCCATGCCACGATGGAGCCGCTGAACTGCGTGGTCCGCTTCGGACCCGACTCCTGCGAGATCTGGACGGGCACGCAGATCATGACGCGCGTGCAGTCCGAAGCGGCCAAGGCCGCGGGCCTGCCGGTCGACAAGGTGACCGTGACCAACCACGTGCTGGGCGGCGGCTTCGGCCGCAAGCTCGAGCCGGACATGGTGGTCGCCGCCGTGCGAATCGCCAAGCAGGTCGACATGCCGATCAAGGTGGTGTGGACCCGCGAAGAAGACATGCAGCACGACGTCTATCGGCCGGTCTATCGCGACACGATCTCCGCCAGCCTGTCCGGCGGCAAGATCGCGGCGTGGAAGTATCGCGTCACCGGCTCGGCGATCCTGGCACGCTGGCTGCCGCCTGCCTTCCAGAAGGGCATCGACGCCGACGGGGTCGATGCCGCGGTCGATATTCCCTACGAAATCCCCAACCTGCACATCGAGTACGTGCGGGCCGAGCCGCCGGCAGTGCCGACCGGCTTCTGGCGTGGCGTCGGACCGAACAACAACGTCTTCGCCATCGAAAGCTTCATGGATGAGTTGGCGCGCAAGGTCGGCAAGGATCCGATCGCCTTCCGCCGCGACATGCTCACCAAGCAGCCGCGGTTTCTGGCAGCACTCGACCTGGTGGCCGAGAAATCCGGCTGGGGCAAACCCTTGCCGGCACGGGTCGGACGCGGGGTCTGCCTGCAGCCGGCCTTCGCCAGCTTCATCGCCACGGTCGTGGAAGCCGAGGTCGACAGCGCGGGCGAAGTGAAGCTGCGCCGCATCGTGACCGCCGTCGATACAGGCATCGCCGTCAACCCCAACACCATCGAGGCCCAGCTTCAGGGCGGGCTGATCTTCGGCCTGACCGCTGCGCTCTATGGCGACATCACCATCGACAAGGGCCGCGTGCAGCAGTCGAACTTCAACGACTATCGCATGCTGCGCATCGACGAAGTGCCGCCGATCGAGGTGCATCTGATCAAGAGCGGCGAGGCGCCGGGCGGTATCGGCGAAACCGGCACGACGGCGGGACCGCCCGCCTTGCGTAACGCGATCTATGCGGCGACCGGCGTTGCCTTGCGGCGTCTGCCCATCGACCGAACCTTGATCGCCTCGGGGAAGAAGTCGTGAGCGGCGTGCGGCGCGTCCTTGGGGTCGGCGCCGTCGCCGCCGCTGTCGTGGCAGCAGGCGTGGCGTGGTGGCTGCGCGGTCCCGGCCCGACGGCGTTCGCCGAGGGACCGACGGTCGCTTTGGCCGACTATCGCGGCACCAACCCCACCGGCGTGCCGGCGGCGCTTGCCCAGGCGAGCCTCGTGGAGCGTGGCGAATATCTGGCGCGGGCCGCTGACTGCATGGTCTGCCACACCGCCAAGGGCGGCAAGGAATTCGCGGGCGGTCTGGCCTTTGCGCTCCCCTTCGGCACGCTTTATTCGACCAACATCACGCCCGACAAGGACACCGGCATCGGCGGATACAGCAACCAGGATTTCCTGAACGCCCTGCACCGGGGCGTGCGCAAGGATGGCGCGCGGCTTTATCCGGCGATGTCCTACACCTCCTACACCTACATGACCGACGCCGACGCGCTGGCGATCAAGGCCTATCTCTTCAGTCTGCCGCCGGTGCGCGCGACGCCGCCCGCCAACACGCTGGGCTTTCCCTTCAACCAGCGCTGGGCGATGGGCTTCTGGTCGGCGGTGTTCAATGCCGACACGCGCTTCGAGCCCAATACGGCCAAGAGCCCGGAGTGGAACCGCGGCGCCTATCTCGCCGAGGCACTGGCGCATTGCGGCGAGTGCCACACGCCGCGCAACATCGCCTTCGCGATGGACAATCGCGCGAAGTTCGCCGGCGCTGTGACCGGCGGATGGCGCGCCTTCAACATCAGCTCGGACAGCAGCACCGGTGTCGGTGCCTGGCGCGAGGAAGAACTGGTCTCCTATCTCTCGACCGGCCATGCCGCGGGCCGCGGCACAGCCTCGGGGCCAATGGGCGAGGCGGTCGATCACAGCTTCAGCCGGATGGCGCCGGAGGATATCCGCGCGATGGTGGTTTACCTGAAGAGCGTGCCGGCGGTGGCGTCGTCCGACCTGCCGGCTGCGCCTGCGCCGGCCGCACCCGCTTCCCACAAGGAAGGCGGCGGCGCCGCGCTTGCGCAGGGCAAGAAGATCTTCGAGGGCGCGTGCGCCAGCTGTCACGGCTGGACCGGGGAAAGCCCGGTCTCGCCCTTCGCGACGATCACCGGCTCCTGGGCCGTCAACGATCCAGCGGCCACCAACGTGGCGCAGATCGTGATCTCCGGCACGGCCCGCCATACGCCGCAAGGCGTGCTCTCCATGCCGGCGTTCGGCAAGATCTATTCGGATACCGAGATCGCTGCCGTCGCCAACTATGTGACGGCACGCTTCGGCGCCAAGGGCGCGCAGCTCACGGAAAAGGACATCGTGTCCTTGCGCAAGCAGGCGGCCGAATAGGCTATTCGTTGGCGAGGATGGTGTTGCGCACCAGCGGGTAGATCTGGCCGGCCCAGCGCTTGCCGGCGAACACGCCGTAGTGGCCGACGCCCGCCTGCATATAGTGTTTCTTGCGGTAGGGCCGCAGGCTGGAGCAGAGGTCGTGGGCGGCCACGGTCTGGCCGATGGCGCAGATGTCGTCGCGCTCGCCCTCGACGGTGAACAGCGCCGTGCGGCGGATCGCCTTGGGATTCACCCGCCGGCCCTTCCAGTCCAGCACGCCGCGCGCCAGACGATGCTCCTGGAACACCCACTGCACCGTCTCGAGGTAGAACTCCGCCGTCATGTCGAGCACGGCGAAGTATTCGTCGTAGAATTTCTTGATCGTGTCGGCCTGTTCCTTGTCGCCCTTGGCCAGCGCCTTGTAGAGGTCCATCTGCGCCTTGATGTGGCGCTCGGCATTCATGCTCATGAACGCGGTGAGCTGCAGGAAGCCCGGATAGACCCTCCGCGTCGCGCCCGGATAGCGCAGCGGCACCCGCGTGATCAGGTTGTTCTCGAACCAGGAGATCGGCTTGCCCATCGCCAGCTCGTTCACCTTGGTCGGCGAGACGCGCGTGTCGATCGGGCCGGCCATCAGGGTCATGCTGCGCGGCTGGGCGGGATTGTCGTCCTCGGCCATGATCGCCGCCGCCGCGAGCGTCTGCACGCAGGGCTGGCAGACCGACACGACGTGCGCGCCCGGTCCCATCGCCTCCAGGAACTTGATCAGGTACTCGACATATTCGTCGAAGCCGAAGCGGCCGTTCCAGATGCCGACGTCGCGCGCATTGGCCCAGTCGGTGATGTAGACGTCGTGCTCTGGCAGCAGCACCCGCACCGTGTCGCGCAACAGGGTCGAGAAGTGGCCGGACAGCGGCGCCACGACCAGCACCTTGGGCTGAGGCATCGCGCCTTCCTTGGCGAAGCGCAGCAGGGTACCGAACGGCAGCGCCAGTGCCTCCTGCTCGACCACCGGGACAATCTGATTGCCTATCGCGATCTCATCGAGCTCGAAAGACGGCCGGCGATGGCTGAGCGCCGCGCGGCTCATCATCTCGCAGAGCGCGCCCGCCGCCCGCCACCGGTCGGCCCCGGACTGGTCGCCGAGCGCGAAGCCCGTGCCCGCAACCGACGCCCAGACGCGCATCGGCAGCATTATGTCTGCAGCGGTCTGGTAAAGGGCATACAACATTAAGACTGCGACCGGTCCGGTTTTTGCTTACCTTGCCATCATGGCCGAGGCTTCACTCACCGTCAGTAGCAAGAACTATTCCTCTTGGTCGCTCCGCGGCTGGCTGCTGTGCCGAATGGCCGGGCTCGACTTCGACGAAAAGGTCGCTTCGCTCGACGATCCGTCCACGCGGGCCGAGCTTTTGCTGCTGTCGCCCTCCTTCCTGGTGCCCTGCCTGGAGCACGGGCCGGTCAAGGTTTGGGACACTTTGGCGATCGGCGAGTATTTGCACGAGCTGAAGCCCGAGGCCGGGTTGCTGCCTGCCGATCCGGTGGCGCGCGCCCATTGCCGGGCGGTGTGCGGGGAGATGCATTCGGGCTTCGCCAACCTGCGCTCGGCGTTGCCGATGAACCTCAAGCAGAGGCACGAAGGCTTCAAGGTCTGGGCCGGCGCCCAGGCCGACATCGAGCGCGTGACGGCGATCTGGAAGGACTGCCTGCAGCGCTACGGCGGGCCCTATCTTTTTGGCGCCACTCCCACGACCGCCGACGCGATGTACGCGCCGGTGTGCACGCGCTTTGCGACCTACGACGTGAAGCTCGATCCGGTGTCGGCCGCGTATCGCGACCAGATGCTGCGCTTCCCCGCGATGCTCGAATGGACCAACGCGGCCCGCTCCGAGCCCGAGGAAGTCGAGGAGCTTGACGTCGAGTTCTAGCCAGACGTTCCGGATATCGATACCGAACGAACCATATATTGGACATCTCACCGCCCGTTGCCGTAGCAACGAAGGGCGATGACCACGATTGACACAAAAGCGCCGGCGCCGGGCACAGCCGAGATTTTCCGCGGGTTCCTGATCCTGGGATTGACCGGGTTCGGCGGCGTCCTGCCGCTCGCGCGCCACATGATCGTCGAGCAGCGCCGCTGGCTCACCGCCACCGAATTCACCGATACGCTCAGCCTCTGCCAGTTCCTGCCGGGCGGCAACATCATCAACCTGTCGGTCGCCATCGGCTTGCGCTTCACCGGCATTGCCGGCGCGCTGGCGGCGGTGATCGGCCTGATCGCAGCCCCGATCGTGATCGTGCTGGCGTTGGGACTGGTCTACGCCCGCTTCCGCTCCGAGCCGCATGTCGTGCACATGTTTGCGGGCCTTGCAGCCGCGGCGGCCGGTCAACTCGTGTCGATGGCGGTGAAGCTCGCGCTGCCGTTGCGCCGCAAGCCGCTCGCCATCGTCATCGCGCTGGTCGTCTTTGCAGCAATCGCCGTGTTCCATCTGCCGCTAGTGCCGACCATGCTGGTGGCCGCACCGCTCAGTATCTACGCCACGTCGAAGGCGGTCGCATGAGCCAGACGCTGATCTCGCTCGCCGTCATTTACGTGCAGCTCTCGCTGATCGCCTTCGGTGGCGGCAACACGATCCTGCCCGAGATGCATCGCCAGGTGGTCGACGTGCAGCACTGGATGAGCAGCACCGACTTCGCAGCACTCTATGCGTTGGCCCAGGCGGCGCCCGGCCCGAACATGATGGTGGTGCCGCTGATCGGCTGGCAGGTCGCGGGATGGGCCGGCATGCTGGTGACGACACTCGCCGTGTTCGGCCCCTCGTCGATCCTGACGGTGATCGCGCTCCGCGCCTGGCGGCGCTTCCAGCACCCGACCTGGCGCCAGGCGATCCAGGCCGGGCTGGCGCCGATCTCGGTCGGGCTGGTCGCCTCCAGCGCCCTGATCATCTCGCGCACGGTCGATCGCGAGTGGGTGTTCGCCGCGATCACTGCGGGACGTGCACTGGCAGCGATCCGCACCAAAGTGCATCCGCTGTGGATGTTGGCGGCGGGCGCCGCGATCGGCTGGACCGGCTTCGGCCAGTAGAATCACAAGTCGACTCGGGGGCCTTGCTCCCGTCCGTGTCCTTGCCCACATTCGGCGCAACGAATCGGAGGAAATCATGACTATCTCTCGCCGCGGCGCGCTCGCCGGGCTTGCCGCCGCACCCTTCCTTCGAACTGCAGCCAGTCCGCAATCGGCATACGCGCAATCCGGGACCTTTCCCAACCGTCCGCTGACCTTGATCGTGCCGTTTCCGGCAGGCGGGCCTGCCGACATCTTCGGCCGTTATCTTGCACAGGGCATGTCGGCAGAACTGCACCAGTCTGTCGTGGTCGAGAACAAGAGCGGCGCGGCCGGCGTCACCGGCATGGACGCCGTGGCGAAGGCGACCGACGCGCACACGATCGGCATCCAGAGCGCCTCGGCTGGCGCCATCATGCAGAGCCTGATGGACAAGATGCCCTACCGTCCGGGCATCGATCTCGCGCCCGTGATCCTGGTGGTGCGCATCCAGGAAGTGCTGGTTGTGAATGCGAAGTTCGGCGTCTCCACCTTCGCCGAGCTGCTCACCAAGCTGAAGGCCAACCCCGGCAAATATTCCTACGGCAGCGCCGGCACCGGCGGCATCACCCATCTCGCGACCGAGCTGTTCAAGATCGAGACCGGCACCGACATGCTGCATGTGCCCTATCGTGGCGCGGCACCTGCAACCAACGATCTCATCGCGGATACGGTACAGGTGGCACTCCTCGACATCCCCGTGCTGCTGCCTCACATCCGCTCGGGCGCAGTGAAGGCGCTGGCCGTCAGCTCCGACACGCGCGCGCCGCTGCTGCCCGACGTGCCGACGATGCGAGAGCTGGGCTATCCCAAGGTCAACTCCGACAACTGGTACGCGCTTGCCGCACCGGGAACGGCCCTGCGCCGGGATCGCGAACGCCTCCACGAGGCGGCGGCGACCGCGCTGAAGTCGCAGGCGCTGATCGACGCTTTCGCCGCCGTGGGCGGCATCGTAGGCGGCGGCTCGTCCGAAGAACTCGCCCGCTTCCAGCGCGAGGAAGTAGCCAAGTGGGCCGGGGTCATCCAGGCGGCCAACGTGAAACTCGAGTAGCGTGACGTTTCCCGTCGAGCGCGGCCTGGCCAAGACATTCGCCGGGCACATCCACTGGCGCGCCGCCGGCAGCGGACCGGCGGTGATGATCAGCCATATCAACCAGCAGAGCTCGGCGCTGATGGCCGAGCTGCTGCAGGCGCTGGCGCCGAACTTCCGTGCCGTCGCCATCGACTATCCGAGCCACGGCCACTCCGATCCGTTCGACGGCCAGCCGACCATCGAGGATTATGCGCGCTGCGTGATCGAGGTGATGGACTCGCTCGGCATCGAGCGCGCCGCCGCGATGGGCGAGGCGGTGGGCGCGGGTGTCTCCTATGCGCTGGGCGCCAACTGGCCCAAGCGCATCGACAAAGTGATCGCAGTCAACACGCCGTACTTCGAGAAGGGCGGCAACGACGTGGCCGACATCGTGAAGGTGCGGCCGACCGATGCCTCGGGCTTTCCCGCGCCGCGCAGTCTCGACTTCATGCGCGCCAACGATCCCGAGCATGCGCCGGTCAACCCGACACAGTTGTGGATGGATCGCATCAACACCGCGCAGTTCGAGATCGGCCGCAATCGCTGGCAGGCGGTGCAGGCCTACGAATTGTTCGACCTGTTCGGCACGATGCAGCGGCTCACCTGCCCGGTGCTTATGTTGTACGGCGAGACCTTCGTCTACGGACGACACCGCCACATGCTGCAGGCCAAGTGCCCGCGCGCCAGGATCGAGATCGTGCCCGGCGGCAACTTCTGCATGACCTGGGAACGCACCGCCGAGATCGCCGCGCACGCGCGGTCCTTCCCGGCATGACCGATTTGGCGGCGCGTCTCGCGCGCTTTCGCCGCCTCGGTATCGCGCACCTGCCGACGCCGTTGGAGCCGATGAAGCGTCTCTCGGCACATCTCGGCGGCCCGCGCCTCTGGGTGAAGCGCGACGACTGCACCGGGCTTGGGCTGGGCGGCAACAAGCTGCGCAAGCTCGACTATGTGCTTTGCGAAGCGATCGATGGCGGTGCCGACACACTGGTCTCGGGCGGCGTCGTGCAATCCAACAGCCAGCGCCAGGTCGCGGCGGCTGCCGCCAAGCTCGGCCTCGCCTGCCATCTCGCCGTCTATCACGGCCGCCTCGCCCCTCCGTCGGCCGAGTACGCGCACACCGGCAACGCCCTGCTCAACCGGCTGTTCGGTGCCACCCTGCACGACGTGCCCTGGAACGGCGACCGCAACGGCGCGATCCGTGCCTTGGCTGAACGCCTGCGCGCCGAGGGCCGCAAGCCCTACCTCGTGCCCTACGGCGTTTCGAACCCGCTGGGCGCCGTGGGCTACGCGTCAACGATTGCCGAGATCGCCGCAACCGACCTCCGCCCCGCCGCCATCGTCCACTGTACCGGCAGCGCCGGTACCCAGGCTGGTCTCGTGGTCGGCGCACAGATCGCGCTGCCGCAGACGCGCATCGTGGGCATCGACATCGATGCCGAGCCCGAGCGCGTCCGCGCCGACGTGCTGGCCTGCGCCACCGGTGCGGCCGACTTGCTGGACCACGTGCTCGATCCGTCGGGCATCGCGGTCGTCGCGGGTCACGCCGGCCCCGCCTACGGCGTGCCGCATGCCGCGACAGTCGAGGCGATCAGGATGGGCGCCGCGCTCGAAGGGCTGGTGCTCGATCCGGTCTATTCAGGCAAGGGGCTGGCCGGGCTGATCGCCCTGATCCGTGCGGGACGCTGGCGCCCCGATCAGGATATCGTGTTCGTCCATACCGGCGGCGCGCCCGCCTTGTTCGCCTATCGCCATCTCTTCGAGGACTGACATGCTCGATTCCGAAGCTCGCCTGCTGCTCGACCTGATGGACAAGGCAACGCAAGACGGCCGTCCCCGGCTCAGTTCCTTGCCGCATGCGGTGGGCCGCAAGGCCGTCGACAAGATGTCGGAGGACAGCGAAGCCGCCCCGCCCGACGTCGCCTCCGTCTACGACGGCGCGATCGCAGGCCCCGGCGGCGAGATTCGTTTCCGTCGCTATCGCCCACTTGGCGCTGCAGCGGGACCGTTGCCGACGCTGATCTACTATCACGGCGGCGGTTTCGTGATCGGCACCATCGAGACCCACGATTCGACCTGCCGGCGGCTGGCCAACAAGAGTCGCTGCCAGGTGATCTCGATCGACTATCGCCTGGCGCCCGAGCATCCCTTCCCCGCGCCGATCGACGACGGGATCGCGTCCTTTCGGCACATTCGCGACAACGCCGCCGCTTTCGAGGCCGATCCGAGGAAGATCGCAGTCGGCGGCGATTCGGCAGGCGGCGCAATGGCCGCCGTGATCTGCCAGAGCGCCCGCCGTGCGGGTGAAAAGATGCCGGCCTTCCAGATGCTGATCTATCCCGCGACCGACTCCAGCAAGCAAAGCGCCTCGCGCCAGGACTTCGCCAAGGGCTACTTCCTCGACAAGGAGCTGATGGACTGGTTCTGGAAGGCCTATGCGCCGGCCGGAACGGACCTCACCGATCTCCGCCTGTCGCCGCTGCTCGAACAGGATTTCAAGGGACTGCCGCCCGCCTTCGTGCTGACGGCGGGTTTCGATCCGCTGCGCGACGAAGGTCGCGCCTACGCCAACCGCCTGATCGATGCCGGCGTGAAGACGACGTACGTAAACTATCCGGGCACGATCCACGGCTTCTTCTCGATGACCCGCTTCCTGCAGCAAGGCCTCAAGGCCAACGACGAAGCCGCCGCCGTTCTGGCGGCGCATTTCGGGACCTAGGGAAGCAGCCGCACGAAGCTGACCGGCCGGTCGAAGCCCTTCAGCACCACGCTCTCCTCGCGCTTGTCGTGCCCCTCGAGGAGCGGCTTCACCGCCGGATCGTCGGCGACGACACGCGACAGAACGATATCGTCGCCTTCGCTCTGCCCCTGCAGACGCGCCGCCATGTTCACCGTCGAGCCGAAGTAATCGAGCCGCTCGTTCAGGTTGACCATGATGCTGCTGCCGCAGTGGACCCCGAGCTTGATCGACAGGTCGCGGTGGTTCTCATGCGCCTCGTTGAACTCGACGATGCGGTGCTGCATGGCGATCGCGGCCTGCACCGCCTGCGCCGGATCGCCGAACGAGGCCATGACCGCATCGCCGATCGTCTTGACGACCGCGCCGTCATGGTCGCGCACGATCGCGGCCAGGAACGCGAAATGGTCGCGCACGATATTATAGGCCATCGAATCGCCCACTCTTTCGTAAAGCGCCGTCGAGCCGCGCAGGTCGCTGAACAGCAGAGCCACCTGCCCGACCGCCGCCTCGTCGCCCGGCCGCAAGGTCGCTTCCGAGAACATGTCGCGAAAGGCCTGCAGCGAGATCACTTCCGGCGCGGTGAGCGCGTCCTGTGTCCAGCGCCGATCCTCGACCAGCGCGGCCACTTCGAAGTCCGCATCGTTGCGAAAGACGATCTTGCCCGCCGCCGTCGCAGGCAAGGCCTCGACACCGGACGCGACGATGCGGAGGCCCGGAAAAGCGCCACCCTTGTGATCGACATCGACATAGGTCCCGGGATGAATCGTGCGCAGGCGATAGGCGCCCGGCGGCAGCTCGAGATCGACCGAGCGCTCGGTGCCCGGCGGCAACACGAGTTGGACCGGCACGTGCGGCGTCGACATCGGACCTGACAGGCAGTAGCCGCCCTCGAGCAACGGCCGCACCGTGGGCGCGGGCGAGAAGGAAAGCTCGACATTCTTCTCGAAGTCGCGGTCGTAATCGATGTTGCACGAGTCGCAGTGCGCGCCGCGCGGCAGCTCGCTCAGCGCCCTCGCCGTGACCTTGGGGCCTCGGCAGTTGGTGCAGAGCAGGTCCCACTTCATGGTGAGCAGTCCCGACTTTACCGAGGCAAGACACGCCTCGATCGCCGGCCGCGGCGCCACCCCGAACTGGCGCGCCAGCAGCTTGGGCTTCATGTGCACGAGGTCGGACGCCATGCCGTTCATGACGAAATCGGCGATCGGGGCGCCCAGCCCATTGCCGTAGGTGCTGCGATCGACCTGCTCTGCCGCCGCCAGTGCCCGCGCCCGGCCGCCCTCGGGCAAGATCGGCGCCGGCATATCGAACATGGTGGGCCGCGCGCCGTTCACGAAGGCGACGGCGCTCAGCACGCGCTTCTCGATTGCCGCGCCCGCCTGCCGCGCCAGCTTCTTGCCGAACACGCGCCCTACAAGAGTAAGCGGCTCCCATTCCAGGGTGTAGGTGACCTTGCTGCCGTTACCTTCGGCCTCGAGCAAGAAGTTCGGCCCGAAAGTCCTGAACGGCCCCTTGCTGAACACGCGGCCCTGGCGAAACGAGCGGCCGTGGATCCACTCGTAGGGCTTCTCCTCCCATTCGAGCGCAAAGCCCGCCGCCTTGCCCTTGCCGCGCCGCAGGACCGTACCATTGGGCTGCGGCGTCTCCTCGAGGTCGTAGGGCGGCAGCCCCATGGCTTCGTTGAAGCGATTGGTGTCGGCCAGCACCGGCCACAGCCGGTCGGGCGGAAGGTCGAAATGCCAGATCCAAGTCTGCCGCATGAGGCTGATACTGTAGCACCTGCCCCGGCAGATGCCTCGGCTGCCGTCACGAACGAGTGAAGGTGCGAATGGCCTCGGCGAATGCCGCGGGTTCCTCGACATAGGGAGCATGTCCCGTCTTGGGCAGGACGACCAGCTCGGCCCCCGGAATGAGGGCCTTGTAGGCCTCCCCGAAGCGGATCGGCACGATGAAATCGGACTCGCCCCACAGGACCCGTGTCGGACGATCGATCCGGTGCAGCCACTTGTGCAGGTCGGGATTGTGGAAGCGCGGGCGCCAGCCGAGGCGCGCCACCGTCGCCTTGTTGCGTCCCTGCACGACCGGATCGGCAGCAGCAAGCTGGCGCCGGCGCGCGTCCGCATTGGCAGGACCGTGGCAGAAGAGGCGGAGGTGCTCCTCGGGCGGCAGGCGGAAGACGTCGTCCATCGGTCCTCCGTCGGCCAGGACGCCGACCGCGCATACCAAGGTCAGGGTCTTGATGCGCGTCGTGTTGCGCACCGCCATCTCGGCCGCCATCCAGCCGCCGAGCGATGTGCCGATCAGGTGCACATCCTTCAGCCCCAGTCGCTCGATGACGTCGAGGTAGAAGTAGGCGAGATCGGACACGGTATCGAGCCAGGGCGGATCGTCGGACAGGCCGAAGCCGGGATGCTCGGGCGCCAGCACGTCGAAGTCGCGCGCCAGATCTTCCATGAAGGGCAGCCAGGTGCCGCCGCCGCTGGCGCCGTGCAGGAACAGCAGCGGCTCGCCCTTGCCGCCGCGCAGCAGGTGCACGCGGCAATCATCGACCTCGATGAAGCCGCTGTGGGCCTGCGTTGCCGGATCCATTGCCATCTCACACCATCATGTATCGGCCGAGCGTCTTGCGCACGATCAGCCGGAAGACGAAATCGAGGATGAAGCCCAGCACGCTGATGGTCACCAGGGCCACGAAGATACGGTTGGTCTGGGCCAGCATGCCGGACGTCTGCAGCAGGTAACCGAGCCCGGAATCGGCGGCCAGCATCTCGGCCGGGACAATGGCCATCAACGAGGTCGCCATCGCCAGCCGCATGCCCGTGATGATGTCGGGCAGCGCGGAGGGCAGCACGACCTTCAGCACGATGCCGAGGCCGCTGGCGCCGAGGCACCGCGCCGCGCGCTCGCGCCCGACCGGCACGCGCACGACGCCGGCCGCGGTGTTGATCAGGACAAAAACGAAGCAGCCCCAGAAGATCAGGAAATACTTCGACGTCTCGCCAATGCCGAACCAGATGACGGCAATCGGGATCATCGCGGTCGGCGACAGGTAGCGCATCAGCTCGATGATGGGATCGAGCAGGCGATTCACCATCTCCAGCCGCCCCATCAGGATGCCGAGCACGATGCCGACCGCCGACCCCATGAAGAAGCCAACGAGCACGCGCACGAGACTGATGCCGACACTGCCCAGGATCTCGCCGGAAGCGAACATGGGGATCGCCGTCTCGAACACCACCGTCGGCGGCGGGATCATGTAGGGATTGATCACCCAGGTCGACAGGGCCTGCCACACGGCAAGAGCCAGGACGAACGAGATGACGATGGCGAAGGGCCCGCGCAGGGCATCGCGCGCCAACCCTGCCAGCCGGGCCGTCCACGGACCGCCGTCTGATTGTTCGGCTTCCGCCGCGACCGGCCGCCATTCGACGATCGTCTTGCTCATGAGGACACCGCCTCGCGCTCGCCGATGGCGCCGCCATCGATCGTGCCTTCGATCTCGGTGAGCAGGGCGGCGACCGCCGGGTCCGTGGACTGCCGGGGACGCGGCAGGTCGACCGAGAAGGTGGCCGCGATATGCGAGTGCGGTCCAACCGTCAGCAGCACGATGCGATCGGCCAGGGCGACGGCCTCTGAAATATCGTGGGTGACGAAGACGATCGTCTTTCGCGTCTGCTGCCAGATGCGCAGCAATTCCTCATGCATGCGGCGGCGCGTCAGCGGATCGAGCGCGCCGAACGGCTCGTCCATCAGCAGCACGTCGGGCTCGATCGCCAGCGCCCGGGCGATCTGCAGGCGCTGCTTCATGCCGCCCGACAATTGCGATGGAAACTTGTCGGCATGCTCGGCAAGGCCGACCATCGCCAGATAGCGGGCGATGGTGTCGTCCTGGGCTTTGCGCGGCAGGGATCGAAGCTTCAGGCCGAAGCGGACATTTTCCGCCGCGGTGAGCCAAGGGAATAGCGCGGCACCGGCATCCTGGAAAAACAGCATGCGTTCGGATCCGGAAGAGTCGATCGACCGGCCGCGCATTTCGAGGGTGCCGCTCGAGGCTTTCTCGAAACCCGCGATCATGTTGAGCAGGGTCGACTTCCCGCAGCCCGAGGCGCCGAGCAGGCAGACGAACTCTCCTTCGGCAATGTCGAGATCGATACCGTCGAGGGCGACGTAACGGCCGCCCTTCGCCTGATAGTGCTTGGTGACCCGCCGGACACTGATGAGCGGCGCCGGTGCCATCAGCCGCAGGGCTTGAATGCCTTGATCAGCTTGGGCGAATTGAGCGCCCGCACACCGTCCATCCAGAACATGTCTTCCGGCTTGATCTGCTCCTTGAGCAATTTCTCACCCAGCATCCACTTGGTGAGCACGCAGAACTCTGTGTTGGCCGTCTCGTCGAAAGTCTGGACGCGCTCGTCGATCTCCCATTGGAAACGGGCTGGCGCTTCTTCGATGCTGTACTTTTCCTTGGCGTATTTGGCGACGGCAGGGAAATCCTTGGCAGCGGTCTCGGCGCCCTTGGCCGTGGCCCGCAGGAAGCGGGTGGCGAGGTCGCTGCCTTCCTTCGACGCGAGCCAGGCGGGACGCGCCGCGGCATAGGCATAGCCGCGGACGTAGCCTTCGGCCGAGGACAGTTCGTGCGACTTGTCGGGGCAAATTTCCATCGCGCGCCGGCCGAACGGCTGCCAGATGAAGTAGGCATCGATATCGCCCTTGCACAGCGCCGTCGGCAGCAGCTGGGCATCGAGATCCTTGATGGTGACGCTGTTGGCGGGCATGCCGTTCTTGCGCAGATACTCGGAGATGAAGAACGAGCCATTCGAGCCCACGCGCGTGGCGACCGTCTTGCCCGCAAGGTCAGCCGCCTTGGTGATGGTCTTGGACGCCGTCACCGTATAGCCCTTGGAGTCGCGCTCCATGATGCTGATGAAGCGCAGGTCCTGGTTGTTGTTCTGCCAATAGGTCAGGGCCGGAAGATCGCCCACCAGCACGATGTCGCCCTGTCCGGTCTTGTAGGTCTGCAGTGCCGTCGTGCCGGTCGGAAACAGCCGGAACTGAACGTCGAGATTCTCTTCCTTGTAGTAGCCTTTGACGTCGGCCATCCAGAGCGCATCGTAGAGCAGCGTCGGATTGGTGAAGACCGTGAGCTTGTCGGCGGCCTGCGCCGGCTGGGCAGCCCCGGCCGCCAGGAAAAGAGCGGCGGCAAGAAGCGTCACGCACTCCTTCAATCGCGCATATCGGCCTGTGATTTTCGTCATGATTTCACGCCCCCAACGATGCCCCGACATCAACGCAAGTATCGTGCCCCGCGCAATAGTACGGTGGAAATTCAGAAACGAGTCAACCGCTGGCCCCGCGCCGATGCCCGCCACGCGATGCGTCTCGCGTCCTCACTCCGTGATGACACCGCAGGCCGCGCGGTCGCCGGCGTTGCCGGTCGGGTCGGTCTGGTAGTCGTCGGCGCCGGCGTGGATCACGAGCGCCGAGCCGTCGGCGTCGAACACCGAGTTGGGCTGGCCCTTGACCAGCGAGATCATCGTATTTGCCACCTCGACCACCAACTCACCGCTCGCCGGGATATGCAGGTTGGGCATGTCGCCCGCGTGCGCACCTTCGGCCGCTTCCATGCCGTGCTTCTTGCCACCGGGATTGAAGTGTCCGCCGGCGCTGGTGAACGGCGCCTCGCACTTGCCGACGGCATGGACATGGAACGCATGCTCGCCCGGCGGGGCGCCCTTAAGCGAGAGCTTCAGCAGCACGCCCTGCGTCGTCTGGACCAGGGCGACCTGGCCGATCTCCTTGCCGGTGGCGTCCTTCATTGTCGCCTTGGCGATCTGTGCCTGGGCGGACACGGCCGAAAGGCATCCCACGAGCAGGACAGGCAGGATAATGCGCATCGTCGCCTCCACGGTGTTGGAAGGAAAGCCTACTCCAATACCTTCGGCGCCCGATAGAGCGGGAAGCCATTGAAGGGCCGGGATTTGTCGTGATCCGGCACCTCGTAGAAAGTGGACTTCGAATTGTTGTGCAGGCCGCCATCGACCCGGAGCGCAATGCCGGTGACGTAAGCCGCCGCATCGCTCAGGAGATAGACGATAGCGCCGGCGATCTCCGACTCGGTGCCATGGCGTTTCAGCGGAATGCGGCCCTTCACGCTACGCAGCACCTCGTGCGCACGCTCGGGGTAACGATCGAGGCCCGATGAGGCAATGAAGCCCGGCAGCACGGAATTGATGCGCACGCCCGAATGCGCCCATTCGACGGACGCCGTGTAGGTGAAGTTGGTCTGGCCGGCGCGCGCGGCGCCGTTGTGGCCCATGCCGGGATTACCCAGTTCGAAATCGGCACCGACGCTGACGATCGCGCCACCGTTCTTCTCCATCCAGCGCAGATAGACTTCCTTCGAGACCAGGAAGGTGGCCGTCATGTTGTTGGCGACGACGGCATTCCAGCCATTGAGCGAGATATCCTTGAGCGATGCCGGGAATTGGCCGCCGGCATTGTTGACCAGCCCATCGATCCGGCCGGCCCAGGTCATCACGCCGTCGATCGCGGCTTTCACCTGGTCTTCCTGGCGCAGGTCGGCCGAGAAGGTGAAGGTGTCGGGATCGCCCAACTCTTCCTTCACCTGGTCGAGCTTGGCTTGGGTACGGCCGATCAAGGCGAGGCGCGCGCCGAGCGATTTCAACTCGTGTGCTGTGCAGCGGCCGAGGCCCGAGCCGCCGCCGGTGACGATCACGACGCGGTCCTTGAACAGGCCCGGCCGGAAAACCGAATCGTAGGACATCATTCGATCTTGATGTCGGCGGCCTTCACGACCTCGGCCCATTTCTTGCGCTCGCCTTCCATGAAGGCGGCAAGCTCGGCCGGCGTCGAGCCGATGACATCCTCGCCCAGGTCCGCGAACTTCGCCTTCATCTCTGGCTCGCGCATGATCTTGGCAAGTTCGGTGTAGAGACGATCGATGATCGGCTGCGGCGTGCCGGCCGGCGCCAGGATGCCGTTCCACTCCGAGATCACGCAGTCCTTCACACCGGCTTCCGCCATGGTCGGCACATCCGGCGCCGCGGGAGACCGCGCCGCACCGGTGACGGCGAGTGCGCGCACGTGACCGGCGCGCGCTTGCGGGAGGGCCGCACTCATGTTGCCGAAATAGAACGGGATATGCCCCGCCGCGACGTCACCCACCGCGAGCCCGCCGCCCTTGTAGGGCACGTGGCCAATATCGGTGCCGGTGCGCAGCTTGAACAGCTCGGCGGCGAGATGCTGGGCGCTGCCGCTGCCCGACGAGGCATAGAACAGCTTGCCGGGCTGCGCCTTGGCCAGCGCCACCAGGTCGGCCACGGTCTTGGCCGGATGCGAGGGTGTGATCACCAGCAGCTCCGGCACCGTCACCATCAAGGATACCGGCGCGAAATCGTCCGGCGTCTTGAACGGCATCCTGGGTTGGATCAGCGGATTGACCGCGTGCGCGAAGGCCCCCATCAGCAAGGTGCCCCCATCGGGCGCCGCCTTGGCCACGACTTCGTCGCCGATCATGCCGGCCGCGCCCGGCCGGTTGTCGACGACGACCGCGACGCCCAGCGCGTCCTGGAGCTTGGGCTGGATGAAGCGCGCCGTGGTGTCGGCGCCACCGCCCGGCGGATAGGGCACGACGATGCGCAGCTGCTTCGGAAGCGTCTGGGCGCGCGCCACGAAGGGCGCCGCCAGGATCGCCGCAGTTCCGCCCAGCATCAGGGCGCGCCGGTTAGCTTTCATTTTTTCCTCCCGAACTACAGCACCATAACCCGGCTGAGGCGACGCTGCAGGGCCCGGATCAGCGCAAAGCCGATCTGCAGCGGAATGCCGAACATCGCCACGCCCAGGGCGAACAGGGCGAGCCGGTCGCCGAGCGCGGGGAACTGCTCGGCCTGGCGCAGGAGCACGGCGATGCCTTCGTTGACGCCAATGGCAGCGCCCGCACCCGACGACATGACCAGCACGAAGAAGGCACGCGTGACGTTGGGCAGAAAGAGCAGCGCTCCATGCGACGAGCCCGCGCGCCACTGCAGCACCGCCGCCACGCCCGCATCGGCGACATAGGCGGCAGCATAGGGCACCAGCGACAGAGCCACGGCCATCATCCCGCTCGGCGCCACCGGCAGGCCGAACAGGGTCGCGTCGCGCGGCACAATGTTCAGCAGGAAGAACATCACGACAAAAGTCGGCGCCGCGCGCATCAGGCCGATGATCGCCGCCGCGGATACGCCGGAGGCGCGGCTCGCGATACGCGCCCAGGCGAGTATCAGGCCCAGCGTCAGGCCCATCACCAGCGCGAGGGCGGCGATCTCGAAGTTGACCGCCATGCCGGCCAGGAACTTGGGAAGGAACTGCGGAAGGAAATGCTCGATCACGCGGCCACCTGCCGATGCTCGAGCCAGCCCTGCAGCCGGCCGCACAGCCAGACCACGACCATCACCACGACGGTGTAGAAGATCAGCAGCAGCCAGTAGGTCGTGACCCGGCCGGTCGAGAACGACGAGATGTCGGTCAAGGCGGTCAGCAGCTCGGGCGCGCCGATGAAGCTCGCGGTCGGCGTGCCCTTGGCGGCGTTGACCAGGAACGCCACGATCTGCGACGCCGAGCGGGCGAGCGCGCGGCCGAACAGGGCGCCGGTCAGTCCTTCGGCGCGCAGGCTCGCCATCGCCTCGCCGATCGCCTGGCCGGCATTGGCGCCGTTGACGAGACCGAGCGCCACGATCGCCGCTCCGACCGCCACCGCGCCCGTATTCGGGAACAGCACATGCGAGAGCGCCGAGACGATCACCAGGGTGAGCACGATCGGCGAGGACTGCAGCACGACCGTGAGCGCGCGCGCCGCCCCGTGCAGGAGAAGCGAGCGCGAGCCCAGGGCCGCGCCCAGGAGCAGCGCGAAACCCAAGGCCGCCGCCAGCGCGCCCGTGATCAGCACCAGCGAGGTCGCGACGCCGATCTTGAACAGGGTCCAGGCCGGCACCGTCTTGAGCATCGGCAACTGCAGGTCGATGCCGAGATTCTTTCCGACCCAGCCCTCCAGCACGGCGACGGGTCGCGCGAACGAGGTCGCCTGCAGCTCGCTGTTCAACGCTGGCAGGATGCAGGCCGGTTTGCTCACCCCTTGCCCGCTATTGCAGTCGGGCCGGTTCCACACGATTTTCTGCTGCTCGAGGAACGCCGTCGCGATCTTGTGCTTGCGCGCGTACTCGAGGAAGACGCCATTGCGATGGAAGATCGCGTCGATCAGGTCGAGCGCATGCGCCAGCCGGTCGCTGCCGGTCCGTGCCACCGCCATGCCCCATGGCACCTGGGCAAAACCGAACTTCGTGTTGTAAGCATCGCTAAATGCCGGATCGGCGAAGTAGGCAGCAAAGAAGCTGTCGTCCTGGGCCGCGAGCGTGCAGGTCCCGCTTCGCAAACGCTCCGGGAGCACGCCCGCTTCGTCGAACAGCATCAGGCGCGCATCGTGCGAGACCAGCTCGGCATTCGATCCGTTGCCGACGGTGGCGCAGACTGTGCGTTCGCGCACGTCGGCCCAACTCGACACCTTCAGGGCGCGCGGGCCAACCACGATCGTCTCGGACTGGTAGTAGTGCGGCCGGATGAAGCGCACCTGGCCATCGCGCTGGGTATTGTGCCCCATGGTCGCGATCACGAAGTCGACGCGATCCTCGGCCAGCAGGGGAATGCGATTGGCGGCGTTCACACGGGTGAAGTCGGCCTCGACGCCCAGCTTGGCCGCGATCGCATCGGCCACGTCGACCTCGAAACCCTGGCGCGTGTCGTTCTCATGCGTGGCGAACAGCGGATAGTAGTCGCGCACGCCGATGCGGATGTGACCGCCACACAGGATCCGGACGAGGCGATCGTTGGGACGCTCGGCTGCCGGCCGGCCGCAGGTCGCCCGCGCCTCGTCGGCCAGCTTCGCGAGTTCGGCATCGGGAGTCTCGGCTCGCGCCGGCGCGGCCACCAGGAACGTCACGAGTGGAAGCATCAGGAGCGCAAGCCACCGCCGCATGCTAGCTCAACGTTCCCGGCGCGCCGATTTCGACGATATGCATGTCGGCAAAGGCGTACGGCCCGTAACGATGGATCGACCGTCCCTCTTCGCGGCCGAGCACGCTCTCGGTCATATGCTCGAGCTTGTCGTCGGGCAGGTAGACCAGGGTCGTATGCGCGATGTTGAGCGTGAGGCCTGCCTTCGCCACCATGTCACGCGAGCGGTCGAGATCGACGAAGGCGTTATGGGCGATGATGGCGCGGCCGCCGGGCGTGAGATGGTTGGCGAGGCCGCGCAGGAAAGGATCGAGCACCCGGCGACCGTCGGGCCCGCCGTCGCTCCAGCTCGGCAGACGGCCGGAAACCTCGGGGTTGTTCATCGGAAAGTGCGGCAGGTTGGCCGCGACCAGGCCGAAGCGCCGCCCGACCACGGGCGTCCACATGTCGCCGCAAAGGATCTGCGAGCGTTTGGCGTAGCCGAGCTTGGCCAGCAGCGCCGCACCGATCGCCACCGCCTCCTGCTCGACGTCGACGCCGAACAGCGACGCGGCGCCCAGCTCGCCCAACGTCGCCAGCACGACGCCGCTGCCCGAGCCGATCTCCAGCGCGTCGGCGCCACGGATCCAGCCAACCCGTGCGCGCAAGCCCTGGATCAGGGCCGCGGTATATTCGCTGGGACGAAGTGCCGGAACGGGGACGTGTTCGATCGTCATGCCGCGCCGAGCCGCCGGATCATCTCGGGCGCGACCGTGTCGTGCGGGAACGCCCCAGCGACCTCGCCATAGAGCTGGCGCGCCCGCGCCATGTCGCCCGCGGTCATCGCGTCGTAGGCCTGCTTCGTCATCCGCGACAGCTCGACACGATTGGCCTCGGGCTCGAGATCGCCGGCGGCGCCATAGGCGCCGACCAGCTCGAAGATCGGGAATTTGGCGCGCCGGCCCCTGACCGTGACGTCGTCGATCGGCCGCACGCACAGCCGCTCGCCCGCTTCACGAAAGACACTGTGGCTGACGCAGACGCGCGTGCCGTACTCCTTGTTGATCGCCTCCAGCCGCGCCGCGACGTTCACGCCGTCGCCCATCACGGTGTAGCTCATGCGCTCCTGGCTGCCGACGTTGCCCACCACCACGGCATCGCAATGCACGCCGACGCGCACGTTGAACGGGCGCTTCCCCTCGGCTGCCCAGCGCTCGTTCAGCGCCTTCATGTCGCGCTGGATGGTGAGTGCCGCCACGCACGCGCGCCACGCATGGTCCTCGAGCAGGGCCGGCGCGCCCCAGAAGGCCATCACGCCATCGCCCATGAACTTGTCGATCGTTCCGTTCTGCTCACCGACCGCCTTGATGACGATCTCGAAGTAGGCCGAAACCCGCGCCAGCAGCTCCTGCGTCGGCATCTCTTCCGAGAGCGTGGTGAAGGATTCGACGTCGCAGAAGAAGATCGACAGGAACCGGCTGTGACCGCCCAGCGCCAGCTTCTGGTCCGACTCGAGGAGCTGCTTGACCAGCCCGACTGGCACGAAGGCCGCGAAGGACTGGACGGCGTTGTCGAGCGTATCGATCGCCCGCGAGAGCGTGGAGATCTCCCGAATGGGCGACCCGACCGGCGGCAGCTTGTGCGCGACCAGGTCCTGGATGGTGCCGATGTTGCGCTCGAGCCGTTCGAGCGGGCGCGAGATGACGCCGCTCAGGAAGGAGATGATGGCGATCTGGAGCGCAATCGCGACCAGGCCGAAGATCAGCAGGCGATTGTTGTTGCGCTGGAACGGGCCGGTAAAGTCGTCGATCGGCGTGACGATGAAGATCTGCCAGCCCTTGCTGACGTCGGCCGGCAGGCCGGAGAGGCTCGCGACGTATTCGCGCCCGTCGTGACTGAAGGAATAGAGGAACTTGTCGTTCGCGGTTTCTACCTTGCGCGGACGCTGGGCGAAGGCGATGGCCGGCAGCTCGTTGTCGAGCGAGGAAATATGGCGCAGTTCCAGCACGCCGTTGTTGTTGGCGTAGCTGCGCGACAGGTCGGAGGCCGCCAGCACGTTGCCGTGATTGTCCAGGATGTAGCTCAACGTCCCCGGGCTGACCTTACGCTCGGCGAGGTACTGGGCGAGCCCGTCGAGTGTGATGTCGATGGCGGCGACGCCCGCGAGCTTGCCCTCGGAAAAGAAAGGCTGTGCCACGGTGAAGCCGATCAGGCCCAGCGCAGCGAAGATATCGGGCTCCGTGATGTGCAGCTTGCCTTGCTCGACCGTCCACCGGTACCAGCCGCGCGTGCGCGGATCGTAGGCCGTCGGCGCGGCGAGCCGGGTCAGCTCCTTGCCGTCCTTGTCGAAGAAGACGTAGCGGTCGAGCAGCGGCGCGGGCTGCTTGGGATCGATCACGCGCGAGGCGAAGACGGCATTGGCCGGCGGAAAGGTGTTGCCGATGCGTGCATTGGTGTCGACCCGGCGGGCCTGGCGAAACGAGCCGTCGACCAGGCCGACATAGGCGCTCACAATCTTGTCGCTGTGCGGCAGGATGCTCTGGAAGTAGTTGATCGAGCGATCGCTGGCATAGAAGTCGGGCATGTCGTTGCCCAGGGCCGCGGCGGCGCGGATCAGCGACTTGATGGGCGTGATGTCGTCTTCGATGTCGCCGATGGCGTCGACCCGGAAGCGCTCGATCAGCATCTGCGCGTTCTCGCGCGCGATCCGGTTGTTTGAAATGTAGTTGACGGTGACGATGCCGACGAAGACCGGCACGGTCAGCACGACGAATGCCGCGAGGATGCTCGGCCGCAGTCGCAACTTGTTCTTGAAGAAAGGTCTCATGCGACGGCCGCGGTGAAAGAGGTAATCCGACGGCCGCGGTGAAAGAGG
>CAIKZO010000137.1 GCA_903832005.1 Enhydrobacter aerosaccus | reverse complement strand
TCCGATGAAGTGGTACATTGGACAACATACATACGCGCACTTCCGCGAATCGCGTATTACGGTCGCTATATCCTCCATATCCTTGGCCAGCTTGAATCAGCTAGGCTGAGGCATGCGCTGCCTCCTTCTTCTTACCGCTGCTCTCCTTGCCTTCGCCGCACCCGCGCACGCCGAGTATCCGGAGCGGCCGATCCGCATGGTCGTGCCGTTCCCGCCGGGCGGCGTGACCGACGTGGTGGCGCGGCTGGTCGCCGAGCGGCTCACCGCCGAGTTCGGCCAGCAGGTCATCGTCGACAACAAGGCGGGTGCGGGCAGCGTGATCGGCACCGACATCGTGGCGAAAGCGCCGCCGGACGGTTACACGATCCTGTTCACCACTCCCGGCCACACGATCAACGCCGCCTTCCGCACGTCGCTGCCCTATGACACCGAGAAGGACTTCGCGCCCGTCTCGATCGTGGGGCGCGTGCCGATGCTGTTGCTCAGCCATCCGTCGCTGCCAGTCACCGACTACAAGAGCTTCATCGCCTACGCGCGGGCGAACCCCGGCAAGATCAACGTCAGCCACGCCGGCAACGGCACGCTCCCGCATGTGACGATGGAGTTGCTGATGGTGAAGGAGCATATCCAGGTCACCGAAGTGCCCTACCGCGGCGCGGCGCCGGCGCTGGCCGATCTGGTGGCGGGCCAGGTCCAGGCCAAGCTCGACAACTACACGACGGCGCAATCGTTCGTAGCGCAGAACAAACTCCGCGCACTGGCCTTCACGAGCGCCAAGCGCCAGAAGCAGCTACCCGACGTGCCGACGGTCATGGAGATGGGCGTGCCCGACTTCGAGGGCTATCTCTGGATGGGCATCGTCGTGCCGGCGGGCACGCCGCAGGCGATCGTCGACATGCTCGCTGCCGCCACCAGGCGCGTGGTCGCCTTGCCGGACACGCAGGCCCGCTTCGACAAGGATGCCGTCGAGCCGGTCGGCAACAATCCGGCGGAGTTCAAGGTGTTGATCTCGCACGAGATCGGCCAATGGCGCGACCTCGGCAGGCTGACCAAGATCACTGTGGAGTGAGCAGGTATTTCGCGAAGAAGGCTTTGGTGCGCGCCTCGGCATCGGGCGCTGCGACCGTGTCGTAGCCCAGGTGGTGACCGAAATAGGTGCGATCCTGCACCGTGCTGTCGAAGCTGTGACGGGCCTTGGGGTAGTAGATCGCCTCGACGAGCCCGGGCTTGTCGAACCCCGCCGCCTGCAGCTTCCGGCAGCTGTCGGCTGACGTCCAATCGTCCTTGTCGCCGATCAGGATCAGCAGCGGCACGTCGACGTGGGTATCGAAGGCGGCATTGCACCTCGGATAGTAGGCCACCGCCGCCTTGAGGCCGCGTGCCGCGAGGCCATAGTTCTTCTGCACCGCGCGCACGGTCGTCCAGCCGCCGTGGCTGTGGCCGATCAGGCCGATGTCGCCCTTGCGGACGAAGGGCTGTGCATTGAGATAGTCGATCGCACCGGCAACGTCCGCGACCCGCATGTCGCCGGTCACCGCTTTGCCAGTGCCACAGACATTGGACTCGCCGCGCGGCCCGAAGCTGTCGGGCGCCAGCACGACATAGCCCCAGCCGGCCAGCCGCTTGCCCCATATGTCGGTCGACTCGGCGACGCCGGCGCAGGTGTGGGCGAGCACGATAGCCGGGAACGGCCCGGCGCCGCTCGGGCGATAGAGCCAGCCCGTGATCTGAGGACCGGCTGCCATCGGGCCGACCGCCACGCTCGGGAAGCGGACCGACTGGGCCGCTGCGCCACCGACAGGCAAAAGAAGCAGGAGGATCGCCAGAAATTGCCGCATTGTCCGTGTCTATAATGAGGCCTTGGAGGAAACAACAATGTTCGATCTCGTCATCAAGGACGCGGAGATTTTCGACGGCTCTGGTGCACAGGCAGTGCGTGGCGATGTCGGCGTCACCGGCGGCAAGATCGCCGCCATCGGCCCCAAGCTTGGCGCCGCGAAGCAGACGATGAACGCCGACGGCCGCGCGCTGGCGCCGGGCATCATCGACGGCCACACGCATTACGATGCGCAGATCACCTGGGATCCCTTCGTCGATCCCTCGCCTGCACTCGGTGTGACGACCACAGTGCTGGGCAATTGCGGCTTCACCATCGCGCCCTGCAAGCCCGCCGACCGTGACATCACCATGCGCCACCTCACACACGTCGAAGGCATGTCACTCGAGGCGCTGCGCTCCGGCATCAACTGGGGCTTCGAGAGCTTCCCGCAGTATCTCGACATGCTGGAGAAACAGGGCGTGGGCCCGAACGTCGCCTGCTTCTCGGGCCACTCCTCGGTACGCACCTGGGTGATGGGCGCGGAGGCGACTGAGCGCGCAGCGACCGACGACGAGATCGCCAAGATGGCGGCGCTGGTGCGTGAGGCGATGAAGGCCGGCGCGGTGGGCTTCGCCTCCTCGACCGCCGAAGCGCACAACGGCGAGGGCGGCACGCCGATGCCGTCGCGCCTGGCCGAGGACAAGGAACTGCGCGCGCTGGTCCGCGCCATGGGCGAAGGCGGCCGCGGCGTCTACATGCTGACCAAGGGCAGCAAGACGACCATTCCCTATCTCGAGGAGATCGCGGCCGAGGTGAAGCGGCCGGTGGTGATCGCGGCCCTCTTCCATTCCAACACCAACCCGTCGGCGTCCTTCACCTGGCTGAACCAGGTGAACGAAGCCCGCGCGCGCGGCCACCGGCTGGTGGCGCAGACCTCGTGCTGCCCGCTCAGCATGGATTTCACCTTCAAGAGCCCGTACCTGTTCGAGAGCATGCAGGCGTGGAAGCCCGCGATGGCCGCGCACGACCCGCAGGAACTGAAGAAGATCTACAGCGATGCGGCGTGGCGCGCGTCGGTACGCAAGGAGCTGGAGGAGCGACGCGGCCGCCTGCTGTTCAACAGCGAGTGGAACAAGCTGTTCGTCGTCGAGGCCGCCAAGGAAGAGAATCGTGGCCTTGAAGGCGCGACGCTCGACGTGCTGGCCAAACAGGCCGGCAAGGACCCGCTCGATTACATTCTCGACTTCGCTCTGTCGGAGAACCTCGACACCCAGTTCGTGGCGCAGCTCCTGCACAACGACGACACGGAAGTCGGCAAGATCCTGGCCGATCCCAACACGCACATCTCGCTGTCCGACGCGGGCGCTCACCTCACCTTCTTCTGCGACGCGGGCTTCGGGCTGCACCTGATGGGCCATTGGAGCCGCGACCTCGGCGTGATGGACCTGCCGCAAGCGGTGCATCGCCTGACCGGTCAGCCGGCCAAGCTGTTCAGCATCGAAGGCCGCGGCCTGCTGAAGGGAGGCTATGCCGCCGACCTGATGCTGTTCGATCCCAAGACCGTCGACCGCGGACCCAAGCGCCGCGCGCACGACCTGCCGGCGGGCGCCGCGCGTCTCACCGGCTCGGCGGTCGGCTTGCACGGCGTCTGGATCAACGGCCAGCAGGTAACGAACGACAAAGGCTTCTGCGCCGACCCGAAATCCCGGCCCGGCAAGGTGCTGCGCTCCTTCACGGCCTGAGGCGCGCGAGGAAGAGCGCGGTGACGTGGGCCACGCTCTCCTCGAAGAACGCCGGATCGTCGAGCGTGCGCTGGCTCAGCGCCTCGATCTGGCTCGCGAAGTCGGCGAAGTGCTGAGTCGTCGCCCATAGCGAATAGAAGAACTGGTACGGGTCGACCGGTGCCATCTGGCCCGACGCGATCCAGCTCTCGAAGACCCGCGCCTTCTCCTCCATCACCGGCTGCAGCATGCCGCGCAGCCGGTTGCCCAGCACCGGCGCGCCGTAGAGAATCTCGAAGCAGAACAGACGGCTGGCATCGGCATGGTCGCGCGAGAAAGCGATCTTCTGCCGGATGTAGCTCGCGATCGCCTGCTGCGGCGGGTTCGCCGGATCGATCACGTCGAGCGGCCCCAGCCAGAGCGACAGGACGTTGTTCAGTACGGCGGCGTAGAGCGCGTCCTTGCTGGGATAGTAGTAAATCAGGTTGGTCTTGGAGACGTCGGCGCGCTCGGCCACGCGGTCGAGGCTCGCGCCATCGACCCCGCCGCGCGAGAACAGTTCCAGCGCCGCCGCGAGGATCACCTCGCGCTTGCGGTCGGCTTTGCTGAGCGGCTTAAGCGCTTGCGTGGCCATCGAGGAAATCCAGCAGCAGCGCATTGAACGCCTCGGGCTCGGTGACGTTGATGCCGTGGCCGCCATAGGTCGCCATGTGCAGTCGGGCGCCGGGAATCCTCGCCGCCAGCTCTTCCGACTTTGTGGCCGGCACCAGCACGTCGTCGCGCGAGGCGACCACGAACACCGGCAGCTTCATCGCCGCGAGATCGGCGGTCGCGTCGAAGCGCAGCAACGCGCCGATACGCCGCCGCAACGTGTCGGCGCCCTGGAAGCCCGCCAGCCCATGCGCATCCTCGTGCCGGGCACGGTCTGGATTTTGGGCCAACCACATCGCGGGATAGAGGAAGATCGGCTGGGCCCGCACATAGGCCGCGGGACCGGCATGCTGCAAGAGCAGCAGCCGCGCCTCGAAGCAGCGCTTGGTGTGATCGTCGGCCTTGGCCCAGCCGTTCACGACGGTGAGCGAACGCAGGCGCTTGGGCATGCGGCGTGCCATGTCGAGCCCGACCAGGCCGCCCAGCGCATGCCCGACCAGATGGCAGGACTCGGTCTTCGTTGCATCGAGAATGCCCGCAACCTCGTCGGCCATGGCCTCGATGTTGTGATCCTCCGGCAGGTCGCGCTTGGCGCGACCGGTGCCCGCCTGGTCGTAGGCGACCACGCGATAGCGTGCCTTGAGCGCCGCGAACTGCGGCGTCCAATAGCCCGCGGCGCCGCCCAGCCCGGCAGACAGCAGGATGGTCTCGGCGTCCGGCCGCGGGCCGTCGTGAACGTCGAACGTCACTCTATTTTTTTCCGATGTGCGCAGTCGTGGCGATCTCGACCAGCGCGTCGGGACGCACCAGGCCGCACAGGATGCAGTAGCGTGCCGGCTTGTCGCCCGGGAAGTACTTGGCATAGACCGTATTGATCGCGCCGTAGTTCTTCCAATCGGTCAGGAAGATCTGGTTGAACGTCACGTCGGCCATGGTGCCCCCGGCCGTCTCGATCACCGACTTGATCTGCTCCAGCACATATTCGGTCTGCGCAGCGGCGTCGCCGACATGGACGACGTTGGTGTCCTTGTCGAGCGCCAGGGTGCCCGAGACATAGACGATGCCGTCGGCCAGCGTGCCGGGCGAGTAAGGCGCCAGCGTCTTGCCGGTACCAGCGGGAACGACGATCTTCATGGGCATCAGGTCTCTCCTTTGATCTTGAGCGACGGGTTGGCGTTGGATTGAAGCGCGGCACGGAACTCCTCGACCGAGGACACCCAGCCGAAGAACTTCTCGATGTTGAACAGCGCCGCCTTCTGCATGAAGTCGGGGCCGGCATGATGCGTGGCGTCGTGCAGGACGACACCGAAATATTCGAGGAAGAACCCGTCGCGCAGCGTCGACTCCACGCAGACGTTGGTCGCGATGCCGGTGAACACCAGCGAGCGAATGCCCCTGGCGCGCAGCATGCTATCGAGGTTGGTGTTGAAGAAGGCGCTGTAGCGCGGCTTGGAAATGACGATGTCGCCCTTCTGCGGCGGCAGCTCGTCGATCAGCTCGTAGTCCCAGCCGCCCTTGTGCAGCAGCTTGCCCTTGAGCTCGGGCTTGGCGCGCATGGTCTTCATGGCGTTGGACTTGTAGTAGTTCGGCGAGCCCGGCCCGCCGCCCTCGCCCTCGTCCGAATCCCAGCCGTTCTGGAAATAGATCACCTGCACGCCGGCGGCGCGCGCGGCCTCGATTGCTTCCTTGATCTTGGCGATCGCGGGCGGCGCGCCCGAGATGTCGAAGCCCGCCAGGTCGAGATAGCCACCCGGCGAGGCGTATGCGTTCTGCATGTCGACGACGATCAGCGCCGTCTCCGACGGCTTGATCAACACCGGCTCGGGCCGCGCCTCGAGATGGCGGCCGTCGGGATCGTCGGGCGAGAAATAACTGACTGGTTTAGTCATTCTGCGACCTCCGCGACTTGGGTCGGCGCTTCCGACTGGATATGGCGGCGCGACTTCATCAGCGGTTGGATGCGCTCGCCGAATTCCTTCGTGCCGCTCACGAATTCGTCGAAGGTCAGCAGCACGCCCGCCATGCCGGGAATGGTCGCGACCTCGTCCATCATGCGCGCCACCGAGGCATGGGAGCCGCACAGCAGGCCGATGTTGAGGTTGACGTTACTCACCTCCGACGACATGTGGCGCACGTTGGTGTCCGCGCCCGACTTGGTGTCGGCCGAACTCTGTGCGGTGAGCCACTTCAGCGCCTCATGGTCGGCGCCGCTCTTGTAGAGGTCCCACTTGGCCTTGGCCTCGGCATCGGTCTCGCCGGTGATGATCATGAAGAGGCCGTAGGTTGCGACCTTGCGGCCGCTGGTGGCGGCAGCCTTCTGCAGCCGATCGACGGTCGGCGCGCAGGCAGTCGGCGTGTTGTAGCCCATGCCGAACACGAAATTGTAGTCGGCATACTTGGCGATGTACTTCATGCCGGCGTCGCTTTGGCCGGCCGAGATCAGCTTGATCGGCGTCTGCGGCTGGGGCGAGAGACGGCAGTCCTCCATCTTGAAGAACTCGCCCTTGAAGTTGGAGACGCCGGTCGTCCACAGGTCCTGCATGACCTGGGTGTATTCGGCGGCGAAGTCGTAGCGGCGGCCGAAGTATTCGTCGCCCGGCCACAGGCCCATCTGCGAATATTCCGGGCGCTGCCAGCCGGTGATGATGTTGAGGCCGAAGCGGCCATTGGAAATCGAATCGATCGTCACCGCCATGCGCGCGGCGATTGCGGGCGGCACCGCAAGCGTCGGCACGGTGGCGTAGAGCTTGATGCGCGACGTCACCGCAGCGAGGCCCGCCATCAGGGTGAACGACTCGAGATTCTGATCCCAGAAGCCGCTCTCGCCGCCGAAGCCGCGCAGCTTGATCATCGACAAGGCGAAATCGAAGCCGTAGCGCTCGGCGTTGAGAGTGGTCTGCTTGTTGAGCTCGAAGCTCGGATTGTATTGCGGCGAAGTCGTCGAGACGATCCAGCCGTTCCTGCCGATCGGAATGAAGACGCCAATTTCCATGAAAGCACCTCTTGCCGACCTGCCAGCAATAACCGGACCAATTGGTCCAATCTCATAGTTACGAAAAGTAACGCTTTTAAAAAGCGGAATCTAAACGTCACTAAAAGTAACCGCCGCGATCTCTGCCTATTATAGGCGCGTCACGCCGACCGCCCTATTACGGTCGCTACTGCCCGCCGAGGATCGCCTCATGACCGCGCCAAACTAGATGACCGAGACTCGCGCGACGGCGGCGCCGGACGCCTATTCGGACGTCGACCGGCAAAGTGACGTCGGGGCCCTGCATGGCATGGGCTATGCGCAGGAGCTACAGCGGCGCATGGGCCGCTTCTCCAACTTCGCCATCAGCTTCTCGATCATCTGCATCCTGGCCGGCGGCATCAATTCCCTGGCCCAGGGGATCAGCGGCGTCGGCGGGGCCGCCATCGGCATCGGCTGGCCGCTGGGTTGCCTGATATCGGGCGTCTTCGCCGTGGCCCTGGCGCAGATCGCCTCGGCCTATCCAACCGCCGGCGGGCTCTATCACTGGGGATCGATCCTGGGAAACCGCGGCCTGGGCTGGCTGACGGCGTGGCTCAACCTGATCGGCCTGGTGATCGTGCTCGCCTCGATCAACGTCGGCACCTGGAGTTTTTTCCTCGGCGCCTTCGGCCCCACGCTTGGCCTCGCCGGAACCTATGCGCAGCAACTCGTCTTCGTCATCGCGATCACCGCGAGCCAGGCGCTGGTCAACCATCTCGGCATCAGACTCACGACCGTACTGACCGATCTCAGCGGCTATCTCATCTTCGCCGGCGCGCTTGCGCTGGCCGGCGCCTGCCTGGTCTTCGCGCCTCATCTCGAATGGTCGCGTCTGTGGACCTTCCACAATTACAGCGGCGCCGCCGGCGGCGATGTCTGGCCCCGCTCGGACAGCCTGTCCTTTATCTTCCTGCTGGGCCTCCTGCTGCCGATCTACACGATCACCGGCTATGACGCGTCGGCCCACACCGCCGAAGAGACGCGCCAGGCGGCCACGAGCGTTCCCCGGGCGATGATCGGCTCAGTGATCTGGTCGGCCGTCTTCGGCTGGCTGTTTCTGGGCAGTATCGTCATTGCCATCCCCGACATGGACAAGGCCGCGGCCCAGGGCTGGTCGGTGTTCTTCTGGACAATGGACCAGATCATGCCACCGGCGGTGAAGACCGCGCTCCACGTCATCATCGTCACCGCCCAGTATCTCTGCGGCCTGGCGACCGTGACGTCCGTCTCGCGCATGATCTTCGCCTTCGCCCGCGACGGAGGCCTTCCCGCCTCCGCCTTTCTCAAGCGTGTCAGTCCCCGGTTCCGCACGCCCGTCATCGCCATCTGGGCGGGATCGGCGCTGGCCGTCCTCTTCACGGCCTATACGCCGCTCTACACCACGATCGTGTCGGTGGCGGTGATCTTCCTGTTCCTGTCCTTCACCACGCCGATCGCGCTCGGCCTGCTGGCCTGGCGCCGGCGCTGGACCAGGGCAGCGCCCTGGAGCATCGGCAACTGGTTTTGTGTCTTCGCCGTCCTGTCGATCCTCTGCATGGTCCTGATCTTCGCGATCGGCGTGCAGGAGCCCAACCGTCTCGCCCTTTGGATCACGGTCTTCTTCGTGGGCCTGACCGGCGTGGCGTGGCTGACCGTCGAGCGCCATCGATTCAAGGGACCGCCCGTCGGCGAGGAAATCGCGCTGCGGCGGCAGGAGATCCGAGACGCCGAACGGGCGGTCGGCGAAGCCAAAGACGGCCAGGCGCCCTAGATGTGCGGGACTGCCGCTTGCCGTGGCGGCACGAGTGTCTAGGCTGGAGTGCCCATGCCGATACATGTGTCCATCTTCCAGCCTGACCGGATCCTCACGGCCGTCGCGACGGACAAGGTGACGCTGTTCGATCTCGTGGGCCTGTTCCGCCAGATCACCGAGTCGAACGCTTTGCACTATCGGAAGCTGTTCGACGTCGCCGGGGCCGAACCCGCCCTCTCGAAGGAGGAGCTCGCCGCCTTCGGCGAAAGGGTGCGCGCGGCCCGCACCGACCGGGCGCGCGGGGCGCTCGCCATCGTGGCCGACCCGCAGCGCGGCGAGTTCGCGCACTTCTTTACCCAGCTTCGCAGCGGCACCGACGCCCCGCCAACCAAAGTGTTCCGCAGCATCCACGACGCGCGCCGTTGGCTCGCCGCGCAGCCGCTCGAGCTCTGAAGCGCCCACATAACCGCGCCTCGACTGCAGTTTACAGCTACCAAACACACAATCGATTCACTTGAGGGGAAGACATATCCGCCCTATCAAGATGTCGATGCCGATCACCTAGACAATCTCCGCCACTGACCGCCTGGTCACCGCCCGCGCCGAAGGCCTCACCACTTTGCAGGACATCGAGGCGCTGCTCGACGACATCGTGGTCAAGGACGGCCTCACCTACCGCAAGCTGTTCGACGGCCGCGGCTCGACCGGCAAGTACAACGACGACGACGTGATGTCGCTCGCCGCGCGCATCTCGGCTTACAACAGCCTCGACCTCACCGGTGCCGCCGCGATCGTGGTCGAAGCGCAGGAGCAGTATGACGTCGCCCTGCGCTTCGCCAACATCGCCAAGGGCAAGCGGCCGATCCGGGTGTTCTTCACACCCGAAGAAGCGCGCGCCTGGCTCGACAGCAATCCTACCGTCGAGGATACGGTCTGATCCCTACTTAGAGGGCCCCTACTTGGAAGGGTCGTACGGGTAGATCACGTTGCCGGTCTTGTACTTGGTCGGCCACAGGATCACTTCGCGCTTGGGATCGCGGAACTGCTCGACGTCGTTGCCGACCACGCCCTGGAACTGCGTGGCCATCACCTGCGCGGTGGTCCACTCGCCCTCGGCATTGAAGGTGATGTCGCCCGCCACCGTCTTGAAGGTGCTCTTGCGGCAGTACTCGGCCAGCTTGTCGTCGTTGGTGCCGCCGACGGCGGTCACCGCCTGCTCGACGACCTGCAGCATCGAGTAGCTGAACGGCGGGATGTAGTAGCCCAGCAGGTCGACGCCGGCCGCGGCCGACTTCGTCTGGTACTTCTTCAGCAACTCGCGGCCGGTGTCGGTCGCGAAGCCCGCCCACGGCAGCCAGAAGTCATAAGTCACGATGCCATTCAGCAGCGGTCCGAGCTGAGTCTTGAGCGCCGTCGCCTGCAAGCCGACCATGCCACCGCCGAACAGCTTGGGCTTGAAGTTGGTCTCGTGGGCGGCGCGGATCAGGCCCACCGTGTCGGGCGGGTAAGAGGCGGCGAAGAAGATGTCGGGGTTGGTCGCGGCGACCGCGCGCACGACCGGCGTGTAGTCGGCGGTCGTGGGCGGATAGGTCTTGTCGTAGACGATCTTGAGGCCGAGCCGCTTGGCCTGCGCGCGCACGCCGTCGAGCGCGTTGCGCGGGAACTCCGCGTCGGCGCCGGTGATGGCGAGCGTCGTGGGCTTCGGGTTCTGCTCCATGGCCACGGCGAAGAAGCCCTCGGAGAAGGATTCCTTGGGGTTCGGTCCGCCGGTCGGCGTGATCGAGAAGTAGCGCCCATAGTGGAACTCGGAGTTGGCCGCGAGGCCCAGCAGCGAGAAGAAGGTCTTGTCATGCTGCATCACCACCGGCATCGCCGGCGCCACCATGTTGGTGGCGTAGCCGCTCACCACGGCGTCGACCTTGTCGACTTCGAGCAGCTTGGTGTAGATCGCAGGCACACCCGAGGGATTGGACTGGTCGTCGTAATAGACCAGCTTCACGGGGCGACCGAGAATGCCGCCGCGGGCGTTCACGTCCTCCTCGAAAATCTGCATGCCGAGCAGCGCTGACTTGCCGTTGGGCGCGAGACCTCCGGTCAGCGCCATGCCGAAGCCGATGGTGAAGGGTTTTTTGTCCTGAGCGTGGACGATCGAAGGAGCAGCCAGAGTTCCGGCCAGGGAATTGGCAACCGCGAGCTTGCCGAACGTGCGGCGACGAATATGCATTTTGTTTCCTCCCAAGACTTATTGGGAGCGATGGTAGTGCCTATTCGGCCGGCGCGGAAAGGGCTTCTTTGGGACCGCGGGCCTCCAGGTCCGCTCCTGAATCCGAGCGGGC
>CAIKZO010000136.1 GCA_903832005.1 Enhydrobacter aerosaccus | reverse complement strand
GCCGGCGGTCAGGGCATTCTGGTCGGACCGCAATTGCTGGATCCGGCCACGAACAGTGGCTGTGCCGGTCTGGCTACTGCCGGCGGCGGACGTGCTGACGGACGACCCGAACGGACTCCCCGGCTCGCATCCACTGAGAACGATTGCCGCCAGGAGGAAGGCAGCCGATCGTTTGACACTTAGCGCCATCATTGGCCTCGAAACTGCTCTGGCATCATCGTTGGGCGCCTCCGATACGGCCGACCCGTTGCGAACGGACAAGCCTCATTCGGGACGCCATTCCCCAAATCTATGGCCCCCATGCTACTGGAAAGCCGGCGAAACCGAAAGTGCCGATTTGCAAGGAAACTGAGACACTTGCACGACGGTGTGTGCACTTTTGGCAACTCAGACCGGGCGCAAAAAGCCGCTGCGACACAGCTTGCAAGCGGCAGGCTCTTTAACTAAGGTCCGCCCCTCTTCGCCGGACGCTCCACTTTCGAGACGCCCGGCTGTGCGCCCGTAGCTCAACTGGATAGAGCATCTGACTACGAATCAGAAGGCTAGGAGTTCGAATCTCTTCGGGCGCGCCATTTCTCTCTAATATCTAAGCCAAATCATCCGCGACGACTTTGAATCCCGGGCTCAGCGGTTGCGGGCGGCTGGCTTCGACGGGTCGGCGGCGATGGCCTGCTGGGCCGCCCGATAAAGGTCGAGCCGCGAATACACGCCGAACGCCGAGCCATTGTCGAGAAAGCCACCGCCCGGTCCCTGGGTTGCGGTCAGAATCGCATTGGCCTGGTCGAGGGTGAGGTAGGGAAAGGCCGCGGTCAGCAGATAGCCGGCCTCCGGCGCCAGTTTGCCCACGTCCTCGGGGCCCGCGGCGGTCGCGGCGAACACCACGGGCAGGTCGTAGGTTTGCGTGCTCGCATGGAAGGCGTCGTTGCGCGCCGGGTCGGCGAAGCGGCTCTTGTCATCGGCGGCACAGGCGGCGATCGGTTTGCCGCAGCGCTTCTCGAGTTCCTTGGTCACGTCGGCGCGGGCGTCGGCCAGCGCCTGCCGGAAGTCGGCGATCTCCAACCCGGCGCGCGTCACGCCCCCGCCGCGCGGCACGCTAACGTATCCCGGCTTGTTGGCCAGCAACTGTGCGAGGTCGTAGGTGGCGAGCGCGCGGCCGCCCAGCACATCCATCGCATAGTGGGCGCCGATGGTGATGCGGTTGCTGCCGTACTCGGCGGCACGCACCATCATCTGCGGATAGCGCTGTGGCACCAGCAGCGCGAGCAGCATCGATTCCATATAGCCGTAGGTCGTGTGGCCGCTCGGATAGGACGAGCTGTCGACCAGGTCCTGCGCGGGACCGCGCAGATAAAGCATGTTGCTGGAGGCGGCGCCGAAGAAGTCGGCGCCGTCGTAGGAGACGATATGCGGCAGGGTCTGGAAGGGCCGCGAGTTGCCGTATTTGTTGGCGCCCTCGCTGCCGGCGATCTGCTTGTAGGCGCGGCCGAACATGTCGGGCGTGCCGCCGATCTCCGTCAGGATCGCGTGCGCCGCGTCCGACACGGCTGCCTTGCCGTTGGTCGTGGCGTTGGCGAAGAAGAACTTGGCGAGGTTCGAATCGGCGCGTGAGGTGCCATTGGCATAGGCGATGTAGCGCGCGACCGCCGGCGAGATGTTGGGCGCGTGCAGCTTCTTCTTCCCGTCCTCCGTGACGATCGTGTAGCCGGTGGCCGCCTGGTACGCCGCGCCCAGCGTGCTGCCGAGCCCGTCCGCGAGCCCATAGGCATTCTCGCCCGTGATCAAGGCGTCGCTCAGCGCCTGCTGCCGCTGATCCGGCAGGGGCAGCAGGGTGGGCTGTGCCGAGGTTCCGTTCTGGATCGCGCCGGTGACAGCGAGATTGGCCCCTAGTGCTGCCGTGCCCGCGTCGGTCTTGTCGAGCGCGGTGACGGCCGCCAGCCCGCGCAGCATACGAAGGTCGGTCTCCGTCTGTGCCGCACCGGGAAGCGACAGGGTGACGAGGAAGAGAAACGAAAGCGCGCGGGCCAAAATCGGAAAGTGCATGCGCGAAACATTAGCCGCATTTCGGGGAGGAGCCCATACGTCGGCAGATTTCTGGGATCTGGACTTTATCTGTGATGGTGAATGCCGACGACGGCGGCAACGATCTCGTCCTCAACGGAACGAAGCTCGAGGGCACCGGCAAGGTCCACGCGGGAAGTTCTGCAAACCCCGTGACGTTCGTCAAAGAGCAATTGCCGTTAAGGACTCGACAGCCACGACTCGGACGAATCCGACCCGGGCTCCTCGCCGCTGTGGCCAAGCCCGGCGATGGCCTGGCCGACGTCTCGAATGAAGCCGGGGCCGCCGTTGGCTGCGATGTTGATGTAGGAGGTGAGCCCGTTGCGCCGCACGAACTGCAACTGGATGGTCATCTTGTCCTCGGACATGACCGCTTGAACCGTTGTGATGAGGCCGTCCCTTTCAGGCATGGGCTGGTCGGTCCGCAGGTTGCATGCGCACCACTCTATCGCTCAAAAAGAGCGAATGGCAAGCGTACCTAACCGTCAGTCGACGCGTGTGCCTGTCTCTCTTCGTTGTGCGCTTGGTGCGTGCGAAGACTGCAGGTGATCGCCGGCAACGGTGCGCCGTTGAGCAGCTACAACACCAAGCCGTAACCGGCATCCTTGGCGGTGGGCGCAGATGAGCGTGCAACCAAGGTTCCGTCCAATCGTAGACGCTGTGCGATGTCGGACGAAGTTCTCCTGATGCTCAAGCTAGACCGCGCGCATTCTGCGGTCGAGAAAGCGCGTCAGCTCGCAGAGACGTTCGACTCCGATTCGGCCGAGTATCTGCGGGCACAGGTCGTGTACCTGCGGGCGATGGTCCACCACCTGTCGTTGCTGATCGTCGTGCAAGCCGAGCAGCACGAACGGCTGGTGGGCGAAGTGGCGACGCTGCGCGAAGATCGGGGCGGCGGCACGCTGCACTGACGCAACTTCGCGCGTCGCAGTGCCGTTGAATCTTGCGATCCCGAAATAACCGCCTGGATTAAAGTCGTGTCCAAGCCTCTCGTGCTCATCGTCGAGGACGAAGCCCTCGTGCGCCTCGTCGCTGCCGCGCTGCTGCAAGACGCGGGTTTCGAGACGCTCGAAGCCGATACCGCCGACGATGCGCTCCACCTGCTGGAGGCACATGCGGAGGTGCGCGTGCTGTTCTCCGACATCCAGATACCGGGGGACATGGACGGTCTCGATCTCGCCCGCGAAGTCCACGACCGCTGGCCCACGATCGGGCTGGTGCTGACCTCGGGCGGCGTCTGCTTGCCGCATGGTGCGATCCCAGACGACGGTCGCTTCCTCGCCAAGCCCTACGATCACGCTCGCATGGTGCAGACCGTGCGAGAGGTGGCGTAAGCGGCTAGCGCCGCTGCTCCAGCCAGTCGATCTCCAGCGTGCGCATCTGCGCCAGCAGTGAGAACAAAAACGCCGTCGACCAGCCGAACAGCAGCAGCCCGTTGGCACCCTCGATCGCGCCGAACAGTCGCCACTGCCGGTCGAGCACGACGTCGCCATACCCCAGGGTCGTGAAGCTGGTGGTCGAGAAGTAGAGCGCCGTCTCGAAATCCGACATCGCACCCACTACCAGATAGGCCACGGCATAGGTCCAGATTTCGACGGCATGGATCATCACCAGGCCCATGACGATGGCGACCACGGCGGCACCGCGGCCGACCAGGCTTTCCCGCGGATGGAGGCGGTGGCCGGTGGTGCGCAGCAGTCCCATCAGGATCAGCACGCCGGCGAAGTGGATGAGGACGGTCAGGACGACCATAAGGGTTGCGGCCGCGAAATTAACGAGCATGGGCGATATTACCTTGGGCGTCCGGGCTGGCTAGAGTGCCGGCATGCGTGTCTTCCTCATCACCGGCGCTTCGTCCGGGATCGGCGCCGCCACGGCCCGCGCCGTCGCCGCCCCTGAAACCGTCATTGCGCTCCATGCCCGCAAGAACCGTAGCGGTCTGGAAACGGTCGCCGCCACCGTGCGCGCCGCTGGCGCCCTGCCGCTGATCCTCGAAGGCGATCTCGCCGTGGCCGGTACCGGCACGCGGCTGGTCGAGGAGGTTGCGGCAAAGCATGGCCGTCTCGATGTCGTGGTGAGCAACGCAGGCTTCGCCGACAAGCGGCCGATCGGCGAGGTCGACCGCGCCACCCTCGACGCGTCGTTGGCCTCGATGACCGCCGCCTTCTTCGACATCGCGACCGCGGCCAAGCCGTGGCTGCTCAAGGCCGGCACAGGTGGCCGGCTGATCGGCGTGTCGTCCTTCGTGGCGCATGCTTTCGGGCGGGGCATCATGACGTTCCCGGTCTCGGCCGCCGCCAAGGCCGGGCTCGAGGCAATGTCGCGTGCGCTAGCCGTCGATCTCGCGCCGTCGGGCGTGACAGTGAACTGCGTGGCCCCGGGCTTCATCGAGAAAGATGCCGGCGCGCATGTCGCCGCCCCGCGCGACGCCATGACCAAAATCTCCGAAGGTATCCCGATGCGCCGCTATGGCCGGACCGCCGAAGTCGCCGCCGTCATCGCCTTCCTCGCCTCGCCGGCGGCGAGCTACGTCACCGGCCAGACGATCCATGTGAACGGCGGCGTGACGCTCTAAAGCCCCGTCAGTTCGAGCGAGAGCTTCTTCAGCTTGGCGCGAGCCGTCGCGTCGTACGCCTGGTCGTTGGCGCGGGTCTCGCGCAGCACGTTGAAATAGAGGCCGCTCTTGCTTTCAAGTGCAGGAGACACGGCAAGCTGCATGATCGCCTCGGCGCCGGTCTCGACGGTGCTGATCGGCGTCGTGCCGGATTGGCGCACCATCGTGGTGTTCATGTAGGTCGAGGGATGCAGCGTATTGACGATCACGCCGCTGCCCTTCAGCTCCTGCGCCAGGTCGACCGTGAACAGGATCTGCGCCAGCTTGCTCTGGCGATAGGCATCGGTGCCGTCGTAGGCGCGGGTCAGCATGACGTCGGCGAAGTCGAGCGGCTTCTGGCCGGCCGAGGCCACGTTGACGATGCGCGACGGCGCGCCGGCCTTGAGCAGCGGCAGCAGCAGGTGCGTCAGCAGGAAGCCTGAGAGGTAGTTCACGGCAAAGCGCAGTTCGTGGCCGTCGGCACTCACCTGCCGGCCGGGCTTCTCGCCGGTCGAGCCGATGCCGGCGTTGTTGATCAGCAGCTCGAGCCGATCGGTGGCCGCAGTGGTCGAAGATGCCAGCGCACGCACCTCGGCCAGTGAGGCGAGGTCGGCTTGCAGGAAGGTGGCCGTGCCGCCGTCCTTCTCGATCTCGCGGACAAGGCTTTCGCCGCGCTCGCGGCTACGGCCATGCACCAGGGTACGAAAACCTTTGGCGGTAAGCTGCTTGGCGACCAGGCGGCCCACGCCGTCGGTCGCGCCAGTGATCAGGGCTGTGGGCACGGGAACCTCTTTCAGGGAATCGAGCGGGCCAGCGCCACGACGTCGACACCCTTGGCGTCGATGCCGAACCAGTCGAGATAGAGCGGCGCCTGATGGTCGAGCATGTGTCGGCCGTGATGAATCCGGCGGCCGTGCGCGCGGGCGCGCAGCAGCAGCGGCGTGTCGACCGGGCTCATGATCACCTCGGCCACGACGACATGGCTGTCGAGCTGCATCGGGTCGAACGGCAGCGGATCGTTGGGCCTGAGGCCGAGCGGCGTGGCGTTGATGGCGAAGTGGATACCCTTGGGCGGTGTGTCGGTGCTGGCGACCGGGACGTCGGGATAGTGCTTATTCAGTCGCGCAATGGCGGCATCGGCGCGGGCATCGTTCAGCTCGCTCACCAGCAGGCGGCCGACGCCTGCCTCGCAGAGGGCTGCTGCAATCGCGCCGCCGGCGCCACCCAGGCCCACCAGCCAGACGCTGGCGCCCTTGAGCTTGTTGCCGAAGGCCTCCATGCCGGCCACGAAGCCGGTGCCGTCGACAATGTCGCCCACCAGCACGCCGTCGGTGTCGCGCTTCACCAGGTTGACGCTGCCCGAGGCTTGGGCGCGCTTGGATGCGCGGCCAAGCAGCGGCAGGATCGCGGTCTTGTGCGGAATGGTGACGGTGAAGCCGCCCAGGTTGCGCAGCTTGCCAAGCGCATCGAGCATCAGGGGCAGCACGTCCGGCCCGCCCTCGAACGGCAGCCAGACGGCGTTGGCGCCAACGGCGGCGAAGACCTGGCTCATGACGGCGGTGGCGCGCAGCTGGCGGATCGGGTCGCCGATCGTGCCGTAGAGGCGCGTCGCGCCATTGACCCCGAAGTGGCCGGTGAAAAGAGGAGGCGAGGCCGGTTCCATGGAACTCCCATTCCCAAACGAAGACGGCGGAACCTTGCGGTCCCGCCGTCGATCTTGGCTAGAAGCCGGTGCGAACGCTAGAGGTGCTTCAGCACGTTCTCGGCCGACGACACTTCGAAGGCGCCGGGCTTCTCGACGAACAGCTGGTCGACCAGGCCGTCCTTGACGACCATGGCGTAGCGCTGGCTGCGCACGCCCATGCCGTTCTTGGTCAGGTCCATGGCGAGGCCCATGGCGTTGGTGAACTCGGCCGCGCCGTCGCCCAGCATCATCACCTTGTCGCCGGACTTCTGGTCCTTGCCCCACGCGCCCATGACGAACGCGTCATTGACGGAGATGCAGGCGATGGCGTCGACGCCCTTGGCCTTGAACTTGTCGGCCTCGGCAACGAAGCCGGGCACATGCTTGGCCGAGCACGTGGGCGTGAAAGCCCCCGGCAGCGCGAATACGACGATCTTCTTGCCCGGGGCAAAAAGCTCTTCGGTGGTGACGGCCTTGGGGCCTTCCGGACCCATCGTTCGCAGCGTGGCGCTGGGCACCTTATCGCCGACTTTAACCATTGTTTTCCACTCCTGGCTGTTGGACCGGCGGACCCTAGGACGCAGCCCGCTTTTTGTCTATCTGGCCGCAGGCCGGCCCTTCATCTTGATCTTTGCCCGGACAATCCCCATGGATTTAGGTGATCATGACCAAGATGCCCGGGCAAAGTTCCGCCGCTCCCGCCTCCCCAGCCGACACGCTTGTCGGCCGGTTCCTGGTTGCGGCCCCGTCGATGCCGGATGAGCGCTTCCAGAAGAGCGTCGTCTTCATCTGCAAGCACGATGACGAGGGTGCGCTCGGCATCATCGTGAACAACAAGGTCGAGGACCTGCCGCTCGGCCAGGTCTACAAGCAGCTCGGCATCGAGGTGCCCAAGGTGACGTCGGAGACGCCGGTGCTGTTCGGCGGCCCGGTCGAGACCTCGCGCGGCCTGGTGCTGCACTCGGCCGACTACAAGCGCGACGAGACCCTGCTGATCGACGGCGGCATGGCGCTCACCGCCTCGCTCGAGATCCTGAAGGACATGGCCGACGGCAGCGGCCCCAAGCAGGCCTGGCTGGCGCTCGGCCATTCCGGCTGGTCGCCTGGCCAGCTCGACCGCGAGATGCAGGACAATGCCTGGCTGGTGATCGACGCCGACCAGGCGCTGGTGTTCGATCCCGACTTCGACGCCAAATGGCAGCGTGCGCTCGATCGGCTGGGCGGCAAGACCGGCCCCGGCGGTCACTTCGACCTCGCCTCCTACTCGCACCAGACCGGCCGCGCCTGAACGTACGGTCTTTGGACTAAGCGCATTGGCGATGCGGAATACCACCTATGCGAGTGATTTGGGCTAGCCATCAACAGGCCGACGGGCTTATGCCAAGGGGCCGCCACCGCATGCCTCCCTTCGCGTTGGCGCTGTAGCCGGGACGCTGTCGCCGCCGACCCCCAACCCATTCGGAGGCGATGGCGTCCCGCAGTTACCGCAGATGAATTCGGTTACGGCGTCCCTTGCATCAAGGTCCGGTAGAGGCCTTTGAGCGCGGCCACGGATAGAGCGACAGCGAGGACAGCGTTCACGGCCATCAACAGCCAGAATTGGATGG
The DNA here is from genome assembly GCA_903832005.1 of Enhydrobacter aerosaccus. Classification (GTDB taxonomy): domain Bacteria; phylum Pseudomonadota; class Alphaproteobacteria; order Reyranellales; family Reyranellaceae; genus Reyranella; species Reyranella aerosaccus_B. The sequence continues at coordinate 61,301 of CAIKZO010000136.1, read as the reverse complement.
GATCATCCGACGCCGTTATCGCGAAGCTCATTTTCCGGCTTCGATAAACGCCCGACTGCCAGCAAGCGACGACGACGAACCAGAAGCCGGCCGCCATGACGCTGTAGATGATGCTGACGAGCAAGGGCCGCCAGTTCACGGTCATGTCGCCCCCATCCAGCGCGTTCGTTTACTCCGCGGCCTGCTTCGCTGTCGCCGGTGCGCGATAAGCGGCCAGCAGTGAGGCTTCACGCTCCTTGGCGGCCTTTACGTTCTTGTCCTTCACGTGACCGAAGCCGCGCATGGTCTCGGGCACGCCGGCGATCTGCACCGCCATCGCGTGATTGTTCTGGTCGAGCGTGGCCAGCACTGAATCGACCGTGGCCTCGTATTCGCCGATCAGGCGGCGCTCCATCTTACGCTCTTCGGTGTAGCCGAAGACGTCGAGCCTGGTGCCGCGCAGCTTCTTCAGCGAGGCGAGGAAGCGGAAGGCGGGCAGGATCCACGCGCCGTATTCGCGCTTCTTGAGCTGGCCGGTTTCGGGATCGCGATCCGAGAACAGCGGCGGCGCCAGATGGAACGACAGCTTGTAGTCGCCCTCGAACTGGGTGCCGAGCTTCTTCAGGAAGTCGCCGTCGGTGTAGAGGCGGGCGACTTCGTATTCATCCTTGTAGGCCATCAGCTTGTAGAGCGACTTGGCGACCGCTTCGGCCAGGCCCGAGCGGCCGGGCGCGCGGCCCTTCTCGACCGTCGCCACCCGATCGACGAACGCCTGGTAGCGCTGGGCATAGGCCTTGTCCTGATAGGCGGTCAGCAGCTCGACCCGCTTGGACACGATCTCCGACAGCGTACGCGCGACCGGCTTCTCGATCCTGAGTGTCGGCTTGGCAGCAGCCTGCACCGCGGCAAGATCGTGCGCGGCCAGGCGGCCCCAGGCGAAAGTGCGCTTGCTGGTCTCGACCGCGACGCCGTTCAGCTCGATCGCGCGATTGATCGCCTCGAACGACAAAGGCACCAGGCCCTTCTGCCAGGCATAGCCCAGCATGAAGAGGTTGGTGGCGATCGAGTCGCCCAGGATTGCCGTTGCGAGGCCGGTGCCGTCGACGAAGGTGGTGGCGCTGTCGCCCGCGGCATCGCGGATCGACTTCATCATGCCCTCGGCGCCGAGATCCATGTCGCCGTTCATCACGAAGGCCGCGACCGGCTGCATATAGCCATTGATCACCGCCTGGGTGACGCCGGGCTCAATGCGCGACAGCGCGGCGGGCGCAGCCGCCACGACCATGTCGCAGCCCAGCACGAGGTTGGCGCCGCCGGCGGCGATGCGCACGGCATGGAGATCCTCCGGCTTGGGGGCGAGGCGAATGTGGCTCATCACCGCGCCGTTCTTTTGCGCGAGGCCGGTGAAGTCGAGGACGGTGCAGCCCCTGCCTTCGAGATGGGCCGCCATGCCGATCAGCGCGCCGACGGTGATCACGCCGGTGCCGCCGATGCCGGTGACCAGGATGCCATAGGCTTCGCTAAGAGGGCGGAGCGTCGGCAGCGGCAGAGACTCGAACGGATCCTTCTGGACGACAGCGAGTTGCGGGCGCTTGGCCTTGGCGGGCGTGCCGCCGTTGATCGACACGAAGCTGGGGCAGAAGCCGTTCAGGCAGGAGAAGTCCTTGTTGCAATTGGACTGGTCGATGGTGCGCTTTCGGCCGAGTTCGGTCTCGAGCGGCTTCACCGACACGCAGTTGCTCTTGTCGGAGCAGTCGCCGCAGCCCTCGCAGACCGCGTCGTTGATGAACACGCGCTTGGCGGGATCGGGGAAGGTGCCGCGCTTCCTGCGGCGGCGCTTCTCGGCCGCACAGGTTTGGTCGTAGACGAGGACCGTGAGGCCGGGGATGTCGCGCAGTTCCTTCTGCACGGCATCAAGGTCGTCGCGGTGGCGGATGGTGACGCCATGCGCGAAGCCGGCATTCATCGGATACTTGTCGGGCTCGTCGGTGACGACGATGATTTTCTTGGCGCCCTCGGCCTCGACCTGGCGCGTGATGTCTGGAACCGTCAGCGGGCCATCGTGCGGCTGGCCGCCGGTCATGGCGACCGCGTCGTTGAACAGGATCTTGTAGGTGATGTTGACGCCGGCAGCACCAGCCTGGCGGATCGCCATCAGGCCCGAGTGGTAATAGGTGCCGTCGCCCAGGTTCTGGAAGATGTGGTTGTCGCCGGAGAAGGGCGCCTGGCCCACCCAGGCCACGCCTTCGCCGCCCATGTGGCTGATCAGCGAAGTGCGGCGCTCAGGCATCCAGGTCGCCATGCCGTGGCAGCCGATGCCGGCCATGGCGCGGCTGCCCTCGGGCACCTTGGTCGAGGTGTTGTGCGGGCAGCCCGAGCAGAAGAACGGCGTGCGGGCCACCTTGGGCGGCGGCGCGTTCATCAGTTTCTCCTTGGCCTCGAGGCGCGCCAGGCGCTGCTCGAGCTCGGGCGAGGCGCCCATGTACTTTTTCAGGCGAGCGGCGATCACCATGGCGACGCCGGTCGGCGACAGTTCGCCTTCGCTCGGCAGGATGATGCGGCCGGTCTCGTCGCTCTTGCCGATCACCATCGGCCGGCGGTCGGCCGGCGCGTTGTAGAGGATGCGGACGAGCTGGTCCTCGAGGTTGGAGCGCTTCTCCTCGACCACGATAACTTCCTGCAAGCCCTCGGCGAAGCGCCGCGCGCCTTCCGGCTCCAGCGGCCAGGTCATGCCGACCTTGTAGAGGCGGATGCCGAGCGCGCGCGCCTTCGCCTCGTCGATGCCGAGATCCTCCAGCGCCTGACGCGTGTCGAGGTAAGCCTTGCCCGTGGTCATGATGCCGATGCGCGCTTGCGGCGGATCGATGACCGTCTTGTCGAAACCGTTGGCACGCACGAAGGCGTGCACCGCCGCCATCTTCGGCCCGTGCAGCCGACGTTCCTGGTCCATCGGCGGATCGGGATTGCGGATGCCGAGGCCGCCCGCGGGAATCTGGAAGTCGGTGGGCATCACGATCTTGATGCGCTCGGGATCGACCCACACCGACGCGCCGCTCTCTACCGTCTCCGAGATCGCCTTGAAGCCGATCCAGCAGCCCGAGTAGCGCGACAGGGCAAATCCCAGAATGCCGAAGTCGAGATACTCCTGGACGGTCGCCGGATTGACGACCGGAATCATCGCCGCGGCGAACACCTGCTCGCTCTGGTGCGGCAGGGTCGAGGACTGGCAGCCATGGTCATCGCCCGCCAGCGCGATCACGCCGCCATACTGCGAGGTGCCGGCGGCATTGCCGTGCTTCAGCACGTCCATCGAGCGATCGACGCCCGGGCCCTTGCCGTACCAGATCGAGAAGACACCATCGACCTTGGCGCCGGGGAAGAGGTTGGTCTGTTGCGAGCCCCATACCGAGGTCGCCGCCAGATCCTCGTTGAGGCCGGGCTGGAAGTGGATGTTGTTCTGCGCGAGGTAGCGCTTCGCGCCCCACAGCGCGTTGTCGTACATGCCGAGCGGCGAGCCGCGATAGCCCGAGATGAAGCCGCCGGTGTTGAGGCCTGCCGCTGCGTCGCGCTGCTTCTGCATCATCGGCAGGCGCACCAGCGCCTGGATACCGGTGAGATAGACGCGGCCCTTGTTCAGGCGATAGCGGTCTTCGAGGGCATAGTCGCCAAAGACGAGAGGGACGGAAGTGTCGGTGGTGCTCATCACGCAGGGCCCTCCCGGGGCATCATAAACGATCGTTTATGAGCGCGAGCATAGCGCTCCGCGAGGCGCGTTCATATCCTTTCTGAGACGTGCGGGCTCTCGCGCCTCAGAAGGCGCTGCCGCCCGCCAGCGCGTCAGAACGCGCTTAGTTCGTCGGCTTTTTGCCCGTCTTGTAGGCGGCGACAGCAGCCTTGAGCTCGCGGTATTCCGTGCAGCCGAAGGTGCAGAGCGAATCGAGGCGGGCGAGATGCTGCTCGGCTTCCGGCAGGCGGTCGAGCTGGAGATAGGCCTCGCCGACATATTCATGCGCGCCGATATGCTTGGGATCGAGGCCGAGCGCGGTGTTGTAGTATTGCAGCGAGCCGTTGGCGTCGCCCGACTTGCGCGTGGCATAGCCCATCAGCGTATAGGCATCGGCGTCCTTCGGGTTCTTGGCGACGACCTGCTGCAGCAAAGGCATGGCGCCGGCGTAGTTCTTCGCTTCGATCATCTGCTTGGCGCTGACGTAGTTCGGATCGGCCGGAGTGGAGCTTTGGTTGGCCATCCCGCCGGCGCCACCGCCTGCGGCGAAAGCTATCGCCGATACACTCAACGCAATCGCCGAAATCGTCGCGAGCATGATCGAACGGGTATTGGCGTTCATGGGGCCGTCCTCCTGGTTGGATGGATTGTCCCTGACATACCGGATCGAGCAACGAAATTAAGATGACAAGGTCGTGAGAACGTCTGCGCGTGTGACGGCGCGCACGGCCATGCGGCCCTGTCGGCCGCGGATCGCCACCTCGTGACGCGCGGCATCCGGGAGCAACACGCCGGCGCGTTCGAGCAGCTCTTCCGAGACGACCAGTTGCACGCCGAATTCCTTGGTCAGCGTCTCGAGCCGGCTCGCGGTGTTAACCGTGTCGCCGATGGCCGTGAGCTGTGTGGCGCGCTCATAGCCCATCTCGCCCACGATGGTGGGGCCGGCATGCAGGCCGATGCCGATCCGCAGCGGCTGATCGAGATCGCCCGACAGTGCTTCGTTGAGGTCGTCGAGCGCCAAGGTCATGCGCCGCGCGGCCTCGAGCGCCTGTTTGCAGGCACGCTCAGGATCGGCGGTGAGACCGAAGATCGCCATCACCCCGTCGCCGATGAACTTGTCGAGCCGGCCGCCCGCCGATTCGATGGCATGGCCGGTCGCGCGGAAATAGCGGTTGAGCAGGAACACCACGTCGTAAGGCAGGCGTCCCTCCGAGATCGAGGTGAAGCCGCGAATGTCCGCGAACAGGATCGCCACGTAACGCTCGCCGCCGTGGGCCTGTGGCTGGCGGCGATAGGCTTCCACGGGGCCCGCAAGTGCTGGCAGCAGCGGCGTCATGCGATAGCGGCCGGGCGGGGGATGGAGCTGGCAGGCCAGCCGCACGTTCTCCGGCGCGCCCACGCGGTCGAGCACCTTCTGCTCCTCTTCCGACGCCGGCGGCAGTAGTGCGCGGTCGGGGCCACCCACGCGCACGCGGCAGGTCGAGCAACGGCCGCGGCCGCCGCACACCGAGGCATGCGGCACGCCGCCGATGCGGCTCATCTCCAGTACGCTGTGGCCGGCCGGCAACGAGACGACCTGGCCCTCGCCGTAGGTGAGCTGCACGACGCCGGCGCGACGCTGCCACAAGTCGCGCAAGGGCCGGCCGGCGAAGCTCGCGAGCAGCAGCACGAGCGAGGTTCCGGCCAGCGTGTCGGCGATCCTGTAGATCTGCGCGACATGCGCGGCATCGGGGGCGTTGAGCTTCTCGAAGAGATTGGCGAGGAAGTCCGGCCGCTCGGCCGCGAGATAGGCGAAGTCGCGCAGCGCGACGCCCGCGCCACCGATGCCGGCGGCAGGCACCAGCAGGGCCACGGCGTAGAGCGTCGGCAGCCAGTCGCGGTACCAGGGCCGCAGGCGCCAGGCGAAGTGCAGGCCGATGCAGGCGTGGATCCACACGACGATGACGAGGCCGAACTGGCGCGCGACCCCCATCCAGGTGCCTGCGGTCAGCGACGCCAGTACCCAGGGGTAGCCGTCATGGATGCCGAAGTAGTCGGTCGCGATCCGTGTTCCGGTGACATGGGCGGCAGCCATCGGCACGATCGATGCGCCCAGCGCCAGCTGCGTCCATTCCCAGGACGACAGACGCAGCGCGCGACGTCGGAACACCGACCACATGGCGAGCGAGAAATGGATCAGCACCGCGCCATAGAGCGCGACATGGCCGACCGGATTCTCCCAGAGGTACATGAACCAGGTGCGCGTCTCTTCGAGCGCGCGCAGCGACACCAGCCCGACCGCGTGGTTGAGCAGATGCATGGTGACATAGAGGAGAAGGACGTAGGCCGACCAGAGGCGGATACGTCCGACCATCGGTCTATTTCAGCAGCGACAGCACCGCTTCGGGCGGTCGGCCGATGGCGGCCTTCTTGCCGGACACGACGACGGGCCGCTGCAACAGGATCGGATGCGCCACGATCGCCTTGGCGATGTCGGTCTTGCTGAGGTCGGCCTTTTTCATCTTGAGCGCCTTGAATTCCGGTTCGCCGTCGCGGATCAGCGCCGTCGCGTCGCCGCCGACCTGGGCGATCAGCGTCTCGACTTCGGCCTTGCTGGGCGGCTGTTTGAGATACTCCCGGATCTCCGGTTCTATTCCCTTGGAGCGCAGCAGCTCGAGCGTTTGCCGTGACTTGCCGCAGCGCGGGTTGTGCCAGATCGTGATCGTCATGCGCCAACCATGGCGAGCGCTTCAGCCTTCGTCCAGTGCATCGACGTCATCCGCATCGATCACCTTTTTGGCAAGCGCATAGGCGAAGCCGCCGCGTGCCATCGCGGCGAGATCGCGATCGCGTTTATCCTTGCGGTCCTTCTCCTGCCGGAAGGGGCCGAGCTTGCGCCGCCGCGCGAGCGCGATCGCCGCCGTCAGTTCGCGCCGGGCCGGATCGACATGGAGTTCCTCGTCGAGCCCAACCATCGCCTCGTCGAGCGTCTCGGCATTGACGCCGGCGTGCTGCAGTTTCTGGCGCATCAGCCGGGTCGAACTGCCGCGCCGGTGCAGCGCGCGCGCCTTGGTCTGGGCGAAGGCCTTGTCGTCGATCATGCCGGCGTCGACGAATTTCTGGACGATTACAGAGATCGCTTGCTGGACGTTTTCCATCACCGGTGCGTCGAACGCCTCGGCCTTGCGCACCCGACGGTTCAGCACGCGGCGCAATCCCTCGGCCGTGCTGGGGTAGCGCTCGAGATAGTACGTCGCCGCGTTCTGCAGGTACTTGGCCGTGATCGGCTTTACGACGCGTCTGTTGGCGACCTGCTTCACCATCAGCCTTTCAGCGGGATGCCGACCATGGCCTCGAGTTCGGCGATGGCGACGTCGGGATCGCCGACCTTGATCGTGCGCATGCCCATGGCGCGCGCAGGCTTCAGGTTGATGCCGAGATCGTCGAGATAGATACAGAGCTCGGGCTCGACGCCCAGCAGGTCGCAGGCGTGGCGATAGATGCGCGGGTCGGGTTTGCGCAAGCCGAGCGCGCTCGATTCCACGACATGCTCGAACAGCGTCATCACTTCGGCGACCGCTTTCGCCTTGTCCGGGCTGCGCGCCATGCCGGGACCCTCGCCCGACTTCATGTTGTTGGTGATACAGGCCACTCGAAACGCTGATTTGCAGCGCCGTAGCGCCTCGACCATCTGCGGCCGAATGTCGCCGCTTATGGAGTGCAGCACCCGCCAACCATCGACTTTGTGACCCAGTTCCAGCGCCTCGGCTTCGAACAGGACAACAAAGTCCTGAAGTGGAACTTCGCTTCGTTCCATTTTTGCCCAGGCATTCGTGTCGGGATTGCGTGCATTGACCCCGCGAATGAAATCTTCGGGCAAACCGGCCTCGCGCTCATAGGCTCTGAAGGCCTCGAAGGGACTCGAGAGGATCACGCCGCCGAAGTCCCACAGCACGGCGCGGGGTGTATTTGCATGGCTCATATTCATCGTCCTGCGACCGTCTTTACCTTGTTCCTGCCTCACTCGCCCCTTATCTGACGCCCTTCAACGGCGACGGGCAAAGTCTCTTTACTACCGTTCGCCAACACTCCGGTCGGGAAGCGGAAATGAGCGATTTAGCGGAAGTGCCGCGCGGCAACGCCGTGGCAGAGGTGGGTCAAATGGTTTCAAGCGATGGACGTAATCGGCGGGCCGCGGAAACGCGCCGCAAGGTGATCGAGGCCGCCAAGGCGATGATCACGGAAACCAGCGTCGCGCCGACGGTCGTCGGTGTGGCCAAGCGAGCCGACGTCTCGGTCCGGTCGGTTTTCCAGCATTTCGGCGATGTTGAGTCACTTTTCGTAACCGTTGTGGATAGCGTGGGCAAAGACCTCGTCGTTCCGCCGGACACTTCGGATTCCCTGCCGCTCACTGACCGGGTCGATTCCTTCGCCCGCAACATGGCCCAGCTCTACGAGCAGATCATTCCGCTGCGGGTCGCGGCCGGCCAGTTCGTCAATCATCCGGGCCTGATCGAGCGAGGTCTGGTGCTGCAGAAGAGCCTGCGGGACGCCACTTTCCGCGTTTTCGAGCATGAATTCGCGGCTCTAGACGCCGGGGCCAAGGAAAACCTGGCCGACGCGATCGGTGTGGCCCTCTCGCTGGATTCCTGGATCGTCCTGCGCCGCCAGTACAATCTCGGCTTCGAGCGGGCCGTGGCCACCTGGCGCCTGACCTTGGGCGCCCTGCTGGCCCACCCGGTGATGCAGGTCGCTGCGGCCTAAGGCCCGTCCCCACCTCGCCAATTGACTTGGCGAGGGTGATCGGAGACTTAAGGGCCCCAAATTCAGGACCGGCCGTATCACCATGGCGACCAGCCAGCTTCACGAGGATTTTTCGCGCGAAGAGCATGTCAAAGGCGGCACCGACCGCGGCTTTGGCTTGGTCTTCGCGGGCTTTTTTGCGCTCATGGCCGGCCTGTCGTGGTGGCGCGGGCATATTGCATGGCACTACACGCTGCCGGTCTCGGTGGTCTTCCTGGTGGTGGCCCTCACCATTCCCAAGGTGCTGGGCCCGCTCAACCGTCTTTGGCTGAAAATCGGCCTGTTGATGTTCAAGGTCGTGAACCCGATCGTCATGGGCCTGCTGTTTTTCGTGACCATCACGCCGATCGGTCTGATCATGCGCGCGACGGGCAAGGATTTCCTGCGCCTGCGCCTGGATAAGGACGCCAAGAGCTACTGGATCGAGCGCACCCCGCCCGGTCCGCCGCCGCAGTCGATGAAAAACCAGTTCTGATCGAAAAAGGGACGAAGAAAATGGGCTCCATCATTGTCGAACTCTGGGCGTTCATGAAGGAACGCAAGAAGTTCTGGCTGCTGCCGATCTTCATCATGATGGTGATCTTCGGTGGCCTGATCGTGCTGACCAAGGGTTCGGCGATCGCCCCGTTCATCTACACGCTGTTCTAGAGAAGAAGGCTTCTCCATGCGCGTCCTCGGGATTTCGGCATTTTATCACGACAGCGCCGCGGCGCTGATCGAGGATGGCCATCTTGTGGGCGCGGCGCAGGAGGAGCGCTTCACGCGCAAGAAGCACGACGCGGCCTTCCCCGAGAAGGCCGTGCAGTACTGTCTCGACACGGCCGGCATCAAGATCGCGGATGTCGACTACGTCGCCTTCTACGACAAGCCGTTCCTCAAGTTCGAGCGGCTGCTCGAGACCTACCTCGCTTACGCTCCGCGCGGCTTCAACTCCTTCCGCATGGCCATGCCACTGTGGCTCAAGGAAAAGCTGTTCCAGAAGACGCTGCTGCGCGACGAGATGAAAAAGTGGCAGCCGGACTTCGACTGGCAGAAGCGCCTGCTGTTCGGCGAGCATCACCAGAGCCACGCGGCGTCGGCCTTCTTTCCGTCGCCCTATGAAGAAGCGGCCGTGCTGTGCATGGACGGCGTCGGCGAGTGGGCGACCACGTCGCTCGCGTTCGGCCGCGGCAACAAGCTCGAGATGCTGAAGGAGATCCACTTCCCGCACTCGCTGGGTCTGCTCTATTCGGCGTTCACCTATTACACGGGCTTCAAGGTCAATTCGGGCGAGTACAAGGTCATGGGCCTCGCGCCCTATGGCGAGCCGCGCTTCAAGGACCTGATCCTCGACAAGATCGTCGACCTCAAGGAAGACGGCACGTTCCGTCTCGACCAGAGCTATTTCGACTATTGCACCGGCCTGCGCATGACGAACGACAAGTTCGCCGACCTGTTCGGCGGACCGCGGCGCAACCCCGAGGAACTGCTCGACCAGAAGCACATGGATCTCGCGGCGTCGGTCCAGGCCGTCACCGAGGAAATCGTGATCCGTCTCGCCCGGTCGGTGAAGAAAGAAACCGGCGCCAAGAACATCTGCCTGGCCGGTGGTGTGGCGCTGAACTGCGTCGCCAACGGCAAGCTCTGGCGCGAGAACATCTTCGACGGCATCTGGGTCCAGCCGGCGGCCGGCGATGCCGGCGGTGCCGTGGGTGCTGCCTACGCCGCCTATCACGGTTTCATGGGCCAGCCGCGCAAGCTCAACGGCCACATGGACGGCATGTCCGGTTCCTATCTGGGTCCGGTGTTCGAGGACGACGAGATTGCCCAGCGGCTCACCGCCGTCGGCGCCAAGTTCACCCGCCTCACGTCGGAACAGATGATCGACCAGACCGCGCAGGCACTGGCCGACGAGAAGGCGGTCGGCTGGATGCAGGGCCGCATGGAATTCGGTCCGCGCTCGCTGGGCGCGCGCTCGATCCTGGGCGATGCGCGTTCGCCGGGCATGCAGAAGACGCTGAACCTCAAGGTGAAGTACCGCGAGTCGTTCCGTCCGTTTGCGCCGGCGGTGCTGCGCGAGGATGTCGACAAGTACTTCGACTACAACACCGACAGCCCTTACATGCTGATGGTCGCGCCGGTGGTCGAGGAACGCCGCCGCAAGATGACCGCCGACGAAGACAAGTTGTTCGGCATCGAGAAGCTGAACGTGCCGCGCTCGGATATTCCGGCGGTGACGCATATCGATTACTCGGGCCGCATCCAGACGGTGCACGCAGAGACCAACAAGCCGTTCTACGACTTGATCTCCTCGTTCAAGGCCAAGACCGGCAGCTCGGTGGTAGTGAACACCTCGTTCAACGTCCGCGGCGAGCCGATCGTCTGCACGCCGGAAGACGCGTGGCGCTGCTTCATGGGCAGCGAGATCGAGGTGCTGGTGGTCGGCAACTGCTTCCTCAAGAAGGAAGACCAGGATCCGGCGCTGAAGCTCGACTACAAGAACGCTTTCGAGCTCGACTAGCTTGCGCGCCCCCGTGATGCGGGCAGTCGTCTGCGATCGCCTCGGCGATCCATCGGTTCTGAAAATCGAACAACGGCCGATTCCTGAACCGGGCCCCAACGACGTCGTCATCAAGGTCGGCGCTGCGGCGGTGAACTTTCCCGACGTCCTGACGGTTTCCGGCGAATATCAGCACAAGCCTGAACTCCCCTTCGTGCCCGGCATGGAAGGCGCGGGCACCATTCATGCCGTTGGCAGCGACGTGACCGGCTGGAAGGTCGGCGACCGTGCGATCTACGGCGTGCGGCCGGGCGGCTTCGCCGAGTATGTGAAGGTCTCCACCAAGGGCCAGCTCATGCGCCTGCCGGACGGCTGGTCGTTCGCCGAGGGCGCGGGTTTTCGCGTCGCCGCGCAGACCGCCTACCATTCGCTGGTCCATCGCGGCGCGCTGAAGACGGGCGAGACCGTGCTGGTGCACGGCGCCTCGGGTGGCGTTGGTCTCGCGGCGGTGCAGCTTGCCAAACACATTGGCGCGCGCGTGATCGCGACCGGGGGCGACGATGCGCGGCTCGCGATCGTTAAGCAGGCGGGCGCCGACGAAGTGGTGAACTACCGGACGTCGGACTTCGTCGCGGTCGTGAAGGAGATGACCGGCGGCAAGGGCTGCAACGTGATCTACGATCCGGTGGGCGGCGACGTGCTGGAGAAATCCATGAGGGTCACGGCCTACGGCGCGCGACTCCTGATCGTGGGTTTCACGTCGGGCGGTCCCAGCAAGCTGATGTCGAATCACATCCTGATCAAGGGCCTGTCGGTGCTGGGCGTGCGTGCCGGCGAGACGCCGCTGCGGATCGCGCCCGAACAGGCGCGCGACTATGTAGAGCAGTTGCCGAAGCTGGCGGCGCTCGGCGTGATGCGTCCGCACATCTCGCATCGCTTCCCGATGGAGAAGGTGGCCGACGCCTTCCGTGCCTTGATCGACCGTCAGGTGGTCGGCAAGGCCGTGATCGAGATGTAATTTTGTTGCGCGCTGGGGGTGGCGGAATCCGGTACAAAATGGCCGAAAGCCTTATGGCATCGGCATCCAAGGTATCCCAGGATTTCGGTGCACACCGCGTCATTTTTCCCGGCGGCCACCCTACCGGAAGATGATCGTCACCCGGCGATCCTTCTCCTGCGCATCGTTCGATCCCAGGCTCATGTTGCCGAAAGCCTCAGGATTGGACGCGATGATGACGTTCTTGCCCGGATAACCGTCGCGCACCAATTCGGCCGCCACCGCTTGCGAGCGGGCCATCGCGAGCTTGGCGTTGTAGTTCTTGTCACCGAGCTTGTCGGTCTGGCCGACGATGCAGACCTTCACAGCCTGGCGAGCCTTGGCTGTGGCCGCGGCCTTCTGGATGGTGGGCTTGGCTTCCGGCTTTAGAACCGAGCTGCCGAGATCGAACAGCACCCAGGCTGGCTCCGAATTGGCGGCGCTGCCGGCTGTTGGGCAGTTGCCGACACTCTGCGCGAAAGAGGGCGCGCCGAACAGCAGGCCGGCGGCGAGAGAGGAGAGAGCGAGGGTCTTGTTCACGGGAGGGTTCCTTTCAGCGCCAGCTCGACGAAGGGCAGGCGGTCGTTGCCGAAAAACATCTTGCCGTCGACGAAGCTCGTCGGGGCGCCGAACACGCCGCGTGCGACGGCCTCGTCGGTGGTGGCTTTCAGGCGGTCCTTAACGTCCTGCTCCTGAATCCGGTTCCCGATCTTTTGCGCGTCGAGGCCGGCGGCGGTCAGCACGGCAGCGACCTCTTTCATGTCGTTGAGGTTGCGGCCGTCGACCCACATCGCCTTGAAGATCGCGGGGTGATAGCGATCGAAGACGCCGTCGATCTGCGCCGCCGCCGCGCCGCGCATCAGCGCCAGCGTGTTTATCGGAAAGAACGGATTGCGCTGGAACGGCACGCCGTAGTGGCGCGCCCACAGCGGCATGTCGAAGCCGCTCCACGCCGATTTCTGCGGCAGCTCGGCGGGCGAGTGGTTGCCGGTCGACTTGAAAACGCCGCCCAGCAGCATGGGCTTGCGCACCACGGTGGCGCCGGTGCGTTGGGCGATTGCCTCGACCTGGGTGTCGGCCAGGTAGGAATAGGGGCTGCCATAGTCGAAGTAGAATTCCAGCGTGCGGGCCATCCCGGTTTCTCCTCCTGCTTGTCACGAGCCTGCGCCGCTTCTAGCCTCGCCTCAAGAAAGTAAACGGGGATGGAAAAAGATGGGCCGCGTTGCGGACAAGGTCGTACTGGTGACCGGCGGCGGCTCGGGCATCGGCCGCGCTACGGCGAAGCTACTGGCCGCCGAAGGCGCCACGGTGATCGTGAGCGACATCAACCGCGCGGGCGGTCAGGAGACCGTGCAGCAGATCGGCGCGATTAATTCGGGAGGTGGGGCACGCTTCGAGGAGCATGACACCGCCCAGGAAGCCGACTGGAAGCGCATCATCGACGGCATTCTCGAACGCGAGGGTAAGCTCAATGGCCTCGCGAACAACGCCGGCATCGCCGGGCCTTACCCAGCAACCTTCGAGACCGAGACGGTCGAGCAATGGCAGAAGATCCTGTCGATCAACGTGCAGGGCGTGTTCCTGGGCTGTAAGTATTCGGTGCCGGCGCTGCGCCAGTCGGGCGGCGGCTCGATCGTGAACACCTCCTCGCTGGCGGCCTTCCTCGGCACGCCTGACCTCTCGGCCTATGGCGCCAGCAAGGGCGCGGTGCGCCAGTTCACCAAGACCGTGGCGATCGACTGCGCGCGCAAGGGCTACAAGGTGCGGTGCAACTCCGTCCATCCGGGGATCATCATGACGCCGATGGGGCAGGGCATCCTGCCCGACGAGAAGAAGCGCGAGCGCATGCGCCGGTCCATTCCGATCGGCGAGTTCGGCGAACCCGAGGATGTGGCCTATGGCATCCTCTACCTGATTTCCGACGAGTCCCGCTTCGTCACCGGCACCGAGCTGGTGATCGATGGCGGCATGAACGCGATCTAGGGAGCGTCCCATGCAGCATGCCGACCAGGTTGGATATATCGAGCGCATGCTCGAAATGGCCCGCGCCAATCGCCGGGACGACGCACCCGGCATCGCCCACACGCCGGTCGACACGTATTTCTCGCGCGAGCGCTACGACCGCGAAGTGGCGACCTTGTTCCGCCGATATCCGCTGGTCGTGGCCTTCTCCGCGCAGCTGCGCCAGCCCGGCGACTTCGTCACCAACAACGACAGCGGCCAGCCAATCCTGGTGGTGCGCGGCCGGGATGGCGTGCTGCGCGCCTTCCTGAACGTCTGCCGCCATCGCAGCGCCACCGTCGAGACCCAGCCGTGCGGCGCAGGCAAGCGCGCTTTCGTCTGCCCCTATCACGGCTGGAGCTACGATCTGACCGGCAAGCTGATCGGCATCACCGATGGCGCCTGGTTCGGCGATCTCGACCGCAGCAGGCATGGCCTGCGGCCGCTCGCTATAGCCGAGCGTTGCGGCATGGTCTGGGTCGTGCCGACTGCGCTGGAGGAAGGCCAGAGCACCGAGCTCGACATCGATTCGTTCCTGGGGGCGGTGAAGCCCGATCTCGAGTCGTGGGACATGACCGGGTGGGACGTCCATAGCGTGACGCCGATCCGGCCACATATGAACTGGAAGCTGGTGATCGACACCTTCCTCGAGCTCTATCATTTCCGCTACCTGCATGGGGCCAGCGTCGCGCCGCTGTTCCTCGACAACATCACGACCTACGAGCGACGCGATCGCCACGCACGCTTTGCCGTTGCCAAGAAGACGCTGCTCGAGATCGATAAGGAGCCGTCCTCGACGTGGCGGCTACTCGACCACGCGGTGATGCTTTACAATCTCTTCCCGCACACGGTGCTGGCCTACACGGCCGACCACTGCGGCGTGTTCACCAGCTTTCCGATCTCACCCGACGAATCGCTGATCAACGTCAGCATCCTGGTCGATCCGGCCGTACGCGCGATGCGGCCCGAGAGCTATTGGGACACCAACCGGGATCTCATCCTGGCGGCATTGGCCGAGGATTTCGCCGTCGGTGCCACCATCCAGACCAACTTCCGCAGCGGCGCGAACAAGGTCCAGACCTTTGGGAAGTTTGAGAAGGCGCTGGATTGGTACCATAGCGAGATAGAGGAAGCGCTCCGCTAGCGGAGCGCTTCCTCTATCTCGGGCGGCGTGTAGCGCTCTAGCGGGCGCCGCGCGGTGCAGAAAGAGTCGAGATGCCGCAACGCGGTGCGCAAGCCCAACCGTGCGGGCTCTCGCGCATATGAATGCGCTGCCGCCCGCCGTGATCGTGAAGTAGCGCTTCCAGCGCTACTTCACGATCACTTGATGCGCGATCTTCTCACCGTCGGTGACGGTGACAGAGGAGAAGCCCAGCAGTTTCAGCAGATCGAAGAAGGTCGCGTCCTCGGCCACCGTGTGTTCCTGGAAGAACGGCGAGAGGCGGGCCATGGTCGTCATGTTGGCGAGCAGCGCGCGCTCGCGATAGACGGTGTTGAGCTCGCCCGCCTGCAGGCCGACCACGATCAGCTTGTCGGCCTTCTCGCCCTTCACGAACACGGCGTAGGGAACGCGATAGGCCGACTGCAGGGTGCCCTGCGAGATCACGGTGACGAATTGCACGCGCTGCGGACGGTCGACGCCGTCGATCGCCTTCATCGTCGATTCATAGGTCTCGATCGATGCGGGCTTCGGATAGTAGTAGCCGACGTAGCGATCCTCGCCGCTCGAGGCTGCCGTCGTGGCAGCAGCCGCCGGCTTGGCCGCGGCCTTCTTTTCGGGCTTGTCCTGCGCCGACGCCGAGCCCGCCACCAGCAGGGCGATCGCGAGGGAAGCGGCCACGGTCTTCAACATCTTCGGCACTCCTAGAAGGTCTTCGCTGTTAGAAGAGGGTATAGCCGCCATCGATGACGAAGTCGCGCCCCGTCGTGTAGCCGGTGGCGCCCGAGGCGAGGTAGACGGCAATGGCGCCGAAATCGGCACCGGTGCCCCAGCGGCGATGCGGGATGCGCGGCAGGACGTTGCCCGCGAACTTCGGATTGGCGACGGCGTTGGCTGTCATCTCGGTCTCGATCCAGCCCGGCAGGATCGAGTTCACCGTGATCTTGTAGCGCGCCAGCTCGACGGCGAGCGCGCGCACCATGGCGGTGACGCCACCCTTACTGGCGCCATAGTGGCTGGAGCGCGCCGCACCCTCGATCGCCGCGGTCGAGGCCATCCCGACCAGCGAGCCGCCTTGGCCGCGTTCGACCATGTGCTTTGCAGCCGCTCTGAAGGTGAAGAACACGCCGTCGAGGTTGATCTGCAAAACGCGACGCCATTCGGCGTAGTCCATTTCGAGGATCGAACCCTTGCCGCGGCCCGAGACGCCGGCATTGGCGACGCAGTTGTCGACATGACCCATTACTTTCACGGCCTCCGCGAAGGCGTCCTGGACCTGCTTCTCGTCACCGACATCGACGATCTGCGCGTGGACCTTGCGGCCGTGCTTCTTGAGCTGGGCGACCGCGGCATCGTTCTTTTCCTGGCGCGTGCCCCAGATGCAGATGTCGGCGCCGGCCTCGGCCATCGCATCGGCCATGCCGAGCCCGATGCCGCCATTGCCGCCGGTCACCAGCGCCACCTTGCCCGTCAGATCGAAGCCCTTGTAGGCCATGCGTTTCTCTCCCTGAAAATCGGGCGGGATCAAAGCCCGGTCCGTCCGACGGGTCAATTCACCGCCATCACTAATCTGTAAGCAAGCGACCTTATGGCTTTCCTCCCGCATGGGGGAGCAATGACCAAGATCGTGACGTTCAATATCCAGTTCGGGGTGGGGCGCGACGGCCGTGCCGATCTGGGCCGCGTCATCGACGCCCTGCGTGGTGCCGATATCGCCTGCCTGCAGGAAGTCGAGAAGGGCTGGCGGCGCGATAGCGACGTCGATCAACCGGAGACGATTGCGCAGGCTTTTCCAGGGTTCTGGTCTGTGTTCGCGCCGGGCCTGAACGTGCACTGGACTCCGCCGGCTGGGCATCAAGGCCATGCGCCCGGCTTTCGCCGCCAGCATGGCGAGATGATCCTGTCGCGCTTTCCGATCCTCGATACGCGGACCTACCTTTTGCCGCGGCAGTCGACGACGACCTTCTCCCAGGAACGCGTCCTGCTCGAGGCCGTGATCGACTGTCCCGGCGGTCCGCTCCGCCTCTACACGACCCATCTCTGCCATCTCGGCAGCGAAACGCGGGCGCCGCAGATCGAGCGCATCGTCGAGATCGTGGGCGACCATGGACGCGGTCCGACCTGGACGGGAGTCCATTTCGCCGAACCCGGTTGGGACAATGGCGAACCGCAGCCGATCTGGCCCGAGGAGTTCGTGGTGTGCGGCGATCTCAATCTGCTGCCGGAGTCGGACGAGCATCGCGCGTTTACTAGCCATTGGGCGGACGCCTCGGAGATGCTCGGGGAGGACCCGCAGGCGCCTACTTTCATCATGCCGAGCGACCGTCGGCGCCTGGACTATTTCTTCCTCTCGCCCGGCATTGCCCGGCGCCTGAAAGCCTACCGCGTCGATGCGGACTGCGTGGCGTCGGATCACGTCCCGGTGTCGATCGAGCTGCAATGAATGACTGAACCGAGGAGAGTGCGTATGGACGACATCGACATCGATCGCCGCAAGGCCCTGACGGCGGGACTGCTGGGCGCCGGCGCCCTGGCCGTCGCGGTCGGCGCCACGACACGGACCGCGTCTGCCCAGCCGGCGGCCGCTTCGACCTGGCAGCAGATCGCGGAACGTAAGCAGCTCCGCATCGGTGTCGCGCCCAGCGAGCCGTGGTTCTCCAAGGACCAGCGCTCGGGCGAATGGTCCGGCATCGGTTGGGGCGTGGGTGTCGCCATGGCCAAGGAACTGGGCATCACGCCGGTGGCGGTCGAGACGAGCTGGGGCAATGCGGTCGCAGGCCTTCAGGCCAACCAGTTCGACCTGATGTTCGTGCTCGATGCCACGCCGCAGCGCGCGATGGCGCTCGATTTCCCCGTGCAGCCGATGTTCTACTATGCGCTCGGCCTGCTGGTGCGCGACGGCCTCGAGGTCAAACTCTGGGACGACATCAACAAGCCCGGGCTCACGGTCGGGACGACGCTCGGCTCGAGCGGCGACACGGCCATGACGGCGCTGCTGACCCAAGGCAAGGTCGAGCGCTTCCCGACCAACGACGAGACGACGGCAGCCTTCCAGGCCGGTCGCGTCGACGCCATCTCGTTCTTCCATCCCGCGCTCGTCATACAGCAAGCGAAGGTCAAGAAGGGCAAGGTCGTGCTGCCGCAGCCGTTCCGTCCGACCACGACCAGCGTCGGTGTGCGCCGCGAGGCCGACAAGACCTGGCGCGACTGGGTCGGCCTGACGATCGATTATTATTACATCACCCGCCGCACCCAGAAGATCTACGAGGATCACCTGGCAACACGCGGCATCGATCCGAAGACCGCGCCGGCGATCATGCGGGAGCTTTGGGACAAAGCGTAACGCCGTGGCCTATCAGTGGGACTTCTCGGTCGTCTCGCGTAACTGGGATGCCCTGCTGGCGGGGCTCGGCAACACGCTCCTTCTATCGACGGCGTCGATCGCGACCGGCGCCGTCGTCGGCATGGTACTGGCCGGGATGAGGCTCTCGGGACGCCGGCTGCTGGCTTGGCCGGCGGTCGGGGTCATCGAGTTCTTCCGCAACACGCCGGCACTCGTCCAGCTGTTCTGGATCTTCTATGCGCTGCCGGTGCTGATCGGGGTCAGCCTGTCGTCCTTCGTGGCGGCGTGGATCGCCTTCTCGATCCAGTCCGGCGCCTTCTTCGCCGAAGTCTATCGCGGCGGCATCGGTTCGATCGAGCGGGGCCAATGGGAGGCCGGTCGCGCGGTCGGCATGGGGCGGGTGACGTTGATGCACCGCATCATCTTTCCCCAGGCGCTGCGCCGCATGATCCCGCCGATGATCGAGCGCTCGTTCGAAGTGGTGAAGACTACAGCGCTCGCCGCGACCGTGGCCTATGCCGACCTGCTCTATGAGGCGATGTCGACGATCAGCAAGTCCTACCGGCCGCTCGAGGTCTATAGCGCGGTGGCCGCGATCTATTTCGTCGTCCTGTTCGGCGCCAGCCTCGCCGCCCAATCGTTCGAGCGCGTGCTGAAGCGACGGGGAGCGTGAGCCCGGTGTCCTATACCTTCGACTTCTCCGACGTCTTCTCGAACATCGATCTGCTGCTGGTGGGCGTGCGCTACACCGTCCTGCTCTGGATCGTCGCGTTCGCTTTCGGCATGGCAGTCGGGCTGCCGCTCGGCCTGGCGCGCGGATCGAGCCGGCGGCTCCTGCACCTGCCGGCCACGGCTTACGTGGAGGTCTTCCGCAATACGCCGATGTTGGTCCAGCTGCTGTGGTTCTACTACGCCTTCCCGACCCTGACCGGATGGCAGGTGCCGACCTTCGTCGCGGCGTCGGCCGGACTCTGCCTCAATACCTCGGCCTATTGCGCCGAGACCTTTCGCGCCGGTCTCCAGGCGACAGGACGCGGCCAATACGAAGCGGGGCGGGCGCTCGGCATGCCGGAAACGACGCTGCTGCGCCGGATCATCCTGCCGCAGGCGGTCAGCCGCATGCTGCCGGCCTTCACCAACCGGGCAATCGAACTCGGCAAGATGACGGCGATCGCGTCCGTCGTGACCCTGCCGGAGTTGATGTACGAGGCGCGCATCATGACCTCCAACACCTATCGGCCGCTGGAAGTGTTCACGGTAGTGGCTCTGATCTATTTCGTGACGATCTATCCCGTCACCCTGCTCAGTTATTGGCTGGAGGCGCGGCAGCGCCGGTCGGCCTGAAGGAAAATCGATGGGAGTGGTCGTCCGCGCGGAGAAGCTGCACAAGACCTTCGGCACGCTCGAGGTGCTGAAAGGTGTCGATCTCGACGTGCAAGAGGGCGAGCGCATCGCCATCCTGGGCAAGTCGGGATCGGGCAAGAGCACCTTCCTGCGCTGCCTGAATTTCATGGAGATGCCGAGCAGCGGCCGGGTGTATTTCGACGGTGCGCCGGTCGGCACATCGCAGGCGGAGCTCTGCCGGCTACGCATCAACGTCGGCATGGTCTTCCAGAGTCTCAATCTTTTTCCGCACATGACGGCGATGGGCAACGTCATGGAGGCTCTGGTCAGCGTCAAAGGGATGACGAAGGCCCAGGCCCGCGCGATTGCGTCCGAGCAGCTCGGACGCGTCGACATGCTGTCGAAGTCCGAGTCCTACCCGATCAACCTGTCGGGTGGACAACAGCAGCGCGTCGCCATTGCCCGCGCGCTGGCGATGGAGCCCAGGGTGCTCCTGCTCGACGAGCCGACGTCATCGCTCGATCCGGAGCTGGTGGGGGAAGTGCTGAAGGTGATCAATGCGCTTGCCGCCCGGAAGATGACCATGGTGCTGGTCACCCACGAGCTGGGCTTTGCCTATCACTTCGCGTCGAGGGTGATTTTCCTGCATGACGGCCGGATCCTCGAACAAGGAACGCCGGACCAGGTGCTGAAGAACCCGGCCGAGAAACGCACGCAGGAGTTTCTGACCGGGTTCAACGAGTTCAGTTTCTAGCCAGACCCGCTCAGTTGAGCTTGTCGGTCTCGACCAGCACGATCTCCGAATCCTCGACGGCGGTGAGGGTTACCTCGTCCTGGTCGACGATCGCCACGCCATCGCGGGCGTTGGCGGCCACGAGCTTGCCGTCGCTGCCGCGCACCTCGATCTTGCCCTTGGCGGGCACGAGATAGGCGGGCTTGCCGTCGAGCTTCTGCACCAGCGTCTCGCCCGCCTTCAGCTTGCCGGCATAGAGCGCGCCGTCTGCATAGAGCGGGATCGCGCCGTCATGGCCGCGTCCCGACGCCAGCGGCACGAGCTTGCCGTCGCGGCCTTCGGCCGGAAACTCGACGGTCTCCCAGCGTGCCGGCACGCCTTCCTTGTTCGGAAGGATCCAGATCTGGAAGAGCTCGGTCTCGGCGTCTTCCATGTTGTACTCGGCGTGCTGGATGCCCATGCCCGCGCTCATCACCTGGATCTGGCCCGCTTCGGTGCGGCCCTCGTTGCCGAGATGATCCTTGTGGGTGATCGCGCCCTTGATGACGTAGGTCACGATCTCCATGTCGCGATGGGGATGCGGCGGAAAGCCCGACTGCGGCGCGATGCGGTCGTTGTTCCACACGCGCAGCGCACCCCAGTGCACGCGGTCGTTGTTACGGTAATCGGCGAAGCTGAAATGGAAGTTGGCCTTGAGCCAGCCGTGGTCCGACTTGCCGAGTTTCTCGAAGGGTCTGAGTTCGATCATGGGGTTACTCCTGTCTGGCCGCATAGATGGTTACTTGGAGTAACTCATCAAGTTTCCGGTTGGTAAGTGGCCATTTGACGGGATAATCGGCCCATGACCCAGCCCATCGAACGCGAAGCGTCCTGCCACTGCGGCCAGTTCCGGCTCAGCCTTTCGGGCGATCCGAAGCTCGTCTCTTCCTGCCATTGCCAGGCCTGCCAGCGCCGGACCGGCGCGGTCTTCGGCTCCACGTCGTTCTTCGCCAGGGGCCAGCTTGTCTCGA
Organism: Enhydrobacter aerosaccus; assembly: GCA_903832005.1. Taxonomy (GTDB): domain Bacteria; phylum Pseudomonadota; class Alphaproteobacteria; order Reyranellales; family Reyranellaceae; genus Reyranella; species Reyranella aerosaccus_B. Next base: position 39,711 of record CAIKZO010000136.1, on the reverse strand, counting down.
CGATCGGCGAGCATCGGTCCTTCCGCCGTCAGGGCGACAGCGGCAATTGGCTGGCCTTTCACTTCTGCCCATCTTGCGGCTCGAACGTTTTTTGGGAGACCGAGGGCGTATCCGACACGATCAGCGTCGCGGTCGGCTGCTTCGCCGATCCATCGTTCCCCTCACCTGCTCGCACGGTCTGGACGGAGTCGAAGCACGAGTGGCTGCCGTTCCCGGAAACCATTCCGCGTCATCGCGAGAACCCGTTCTAGCGGCCTTCGCGCCACCAGGCGGCGGCGATCGCCATCAGAAAAGCGAGCGCCACCAGGATGCCGGGCAGCAGCGGCGTCTGGTTGATGCCAGCAATTGTGTAGCCCTCGTTGCGGCGTAGGCCCAGCCAGTCCGAGCCGCCGGCGGAGCGACCGGGCCGCACGGCGCGGATGTCGGGGTCGGTCTGGTCGGAGAGCCACATCAGCGAACCGGCCGATGCCTCGACCAGGGGCTTGAGCTTCGCGTCGGTCGCGCGCACGTCGGAGAATTCCAGTGGATCGGGATTGCCGACCGCCGCGACGGTGCGGAGCGTCCCGTCGTCGAAGCGGTAGAGGCCGGGCTTGTCGACGTCGATCACCGCATGGCCGAGGCCGGGCGCCGTCTGCTGCAGGTCGAGGACGCGCGTGGCGCCCCCACTCGGCGGTGTGCCGGGCGAGGTCATGGTCACCTTGGGGAAGGTGGTCGCCAAGGTGCGGCGCGTCAGCTCGATGCGGCCGCCCACGGCGGTGGCGCGCAGCGCCTCTTCCTCGAGGTCGGGCTCCTTCATCAGCCAGTGGGCGACACGGCGCACCAGTTCGGGCTGCGGTCCGCCGCCGTCGATGCCGCGGTTCCAGAGCCAGAGCTGGTCGGACAGGAACTCGGCGACGCGGCCCTTGCCGACCCGGTCGAGCACGACCAGCGGGCGATCTTCAGCGCCCGACAGCACGGCATTGCCATGCTCGGTCTTCGAGGTCACCAGCCGGAACCAGCGGCCCCACTCCGGTTCTTTCCCGGGCTGGCCTTCCTGCGGCAGGTTCGCGGTCACCGGATGGCGCTGGCCGATGTCGGTGACCTTGGGCTTGAACCCTGTCTCCAGCACGTCGCCCAAGGGCGCGGCCGGCAGGATGGCGCCGAGCGGCGTGCGGTAGAGCGAGCGCTGTGTGGCGAATACCGGTCCGACCGAGACCAGCAGCGCGCCGCCGCTCTTCACGTATTCGGCGATGTTGCGGAAGTAATCGCGCGTGATCAGGTTCCCCGACTCGTAGCGGTCGAAGATGATCAGGTCGAACTCCTTCAGCTTCTGCTCGAACAGCTCGCGCATCGGGAAGACGATCAGCGACAGTTCGCGCACCGGCGTGAAGTCGTCTTTCTGCGGCGTGCGCAGGATGGTGAAGTGCACCAGGTCGACCGCGGGATCGCTCTTCAGCAGGTTTCGCCACGCGCGCTCGCCCTGGTAGGGCTCGCCCGACACCAGCAGCACGCGCAGCCGATCGCGCACGCCGGAGATGGTGAACAGCGCCCGGTTGTTGTCGAGCGTCAGCTCGTTCTGGCCGGGCGCAACTTCCAGTTCGACGACGTTGGGTCCGGGATTGGCCACCGTGATCGGCACTTCGACGGACTTGCCGACCGGCACGTCCATGCGCTTCACGATCTCGCCGCCCACGGTGATGGTTACCGGCGCCGTGCCGCCGCTCGGATCCTCGATCCGGAACTTGGCCGTGACGTCGCGGCCGACCACGCCGAAGCGCGGCGACTGCTCGATCACGATCAGCCGGTCGCGCTCGTTCTTCTTGCCGGCGATCAGCGCATGCAGCGGCGCGCCGCCCAGCTCGGGCGGCAGGTTGGCCGGCACGTCATGCACCTGGCCGTCGGTCAGCAGCACGACACCGGCCAGCCGCTCCGGCGGCACGTCGACCAGCGCCGAGCGCATCGCCTCGATCAGGCGCGTTCCGCCCGGCCGCTCGCTGCCCAGTGCGATGTGCGACGGTGGCAGTACGGCCTCGCGGATCTCGAGCCCTTCCTGCTGGCCGAACTTGCGCTTCAGCATCTCGCGCGCCGCCTGGACCTGCTGGCGCCGCTCGCCGATCGCCATCGAATCGCTGTCGTCGACCATGATCAGGGCGACATCCGCAATCGGCTTGCGCTTTTCTTCAATCAACTCGGGTTTGGCCAAGGCTGCCAGCACGACGACCACGGCGCCGAGCCGCATCAAGGTGCCGCGCGCGCCGGCCCGCAGGCCGAGCAGCACCAGCACGAGGCCGACCGCGCCCATCACGGCCAGCGCTTCCCACGGGATCAGCGGATCGAAGGCGATCGAGGCGGCCGACGTCGGGTTCATCGCCTGAGCCTTTGCATGATGTCCTGGATATGGACCTGGTCGTCCTTGTAGTTGCCGGTCAGCGCATGCATCACGAGGTTCACGCCGACGCGGTACGCCAACTCACGCTGCGTCTCGCCGCCCGGTGTCACCGGATTGAGACCGCGGCCGCGCGCGTCCATCGCCCAGGCACCGGCATAGTCGTTGGAGCCGATGATGATGGTGGTAACGCCGTCGTTGACCCGGCCGCTGCCCGCTTCGATCCAGAGCTTGCCGCCCTGCCAGCGGCCCGGCATGTCGGACAGCAGGTAGAACGACTTGGTCAGTACGTGCTCGGGCGGCATGGCGATCAGCGGCGGCGTCTCGATGCCGGCCAGCAGGCGCTTGAGGTCGGGGTTGCCGTTGGCCGGCTTGTCGAAGCTCATCTGCTGGTCGCGCGTGTCGACGAACACGATGCCGCCGGTGCGCAGGTAGCGGTCGAGCGCCGCCGCGGCCTTGGGCGACAGTGTCGGTTGGGTCGAAGTGATCGGCCAGTAGATCAACGGATAGAGCCGCGGCTCGTCCTTCTCGAGGTCGAGGCCGACCGGGTCGGCCGGCTCCACGGACGTGCGGTTGCGCAGGATCTCGCTCAGGCCCTCGAGGCCCGCCTTGCTCACGTCATCGACATCCTTGTCGCCGGTGACGATGTAGGCGAGGCGCACGTCGAGCGCGCCCTTGAGCGCTTCCTGTTCGGTGAGCGCCGGTGTGCCGGTCTTTGCATCTGCCGGAGGCGTCGCGGGTGCCGCGACCAACCTTGGCTGCTGCGGTTGTTGCGGCTGCTGGGCCTCGGCGCGCGGGCCGGTCAGAACCAGCGCCGCAAGTAGCAGAACGGCCGCGGGCGCCGCGCGGCGCAGGCGCACGGCGCGTGGCAGCAGGCCGCGCAGCCACAACGAGAGCAGGAGATCGATCAGCAACAGGAGTGCTGCGGCCAGCAGGCACCAGCGTGCGAGATCGGTTTCGCCGCCTTCGGAAAGCCGATCGGTCGCCACGCCCGACGGCAGCACCAGCGGTGCGGGCGGCACGACATGGTCGCCGACGTTGAAGGCAACCTGGGCGTTCTCGTCGCCATAGAAGCCAGGCGGTGTCGTGGGCTTGGGCACAAACGTCTGCTGCGCGTCGGGCTGCAGCATCTGCACGCCGGCTGGCGGCGGCCCGAGGCGGCCAAAGCCGTCGAGCGTGCGCCACGGCTTCAGCGCCTTGTTGATGCCGTCGCCTGCCACGCCGCGCGACAGCAGCACCAGCCGCTGCAGCATGTCGACGAACAGTCCCGACAGGGCGAGGTTGCTCCAGTTGGTGTTGGCGGTGGTGTGAATCAACACGAGATAGCCCTTGCCGCGCTTCTCGCCGGTCACCAGCGGCGTGCCGTCGGCCAGGCGCGCCCACGTCTTGTCGGCGAGGTCCGGTGTCGGCTCGGCCAGCACCTGCTGGGAGATACGAATGTCCTTCGGCACGGTAATGCCGAGGAAGGGGCTGTTGACCGGGAACTCGGCCAGCGCTGCCGGCTGGCCCCAGCTCATCACGCCGCCCAGCGAGCGATCGCCCAGGCGCAACGGCGTCGGCACCAGCGTGTCGCCGCCGGCAGCAAGGTTGGGGCCGGCGAAGCGCACGGCCACGCCGCCGTTCTCGATCCACTTGGCGATTTCCTCGCGGTCGACGGTCGAGGGCGCGGCGCTGTCGGGGATCAGCAACACCGCGGTGTTGCGCGTCATCACCTGCTCGCGGTCGCCGATCGACAGGCTGACATAGGGATCGAGCGCCTTCTCGAGGAAGTAGACCTCCTGCAGCAACGGCTGGCCGCCCGCGGTCTCGCGCTCACCCAGCACCGAGACCGGACGGCGGCGATTGCGCTCGTCGAGCAGCACGGCGCTGCCGGCGCCGCCCTGGGTCTCGATGTCGAGACGCGACATGCGGTTGCGCAGTTCAGGCGGCGTGGGCAGCACGCCTTCGCCGCGGCGCTCGTTGGCCGGGAAGTCGATCTCGATGCGGGCCACCACGTGGCCCTGGTCGTCGGACGCCTGGACCGCCGTCTTGCGCGGCCCGTCGGCGACCGGGCGCAGGGCGCGCACCTTGAGGTCGCGGCCCTCGGCCACCGGCGGCAGCAACAGCAGGGGCGTGCTGGCCTGATCCGGCAGCACGACCTCGAGGCCGCTGAAACGGCGCAGCCGCTCGGTGAGCTTGTCGGTGCCTGCGTCCTGTAGCCCGTCGCTCAGCCACACGGCATAGGCGCCGGAATCGATCTGCATCTGGTCGACGTCGGCGGCGGCTGCGGCGCGATCGGTCGGCCAGGGCTTGGGACGGAAGGCGCGCAGGATGGTGCGCGCTTCCTCGGGCCGCAGTGCGCCACGTCGCATCGCCGGCGCATCGAGTGGCTGCGGTGCGGTGCCGACCAACGCCACGAGACGGCCGCCGCGCTCGGCACGCTGGATCAGGCGTTCGGCGTGCGCGATGCGCGTCGTCCAGCCGGGCGCCGACGACCAACCGTCATCGATCACCAACAGAAGAGGGCCCTTGCCCGGCAGGTCGGCCTGCGGATTGAGGAGCGGCCGCGCGACGGCAAGGATCAGCGCGGCGGCCAGCAGCATGCGCAGCAGCAACAGCCACCACGGCATCTTGGCCGGCGTCTGCTCGCTGGGCTCCAGCCCGATCAGCAGGCGGATCGCGGGAAAGCGCACGAGCTTGGGCAGCGGCGGGATCAGGCGCAGCAGCCAATAGATGACCGGCAGCACGAGCAGCAGCGCCAGCATGCCGGGAGCCGCGAAAGCGAACGCGCCCAAACTCAGCATCTGATTGGACCGCGGGCTTCCAGCCCGCTCATGAGCGCGCAGGATGCGCGCGGTCCATATGACAACAAACGCATCACGACACGTTCAGCCGACGCAGGTCGGCCATGGCGAGGTAAAGGGCGAGCAATGCAGTCTGCGGCGGCTTGTCGGTGCGATGGAAGTGCACGGTCCAGTTGGCCGGGCGCGCCAGACGCTGCAGGCCTTCGCGCTGCGCGGCGAGACGCGCGCCATAGGCCTGACGCACCGTCTCGACGCGGCGGATCGTGTGTTGTCCTTCCGCTTCGAGACCCTCGAACTTCACGTGGCCGTCGAACGGCAGGTCTTCTTCGGCGGGATCGAGCACCTGCACGAGATGGCCGCGCACGCCGGTGCCAGCGTAATGGCGGATCACGGCTTCGATCTGGTCGAGCGGATCGAGCCAATCGGAAACCAGCACGACGCTGCCGTGCGCGGGCAGCGGCACCATTGGCGGCAGGCTGGCGAGGGTGCGCGACTTGCCGTCGGCGAGCGGCCGTGTCTCGTCGTACATCGTCTCGGCCATGCGGCGCACGGCGATGCGGCCGGAGCTGGGGCGCATGCCGGTGCCCAACAAGGCCACGCGCTCGGCGGCGTCGGTCAGCAGACTGGCGAGTGCCAGCGTGATCACTTCGGCACGCACTGCCTTGGTGTCGAGACCGCGCAGCGAGGCGTATTGCATCGAGGGCGACGCATCGCGCCACAGCCAGACGCTGGCGGCGGCCTCCCACTCGGTCTCGCGCACGAAGAGGTTGCGGCTGCGCGCGCTCTGGCGCCAGTCGACGCGGCTCGCGCTATCGCCGTCGCGGAACGGCCGGTACTGCCAGAAGGCATCGCCTTGGCCGACGCGTCGACGCCCGTGCACGCCTTGAATCACGGTCGCCGCCACGCGGTCGGCCGCCACCATCAACGCCGGCAGGGTGCCGGCGAGTTCGAGGGAGCGGTTGAGGGTTGAGGGCAGGGCCATTGACTGGGCGTCGCAAGGACTACGCCAACGGCTAGCTGAGCCGGGCGCACATCTGGGCGATGACGGTGTCCACGGTGACGCCCTCGGCGCGGGCGGAGAAGTTGACGGCCATGCGATGACGCAGGATCGGACCGGCCAGCGCCACGACGTCGTCGATCGACGGTGCAAGGCGACCCTGGATGATGGCGCGGGCACGGCAGGCCAGCATGAAGGCCTGGCTGGCGCGCGGACCGGGACCCCAGGCCACTCGCTGGCGCACGATCTCGAGATCGCTGGTGGCCGGACGGCCGGCGCGCACCAATTTCAGGATCGCCTCGACCACGCTCTGGCCGATCGGCAGGCGGCGGACCAGCGCCTGGGCCGCCATCAGGTCGGCCGGCGTCAACGCGTGCACGGCCTTGGGCACGTCGGCGCCAGTGGTGCCGATCATGATCTGGCGCTCGGCTTCCTCGTCGGGATAGCCGACGTCGACCTGCAGCAGGAAGCGGTCGAGCTGGGCTTCGGGCAGCGGGTAGGTGCCTTCCTGCTCGAGCGGGTTCTGCGTCGCCAGCACATGGAAGGGCGCGGGCAGGTCGTAGCGCTTGCCGGCGATCGAGACGTGCCGCTCCTGCATGGCCTGCAGCAGCGCCGATTGCGTGCGTGGGCTGGCGCGGTTGATTTCGTCGGCCATCAACAGCTGCGCGAACACCGGACCCTGGATGAAGCGGAAGGAGCGGCGGCCGGCGTCGGTCTCTTCCAGCACTTCGGAGCCCAGGATGTCGGCGGGCATCAGGTCGGGGGTGAACTGGATGCGCTTGGCTTCCATGCCCAGGACGATGCCCAGCGTTTCGACCAGCAAGGTCTTGGCGAGGCCGGGAACGCCGATCAGGAGCAGGTGACCGCCCGACAGGAGCGTAACGAGGGTTTGATCGATGACTTCCTGCTGGCCATAAATGACCTTGCCGATCGAGGAACGAGCGGCGCGAAGCTGGCCGCCGAGCCGTTCGATGTCAGCCAGGGCAGCCTGGGCGTCGGCGTCGGTCGCGGTCGAAGTGTCGGGGGCCACGAGGCGCTCCTGGTTGAGTGGGAATATGATTGAGGGAAGCCCAGAATTGAGGCCGGAACAAGGGCATGCTGGTTGACGAAATTGTGCGGCGTGTGCGCGAACGTAGCACACGGTTGGCATCCGGTTTGCCCGTGCCACCGCTTCCCGTGGGCAGCGATTTCTCCCTGAACGGCATCGTGCCCGCGCCGGAGAAGTATCGCCCGGCGTCGGTGCTTGTGCCGATCGTCGCGCGCACACCTGACATCACGATTCTGCTGACCCAGCGGACCGAGGATATGCCCAGCCATGCGGGCCAGGTGGCGTTTCCTGGCGGCCGGCGACACGAGAGCGATGCCGATGATGTGGCCACTGCGCTCCGCGAGACTGAAGAAGAAGTCGGCATCGGGCAGGATTTCATTGAGGTGATCGGGTCCTACGACCACTACCAGACGGGGACCGGCTACGAGATCACGCCGATCGTGGGCATCGTAACGCCGGGATTCACTGTGCGTGCGGATCCGCGCGAAGTCGCTGCCGTGTTCGAAGTGCCGCTCGACCACTTCCTCGACGAGCGCAATCACCGGATCGACAGCCGCATGGCCCAGGGGCGCGAGCGGCGTTTCTATGCCATGCCCTACGGCCAACGCTACATCTGGGGGGCGACTGCGGGTATGCTGAAGAACCTGCAGTTCATCCTCACCACCGGCGCCTGAGGCAGGCGGGAAAGTAGCGTCATGCTGCGCATTGTCTTGCTGGTGCTGGTCCTGGTGACCTTGCCGACGGCCGCGTTCTTCCTGTGGGCGTGGGGCGTGAAGATCATGCAGGAGCGCAAGCTCGCCGGCACCCTGCCGGAGTGGCAGGATCTGCCGCTGACCTGGCTCGCCATCGCTGGTCTCGCCTGCACTATCTTGGGCTTCCTTGTGATGTTCTTCACGCAGAGCCAGGGCGTCGGCGGATTGCTGCCGACATGAAATCTTCTGGCCGTATCGACCTGCCGGCGCGGATGACCGATGCGCCGACCGCGACCTTGTTCGCCGCGCTCGATGCGGCGGGCATCGGCGCGCGTTTCGTCGGCGGCTGCGTGCGCAATGCTGTGTTGGGACGAGCGGTCGACGACATCGACATCGCCGTCGACAAGCCGCCCGAGACGGTGATGCTTGCGCTGCGGGCGGCGAAGATCAAGGTGGTGCCCACCGGGCTGAAGCACGGCACCGTGACGGCGGTGGTCGACAAGCGGCCGTTCGAACTCACGACCCTGCGTCGCGACGTCGAGACCGATGGGCGGCACGCGGTCGTGGCTTTCACCGACGACTGGCAGGAAGACGCCGGCCGCCGCGACTTCACCTTCAACGCGCTCTATGCCGATCGCGACGGCACGCTTTACGATCTGTTCGAGGGCCGTGCCGATCTTGTCCAACATAAAGTGCGATTCATCGGCGACGCCGATCAGCGCCTCACCGAGGACCGGCTGCGCGTGCTGCGCTTCTTTCGCTTTTTTGCCTGGTACGGCGGGCCGCCGATCGACGGGCCGGGCTACGAGGCGTGCGCGCGCCATGCCGAAGCCCTCGGCAATCTCTCGGGCGAGCGGGTGGCGAAGGAGTTGCTGAAGCTGCTGGGGGCGCCGGATCCCGCCGATGCGATCGAGGCGATGGCCAATGCCGGCGCGCTCGACCACTGGCTGCCGGAGTATGACGGCACCAAACGGTTGCGCGCACTCATCACCCGCGAGGCGGAGTCGGATGGTTTGCGGCGGCTGGCAGCGGTGCTCGAGGACGATGCCGATGCCACCGCGATCGGCAAGCGCCTGAAGTTGTCGACACAACAGGCGTTGCGGCTCGACCTGATGGCGGCGCCTGAGTCAGCGGTCGGTCTGCATCTTCGGGCCGACTTGTATCGCCTCGGCAAGACGGTCTTTGTCGATCGCGTGTTGCTCCAGGCGCCGGACAATTGGCGAGAGGCGCTGAAGCTGGCCGAGGAATGGACGCCACCGGAGCTGCCCGTCAGTGGCGGCGATGCGCTGAAGCTTGGCCTCAAGCCCGGACCGAAGGTGGGCGCGCTGCTCGAGACGGTCGAGCGCTGGTGGATCGCGGGCGACTTCGCGGCCGATCGCGCGGACTGTCTCAATGAACTCGAAAGACTGAGCAAGAGCGCATGATCCGTCTCGGTCTCACGCTTTGGTTGTGGCTCGCGATTGCCATCGTGGTCGTGGTGAACGACACGATCGGCGACACCGTCATCGTCGAGCGCCTCTCGCCGATGGCGGTCGAATGGTACAAGGCGCTGGTGCCATTGCCTTACGTGGTGATGATGGCGGTGATCCATGCACGCCGCACCAAGGGCCCGCAATGGTTCGAGGCCGCGCTGATGGCGGCGATCCTCTGGCCTACGACCACGGTGGTGGCCGACTATTTCTACGAGCACCTGACTTTCGGGCAGGAAGCGATCGGCTTCGTCGACCGCTTCGCCTTCTGGTGGGGTGCGCCCTATCCGCTGCTGGTGATCGGCCTCTGCGTCGCGCCATTGATCGCGGGCAGGGCGATGCGCACCCGTCCATGATGATCTCGCGGCTCTCGGTCGCCGGATACCGCTCGTTGCGGGACGTGCGGCTGGAGCTTAGTCCGCTCACGGTGGTGACGGGCGCCAACGGCAGTGGCAAGTCGAGTCTCTACCGCGCGCTGAAGCTGCTGGCCGACGTGGCGCAGGGGCGGGTGATCCAGTCGCTCGCCGTCGAAGGCGGGCTTTCATCGGTGTTGTGGGCCGGGCCGGAGGCTTTCTCGCGTGGAATGAAGCGCGGCGAGCAACCGGTGGAGGGAACGGTGCGCAAGAACGTGGTCGCGCTGAAGCTCGGCTTTTCTTCCGATGATTATGGCTACGCGATCGATCTGGGATTGCCGCAGCCGGAGAATCCGCCAGCTATCTTCAAGAGAGATCCGATCATCAAGGCCGAGAGCCTGTGGATCGGACCCGTTCTGCAGCGCGCCAACTGCTTCGCCGAGCGACGCGGTCCGTCGGTGACCTTGCGCGCTCGCAACGGCGAGCGCCGGCAGGCCTACACGCAGCTGCAGTCGTTCGACAGCATGCTGACCCATTGCGCGAATCCCGAGGATGGCGCCGAGCTTCTGCTGTTGCGCGAGCGGCTGCGCGACTGGCGCTTCTACGATCATTTCCGTACCGACGGCGAGGCGCCGGCGCGGCGTCGCCAGGTCGGCACGCGCACGCCCGTGCTGTCGAGCGATGGCGCCGATCTTGCTGCCGCCATCGCCACCATCCAGGAGATCGGCATCGAGGGCGAACTCGAGGCCGCGATCGACGACGCGTTCCCGGGCGCCTCGGTCGATGTCGTCGTCACCGACGGCTATTTCGAAGTCGAGATGCGGCAGAAGGGGCTGCTGCGGCCACTCAGGACCGCCGAGCTTTCGGACGGCACGCTGCGTTACCTTTTATTGGTGGCAGCACTTCTGTCGCCGCGGCCGCCGTCGCTGATGATCCTGAACGAGCCCGAGACCAGCCTGCATCCCGACCTGTTGCCGGCGCTGGCGCGGCTGATCGCCAAGGCCTCGCAGCGCGCCCAGCTCGTCGTGGTCTCGCACGCCGTCAGCCTGGTCGCCGCCCTTCAGGCGGCGGGCGCGAGCGAGATCGTGCTCACCAAGGAGTTGGGCGAGACCGTCGTGCCCGGTCAAGACAGGCAGATCTGGAACTGGCCCACGCGATAATGGGTTTCTGGACCCACGCGACGTTCCTCGCCTTCGTTGCGGGTGCCGTCTATGCGCAGGCGATCACTGGCTTTGCGCTGGCGCTGATCCTGCTCGGACTTGTCGGTGCGACCGATTTGGTGCCGCTACCTGACGCCGTGAACGCGACGACGGTCATGGGGTTCTGCACCGCCTGGATGTACCTCTATCGCAACAAGGCGCTGCGCATCGAACGGACGATCGTGCCGACGCTGCTCGCCAGTGCAGTCGGCACCCTCATCGGGGCGGTTCTGCTCGTCTGGCTTGCCGGCACGGCCTATCAGACGCTGCGCTTCATCCTGGGGATGAGCATCGTGGCATGCGCCCTCTCGCTATGGCGCGCGGCAAAGCCGTTGCCGTCTCTTTCCTCGCCGGCTGTCTTTGCCCTGACCGGCGGCATATCGGGTCTGTTGGCCGGCATGTTCTCTGCCTCGGGTCCGCCTCTGGTCTATCTGCTCTACCGCCAGCCCAAGCCGGCGTTATGGGTCCGGCAGTCCCTCATGGTGATCTTCGGTCTCGGCACGGCGTTGCGGCTGTTCATTGTCGTGCCGACGGGAAAGTTCTCGCTGAACGCACTGCAGCTCGCGCTCGAAGCGCTACCCGTCGTCTTCACCGTGACGTTCTTTGCGGCGCGGCGCCCGCCGCCTCTGTCTCCCCGGTTCCTCAAAGCGCTGATCTGTGTCCTGTTGATCACCACGGGACTGGGCATGGGCATCAGCGCGATTTCAAGCTTTTGACTTGTGATCGCCTAGCTCTACGATCCGCCCATCATGCCCCGTCTTCTCATCGTCAACTGCACCGCCGACGCGCTCCTGCAGAAGCTCGCCGCCCAGGGCAGCCGCCCGTACGACAAGCTCTTCGTCGAATCGGTGTCGCGGCATCTGCCGGCCGGCCAGTCGATCGAGTCGTTCACGCTGAACGTCGGCGATGGCGAAAGCCTGCCGCAGGGCGTGCAGCTCGGCGACTTCGACGGTGCGTGGCTTTCCGGCTCTCCTCTCAACGTCTATCAGCTCGACCAGCCGACGGTGCGCGAGCAGCTCGACCTCGCGCGATCCATCTGGAACGCAGGCGTGCCGGCCTTCGGCTCGTGCTGGGGCGTGCAGCTCATGACGGCGGCACTGGGCGGCACGGTCCGTCTCAATCCCAACGGCCGAGAGATCGGCGTGGCGCGCCGCATCTGTCCGACCGACGCGGGCCGCGCCCACGCGATGTACGAGGGCAAGCAGGGCGCCTTCGACGCGCTCTGCAGCCATGAAGACGAGGTCGAGACGCTGCCGGCTGGCGCCGAACTGCTGGCATCGAACGCCGTTAGTCGTGTCCAGGCGATGGCGATCCGTGACGGTGCGAAAAGCTTCTGGGGCGTGCAGTACCATCCCGAATTCGACTTCGGCTCCGTTGCCGCGATCATCGCCCTGAGGGTCCAGCGTCATCTCGACGAGCGGCTCGCCGGCACGGCGGGAGAGGTCGACACGATCGTCTCGGATTTCCATGCGCTCGCGCGCGAACCGGCGCGCAAGGATCTCGTCTGGAAATACGGCCTGCACGCCGATGTGCTCGATGCTGGCGTGCGCAGCCGGGAATTCGGCAATTGGCTCAACACCCAGGTTCTGCGGTCCGCGAGGCGATAGATCTCCTGGTCGTTTGCCGGATCTGCGACTGAAAAAATTTGCTGATAGATCGCTGTTTCACCGCATAAATTTTCTTAGACCGCCTGCGCATGCGGCGTGTCTTTCGTTTTTGGAATCGGCGGCATTCGCTGTTTGATTTTACATCATGGCTACGCTAAATTCGCGCGCTGGCGCCAATCGCCGGCGAGAGTGTGATCGATCGTGGATGGTCCCGAGCGTTTGAGTGTCCCGGCGCCGAAAAAGTGCTTCCCGTTTTTCTCGCCGATCCTCGCGGGCGCGACCTTGCGGGAGCGGCTGGCGGGCTGTCTTGGCGCGCTATTGGCGATCTGCGGCACGGGGCTTATCTGCGGTTACTTCGTCGGACTCGATCCGAACCTGCCGCTCCTCGTGGCGCCCGTCGGTGCCTCCGCGGTTCTCGTGTTTGCGGTACCCGCCAGCCCGCTCGCGCAGCCCTGGCCCGTGATCGCCGGGAACACCCTTTCCGCCTTTATCGGTATCGCGGTGGCCGGTCTGGTTCATCACCCGGTCGTTGCCGCGGGCCTCGCCGTGTCGTTGGCGATCGCGGCGATGTCGTTCACGAGATCGCTTCATCCGCCGGGCGGAGCGACGGCGCTCACGGCCGTGCTCGGTGGTCCCGCCGTTGCAAAGTACGGTTTGCTGTTTCCTCTCCTGCCCGTTGCCTTGAACTCGATCCTTCTCGTGGCGTTGGGAATCGCTCTGCACAGGCTGTTTCGCCGCCGGTATCCGCACGATGGGAAGGCGGCCCTGCAGGCCGCCTCGGCGGCGCGACATGGTTTCCTGCCGCAGGACATCGACGCTGCTCTCGAAGCCGAGGATGAGACTTTCGACATCGACAGGGACGACCTGGATCGCTTGTTGCAACGGGTCGAGCATCACGCGCGCCTGAGAGTGTTGGCCGGCGCCCGCTGACTTCGCGCAGGATCGGGAAACGATTCGACAGTCTTTCCGAACGACGCAGAGCGAACGTGCTGCGCCAGGCGCGCGTTCGAGAATTCCCTTTGTTTGACCGGATCGCTTCGGGGCGAGCACCTTGGGGGACGATCTTGTCTCCTGAAAACACGAGTCTTCCGTGAAACTGTGCGTCTGCCGTCGTCAGTCAACCTGCGTGACCGGTCCCTGTTGATCGCGTCCGCCGACTGTCGACGTCTGCCCTCATTTCATTCGGAAATTCATCATGACCACCAACTCGCGCCATCCCGAGACTCTTTCCCTGCACGCCGGTTGGCGCGCCGACAGCGCCACCGGCGCCGTTGCCGTGCCGATCTACCAGACCACGTCGTACCAGTTCCGCGACACCGAGCATGCATCGAACCTGTTCGCGCTGAAGGAACTGGGCAACATCTACACGCGCATCGGCAATCCTACGGTGGATGTGCTCGAGCAGCGCATCGCGGCACTCGAAGGTGGTGCTGCGGCGCTGGCCGTCGGCTCCGGCCAGGCGGCGTCGGCCTATGCGATCCAGAATCTCGCCAAGGCCGGCGACAACATCGTGAGCTCGACCGATCTTTATGGCGGCACGTGGAACCTGTTCGCGCACACGCTGAAGGACCAGGGCATCGAGGTGCGCTTTGTCGATCCGGCCGATCCGCAAGCCTTCGCCAAGGCGACCGATGCGAAGACGCGCGCCTACTATGCCGAGACGCTGCCCAATCCGAAGCTCACGGTCTTCCCGATCAAGGAAGTGGCCGATATCGGCCGGCCGCTCGGCATTCCACTGATTGTCGACAACACGGCAGCGCCCATCCTGACGCGGCCGCTCGAGCATGGCGCCGCCATCGTCGTCTACTCCGGCACCAAGTATCTTGGCGGCCATGGCAACTCGATCGGCGGCCTGATCGTCGATGGCGGCACGTTCGACTGGGCGGCGCATCCGAAGCGCCAGCCTGCGCTCAACACGCCGGACCCGAGCTACCACGGCGCGGTGTGGGTCGAAGCGGTGAAGGGCATCGGTCCTGTCGCCTATATCATCAAGGCACGCACGACCTTGCTGCGCGATCTCGGCGCGCCGCTGGCGCCGTTCAACGCTTTCCTGATCCTGCAAGGCATCGAGACGCTGGCCTTGCGCATCGAGCGTCATGTGCGCAATGCGCAGGCGGTGGCCGACTTCCTCGCCAAGCGTCCCGAGGTCGTGAAGGTCATCCATCCGTCGCAACAGAAGGGCGAAGCGCGCCGTCGTGCCGATACCTATCTGAAAGGCGGCTACGGCGGACTGGTCGGCTTCGAACTGTCGGCTGGTCGTGAAGCGGGCCGTCGCTTCATCGATTCGCTGAAGCTGCTCTATCACGTCGCCAACATCGGCGATTCGCGCAGCCTCGCCATTCATCCGGCCTCGACCACGCACTCGCAGCTCACGCCTGCGGAGCAACTCGCGACCGGCGTGTCCGACGGCTACGTGCGCCTGTCGATCGGCATCGAACACATCGACGACATCATCGCCGATCTTTCGCAGGCGTTGACCGCGGCCGGCACGCTGAAGCGTGCGGCCTGAACCAGAATTCCCTTCGCGACGCCGGAGAGAAAGCAGGTGCTTTCCTCCGGCGTCGCATCTTTGGTTTTCCCCTTCATTTACTCCGTGCATCGAATCGAACGATGCTGATGACATGAAAAGCAACCGCGTCGCCCCGACCGTTACCTGTTGCTGTCGCAGCTGATCGCTGCCGCGCGTCTCGACGCGCTTCTTCCTTCGTGTCCGCCTGGAGTAACCCAATGTATCGCTTTCCCACTCGACGTACGTTCCTGCGCGCCGCCGGCTTCGGCAGTGCCCTCGTGCCCGCCGCCGCGCTGGCGCAACACACTTTCCTGCACGGCCTGCCGCCGGAGCTGCTGGATTCCGCGATCTGCCGCGCGTCGTTCGGCGAGTCGGTGGTTCTGCCGCAGAAGCGCGCGCTGAAGCTCACCTGGAACGCCACCGCCATCTGCACCGTGGGCGTCTCGGTCGCCAAGGAGAAGGGCTACTTCGAGAAGCACAATCTCGACGTCGAGCTGATCAACTTCGGCGGCTCGACCGACCAGCTGCTCGAGGCGATCGCCACGGCCAAGGCCGATGCCGGCATCGGCATGGCGCTGCGCTGGATGAAGCCGCTGGAAGGCGGCTTTGACGTCAAGATCGTGGCGGGCATTCATGGCGGCTGCATGCGGCTGTTCGCGACCGAGCAGGGCGGCATCAAGAAGATCGCGGACCTCAAGGGCAAGGCGATCGGCGTCACCGACCTCGCCGCGCCCGACCGCAACTTCTTCTCGATCATGCTGCACCAGGCCGGTCTCGATCCCAACAAGGACGTCGAATGGAAGGTCTTCCCCGGCGACGTCCTGCCGGTGGCGCTCAAGAAGGGCGAGGTGCAGGCCTTCGCGCTGGGCGATCCGCTGGGCTGGCTGGCGCGCGACCGCGACGGGCTGTTCGAGGTCGCCAACAACCTGAGCGGCGACTTCGGGCATCGCACCTGCTGCGTGCTGGGCATCCGTGGCGCGCTGATCCGCCAGGAGAAGCCGGTCGCCGCGGCACTCGTGCAGTCGCTGCTCGAGGCGCAGGAGTGGGTCTCCACCAATCCCGACGCCGCGGCCGCGATCTTCGCGCCCTACGCCAAGGCGCCGGCGGACAAGCTCGCAGCCATGCTGCGTAGCCACACGCACCACCACAATCCGCTGGGCGGCGACCTGCGCGAGCAGATCGCGGTCTACGCCACGGAACTGAAAAGCGTCGCCGTCTTCAAGCCGTCGACCGATGTCCAGAAATACGCCGCGCGGGTGACCGCCGACGTTCTGGCGTAGGGAGGCTTGTCATGACGGCGATTGCCGAGGCCGGACCCGATCGCAAGATCGGTCCGCTTCTGGCCGGTGGCGACGGGCAGCCGCACTCCCTGGGTGTGCTCGTCGCCGCCGGCTTCCTCTGGGTCGGGCTGGCTGGCCTGGTCCTCTTCTGGCCGGATGCGCAGGAGGTCGAGCGCACCCGATTGCTTGGCGTGCTCGCCGGCTTGTTTGGCGTAGTACAACTGGCAGCAAGCGGCGGCGCCCGCTTCCTGCCGCTGCTCGCAAGGATCGGACGCTTCGCGCCCTGGTTCGTCGTGCTGGCGCTCTGGCTGGCGGTCTGGGAGATCGTGACCGCGAAGCTCGATCTCCTGCCGCTACCGTTCTTCCCGTCGCCGCAGGCCTTCGTCGAGGTCTACACCGACGACTGGCAGAAGCTGGGCGACAGTCTCCTGGCCTCGCTCTGGCTGTTGCTGCGCGGCTTCGTCATTGGCGCCGCCGTCGGCTTCGGAGTCGGTGTCGCCCTCGGATGGTCCAAGCGCATCGGCTACTGGATCCATCCCGTCATGCGCCTGGTCGGCCCGCTGCCGGCTACGGCGTGGCTGCCGCTCGCCTTCTTCATCTTCCCGACGAGCGCCAGCGCCAGCACCTTCCTGATCGCTCTCGCGACCGCCTTCCCGGTGACCGTGCTCACCTGGTCGGGCGTCGCGGGCGTGCCGACCGCCTACTACGACGTGGCGCGCACCTTGGGCGGCAGCCAGCGCTTCCTCATCCTGAAGGTCGCCATTCCCGCAGCCCTGCCGCACGTCTTCGTTGGCCTCTTCATGGGGCTAGGCTCGTCGTTCGCGGTCCTCGTGGTCGCCGAGATGCTGGGCGTGAAGTCGGGCCTGGGCTGGTACCTGCAATGGGCGCAGGGCTGGGCCGCCTACGCCAACATGTACGGCGCGCTGCTGGTGATGGCGCTGATGTGCTCGACCTTGATCACATTGCTGTTCCGTCTGCGCGACCGGTTGCTCGCTTGGCAGAAAGGACTCGTCAAATGGTAGCGCTTCTCGCCGAAGCAGTGCCGTCCTCGTCGCTGGCCGGACTCCCGGCCGGCGCAGGCCTGGCCATACGCGGCGTCGATCACGGCTTCGTCCTGCACGGCGACTATCTGCCGGTGCTGGAGGATGTCTCCTTCGACGTCGAGCCCGGCCAGTTCGTGGCCCTGCTGGGACCGAGCGGTTGTGGCAAGTCCACGCTCCTGCGCCTGGTCGCCGGTCTCGATCGTCCCCGCTCGGGCAGCCTGATCGTCGAGGGGCGCGAGGTGACCGGTCCCGATCCGTCGCGCGTCGTAGTGTTCCAGGATCCGACTCTTTATCCCTGGCGCACCGTCTGGCGTAATGCCTCGCTCGGCCTCGAGACGCGTGGCCTGCTGAAGCAGCAGCGCGAGCGGGTCGATGCGGCGCTGGCGCTCGTCGGCCTGGAGAAGTTCGCCGAGGCCTATCCGCATCAGCTCTCGGGCAGCATGGCCCAGCGCGCCTCGCTTGCCCGCGCGCTGGTCAACGATCCGAAGCTGCTGATCCTCGACGAGCCGCTCGGCAAGCTCGACAGCCTGACGCGACTGCAGATGCAGGGTGAGCTGACGCGCCTGTGGCAGCAGCGCGGCTTCACTGTCCTGATGGTGACGCATGATGTCGAAGAGGCATTGCTGCTCGCCAATCGCGTCATCGTCTTCAGCGACCGGCCGGCGCGCATTCGCGCCGACCTCGACGTCGATCTGCCGTTCCCGCGGCATCGCGATCATCCCGAGCTGTTGCGTCTGCGTCGCGAGGCGCTGGGCCTGCTCGGTCTCGCGCGCGATTGGTAGGAGGACAAGCCATGGCGATCAAACAGGGTGTGGATGCGCTGGCGCTGCAGGTCTGCCGGGCGATCCGCGATGTGCGCCAGGACCATGAGGCCTGGATCCCGCTCGACAGGGTGCAAGGCCAGCTCCGGCTGGAGGCCGAGCGTTGTCGACGCGGGCGTCGCGTTCGCGGCGGCGAAGGGCTGGGTGAAGATCGGCGGCGCACCGGCGCACAGCGTACTGCTCAATCGAGGTGCGCCATGAGCGAGCGCCCTACGACGGATCGGCTGGTGCTTTTGCTGGAAATTTTCTCGGGCTCGCCGCCGCGAAAAGTCTCGCTGTTCAGCGACGCTTTCCACGAGCGCGTGTCCGTCGATCGGGAAATTCCAGGGAGCGTGGTCCGGACGGAAAATATTGATTTTCCGGCAAAAGCACAGCTGCGGCCGGCCGCTGGCAAAGCCGCCTCGCCCGCACAAACTTGAATTCATTCATCCGAAGGAGAGTATCGCATGTCGCTTGCATCTGCCGTTCAAGACAAGTCCCTCACGACCACCTTGCACTATCTCAAGCGCGGCGCTGAAAAGCCCGTGCGCTACGTCGCCGAGCCGCCGCCGGGCGTGCCGGCGTGGAATGGCATCGACGATCCGCGCGAGATCAAGATCGAGGATGCGCGCGGCCGCGAGGGCGAGTTCTCGCTCGACCGCAACGGCTTCCAGCTCGTGAAGTCCGCGTCGCGTGTCGCGGACTTCTACTCGCCCGAGGAAGTCGAGCGCGTCTATTATCCCGAGGTCGAGCGGCTGGTGCGCGAGACGCTGGGGGCGTCGCGCGTCGCGATCTTCGACCACACCGTGCGCAACATCGCCCGCAGCGGCGCGCGCGAGCCGTCGCGCCGCGTGCACAACGACCACACGCTCACCTCGGCGCCGCGCCGCGTGCGCGACCACCTGGGCGCCGATGCACCGGAGCTGCTCAACCAGCGCTTCGGCATTGTCAATGTCTGGCGGCCAATCCGCGGGCCGGTGCAGGATTCGCCGCTCGCTTTGTGTGACGCGCGGACCTTCTCCAACGACGACCTGATCGCGAGCGACCTTGTCTATCCGCATCTGCGCGGCGAGACTTCGTCGGTCGAGTTCAAGCCCGGCCACCGCTGGTACTACTTCTCGGACCAGCAGCCCGACGAAGCGCTGCTGATCCGCGTGCACGACAGCGCCGACGACGGCCGCGCACGGCTGTCCTTCCATACCTCGTTCGAAAATCCACTGGCGCTCAACGCGCCGCCCCGTGAGAGCATCGAGGTGCGCTGCCTCGTGTTCTTCCCCGAGGCCTAGCAGCGGCATGAAACCGGCATGAGCGTCACGCACCCGGGCAACGATCGGTCCTTCGTTGCCCCGAAATTGGACGACCGGGCGGCGGAGACGGAAATCGCCCGCGTCCTCGCGGTGGCGTTGGCCATGGGCGCCGACGACGCGCTGAACGAAAAGCTGCGCGGCCTGGCCGGCGCCGACTTGCGCTCGGCCTTTGCCGTCAGCCAACCGGACGGCATCTGGCTGACCGTGAAGGACCAGCGGGTCGCAGCGGAGAGGGATCGGCCGCTCAACGTAGCCTTGGTCGAGGCCGACGCGCTGCGCGCCAACGGTCCGTCGATTGCCCGGGCGTTGTCGGACGCGCTCGCCCGATCGACGGCGTTGCCCGATGCCATACGACTCGTCCGCCCTTTGCTGGGTCCGCGCGAGGCGCCGTCGCGGCGCGAATTCGCCGCGTTGCTGCCGTGGGCGCCGGCGCTCGAGCAGACCGCCTACAAGACCGCGGCGTCGATCGCCGTGACGCTCGACATCCTGCGCCCGTATATCGTCGCCGACCTGCATGCGGGTGTCGCCGTGCCGCCGCGGTTGCTGCGGCAGTATTGGCAACGCATGCATTCCGCCGCGCAATTCAGCTTGCTCGCATCCGACGCGGCAGCGGCGCCGTGGCTGGGCGAGATGGCGCGCCATTTCGACTGGGGCAACTGGACGCCCACGTTCACCTTGCTGCGCGAGCGCACGACGTGGCTCGCCGCCTGCGCCGCGCGTTCAGCCGCGGCGTTCGGCGAAGCGGCGGTGCAGGGCTATGGGGGCAAGCTCTCGCAAGCCCGACACCCCTTCAAGATCTTCGACGGTCTGTTCGGACTTGCCGCCATAGCACTCGGCAATCCCGATCTGGCACCGGCGATCGCGGTGGAAATCCGGCTGCTGCGACGCTTGGCGGAGGCCAGCGGCAGCCTGTCGGCGCCCTATGTGCGCCAAGCCTACGACGATGCGTTGGCAACGGTCGACGGCACGGCGGCGTGGGCAGAGCACGATGCCGAAGAAATAGAGGCCCTCGGATGGAGTGGCGACAGGGCGGCGGGGCTCGCCACCGATGTGGCCTTGCGCACCGATCCGGCGATCGTCACGCAATCGGGCCATCTGCTGGGCTTCATCATCCTGCCGACGGTGTTCGCGACGCCGCTCACGCATTTCAACCCGGTGCGCAAGACCGCGTCGGCGTCCCGACCGGCGACATCGGCCGGCGTCATTTCCCAGGTGGTGCGCAGTGCCTGGGGCGACCCGGCACCGCGGCCCGCGCGCGTCCTTCACTGACGACGTCTCATTACCCGTCCCGTTTGTAGCGTTCCCCGGAGTTCAGCCATGCTTGCGCGTCGTCGTTTCGCCTCTCTCCTGTCCGGTGCTTTGCTCGCGGCGCCGTCGATCGCGCGGGCGCGCGAGACCTATCCGATCCGGCCGATCCGGCCGATCCGGTTGATCGTGCCGTGGCCGGCGGTTGGCGGCGTCGATGCGTTCGGCCGCGCCGTGCAGGCGGCCCTCGGCGATCAGCTGGGGCAGGGCATCGTCATCGACAATATCGGCGGCGGCTCGGGCCGCATCGGCACGCAAACGGCGGCGCGCGCGGCACCCGATGGCCACACCTTGCTGTTGGTGAACGATACGTTCGCGGCGACCGAAGCGCTGCCGATCGCGGGTGCCGCGCCGCTGCGTCCGTCGTTCGAGCCCATCACGCTCGCGATCTCGGGGCCGCAGGGAATCTACACTCATCCGAAGTCGGGCTTCCGTACGATCGACGAATACGTGGCCGCAGCGCGCGCCCAGCCCGGCAAGCTCAATGTCGGCACGCCGGGCATCGGCAGTTCGCAGCATCTCACCAGCGAGCTGCTGTTGCGCGCGGCCGGCAACCTGCGTGTGACGCACGTGCCCTATCGCGGCGGTGGCCCGCTGCTGCAGGATCTGATCGCGGGGACCATCGATGCGGCTTGCGTCACCTTCGCCGCGGGCGCGGAGCAGGCCAAGGCTGGCCGCCTCGTGCCGCTGGCGGTGACGAGCGAGAAGCGGACGCCCAGTTTCCCGAACGTCCCGGCGGCCGGCGAATCGGCTGCCCGGGGCTTCGTGCAGGAGACATGGATGGGTTTCCTGGCGCCCAAGGACACACCACAGGACATACGTGACCGGGTGCATGCGGCAGTGCTGGCCGTGTTGAAGGACACGACCGTCGCCGGCCGGCTGCGCGACCTCGGCTTCGAGCCGGCCGGCCTGCCGCAGGCGGCGTTCGCCCAGTTGTTCGATCACACGGTCAGGATTTTCGCCGACATCGCCACCGAACGGCAGATCGCCGCCGGTGATTGAGACGGCGGCCGCTACTTGTTGTACGGAATCGCCGAGCTGCTTGTCGGAGCAGGGTCGTAGACTTTGCCGTCTTGCAGGATAACGAAGGCAAGCAGCAGAGTGCCCGCAAGGGCGATCCAGACCACGCCTTTCGGCATTGGGAAAGACACGGGCAAAGACGGCAGGCCGAAGGGTAGGCTAAAGGGCTTGGCGGGGTTTGGGGGAGCCGCCGGCGTCACCCGTCCCGGCAAGCTGCCGACGAGGCGCGCGGCGATTTCGGGCAGGGCCGAGGCGTTCCAGTCGCCTTCGGGCAGGCGGGCCATGGCGGCCATCAACGCCTGGACCGCCGCTGCTTTGGAAAGGCCGGAGAGGCGGGCCGCTTCCTGCCAGGGATCGAATCCCAGCCGGATCAGGGCTGTCAGGACGGTAAGCTGCATGCCTGTCTTCTCCTCGCCGACGGCGGCGAAGAGGAAGGCATTATATTCGGAGTGACCGAGGGAATATTCCGGACGCAGCGTCATGGCTCCTCCTGGAGCGCGGGGGTGCTGACCCGGCTTCGAAGAGATGGGGAGTTGCCTACCGGTAACAAGGGCCGGCGAGCCGGCCAGAGACGTTACGTGTGAGGTTACTTGCGCTTGCCGGCCGCGACGCTCTTGCCGGGATTGGTGTGCGCGGCGGCGAACGGCGAGGTGCTGGCGACCAGCTTGGTCTTGTTCTGCTTGGGCTTCTTGGCTTCGCGATTACCGCGCTGTTGCTTCTGGGCCATGGATTTTTCCTTATTATCGGCGCACGAGGATACGAAGCGCGTGCGACCCTAGGCTCTTTCCACCAGCCCGTACGATCTATCTCGGTCGGCCGACGAGAGCTACGGCCCGCGCGTCTCAGATGCGCGCCCGAGCTAGTGCTCGCGCACAGGGGCCTAAGTGGTCGGCCGCAACACCGACTGGACCAACGCGCGATATTTATCGCGCAGCAGCTTGCCGGCGCCGGAGACCGGCCGCTGACGCGTCGTCAGGATGCGTGGGCGCAGGGGAATGGCCGGCGCGAGCGGCACGGCGCGCAGCCCGGGCCACCAGCCGAGCGACAGTACATACTCTTCCACGATGCCGGGGATGCCACACTGCAAGGCAAGCGAGCACACGACCGTCGAGGCGCCCACTTCCATCGTCGGCGCGAAGGTCTCGCCCTCGGCCTCGAAAGCGGCGCTGAGGCGCAGGCCGATCGGCGATTGAGCGGGAAAGGAGACCGAGGGCCGGCCCGCGAGATCCCTGGCGCGGATCTGTTTGCGGCGGGCAAACGGGTGGCTCGCTGGAACGACGCAGGCCATCGCCGAGACACCTATATCCTCGGCGTGCACGAGCGGATCGTCGACGATGTCGTGCACCAGTCCGAGTTCGATGAAGCCGCGGGCGACGGCTTCCACGATCTGGCGCGTCGGCAGGGTTTGGACGGCGATGCGCACCTCGGGATGTTGCCGGGCCACGGCCTCGATGGCGGCGGGCAGGAAGACATTCGACAAAGTGGGAATAGCGCCCACCGTCACCTGTCCGACCCGTTGGTCCCGGATCGCCTGGCCGGCATTCGCCAGTGCCGTCATCGACGTGAGGACATTGTCGACCGCGGGCAGCAGCAATTCGGCTTCGGGTGTCGGGTGAAGACGGCCGCCGACCCGCTCGAAGAGAGCGATGCCCATGTCCGCTTCGAGTTGGCGCAAGGCCTTGCTGATCGCGGGCTGCGTCACGCGCAGCGCAACCGCGGCGCCGGTCGCCGACCGTGTGCGCAACAGCGCGCGGAACGCGGCGAGTTCTCGAAGGGTGGGCGAGGGCTGGGCCATGGGCATAACCAAAAGTTTGGTAGATCAGAGAAATCGATATTGGACGGAATAATGACCGGCGCACAAGGTCGAGCCCCAGCCCGGAGCGGGAGCGCCATGAAAATCGCCGTCGGCATGTTCAAGCACGAGACCAACACCTTCTCGCCGGTGCGTACGGCGTGGGAGGATTTCGGGCCCGGCGGTCCCCTGTTCGGCGACGAGGCCTACAAGACTTTCCGCCATTCCGGCTACTCGATGGCGGGGCTGCTCGAGCAGGCGGAGCTTCTGGGCGGCGACGTCTCCATTCCCATCGCTGCCCGGGCTCTTCCCAGCGCGCCGGTATCGCGCGATGCATTCGAGCGGATTTCCGACACGCTGTGCGAAGCGGCCCTGCGATGCGACGTCATGATGCTCGACCTGCATGGCGCCATGGTGGCCGAGCACTACGATGACGGCGAAGGCGAGATGCTCCGGCGCATCCGCGCCGCGGCGCCAAATCTTCCGCTCGCGCTCGCGCTCGACTCGCATGCCAACATCACGCCGCGCATCGCGCGCAACTGCACGGTGATGGTGGGCTATCGCACCTATCCGCATCTCGACATGGTCGAGACTGGCCGCATGGCCGGTCGCCTGCTGCGCGAGACGTTGGCGGGCAAGCTCAAGCCGGTAACGGTCGTGCGTCGCTGCCCGATCCTCGCGAACATGCTGCGCATGGTGACGAGCGAACAGCCGATGGCGCAGGTGATCGAGGCCGCGGCTGCCGCCGAGCGCGATGGCATGCCGTGCGTGACGGTGTTCACCGGCTTCCCCCTGTCCGATACCGCCGATACTGGTTTGACGGTTGTCGCGACGGCGGATGGCGATATCGCCCGCGCGGAAGAGGTGGCGCAGAAGATCGTCGATCTCGCCTGGTCCCTGCGCGAGCAGTTCAACAGCGATTTCGAACCGCTGGGCGACGCGCTGAAACGCGCCAAGGCCCTCACGGCCCAATCCGGCTCGGAGGGGCCGGTACTGCTCGCCGACATCTCCGACAATTGTCATTCCGGTGGCACGCAGGATTCGATGGATGTGATCGAGAAGGCTCTCGACCAGGGGCTGACCGGCATTCTCGCGGGTCCGATCGTCGATCCGGAGGCCGTCGCCAAGATGGTCGAAGCGGGCGTCGGTGCCACGGTCACGCTGGCGGTCGGTGGCAAATCGGCCATCCCGGCCCTGCGCACCCCGTTGCGGCCGATGCGTCTTACCGGAGTCGTGAAGCACATCGCCGAAGGTCGGTTCACCGTCGAGGGCCCGGTGTTCACCGGCATGAAGGTCAATCTCGGCCGCACCGTCGTGCTTGATACCGGGCCGCTGGTGCTCGTCGTCAGTGAAGATCGCGTCGAAGCCCTCGATCCGCAGCAGTTCCGCCTGTTCGGGCTGGAGCCGACCCGATTCCGGTACGTCGTGCTCAAATCCAAGGTCCAGTATCGACCGTCCTTCCTGCCGCTGGCGAAGGGCGCCATCGACTGCAACGGCGCCGGTGTCGCCAGCATGGACCTCGCGGCCTTCGACTGGAAAAAACTCGCGCGACCGATCTTTCCCCTCGACCGGAGCAACACATGATCTCGCGTCTTCTGGCTTTCGTCGTTGCGCTGTCGCTCGTTTCCGCAGGAGCAGGGGCACAGGCCCCGGCCCCGGAAAAAGTCCTGCGCTGGGGGAACAATGGCGAGATCTCGACCATGGACCCGCATGGCGCCTTCAGCACGGCCAACGCGTCGTTGCTGAGCAACATCTACGAATCGCTGGTGCGGCACGACCGCAACCTGAAGCTCGAGCCGGCGCTGGCAACGTCGTGGCAGACGATCGCGCCCGATCATTGGCGGTTCAATATCCGCAAGGGCGTCGTCTTCCACGATGGAACGCCGCTGACCGGTCGCGACGTCGTGGCATCGCTGAAGCGCGCGAGCCTGCCCAACTCTCCTTATCTGTCGGCGACGGCGATGATCCGCGAGGCCGTGCTGGTCGACGACTTCACGGTCGACGTGTTCCTGCGCGGACCCTATCCGGTATTGCTCAACGACCTCTCGGGCGTCGGCATCTTGAGCGAGCGCTGGATGACCGAGAACAATGCGCTGGAGCCAGCCGACCCCGCCAAGGGCAAGACGTCCTATACGACGCAGCACGCCAACGGGACCGGGCCGTTCATGCTGGTCTCTCGGCAGCAAGACGTGGTGACGGTGCTGAAGCGCTTTCCCGGCTGGTGGGACAAGCCCGAGCACAATATCGATCGCGTCGAATACAAGCCGATCCTGAACGACGCGACGCGGCTGGCCGCGCTGGTCTCGGGCGAGATCGACCTGATCACGCCGACGCCGGTCACCGCGATCGACACCTTGCGGCGCAATCCGGATCTCAAGGTCATCGAAGCGCAGGACCTGCGCGTCGTGTTCATCGGCTTCAACGTGGCGCCCGATCATCTGCCCGACGGTGCCACCGTCAATCCGCTCACCAAAGTGAAGGTGCGGGAAGCCCTCGCCAGCGCGATCGACGTCGAGGCGTTGACCAGGCAGATCATGCGCGGCCTCACCAAGCCGATCCACACGCTGATCGCACCGGAGATCCAGGGCTATGACGCAAAACTGGCGACGCCGCGCACCAAGTTCGATCCGGCACGAGCGCGGGCGTTGCTCGCGGAGGCCGGCTATCCGTCGGGCTTCTCGATCGGCATGGATTGCCCCAACGACCGCTTCATCGCCAGCGACAAGATCTGCGAAGCGATCGGCACGATGTGGGCAAAGATCGGCGTGAAGATCGGACTGTCGATCATGCGCTACCCCATCTACATGCAGAAATTCATGAAGGGTGACAGCGACATCTTCATCCTGGGCTGGGCGAACACGCCGCAACTCGATGCCTACACCATGCTCAACAATGTCCTGCATACGCGCGTCGATCGTGCGGGCACCTGGAACGCCGGCCGCTATTCCAGTCCCGAGTTCGACGCCGTCGCCGAGCAGGCGGGCGTCGAGATGGATCCCGCCCGGCGACAACAGCTGTTCGACAAGGCCTTCGAGATCGAGCGCGCCGATTTCGCGACCATGCCGCTCTATCGCGAGCCCATGATCCTGGCGATGAGCAAGAAGCTCGATATTCCCGCATCGGCCGACGGCAAGGTGCGCGTCTGGTTTGCGCGCATGCAGTAGGCGGTTTTTCGGGACGGGGACCCTCTAGGGCCAGCGAGCCTCGGGTGGCAGCGACATCAGGATCGCCTCGACGTTGCCGCCGGTCATCAGGCCGAACTTGGTACCGCGATCGTGCAGCAGGTTGAACTCGACGTAGCGGCCGCGGCGGACCAGCTGGTGCTCGCGCTCGGCGGCGGTCCAGGGTTGGTTCATGTGCTTGCAGACGATGGCGGGATAGACCTTGAGAAAGGACTCACCGACGTCGCGGGTGAAGGCGAAGTCCTTGTCGAAGTCGTTCTCGACATAATCGTAGAAGATGCCGCCCACGCCGCGCGGCTCGTTGCGATGCGGCAGATAGAAATATTCGTCGCACCACTTTTTGAAGCGCGGGTAATAA
The DNA here is from genome assembly GCA_903832005.1 of Enhydrobacter aerosaccus. Lineage (GTDB taxonomy): Bacteria > Pseudomonadota > Alphaproteobacteria > Reyranellales > Reyranellaceae > Reyranella > Reyranella aerosaccus_B. The sequence continues at coordinate 12,602 of CAIKZO010000136.1, read as the reverse complement.
GTGGCGTCGTGCGTGTCGCACGCGGCTTTGAAGGAGTCGTGGAAGGCGCGCGTGTCTTCTTCGTTCGGCACCATGGGCGTGAGATCGCCGCCGCCGCCGAACCACGACTTGGTGGTGACGATGAAGCGCGTATTCATGTGCACGGCCGGCACTTTCGGGGAACGCATGTGCGCCACCAGGGAAATGCCGGACGCATGGAAGCGCGGGTCCTGGTCGGCGCCGGGGATTTGCTTGCGGAACTCGGGGCTGAACTCGCCGAACACGGTCGAGACGTTGACCCCCACCTTCTCGAAGACGCGGCCGCGCATCACCGACATGACGCCACCGCCGCGGTCCTCTCCATTGGCTTCGCGCGGGCGCTGCCAGGCGGTGCGCTCGAAGCGGCCGGGGGGCAGATCGCTGTGCGTTCCGGTGAGTTCGCCCTCGATTCTCTCGAATTCGGCACAAATCCGGTCGCGCAGGCCTTCGAACCAGGCGCGCGTGAGGGTCTTGCGGTGGGCGATGTCGGTCATGAGAGCGCGGCGAATCCCGAGGTCTGGCGGAGGGCTTCGCTCAATACCATCGATGCGGCCAGTGTGACATTGAGTGACCGCGCGCCCTCCTGCAGCGGCACCCGCAGGCGCAGGCCGGCGGCGTCATGGACCTCGTCCGGCACGCCGGCGCTCTCGCGGCCTAATAACAAGGTGTCGGAGGGCTCGAAAACGACCTCCGGGAAGGTTTGGGCGCCCTTGGTGGTGAGCAAAACCAGCCGGCCAGGGGCCCGATCCCGGCAAAAGGCGGCCCAAGAGGCGTGGCGAGTGATGCGTGCCAGGTCGTAATAATCCATGGATGCCCGGCGGATCCGCTTGTCGTCCAGGGGGAAGCCGCAGGGCTCGATGATGTCGAGGGGAACGCCCAGGCAGGCCGACAGGCGGATGAAGGACCCCAGATTCTGTGGGATATCGGGCTCGAAAAGGGCGAGTCGCATGGTCTCCTGTCCGCGTCGCGAAAGCTCCGGATGCGGCGCGCTGTCGCAGTTTGGCCGGGTCGCAACCTTCCTCGATTAATACTCGAACTGCGACGGAAGAAGCCTTGAATAAAGCGTGGCTTTTCAGTCTATTGCGGCGACCCAAGGGGACGATAAAAGTATGGCTTCTTCCAGTATCCCGGCCGGCGCCCACGGCGATCCGACCCGGCGTGATTTCCTCATGGTCGCCACCGGCGCCATGGCCGCCGTCGGCGGCATCGCCACGGCGTGGCCCTTCATCAACAACCTTAATCCTGCCGCAGATACCCTGGCGCTTTCCTCGATCGAGGTGAACGTGAAGGCGATTGCGGTCGGCCAGGCGATCACGGTGAAGTGGCGCGGCAAGCCCGTCTTCATCCGCCATCGTACGCCGGAAGAGATCAAGGAAGCCGACGCGGTGAAGCTCGCCGAGCTGCCCGATCCCGAGACCGACAATGCGCGCGTCACCGACACCGCCAAGAAAGTGCGTCCGGAGTGGCTGATCGTGATCGGCGTCTGCACCCATCTCGGCTGCGTGCCGCTCGGCACCAAGCAGGGCGATCCGCGCGGCGAGTTCGGTGGCTGGTTCTGCCCGTGCCACGGCTCGCAGTACGACACGTCGGGCCGCATCCGTAAGGGACCGGCGCCGAAGAATCTCGCAGTGCCGGACTATCTCTTCTCGTCCGACACACTCGTCAAAATCGGCTGACGCCAGGAGTAATCGATGGCCTCGTCTCACGGCAATCAGCCGGTCTTCAACAACAAGGTAATCGCCTGGATCGATTACCGCCTGCCGATCTTCAGCTATATCGAGAAGGAATATCACACCTTCCCGACGCCCCGGAATTTCAACTACTTCTGGAACTTCGGTGCGATCGCCACGGTGATGCTGGTGCTGATGATCGCCACCGGTGTCGTACTGGCGATGAACTATACGCCGAACGCCGATCTCGCCTTCGCCTCGGTCGAGCGCATCATGCGCGACGTGCCGTCGGGCTGGCTGATCCGCTACATGCACATGACCGGCGCGTCGTTCTTCTTCATCGCCGTCTACGTCCACATCTTCCGCGGCATGTACTACGGTTCCTACAAGGCGCCGCGCGAACTGCTGTGGATCCTGGGTGTCCTCATCTTCCTGCTGATGATGGCAACCGGCTTCATGGGCTACGTGCTGCCGTGGGGCCAGATGTCGTTTTGGGGCGCCACCGTCATCACCAACCTGTTCTCGGCCATCCCGGTGGTCGGCGACTCGATCGTGACCTGGTTGTGGGGAGGCTTCGCGGTCGACAATCCGACGTTGAACCGCTTCTTCGCGCTGCATTACCTGCTGCCGTTCGTCATCGTCGCCGTCGTGGCGCTGCATGTCGTGGCGCTGCACGTGCACGGCTCGAACAACCCGCTGGGTATCGACCCGAAGGGCCCGCAGGACACCGTTCCGTTCCATCCGTACTACACGATGAAGGACGGCTTCGGCGTGCTCTGCTTCCTGATCGTGTACGCCTGCTTCGTGTTCTTCGCGCCGAACTATCTCGGCGACGTCGCCAACTACATCCCGGCCAACCCGCTGGTCACGCCGAACGAGATCACGCCGGAATGGTACTTCCTGCCGTTCTACGCGATCCTGCGCGCGATCCCGGACAAGCTGGGTGGCGTGCTGTGCATGTTCGGCGCCATTGCGGTGCTGTTCATCCTGCCGTGGCTCGACACCTCGCGCGTGCGCTCCTGCTCGTTCCGGCCGATCTACAAGTGGTTCATGTTCGTGCTGGTGATCGACGTCTTCGTGCTCGGCATCTGCGGCGCGCATCCGCCGGAAGGCTGGTACGTGCCGGTCTCGCGGCTGGGCACGTTCTACTACTTCTTCCACTTCCTGATCTTGCTGCCGGTCCTCGGCAAGGTCGAACGGCCCCTGCCGTTGCCACCCAGCATCGCCGACGCGGTGCTCGCTAAGAAGGCGGGGTAATCGCCATGGTCAGCTCGAAGTCACGTAAGTCGATCATGAAGTCTCTCGTCACCGGCGCGATCGCCGTCGCGGCCTTGGGCTGCGGCGCGCTTGCCGTCGCCGCCGAGACCGAAGTGAAGCTGCCGGAACATCACTGGCACTTCAAAGGCCCGTTCGGCACCTACGACCGTGCCGCCGCCCAGCGCGGCTACCAGATATACAAGGAAGTCTGCTCGGCGTGCCATTCGCTGAACCTGCTATCCTACCGCAACCTCGAGGATCTCGGCCTGACCGAGAACCAGGTGAAGGGCCTGATCGCCGAGATCCAGGTTCCCGACATCGGCGACGACGGCTCCGCCATCGATCGCCCGGCGCGTCCGTCCGACAAGTTCAAGAAGCCGTTCGCCAACGAGCTCGCCGCAGCCGCTGCCAACGGCGGCAAGGCGCCGCCCGATCTCAGCGTCATCATCAAGGCGCGTGACGAAGGTCCGGACTATGTTCACGCCCTGCTGACCGGCTACGTGCCGTTCGACAAGCTGACGCCCGAGCAGATCAAGGAAGCGGCTGCCACCAAGGACGACAACTACAACAAGTACTTCCCGGGCCATCGCATCGCGATGCCGCCGCCGCTCGCCGACGACAAGGTGCAGTATGCCGACGGCACCAAGGCGACGCTCGACCAGGAAGCCTCCGACGTCGTCGAGTTCCTGGCCTGGGCCTCCGAGCCGCATCTGGAAGATCGCAACCGCACCGGCGTTCGCGTGATCCTGTTCCTGCTCGCCATGGCTGGCCTGATGTACGCCGTGAAGCGCCAGGTGTGGTCGAACCTGCACTGACGTCCGCCACAAGCAGACAAAGAAAAAGGCCTCCCGCGGGAGGCCTTTTTTATGTCTCTGTCTCTGATCAACCGGTGCTTACTGACGTTCGCGATAGAAGCGCCGCGAGGCCACCACCATGTCGCGGCCCTCGGCCGGCGGCTTGATCGTGGGAGCGGGCGCCGGTTCCGGCGCGGGAACAATCGCGGGTGACGCGGCGGCCTGGCGGTTGCCCACTACCTGCTGCAGTACACTGGCCGTGCCGAGCGTAACGGTAAGCCCGACAATGAACCAGGCGACGGCCCAAGTGAGATGGCGCATGGGTTAGTCCCTCAGGCCGGAAGCCAGACGACGGGAAACGAGAATGACCTGGCGCGCGAGTTCGCCGGTGCGGGCCTTGCCCGGCACGGGCGTGGTCGGGCCCTCGACGATCGCCGTCGGGCTATCGACACCTTGGCGATTCATCGCCGCTCGCTCCAGCAGGGATGCAGTCACGGAAGTGACGGCCAAAGCGGCCAACACCAAAACGGCTCCCACGATCAGATGACGCATTTACCCCAAGTCCCCGAAAGGTCCCTGCCCGGACCAAACAATTCGCATTGGTGATGGAACGTTTATATCCCGGGGGACCCGACGGGCCAACCCGATTCTGGGCCCTGTGCCCAAATTGGGCACTGCGACCGCCTACTTCCTTCGGACGCGGCGCTGGATGGCGTCCGCCCGCGCGATCAGCTTGCGGGCGCGTTCGATCACCGGAATGTCGATCATCTTGCCGTCGACCTGGAACGAGCCGCGACCCTCGGATGCGGCTTTGGCATCGGCCTGGATGAGCTTTTGGGCATAGGCCACGTCCTCTTCCTTCGGTGTGAAGGCCTCGTTCAGGGCGGTGACCAGCCCGGGGTGGATGCAGGTGCCGCCCGAAAAGCCGAACCGCCGCGCCCGTTCGGCGCTCTTGGCATACGCCCCGGGGTCCGAATAGTCCGCTACCGTACCAAGAATGCCGATCATTGGGACGTCGAAGGCCTGTGCCGCGAAGGCCACCATCCGCTTGGGCAGTTCCAGCGTCTCGTCGGTCGGGATCGAACCGGTCTCGAGGGCGAAATCCTCGCCGCCCAGCATCATGCCGATCAGCCGCGGGGCGTGTTCGGCGATGTCGTGGATCTGCGACAGCGCGCGCGGATGCTCGATCATCGCGCCGAAGCCGATGCTGCCGACCTTGAGCCCACGCTCCTTCTCAAGATCGCTCACGATCTCGTCGAGCAGCTTCAGGTGCTGCACGCTCTCGGTCTTGGTGATGAACAGCGCGGTGACGCCGGGCTGCACCGCGGCCTCGAGATCGGGGATTGTCATGCGCAGCGGCCGGTTGATGCGCACCGCCACGTCGGCACCGCCGCGCGCCACTTTCTTGATCGTGTCCGACAGCATGGCACGCGCGTCCGGCTTCTGCGCCGGCTGCACGCTGTCCTCGAGATCGACCAGCACGCAATCGGCGCCGCGCTCGTGCGCCTTGTCGATGAACTTCGGCACATTGCCCGGCACGTAGAGGATCGAGCGCCAGACGGGATTGGCGGGACGGGCCACGGCAGTCATTTCTTCTTACCCTTCGAGATCACGCCCGTTGAGATCACACCCGACGCGGCAAGCTTGTCGTATTCGGCATCGCCGAGCAGCGGCTTCAGCAGCGCTTCATTGTGTTCGCCCACCCTCGGCGCGGCAGATTTCAGCGCCCCCGGCGTGCCGGACATGCGCGGCACGACACAGTGCGTCGGCATCGTACCGCCCGCCATGTCCTCGTCGGGAATCTCGATCAGCGATTCGCGCTCCAGCACGTAGTCGTCCTGGGTGATCTGCGAGATGTCGTAAACCGGGCCGATGGTGACGCCGGCCTCGTCGAAATACTTCAGGTTTTCGGCGAGATCGCGCGCGCCCACGAACTCGCCGATGATGCGGTCGAGCTCGATGCCGTTCTTCACGCGCTCGATGTTGGTGGCGAAGCGCGGATCCTTGACCAGCTCGGGCCGGCCGATCTTGGTCAGCACGCGCAGCGCCATGCCTTGCGTCGAGGCCGACAGGCACACCCAGCTGCCGTCCTTAGTCTGATAGACGTTGCGCGGGGCGGCGTTGGTCGAGCGGCTGCCGCTGCGCACCTTCACCTCGCCGGTGAGCCGGTGGTTGGCGGCCTGCGGTCCCAGCATCGAGAACAGCGGGTCGAACAGCGGCAGGTCGAGCACCTGGCCCTTGCCGCCATTCATCTCGACTTCGCGGAGCGCGACCAGCACGGCGCCATAGCCGTTGAGGGCGGCCATGCAGTCGGCGAGATACATCGGCGGCAGCACCGGCTCGCGGTCCGCGAAGCCATTCATCGAGGCGAATCCCGAATAGCCCTCGATCAGCGTGCCGAAGCCCGGCTTGTGGCGATAACGCCCGTCCTGGCCCCAGCCGGAGATGCGGAGGATCACCAGCTTGGGATTGATCTGATGCAGCTCGGCCGGCGACATTCCCATGTCTTCCATGACGCCGGGCCTGAAACTCTCGACCAGGATCGCCGCCGTCCGGGCGAGCTCGCGCACGATGGCGCGGCCGGCATCGGACCGCAGGTCGAGCGCCACGCTCTTCTTGTTGCGGCTGTAGACCTTCCATGCGGTCTCGATGTTCTTCACCCGCCATGACCGGAGCGTGTCGCCCTCCGGCGGCTCGATCTTGATCACCTCGGCGCCGAAATCCGCGAGCTGCAACGTCAGCACGTTGCCCGCGACCAGGCGCGACAGATCGACGACGCGGACCCCGTTCAGGGGCCCGCGCGCATCGGGCGTGAACGCCTTTTGGGCCGGCTTCTTAGCCAACGTGCTTTTTCATGAACTCGAGAGTGCGGTCCATCGCCTTCTTCGAGGCGGCAGCGTCGTAGGAGCCGCGCTCGTCGCAATGGAAGCCGTGGTCGGCGGGATAGTCGAAGACCTGCACGTCTGGGTGCAGCTTCCGAATCTCCTCCACATGCGCCATCGGGATGTGCATGTCCTTGTCGCCGAAGTGCAGCATGGTCGGCACAGTGGGCTTCTCGCTCTTGGTGCCGTAGATGCCGCCGCCGTAGTAGCCGATCGCCGCGTCCGGCTTCAGGCGCGTCGCCGACAGCCAGGTGATCGTGCCACCCCAGCAGAAGCCGGTGACCGCGACCTTCTTGACGCCACGCTTCTTCAGCTCCTCGATCGCCGCCTCGACGTCCTGCACCGGCTTGTCGAAGCCCATGTCGACCACGATCTTGCGGCCCTCGGCCATAGTGTCGGGCGTGTAGCCCAGTTCGATGCCGGGCTTCACATGGTCGAAGAAGCGCGGGGCGAGGGCGAGGTAGCCCTGCTCGGCGAAGAAGTCCGTGACCTTCCTGATGTGCTGGTTCACACCGAAGATCTCCTGGATCACGACGATGCCGCCTTTGGGGCTACCCTTGGGCGCCGCAAGGTAGGCGCCGATTTCGCCGGCCTTCGACTTAAGACGAATATCTTCACCCATGAAAAATCCTCCCGGTTGCGGGCCGCAGTGAACATGGTAATGGCGTCGCGTTCAACCCGTGACGGCCCGCACTGCGAGCCGCGAAAAAGCCAAAGGCCAGAGGTCGCGCCGATGTACATTCCCAAGCACTTCGAGGCGTCCGAAACTGTCGGCCGCGAGATCATGCAGGCGCATGGCTGGGCCCTTCTCGTCAGCCCGGGTGAAGACGGCGCGCCGTTCTGCACGCATCTCGCGCTGGTCTGGCAGGACGATGGCACGCCGCACGGCAGCCTGATCGGCCATCTCGCGCGCGCCAACCCGCACTGGAAGCTGTTCGCAAACGCCGCGCCGTCGATGGCGCTGTTCTGGGGACCGCACGCCTACGTCTCGCCGACCTGGTACGCGCCGGGCGCGAAGGTGCCGACCTGGAACTACGTGACCGTCCACGCCTACGGCCGGCCGCAGGTCATCGAGGACACCGACCAGGTGCTCGAGGTGCTCGCCGATCTCGCGAAGATCTACGAAGGCAACGAGGGCTGGACCCTCGACGAGCTGCCACCCGGCAACGCCGCGGCCCAGACGCGCGGCATCGTCGCTTTCCGCATGACGCTCGACAAGGTCGAGAGCAAGACCAAGCTCAGCCAGAACCGCGACATGGAAGACCGTACGCGCGTGATCGCCAAGCTCGAGGCGAGCGAGAGCGACGATGCAAAGGCCACGGCCGCGTGGATGAAGAAGGTGTTGCCTTAGCACGGGGAGCCAATGCCGGCGCGTGGCGTTGTCTCCTGTCAGTAACCGAGGTTCATGCGTCGTCGATGCTCCCCGAATATCCCGAACTCCTGTTGGTCGTCTCCTTCCTGGCGTTGTGTGCAGCGACCGCGATGGGCACGTGGGTCAGTCGGCGCTATCCGGCCGATGAGGCGATGCATCACGATTTCGGGCTCGTGCTCGGCGCCGCACTGACCATGCTGGCCCTGATCGTGGGCTTCAGTTTTTCCATGGCGGCGGGTCGCTACGAGCAGCGCCGCGACCTCGAGGGCGTGGAAGCCAACACGATCGGCACGGAATACCAGCGCGCGGATTTGTTGCCGCCCGCAGAGGGCGCCGCCGTGAAGGCGTTGCTCAAGAGCTACGCCGACCTGCGCATCCAGTTCTACACCGTCGTGGAAGGCGACGAGCTGGAGAAGATCGAAAAACGCACGGAGAAGGTGCAGCAGGAATTGTGGGCCGCGATGCTGCCGGTCGCCGCCGCGCATCCCACGCCGATCGTGGCCCTCATCGTCACCGGCATGAACGAGGCGCTCGATTCGCAAAGCTCTGTCCAGGCGGCCTGGCACAACCGCATTCCGACGGGCGCGTGGTGCCTGCTCGCCATCATGTCTTTCGGCAGCGTCTTCTTCCTGGGGTATGGCTTCCGCAGCAACCTCGCGGTCCGTCGCCTGTCATTTGCGATGCCGCTGCTCGTGTCGGTGGCCCTGGGCCTCATCGCCGACATCGATTCGCCGCGCCGCGGCATCATCCGCGTCCAGCCGCAGAACCTGCTCGAGTTGGCCGAGACGATGCAGTAGCGGCCGTCAGCGCGCCTCTTCAAAGTCGATCGCCCGAGGTCGATGACGGGTTCATTCATCTTCGGACAGCAGGATCTTTTGGCACGGCCCGCAGAAGCCGTGAGACAGTACGACCACATCCGCGCCCCCTCGGCGATAATAGTCCTGGGGCTCGATCCATTCCGTGCCGGCAGCGCTGCCTCCCGTCGGCCACTGTACCTTGGCGCAAACCGCGCAAACCTTGACGATGTCCGGGCCACTCGTGCCCGTCGGCGCGCCGAACAAGGGAATGGCGGGTCGCTGTTCCACCTCGAGGGTCATCGATTGATAGAGCAGGTACTCTGTTCTGGCGCCCGTCTGGACGGCGGTGACCGTCAAGCGCATCGATCGCCTCAGGACAGGACTATCGCAGCGATAGTTGATCTTGACCGCGTGTCGCGCCTTCTTCGCCACGTCGAGAAACAGGGTGCGGTAAACGTCCCGGACCTCTCCTTCGGAGAAGAACTCGGTGATGTCTCGCCCCACCACGCCGACGGGGTCGCTGTCGCCCCCATTCTTCTTCCAGAAATCGGTCCAATGGCTCCAGCCAATGTGCCTTACGACCAGGTCGGGGTCGATCAACAGGGCGATGCCGTCCATCGCCTCCAGCATGTCTTGTGAGTTCAGGGACATTCCGCCTCTAATGATCAGTCCGCGCGCTTCAGTCGCGAACGGCGGACATGTGAGGCGGGATTCCTGCCCCCTTAACGAGGTGGGCCCGTACAGGTTCCGCGTCGAGACACGCGTTCTCGCTTCACTTGATCACCTCGGTGATTGTCATTCAATCACCTCGTCAGCGCGGGCGAGGATCGACGGCGGGACGGTGACGCCGAGCGCACGGTGCTCGACAAGGTCGAGAGCAAGACCAAGCTCAGCCAGAACCGCGACCTCGAGTATCGCCATCGCGTGATCGCCAAGCTCGAGGCGAGCGAGAGCGACGAAGGTGCCGGTTGCTGTCGCGCGACGGATGGTACCTGTCTGGTCTTCGTTCTAAAAACGCCTCACTCAGGTCGAATATCCGCCGCCTTGATGACCTGGCCCCAGCGCGACCTCGGAGCGAACATACTCCTGAAACTGCTGCGGCGTGTTGAGCACCATGTCGCTGCCCGCCGCCACCAGGCGTTCGCGCACTGCCCCTTGGCCCAGCACCTGGACGGTATCGGCGTATATCTTTTGCACGAGTTCCGGCGCCATGCCGGCGGGACCATAGAGTCCGTTCCAGGTCGCGGTCACGATATCCACCACGCCGGTCTCGACGATCGTGGGGACATTGGGCGCAAGTGGCGAGCGCGTTGCGCCGGTGGTGACGAGCGCCTTGAGCTTGCCGGTCAGGACGTGCGGCATGGCTGACGGGATGTTGGAAAAGAGCACACCCACCTGGTTACCCATCAGGTCGACGAGCGCGGGTTGCTCGCCGCGATAGGGGACATGGATTGCCTTGAGGTTGAGCCGCATGTTGAGAAGCTCGGACGTCATTTGCGGCGAAGAGCCGATGCCGCCGGAAGCAAACGTCGTCTTGCCCGGGTTGGCGCGCACGTAGGCGACGTACTCGGCAAGAGTGGAGGCCGGAAAGGATGGATGCGCCACCAGCAGCATCGGCGTGGCGTTGAGGACGGTGATCGGCGTCAGGTCCTTGAGCGGATCGTAGGAGGGCTTGGCCACGATCTGGGGCGCCACGGCGATCGAGGTCTGTGGCGAGACCAGTAGCGTGTAGCCGTCAGGCGCCGCGCGTACGACCTGCTCCGCGGCCACCATGCCGCTTGCGCCGGTGCGGCTGTCGACGACGATGGACTGGCCCCAGCGATCCTTCAAGGCATCGGCCAGGACGCGGGCCACAAAGTCGGTCGCACCGCCGGCAGTGAAGCCGACGACGATCCTCACAGACTTGCTCGGGAAAGCCTGTCCAAAGGCCGGCAAGGTGCCGGCGGCCGTGGCCAGCAGTGAGCCTGACACCGCGCGGCGCGAAAACTTCATGGCGATTCCTCATCGTTCTACGGATTGCCGATCCCAACAGTGCCTTCCGAATCGCCGCTCCAACGGGGCAAACGATATTATTTCTGGAACTGTCTGGGGACGTCGGGCGGCGTGTACGTATCGTCTGGCTGCTCTGCCCGTTGTTCCAGGACGTTGTTGAGAACGACCGTCACCGCAAGGGCCACGAGAACCATCGCCAGGCCGATAACCAGTCCTCTTCCCCACATATTCACGATGTTTACCCGTGAGCGATTTTTATTATGCGTATGCTTGTATCGCGCATACACAGCCTCTGCAAGTTTGTGGAGCTGCCGAGCGTTCGCCGTTGGCGCGCCGATCGACCGAACGGTGAGGGACGTTCAATTCAACAGGCCCCGCTTCACCGGAGCGGCACGAGCTGCGTGAGTGTGTCCGTCCGGGCCGGGCCGAACGTCCAGCCCGCGCACGAGGTCGAGCACTCGCGCCGGTTGGTGCCGCGCTGCGTGCCCTGCTTGCTGGCGTGATGCACCAGCAGCATCGCGCGGCCGAGCTGGCGCCGCAGCACCAGGAAGAGCTGCAGGTTGCTCCAGGCGTCCGGATCGCCGGACTTGAAGCCGGCCAGGCTCGCGTGTTCGCCTTCTTCGGCGGGGCTTTGTCGTTGTCGGTCCTTGCGCTGGTCGCGTTCGCTTTCGAAGCGATTCTTTCCGGTCGCTCCGATCCGGGAGCGGGTCGACAGCGACCGCGGACGCTAGCCGGTCGCCTTCGCCGACTCTGCAGGCCACCGCCAATCCTTCACCTCGGGCATGTCTTCGCCGTGCTTTCGAATGTAGGCATCGTGCTCGATCAGTTTGTCGCGCATCTCCTGCTTGGCGTAGACGGCGAGCGTGCTGAGCTTCGGCACGCGATCGATGGCGTCCGACGCGAGGTGGAACCGGTCGAGCTTGTTGCGCACCACCATGTCGAACGGTGTCGTGGTGGTTCCTTCCTCGTTGTAGCCGTGAACGTGAAAGTTATCGTGATTGGTCCGATTGTAGGTGAGCCTGTGGATCAGCCACGGATAGCCGTGATGGGCGAAGATCACCGGCCTGTCGACGGTGAAGAGCGCGTCGAAGTCGCGATCGTTTAGCCCGTGCGGGTGCACGTCATGCGGCTGCAGCGTCATCAGGTCGACGATGTTGATCACCCGGATCTTGAGATCCGGCACGTGCTTGCGCAGCAGGTCGACCGCGGCCAGCGTTTCGAGCGTGGGAATATCTCCGGCACACGCCATGACGACATCGGGTTCCTGCCCGCGGTCGTTGCTCGCCCACTCCCAGATTCCGATACCCGCCGAGCAATGCTTGATCGCGGATTCCATGTCGAGCCATTGCGGCTCCGGGTTCTTGCCGGCGACGATGACATTGATGCGGTTCCAGCTCCGCAAGCAATGATCCATCACGTACAGCAGCGTATTGGCGTCCGGCGGCAGATAGACGCGCACCGTATCGGCCTTCTTGTTGCAGACATAGTCGATGAAGCCGGGATCCTGATGGCTGAACCCGTTGTGATCCTGTCGCCAGACATGGGAGGTCAGCAGATAGTTGAGCGAGGGAATCGGGCGGCGCCACGCGATCTCGCGGATGGTCTTCAGCCACTTGGCGTGCTGGTTGAACATCGAATCGATGATGTGGATGAACGCCTCGTAGCAGGAGAAAAAGCCGTGCCGGCCGGTGAGCAGGTAGCCTTCGAGCCAGCCCTGGCACTGGTGTTCGCTCAACATCTCCATCACGCGGCCATCGGGCGCGACGCGCTCGTCGGTGGGGAGGATCTCCGCGGTCGAGCAGCGGTTGGTCATTTCAAAG
>CAIKZO010000135.1 GCA_903832005.1 Enhydrobacter aerosaccus | reverse complement strand
GCTTCTCGGCTTCTCGGCGCGCAGCTTGGCCCATCTGGAAAAGTTCGTCGCGGTGAGTCAGGGCCCATTCGATCTCGCGCTGGATGGCCTCGGTGCTACCCGGCTCGATGAGCAGGCCGTTCTCGCGATGGACGATGAAATCGGCGCCGCCGGTGCTGGTCGTACAAAGCACGGGCACGCCGCAGGCCATGGCCTCGAGAATCACGAGGCCGAAGCCTTCCGCGATCGAGGGCAGTGCGACGAGATCGCAGCATTTCATATCCGCGGCGAGTTCGGCGTCGGAAAGGCCACCGCGGATCTCGACGTCGACCGCTTCAAATCCACGGATAAGATCCCGGTCGACGGTTGTCCGCGTATAGAGGATGAGCTTAGCCGAGCCCTTAGGCAGGGAAGCCAAAGCCCCGAGCAGGTAGCGGGCGCCTTTGCGTTGAGAAAGCGCTCCGATGAAGCCAACCGTCAGCGGGCGGGCCGAGGGCGCGAGAGTACGGGCGGAAAAGAGGTCGAGGTCGACGCCGTAGCCGACGACGTGGACGGGTACCTTGGCTCCGGCCACTTCGAGCGAATGTTTCGTGAACGAACTGGCGCAGATGACGGCATCCGCCTCGGCGAATGAGCCATCGACTTCCCCGTAGGCCGACGACATCTCCGACTCCCGCCTCAGCGAAGCGGCGGCCTCCGGAACCAACGCGGCTTCCCGGACGAAGAGGTCGCGCAGGAACTTGGCCTGCGGGTGAACCTGAAAAAGGATGCGCGGAAGCCCAGAGCCGTCCAGCAGCCGGAATGCTGGCTCAGCGTAATAGCTGTAAGCGATGAGCGGAGCCTTGCGTGCCAGCGCGACGCGGGCGGCCTTGGCGCTTAGCCACCGATCGGCGGCGGCAAGGTGCGGGGAATCTTTACGGCCGTCGATCCGAGAGCCGAGAGAACGGATGAAGGAATTCCAAGCGGTGACGACCTTATCCGTCGGCAGGCCTTCGGCATGCCGGGCGGCGGCGAATCGCCGGAAGGAAGCACCCAGCAACGGGAAGCGGGACCACGAGCCGGGGCAATAGGCATCGGTGACCAATGCTTCCAATGCGCCGTGCTCTTGCAGCGCCAAGGCCGACTGGTAATGGTCGCGGGCACCTGCGAAAGCGATGACTGCCGATGGAGGAGAGAGGGACAAAGTGGAAATTACTTCAGCCGCGACCGAGGCGCTCGAGGCGATAGGAGCCATCGAGAATGGCTTGGGTCCAGGCGGGGTTGTCCAGATACCACTGCACGGTCTGGCGAAGGAGGCTTGGGAAATCCGCCCGCGGCGCCCAACCGAGTTCGGCCCGCGCGCGGCGGGCGTTGATCGCATAGCGCTGATCGTGGCCGGGGCGGTCGACCACAAAGGTGATCGCGTCGGCGTGTGGCTGGCCATCGGCCCGCGGACGCAGCTCATCGAGCAAGCCGCAGAGGGCTTGCACGAGCTCAAGGTTGCGACGCTCGTTGTCGCCGCCGAAACAATAGGTCCGGCCAGCGACGCCCTTCTCGGCCGCTAAGAGCAGGCCGCGCGCGTGGTCGTCGACATAGAGCCAGTCGCGGATGTTCTCCCCTTTTCCGTAGACCGGGATAGGTTCGCCGCGCAGGCATTTGAGGATGACGACGGGGATGAGTTTTTCGGGGAACTGATACGGGCCGTAATTATTGGAGCAGTTGGTCACGACTACGGGCAGCCCGTAAGTGTCATGCCACGCTCGCACGAGGTGGTCGCTGGCGGCCTTGCTCGCACTATAAGGCGAATGGGGCGCATACGGCGTCGTTTCGTCGAAAGGCTTCTCCGTAGGGCCGAGTGATCCGAAAACCTCATCGGTCGAGACATGCACGAAACGGAAGGCATCCCGAGGGGCACCG
>CAIKZO010000134.1 GCA_903832005.1 Enhydrobacter aerosaccus | reverse complement strand
GGTCCCAGCGTACGCTAAACCCGGATCACCTTGCCGGGGTTCATCAGGTTGTCGGGGTCGAGGGCGCGCTTCAGGGAGCGCATGACGTCGAGCTCGATCTTGCTGCGGTAGTGCGCGAGCTCGTCGACCTTGATGCGGCCGATGCCGTGCTCGGCGGAGATCGAGCCGCCGTAGGAGGTGACGAGGTCGTAGATCGCGCCGCTGATCTTGTCGCCGTATTCCATGAACTGCGGCTTGGTCCAGCCGGGTGGCGACTGGCAGTTGAAGTGGAGATTGCCGTCGCCGACATGGCCGAACGGCACCGGCCGACAGTCGGGCAGGGCCTTCTTCATGGCGGCGAGCCCTTCCGTTACGAAGGTCGGCAGCTTGCTCACTGCGACCGAGATGTCGTGCTTGATCGACGGGCCTTCGCGCTTCTGGCCTTCGGAGTGGTTCTCGCGCAGCATCCAGAAGGCGCGTGCCTGCGCCTCGTTCTGGGCGATCACGGCGTCGAGCACGAGGCCCTTTTCCATCGCCTCGCCGAGATAGGTTTCCATCTTGTCGCGCAGGCCGGATTGGTTTTCACCTTCACGCGGCGGCCGCGACGAGGCCCATTCGAGCAGTACGTACCACTCGTGCTTGTCGGCCAGCGGGTCGGACTGGCCCGGAATATTCTTGAACACGAACTCGAGCCCCATGCGGCCCATCAACTCGCAGGACACGACGTTGTCTTCCGACGCGGCATAGGCGCCGCTCAGCAGTTCGACGGCAGCTTCGGGCGAGGGCACGGCGTTCCACGACGTCGCCACATCCTTGGGCTTGGGCCAGAGCTTCAGCACCGCCTTGGTGATGATGCCGAGCGAGCCTTCGGCGCCGATGTAGAGATCGCGCAGGTCGTAGCCCGTATTGTCCTTCTTGAGCGCGCGCAGCCCGTCCCAGATATCGCCGTTCGGCAGCACGACCTCGATGCCCAGCACCAGCTGGCGCGTGTTGCCGTAGTGCAGCACCTGCACGCCGCCCGCGTTGGTCGAGAGGTTGCCGCCGATGGTGCAGCTTCCCTCGGCGCCGAGGCTGAGCGGGAACAGCCGGTCGTTCTCCGACGCGGTGTCCTGGATGGTCTTCAGGATCACGCCGGCCTCGACGGTCATCGAGTAGCCGACCTTGTCGATCTCGAGGACCTTGTTCATGCGGGTGAGCGACAGCACGATCTCGCGCCCATCCTCCTGCGGCGTGGCGCCGCCCGACATGCCGGTGTTTCCTCCTTGAGGGCAGATCGCGACCTTTTCGGCTGCGCAGAGCTTCACGACGGCGGAGACCTCGGCGGTCGAGGCCGGCCGCACGATGGCCAGCGCGGCGCCGAGATAGTTCTCGCGCCAGTCGGTGAGGAAAGGATGCTTGTCCTTGTCGTCGAGGATCAGGCCCTTGTCGCCGACGATGGCGCGCAGCTTGGAAATGAAGTCGGTCATCAGACTCTAAGCACCTTGCCGGGGTTCATGATGTTCTTCGGATCGAGCGCACGCTTGATGGTGCGCATCGTGTCGAGCTCGATCTTGCTGCGGTAGTGCGCCAGCTCGTCGAGCTTGTCGATGCCGATGCCGTGTTCGGCGGAGATCGAGCCGGCCATCGAGGTCACGAGATCGTTCACGGCGCGCGTGATCGCGGGCGAATATTGGCCCAGCGTCGCGCGGTCCATGCCGATCGGGCTCATGAAGGAGAAGTGCACGTTGCCGTCGCCGATGTGGCCGAGCGGATAGGGGCGGATGCTCGGCAGGATATCGAGCGAGGCCTTGATGCCCTTATCGAGGAACTCGGGGATTTTCGAGACCGCGACCGAGATGTCGTAGCTGAGGCCCGGCCCCTCGGCGCGCGAGGCGGGCGCGACGGATTCGCGGATCACCCACATGTTGCGCGCCTGGCTCTCGTTCTGGGCGATCACCGCGTCGAGCACGCGGCCGGCTTCCATCTGGTCGGCAAGGAACTGCTCCATCTTGTCCGACATGCCTTCCGCACCGTCGGGCTTGGGCCGCGACGAGGTCCATTCGAGCAGCAGGTACCAAGGTGTGTCGGCCTTGAGCGGATCCTGCGTGCCGGGAATGTGGCGCAACACCATGTCGGTGCAGGCGCGGCTCATCAGCTCGCACGAGCCCACGTTGTCCTCCGATGCGCCGTGTGCCTCTGACAGGATCTCGATGGCGGCCTGCGGGTCGCGGAGCGCAATCCAGGCGGTGGCCACGTCCTTGGGTTTCGGCCAGACCTTGAGCACGGCCTTGGTGATGATGCCGAGCGTGCCTTCCGCACCCATGAACAGATGCTTGAGGTCGTAGCCGGTATTGTCCTTCTTGAGCGCGCGCAGGCCGTTCCAGATGTCGCCGTTGGGCAGCACGACTTCGAGGCCCATCACCAGATTGCGCGCGTTGCCGTAGCGCAGCACCTGCACGCCGCCGGCGTTGGTCGACAGATTGCCGCCGATCATGCAGGAGCCCTGGGCGCCGAGGCTGAGCGGCAGGAAGCGGTCGTGGCTCGCGGCCGTCTCCTGCAGGGTCTGCAGGATGCAGCCGGCCTCGACGGTCATCGAGTAGCCGACGGGGTCGACGCTCAGCACCTTGTTCATGCGGCCGACGGAGAGAACGATGCCGGTGTGCGTGGGCCACGGCGTGGCGCCGCCCATCAGACCGGTGTTGCCGGCCTGCGGCACGATCGCGATGCCGTTGTCGAAGCAGAGCTTCACGACCTTGGATGTTTCCTCGACGGTCGCGGGCCGCACGACGACGGCGGCCGTGCCGACGATCGAGCCGCGCCAATCGGTGACGAACGGCTGCATGCCGTTGTCGTCCTGGATCAGGCCCTTGTCGCCCACGATGGCGCGCAGCGCCTCGAGGATCGCGGGCGTGACGGCCGCAGTCGGAATGTTGGGCGTGATGACGGTATCGGGCATGGTTTCCTCGTTTATTGCCCGAAGCTTAGCCCTGCGAACGGGACGGGTCACCAGCGGCCGCGCGGCGAAGCCGGTCGTTGATCGCGAGGCCCAGGCCGGTTTGCGGAATGGGCATGACCGCGATGCGGCCGATGCCCGGCCGGTCGAGTGCCCGCATCTGGGCGAAGAGATTGGCCGCGGCTTCGGCGAGGTCGCCGGTGGGGCTGAGGTTCGAGGTCAGCATGGCGCCGGGGAGTGGCGCGGGTCCGAAGGCGAGCAGGCCCTCGTCGGCGCCGACGCTCGTGGCTTCGAGCCGCACGGGGCGGGCGGGGGCGTAGTGGCTCTCGAGCTGGCCCGGCGATTTGCGGGCGCTGTCGCCCGAGGGCAGGGCGTCGCTCACGGCGATCGGGCCGATCACGGCTTCGATCGCCTCGCGCGTCGCGCCGCCCGGGCGCAGCAGGGTCGCGCGATTGCCGGAGAGGTCGATCACCGTCGATTCAACACCGACCAGGCACGGTCCGCCGTCGATGATGAGAGGCACGCGCGCGCCCAGCGATTCGGCCACATGCTCGGCCGTGGTCGGGCTGACGGCGCCACTGCGGTTGGCCGAGGGCGCGGCGATGGGGCGGCCGGCGGCGCGGATCAGCGCCTGCGCCACGGGATGCGAGGGCGCGCGGATTGCCACCGTGTCGAGGCCCGCGGTCGCCAGCAGCGCGATCGGTGAGCCCTTGGCGCGCGGCAGCACGAAGGTGAGCGGGCCCGGCCAGAAGCGTGCGGCCAGCCTGTCGGCGGTCTTGTTCCACTCGACGAAGCGCTTGGCGTCGTCGGCGCCAAGCACGTGGCTGATCAGCGGATTGAACTGCGGCCGGCCCTTGGCCTCGAAGATCGCCGCGACCGCGCGCTCGTTGGTGGCATCGCCGCCCAGCCCGTAGACCGTCTCGGTGGGGAAGGCGACGAGGCTGCCATCCTGAAGAAGCTGCGCGGCCCGGGTGATCGATGCCGCGTCAGGCAGGACGATGATCAACGCGCATCCTTGTTCCGCGCGATGAAGTGCGGATTGCCGAAGCCCGGCTTGCCGTACATCAGCGGCTTGCCGTCGGTCGTGACGACTTCGCCGCCGGCGGCTTCGAGCACGCCCTGGCCGGCCGCGGTGTCCCACTCGTTGGTCGGTCCGAAGCGCGGATAGAGGTCGGCCTTGCCCTCGGCGATCAGGCAGAACTTCAGCGACGAGCCCGCATGCTCGCGTTCAGCGACGGTGAGGCCTTCGTTGCGGAACCAGATGTCGAGCTGGCTGTAGACCGCGGTGCTGCGGCTGGCGAGACAGGTGAGGCCCGCCGCCGGCGCCTTGCGCACGGAGATCGGGCTGAAGGCGCCGCCGTTCTCGCTGCGGTCGGCGCCGAGGCCCGCCACGCCGCGCCACAGCACGTCGGTCGCGGGCGCCAGCACGATGCCGAGCACGGACTTGCCGTTCTCGATCAGGGCGATGTTCACGGTGAACTCGCCGTTCTTCTTGATGAATTCCTTGGTGCCGTCGAGCGGGTCGACCAGCCAGAACGGCGTGCCGTCCATCTTGGGGACATGGCCCGCGGCCATCTCCTCCTCGGCCACAACCGCGGTGCCGGGCGCGATGGCGCGCAGGCCGGCCACGATGATCGCCTCGGCGGCGTGGTCGGCGTCGGTCACGACGCTCTTGTCGGCTTTGGTGCGTTCGCCGTGGTCGCCCACGTAGATGCGCATGATCTCGCGCGCGGCGTCGCGGGCGAAGCGGGTGGTGGCGTCACGCAGGGTGACGAGATCGGGAAGGGGCGTGGACATGATGAGGACGACCTTATAACCCATCTGAGCATGGCAAACAGGCTCCTGGGCGTCATATCCGCTCTTCCCGAGGAATTCGCCCATTTCTCCGACCGTTCCGTGGACGCGAGGATCATCGGCGGTCACTCGTTCTGGCGCGGGCGGATCGCCGGCCGAGAGGCAGTCTTCGTCGAATCGGGGGCAGGCAAGGTCAACGCGGGTGTGGCGACGGCTTTGCTGCTCGACCGCTTCGACTGTCGTGCGCTGTTGCTATGTGGCGTGGCCGGCGGCCTGGACCCCGCGCTTGGTGTCGGCGACGTGGTGGTCGGGACCAGCAACATCCAGCATGACTTCGGCATCGAAAAGGCGGCCGAGTTCTTCCACATCCAGCCGGGTAGCCGGCCGGCACTTGGCGAGGATTTTACGCCAGGCTACGTCCTGTCGGAGGAGCTGGTGACGCGGCTCCGCATGGCACTTGATGGCATGGTGCTGGAGCCGTTGCCGATGGAAGTCGATGCGGGCCGCCGCACCCCCTCGATAAGCTTCGGTCCGATCCTGACCGGCGACAGTTTTATCAATGTCGAGGCGACTCGGCGCCGCCTTCAGCAGCGGTTCGGTGCGCAGGCGGTGGAGATGGAAGGCGGCGCCGTGGCACAAGTGGCCCGGCGCTGGGATCCGGAGATCCCGGTGGTCAACATCCGTTGCCTGAGCGACCTTGCGGGAGCCGAAAGCCATCTCGACTTCCGCACCTTTTTGCCGGTCGCCGCGCGCATCGCCTCGGCGGTAGCGCACCGGTTGGCACCGGTGATCTGATCAGGCCTTGAGGACGCGTCCGGCCACGGCGTCGAGCTTGGCGGTGAGAGCCGGGGAGCGCGAGCCCGGGGCGGTGATCAGCGCATTGTCGAGGGCGCGGTCGCAGCCGGACGGGCAGGGCGTGGGGCGCGTGTCCTTGAGCAGGGGCGCCACCATGCCGACCAGGGTCTTGGCCTTCTCGGCATTCTCGGTCAGCACGCGGATGATGTCGGCGACCTGCACGTGGCCATGGTCGGGATGCCAGCAGTCGAAGTCGGTGACCATGGCGACGGTGACGTAGCAAATCTCCGCTTCGCGGGCGAGCTTGGCCTCCGGCATGTTGGTCATGCCAATCACGTCGCAGCCCCAGCTGCGGTAAAGCTTCGACTCGGCGAGGCTCGAGAACTGCGGCCCCTCCATCGCGAGATAGGTGCCGCCCATCTTGATCGGGAAGCCCGCCTTCACGGAACAGTCATAGACCGCCTGCGCGAGGCGATTGCAGGTCGGGTGCGCCATCGACACGTGCGCGACCAGTCCCTCGCCGAAGAAGCTCTTTTCGCGCGCGAAGGTGCGATCAATGAACTGGTCGACGACGACGAAGTGCCCGGGTGGCAAATCCTCGCGCAAGGACCCGCAGGCCGAAACGGAGAGGATGTCGGTGACGCCAGAGCGCTTCAACGCGTCGATATTTGCGCGGTAGTTGATAGAAGATGGTGAATGGACGTGGCCGCGGCCATGGCGCGGGGCGAAGACGACATCCAGCCCGTCGAGAACGCCGAACAGGAACTCGTCGGAGGTCTCACCGTAGGACGATTTCACCCGCCGCCACTCGGCTTTCTTGAGTCCGGCAATGTCATAAACGCCGCTGCCGCCGAGAACTCCCAGGACCGTCATTTGCCTCTCCCCGAAGGCGGTGGTGTAACATCCTCGGCAGCAAAATGGGAGCATCCATGGGTAAGCTCGACGGCAAGATCACCATCGTGACAGGCGCGACCAGCGGCATCGGCCGGCGCACTGTCGAGATCTTCGTGGAGGAGGGCGCCAAGGTCGTGGCGACGGGCCGGCGCGAAGAGCTGGGTCGCAGCCTCGAAAGCGCTCTCGGCAAGGACAAGTGCATCTTCGTGACGGCCGACGCCACCAAAGAAGCGGACGTGAAGGCGATGATCGATGCCTGCGTCGCGAAATGGGGCCGGCTCGATTGCCTGTTCAACAATGCGGGCGGCCCCGCGCCGGTGGGTGGTATCGAGACGGTGCCGGTCGAAGGCTTCGACGCCGCGATGGCGACCCTGGTGCGCTCGGTGATGCTGGGGATGAAGCATGCGGCGCCGATCATGATGAAGCAGGGCTCGGGCAGCATCATCAACAACGGCAGCGTAGCGGCGCGCCGCGCGGGCTACTCGACGTCGATGATCTACGGTGCGGCCAAGGCTGCCGTGAACCACCTCACGGTCTGCGCGGCGATGCAGCTCGGCGAAAAGAGCGTTCGCTGCAACTCGATCTCGCCGGGCGGCATCGCTACCGGCATCTTCGCCAAGGCGTTGGGCCTGTCACCCGACAAAGCCGACACCTACGCACAGGCGATGAAGGCCGGCATGGCCAAGAACCAGCCGATCCCGCGCGCCGGCATCGTCGACGACATCGCCCGTGCGGCCGTGTTCCTGGCGTCGGACGACTCCTCGTTTATCAACGGCCACGACCTCGTGGTCGATGGCGGCATGGTCGGCGGCCGGATGTGGACGCCGCATCAGGAAGGCGTCAATGCGATGCGCAAGGCTTTTGGCGTCGATGAGGCGTGAGTGAAATGATTGCCGTTCTGTTCAGTGATCGTAGTCGTGCTGCGTACGCCGTCGAAGCCGCCAATGCCAAGGAGACCTACACTTTTACCGACGCCTGGGGCTTGCCACGCACATGGCTGAAAGGGGAGTACGCCTACCTCGCGCCCAACGCCGCGCGGCTGCTGCTGGCGCGCTGCAACCTGAAGCACGATCTGGTCGAGGAAGCGGCCCTGACCGACGAACGGCTGGCCGGCCTGCGGGCGCTGCTCATTCCCAACGCAGGCCATCTCGCCGACGCCACGATCGCCCGCATCGAGCGTTGGCTGGTGGGCGGCGACAAGCGCCTGATTGTCACCGGCAAGACCAACCTGCCGCCCAGGCTGCTGGGCCTGAAGTCCTGCACGCCGGCGCCGTCGAGCGGCTTCACCGGCTGGCGCTGGCTGCCGGGATCGCCCTTCGCCAACGACGATTGGGAGAGCCTTTACGTCAGCAGCTACAAGGGCTTCACCGTCCAGAAGGTCGAGCCGGCGGCGGGCGCCAAGGTACTGGCAACGATGGTCGAGCTGACGGGCGATGTGGAGAACGCCACGACCGCCACGCAGGCCGATGTCGGTCCGGCCATCGTCGCCACCGACAAGACCGTGTACGTCGCCAACCAGGTGTTCGAGATGATCGGCGGCATGATGCAGGCCCACCTCAACGTCGAGCCGGTGCGGCACTTCACCAATGCGGTGCATTGGGGCGACACGCTGCTGTTCTTCCTGCGCCGCCTGATGATCGACCTCGGACTGGAGCCGCTATGGCAGACGCGCCTGCGCTCGTTCGGCGCCTACGGTGGCGTACTGTCGTTCCGCCACGATGTGCATGGCATGCGGGACTATAATTTCCTCGACTACCAGATCCAGAACCTGATCCCGGCGAGCTACGATATCGAGACGCCGTCCTTCTCCAAGAACATCGACTTCGACATGGCGCGTGACTGGGTGAAGCGCACGACGGAACACAGTTTCATCGAGCCGGCGCTGCACAACGACAGTTCGATCGGCAATCCGCCGACGGCGATCTTCGGCCAGGGCCTGTTCAACCTGGTGACGGATGCGCGCAAGACGCTGGGTGTCTCGTTCTGCACCTGCGGACGCCACGAGGGCGGCCACATGCATCCCGAGACCCTGGATGCGATGGATTACATGTACGACCACGACGAGATCATGTTGGGTACGTGCACCTTCTGCTTCTACCACATGATCGAATATGGCGTGCGCCACCCGGACGTCATCGCCTACACCGGCGCGGGCGATAAGCACCTGACCTACATCACCGACGTGCGGCGCACGATCGCCACGCCCGGAGTCTGGTTCCCGTTCCATCCCGTCGTCACGACGGACAAACAGTGGAAGCCGTTGCGCGGCTGGGACCGCACGCACGAGTACGACACCAACTACGAACTGGTGGAGACGATCTTCAACGCCCACGGCGCCAAGCGGCACGGCGCCGACGACCGGCTGGAGAACGGGGTCTATTCGTTCCAGTACCATCCCGAGCTGGCGCGCGACCCCTCGGTCAACGAGGGCCGCGGCACGCTCGATTACGTGCGCTATTGCATCAACCTGGCCGAGCGCAAGCACTACTGGATCGCCACCCAGGCCGAGCTCTACCAGCGCATGGCCGACTACGAGGCGTTGACGTTCGAGATGCGCGACGGCGGCTACACGGTCACCGTGGGCAATCCCAGCAAGCGGCGCATCACCGGCATGGTGATCGAGCAGCGCCTGCCGTTCGGCAGCGTGTGGCACGGCGAGGAAGAGTTGATCCATGTCGCGCGCGGTGGCTTTGTGACCATTCCGCCGCTGGAGCCGGGCGCCTCGATCACGCTCCATTTCAAGGAGCAGGAGATCGAGGAGCTGCTGCTGCGTCATCCCAGCAACAAGGGATTGACGATCCTCGATGCCCGCCGCGATCCGCGCACCAACGAGGTCCGCATCCTGGTGAGCGTCTGCCGCAAGCAGCCGCTCTGCGTCGAGGGCGTCGATCCCGACGGGGCCTACGAAGTCGAGGTCGAGGGGCGGCCGCTCACCAACTTCGGCGTCCGCACGGTGCGCACCATCCAGGCGCGTCTCGCCAAGAAGACCGCGGCCGCCGTGGCGCCGACGCGGCGCACCTATACGCCCGGCACGACGCGCTTCCTCGATCTCGAGGTCGAGGGCGAGGAGAACAACTTCGTCGAGCGCACGATCCGCATTCGCCAGATCCCCGAGCCGCGCGCGGCCAAGGTGAAGGCCGAGTTGATCGCCGCCATCCCGGCGTTGCGCGGGCGCGTGACCTGACGACTTGTCGCGACTACTGGCCGCCGAGATAGGCGACCTTGATGCGGGGATCGGAGGCCACCTCGGCCGCCGGTCCCACCATGAACAGGCGGCCCAGTTCCATTACGATGCCGGTGTCGGAGATCTGCAGCGCGCCGTGGGCATTCTGCTCGACCACGAGCACGGTGAGGCCGCCATCGCGCAGATGCGCGATCATTTCGAAGATCTGGTCCTGGTTGCCGGGCGACAGGCCGAGCGAGGGCTCGTCCAGTAGCAGGAGCTTCGGCCCGGCCTCGAGGACCATGGCGGTCTCGAGGATCTGCTGTTCGCCGCCGCTGAGATTGCCGGCCAGGACGTTCAGCTTGGCGGCCAGCAGGGGGAAGCGCGCCAGCACCCTCTCGATCGCCCGTTCGGAGGCCGCGCCGCGCAGCGTATAGGCGCCAAGCTCCAGGTTCTCGCGCACCGTCATCAGCGGGAAGTTGCAGCGGCCTTGCGGCACGAAGCCGATGCCGAGCTTCAGCCGCTCCTTGGGGGACAGGCGCTCGATCGTGCGGCCGGCGAAATGGATCTTGCCGCCGAAGTAGCGGTTCTGGCCGTAGAGCGCGCGCAGCAGGGTCGATTTACCGGCGCCGTTGGGGCCGATGATGGTCGTGATGCTGCCAGCCGGGATCTCGATCGAGAAATCGACCACGACGGGCTCGTCGGTATAGCCGACCGACAGGTTCTCGCAGGTGAGGATCGGATCAGCCATTGGCTTTGGCCTTGCCGAGATAGGCTTCCAGCACGCGCGGATCGCTACGGATCAGGCTGGGCGGACCGTCGGCGATCTTCTCGCCTTGCTCCAGCACCACGACCTTGCGGCAGAGCGACATGATGAAGTCGACATTGTGCTCGACGATCAAGAGCGCCACGCCCTCGGCATTGAGCTTGCGGATCACGTCCTCGATACGCCGCACCATCGTCGGATTGACGCCGGCCACAGGCTCGTCGAGCACCACGAGGCGCGGGCGCGACATCATGCTGGCGGCGATGGCGAGCAGCTTGCGCTGTCCGTAGGACAGGATGGCGGCGGGAGCGCCGGCATAGTCGGCGAGGCCCACCGTCGCCAGCAGGTCGCGGGCACGTGCTTCGGCGGCGCGCTCGGCGGCCCGCAGCGCCTTGCTGCGCCACAGGGCCGGCAGCCAGCCGATGCCATCCATCTCTTGTGCTGCGACGGAGAGGTTCTCGAGCAAGGTCAGCTCGTCGTAGGCGCGCACCGTCTGGAAGCTGCGGGTGAGGCCCGCGCGCGCGATCTTGTGCGGCGGCAGGCCGGTGAGGTCGACACCGTCCAGCGACCAGCGGCCGCCGTCGGCGGGCTGGAAGCCGCTGATGCAGTCGATGCTGGTGCTCTTGCCCGAGCCATTGGGGCCGATCAGGCCCACGATCGTGCCAGCCTCAACCTCGTACGAAACGTCGTTCACGGCGGTGAGGCCGAGGTACTTCTTGGTGAGGTTGCGGACCTGCAGCAGCGCGGTCATGGCGTTGTCGCCGTAGGCTTGGGCTGGGGTCTCGGCCGACGCCAGCGCTTGACCTGGCGGCGATAGAGCCAGCCACCGACGCCGCCCGGGAACACCAGCATGGCTACGATCAGGACGACGCCGTAGAGCACCATGCGCAGGTCGGTGGTGAAGCGCAGCAGGTCGGGCACCACCGTCAACACGGCGCTGCTGGCCAGTACACCCCAGAAGCTGCCGGGGCCGCCGATCACGACGGAGATCAGCATCGTCTCGGTGTAGTAAAAGTCGAAGATCGAAGGATCGATGATCGTGAGATAAAAGACGAAGAAGCCGCCCACGATCCCGCTCAACGCCGCCGACAACGACAGCGCCATCAGCCGGTAGGCCAGCGGATTCACGCCCTGCGACTGGGCGAGTGGCTCATTGAGCTTGATGGCCCGCATCGCCCGGCCGAGTCGCGAGCTCACGACGAGATAGATCAGCCCATGGGCGATCACCGCGAAGCCCATCAGCAGGTAATAGAAATCCGACGGATCGACCAGGCGCCAGCGCACGCCGCCGCCCAAATTCAGGGTGGGCGTCGGCAGGCCGGGAATGCCCATCGAGCCGCGCGTCAGTTCGGGCCAGTCGCGCGCCACGATGGCGCAGAGGAGGGCGAAGCTGAGACTGACGATCGCGAAGGCATGGCGCGACAGGCGGAGCGACGAATAGCCGATCAGCAGTGCCACCAGGACGGAGAGGGCGCCGCCGGCGGCAGCGCCCGCCCACAGCGACCAGTCGCGGTCGACCACGAGGAGTGTCGCGGTGTAGGCGCCGATGCCGAAGAAGCCGACCTGGGCGAAGGAGAGCAGGCCGGTGTAGCCGTAGATCAGGTTGAGGCCGCCCGCGAGCACCGACATGGCGGCGAAGCTGATTCCCAGCGCCAGGATATAGTCGTTGTCCGTCACCAGCGGGATCGCGAACAGGGCGATCAGCCCGGCGATGACGGTGAGGAGAAGAGCGCGCGGGCTCATACGCGCACGCCGCGGCCGAACAGGCCCTGCGGCCGCAGCAGAAGCACGGCGATCATGGAGATGAAGGCCACGGCGTCGGTCAATGCCAGCGGCAGCAGGCCGCCGGCGAAGCTTTCGATGATTCCCAGCATGACGGCCGCGATCGCCGCGCCCGAAATATTGCCCAGGCCGCCGATGATGATGATGGCGAAGGCCTTGAAGACGAAGCTGAAGCCCATCAGCGGGTGGACCGCGTAGACTGGTGCCAGGGCCGCGCCGGCGAGGCCGGTCAAGCCAATGCCGATGGCGACGGCCAGCCGCGACACGGCGCGGGCGTCGATGCCCACCATGTCGGCAGCCGCACGGTTCTGCGCCACGCCGCGCATCGCCTTGCCGATCCGGGTGCGGTGCAGGATGAGGTAGAGCACCGCGAAAGCCGCGAAACCCAGCCCCAGCGCATAGAGGCGCGCGACGGGCATGCGGAAGTCGTCACCCAGCACGACGTTCTGGTAGCTGAGCTTGCTCTCGAGAAGGTGCGAGTTGGTTGTGAACAGGAAGACGGCACCGTTCTGCAGCACCATCGACAGGCCCATGGTGAGCAGGATGCTGCGTTCGAACGCCTCGCCGCGCAGTGCCAGCCGCAGTCCCTCGAACAGCACGTAGCCGACGGCCACGCCGACCACGGTCACGACCAGGATGGTCGTCCAATAGTCGAAGCCCCACTGCGCGGTCAGGAAATAGGCCAGCATCGAGGCCAGCATGTAGAACTCGCCGTGCGCGAAATTCACGATTTCGAGCACGCCGAAGATCAGCGACAGGCCCATGGCGACAAGCGCGTAGATCACGCCCATCACCAGCCCGTTCAGCAAAAGCTGTGCGTAGAAGCTCCAGTCCACGATGTTGTTCCAGCCCGGTCCGGCGGACCGGTATCAGGTCTTGTTCATGCCAAGGATGACGACCTTGCCGCCCTTGATGCCGAAGATGACCGCGTTGTTGTGGATCAGGTTGTTCTTGTCGAACTCCACCGTCGTTCCCAGCATCGACTGATACTTGGTCTGCGGCAGCGCATCGCGGATCTTCTCGGGGCTGGCGTCGCCCGAGCGGCGCATCGCGTCGATCAGGATGTTGATGGTCTCGTAGGATTCGAAGCTGATCAGCATCGGCGCTTCGCCGAATTTCTTGGTGAACTTCTCCACGAAGGCCTTGTTGGCGGGCGTATCGACCGACACGTCATAGGGCTGCACGGAGATCGTGCCGTCGAGGAAGCCGCTCGACAGCACTTCCTTCGGCACCTGCTCGACCAGCACGCGTCCGGTCAGCGGTATGCCGCCGCCCATGGTGAACCACTGCTTGATGCCGTTCTGGAAGTCGGCGTCGATCAGGTAGAAGGCGACCATGCCGGGCTTCTTGGCCTTGATCTTGGTCAGGACGGCCGTGTAGTCGGCGGTGCCCTTCTGGAAGTAGTCGGCCATGACCAGCTTCTTGCCGTACTTGGCGAGCGCGGTTTCGAAGCCTGCGGAGCCCGCGCGGCCGTAGTCGGTGTCCTCACCGAGGAAGGCGATGTTCTCGGCCTTGCCGTCCTTGTTGAGCCAGCCCACCAGCGCGTCGAGCATGCTGGCGTCGGTCGGATTGACCTTGAAGGTCCACTTGTTGCCGCCGTCGCCCGACTTTTCGGCGATCGAGGTGGCTGAGGCGTTGGCAACGATGAACGGGACCTTGGCGCGCTCGACCAGCGGCATGATGGCCAGCGCCACCGAGCTGCACAGCCCGTCGAAGATCGCGGCGTATTTCTTGGTGGCCAGCATCTGGGTGACGCTCTTGACCGCTTCGGCCGGATTGCAGCGATTGTCCTGGTAGTCGATCTCGATCTTGCGGCCGTTGACGCCGCCGGCGGCATTGGCTTCCTCGATCGCGAGCTCGGAGCCCCAGCGGGCATGCTGGCCATAGTGCGACACAGGGCCGGTCAGCGGGGTCGATGCGCCGATGACGATCGGCGCCTGGGCGAAGGCCGCGGTGGAGAGGAGGCCGCAGGCTAGGGCCGCGACGGCTGCGCGCTTGATGAACATTATCTGGGATTTCCGTGATGAAGTGCCAAGGTCGACATGGTGCGCTGCGGCACAATCAATTGCAACGTGGCTGAAACTCGCGAGGCGGATCGGCCGTTATGTCCTCATGGACAGCGTACGGATGCGACACCTGCGGGAATTGCTCGCGGCTCCCCCTCCGATCGCCGCGGCGCGCGCCGAGCGACGCCGCTGGGTCGAGGAGGTGCTCGACGACGTCATGGGCGCGTTGGAAGAAGGCTCGCTTCCATTCGGCGACTGGGAGCGGCGCTGCTTCCCGCTGGCGCTCGAGGCGATGCGCGACGGCTTCTACGACATTGCCGTGTTCCACGCACAGTCGATGCTCGTCGCCGAAGAGCATCGGTCGCGGCGGGAACACATGCCCAAGGCCACCAACTTTAGCTTGGAAGAGATCCGCGAAGCGTTCGATCTCGCCCGCAACTGGCCGATCTGAATCGGCTCAGAAGTCGGCGATGACGCGGCGTGTCTTGAGGCGAAGCGCCTCGACGCATTCGCAGGCCGCGCGCTCGAGCCCGGTGTGGTCGAGGATGGTGATCTCGCCGCGGCGATAACGGATCAGGCCCGCGTTCTGGAGCTCCTGCGCGATCAGCGTCACCGTCGGGCGGCGGACGGCCAGCATCTGGGCCACGAAGTCGTGGGTGAGCCGCAGCACATCGTCACCCACGCGGTCGCGCACCTGGATGATCCAGCGGCACATGCGGCGCTCGGCGGAGTGAAGAGCGTTGCACGCCGCGGTCTGCTGCATTTGCGCCATCGAAAGTTCGTTGCTGAGCAGGACGATCTTGAGGAATACGTCGCTCTTCGGCATGACCGAGCGGTAGTCGGCCGCGCTGATGCGAACGCCGGAGCCCGAGATCTGCACGATGGCGCGTGCGTTGGCGCGATGGGTCCCCAGTGCCGCCAAGCTGCCGACGACCGCCTCGCGACCTAGGCTCGCCAGTTCCATGGCGGCGCCGTCTTCCATCGTGGTCGTGATGGAGATCATCCCGGTTTCCACGAACAGGATATCCTCGACCCGCTCACCGGGGTCGGAAATGACCTGGCCCTGGCGCAAGTCCACGGTCTTCAGGTACGGGCGCAATATTTCGAGGTCCTTGGGCAAGAGTGCCGCAAGAAACAAATTTACAAAGGGCCCGGGGGCCATCTCGTCGATTCCTTCGTTCATTTTTCCACCACAAGACGCAGGAGGCGCAGGGCGGGGCTGATTGCGTGGTGCAACTTATGCTTGAGCCCAAGGCGCCGGTCGGTTCACTAACGAACGAACAAAGATTAAGGCAGGCCGAGGTTGCCCCCGGGATTCGGCATATATCCGGCCGCCGTTCGCAACCGTACGGATCGGGTGACGTATCCCCGGGAACGTCGCGCCGGGGACTCCTTCAATGGCGCTGACCTATTCGATCCATCATGCGGATCGGCTGGTGGTTGCCGTTGTCGGGGGTGCGTTCGTTCGCCGCGAGGTCGAGCGCTATCTCGCCGATATCTTGGCCACCGGCTGTGGACCTTACGCAAAGCTGTTCGATATCGTGCGCGCCGCCAATCCGCTGGACTCAGAGGACATGCGTGCGCTGGGCTCCCGCATTCGCATTCTGGGAGCGATTGGGCCGATGGCGCCACTGGCGATCGTTACGTCGACGACGTTGCGGCCCGTGGCCGAGGCATTTGCCTCTTATGCGACGGCGCCGCGATCGATTCAGCTGTTCGACGGCGAACAGGCCGCGCGCCACTGGCTCCACGCAACGTCGCTCCACGCAACGTCGCTCTGCGCTGGTGCGTTGAAGAGGCAGCCCGCTCGTTATTGTCGGGCATTTACCTCCCCCACCAAGAACAAACCCAAGGAGCAATCCCATGACTGACGCCACCAAGAACACTTCCGGCAATCTGATCGCCGCCGAAAAAGTCGAAGGCACGAACGTCTACAATCTCCAGGGCGACAAGCTTGGCACCGTCGACGACATCATGATCGATAAGGTGTCGGGCAAGGCGATCTACGCCGTCATGTCGTTCGGCGGCTTCCTTGGCATCGGCGAGAAGAGCCATCCGCTGCCCTGGTCGACGCTGAAGTACGACGAGAGCAAGGGCGGCTACGTCGTCAATCTCGACAAGAAGATGCTCGAGAAGGCGCCGACCTACGATCGCACGGGCGATTTCGTGTGGACGCCGGACTACGGCCGTTCGGTCGACAAGTACTACGGCGCCCCCACTTATTGGATGTAGGGCCTACTGGATGTAAGCGACGCTAGGAACGGCTGCCGGGCTTGCCGCCCGGCAGCCGGCCGAGCACGTCCGGATTGACCACATTATCCGGCGTACCTGCGGCATAGGAAAGGATCTGGTCGAAGATCTCGGTGAACTGGAGCTGGTATTCGTCGCGCGTGACGTAGCCGATGTGCGGCGTGGCCACGACGTTGGGCAACGCCAGAAGCGGATGACTGCCCCGTCCCACCGGCTCTTCCTCGAAGACATCCACCCCGGCCATTCCTGGCCGTCCGGCCTTGAGCGCTTTTTCAAGGGCGCCGGCTGCGATGAGCTGGGCCCGGCTCGTGTTAACGAGCAGCGAGTCAGGCTTCATGCGAGCGAGATCATCGGCGGTAACGATGCCGCGCGTGGCCGGCAGCAAACGCATGTGGAGCGAGAGGACATCGCAAGCCTCGAAGAAGCTTTCCTTGGTGGTGGCCGCGACATATCCATCGGCCACAGCCTTTGCGCGGGCTGCTTCGCGCGCCCACACCAGTACATTCATCCCGAATGCTTTGCCGTAGCCGGCGACTACGGCGCCGATACGGCCGTACCCATAGATGCCGAGCGTCTTTCCGCGCAGAGTCGAGCCAATGCCCATCTGCCATTTGCCCGCCTGCAGGGATGCCATCTGCTGCGGGATCTGACGGGCCGCTGCCAGCACCAGCGCCCACGTCATTTCCGCCGTCGAATACGAGGGCGTGCCGGGATGCTGGCTCGACGAGACGATGATCCCGAGACGCGTGCACGTCTCGATGTCGATGTGGGGATAAACGCTGCGCTGGCTGATCAGCCGCAGCTTGGGCAGGCGTTCCAGCAGCGGTGTGCGGATGTGCGTGCGCTCGCGGATCAACACCAGCGCCTCGGTGTCTTTCAACCGCTCGGCAAGCGTGTCGACGTCCTGGACGTGGTCGTTCCAGATCGTCACCTCATGGCCCGCAAGCTTTGCGAAGCAGGCAAGCGTGCGAACGGTGTCGAAATAATCGTCAAGAATCGCGATCTTCATAGCTGTTCTCCCAGGAAGGCGCGGCCGCGGTCGGTGACTTCGACCAGCGTGCCCTTGCGGGCGACATAGCGGTTGTCGGTGGCTTCTTCCCAGACGGGCAGGCGGGGGCAAGACGTGCGCCAACCGTCCATCACCTCGGCATGGGTGCGCGGCTCCTTGTCGAGCCATTCGAGAAGATCGCGGATCAGGGGGGTGAGCGTGTCGGTCATGACGCCGACGATAATGCGCGTTCCCGCAGGAGGCCTCCAATATATTGAAAGGCGCCCCGCAATATCTTCTCGATATGGCTAGCCGAGATTGATCATCGCGATCCCGAGGTCCGGCCGCTTCTTGCGGCGCAAATGTGCGGGCGTCTCGACGATCGTCACCTCCAGCGTGGGACGTACCGTCGCCTTCAGC
The DNA here is from genome assembly GCA_903832005.1 of Enhydrobacter aerosaccus. GTDB lineage: Bacteria > Pseudomonadota > Alphaproteobacteria > Reyranellales > Reyranellaceae > Reyranella > Reyranella aerosaccus_B. The sequence goes on along the minus strand of CAIKZO010000134.1, from coordinate 11,700 downwards.
AGGTGGCCGCCGCGCGTCGTGCCGTCGGACAGGCCGACCACCGCGTGGATATGAAGACTGGGCTTGCCGTCGTCGCCGGTGGCGATGTCGCCGATCAGGCTGAGTGCCTCGCACTGCTGGTCGATCTCGATCGGCTTGTACGATTTTTTCTTCAGGTCGAACCAGCCCACGGTCGCGCGCTCGAAGGCGCCGATTGCCGTGAGCGACGCGCCGGACAGGCCAGAGACGCCGGCAAAAGCGGTGAGGGCGGAGAACGCCTCTTCGCCGGGCTCGAGGATGACCGCGAAGGTTCGTTCGCCCGCCTTGGACCAGAGCAGCTTGGAGTGCATGGCTAGGATTTCCTTCGGTTGGTGTTGGCGGGCGTGTGGCGCAGGCTCTGGCGCAGCGCGTTGTGAAGCCCGACCGGCCGATGATGTTTCTTCAGGAGATCGGCGAAGGCCTCGTCGGCCAACTCCTGGAAGCTCTTGCGCTCGTCGGCCCCGAGCAGCTCCACCGCCTCAAGCACCACGGTGTCGAGATGGACTCGCTTGTTGGGCACGGGGTCAGCGCTTGCGCTTGGCAGCGGTCTTGCGTTTGGCAGTCTTGCGCTTAGGGACCTTCTTGCCCTTGGCGCGGGCCTCGGAGAGGCCGATGGCGATGGCCTGCGCGCGGCTCTTCACCGTGCCGCCCTTGCCGCCTTTGCCGCTCTTCAGCTTGCCGGCCTTGCGCCGCTCCAGGGCGCGCTTCACGTCCTTGCCGGCGCTCTTGGAATATTTCGCCATGGGCAGATCTCCAGTGTGAGCCCTTGGCGCTAACGCTCCGTCAAAGCCGGCGTTCCCGCAACTGGCGCACGATCTCGGCCACGATCTCCGCTGGCTGGCCGTCGACATCGACGAGGATGGCGTGCTCGTCCGCTCCGGGCTCTTCCAGGGTGCCGAACTGGCTGTCGAGAAGGGCGACGGGCATGAAGTGATTATGCCGTGCCGCCATGCGGCGCTCGATAAGGGCGCGCGAGCCTTTCAGATAGGCCAGCGTCACATCCGTGCGATCGCCGATCAGGATGTCGCGATAGGTCCGCTTGAGCGCCGAGCACGTCACCACGCCTGATTCGCCGCCACTACGCCAGCCGTCGATCCTCCGGGCGATGGCCTGCAGCCAGGGCAGGCGGTCGGCGTCGGTGAGCGGCGTGCCCTTGCTCATCTTTTCGACGTTGGCGCGGGGATGTAGATCGTCTCCTTCGAGGAACTGGCAATGGAGCGCCGCGGCGAGGTCTTTCGCCACTGTCGTCTTGCCGCTGCCCGACACGCCCATCACGACGACGATCGTCACTTGTCGGTCCCGAAGTAGGCGCGTTCGAGTCGGTTGTGCAGATCGGGCTCGCTGGTTTTGGCCTCGAGCACGATTGACCCACGCGCCAGGGCATAGACCCGGTCGGCGAGCTTCAGCGCCTTTTCGATCAACTGCTCGACCAGCAGGACGGCGGTGCCGGCATCGCGCAGTTGCGCGGCAGCCGCCAGGACGCGATCGACCAGCACCGGCGAGAGGCCGGCCGATGGCTCGTCCAGCATCAGCAGGCGGGGCTTGCGCACGAGGCCCTGTGCCACCGCCAGCATCTGCTGCTGGCCGCCGGAGAGGGAGCCAGCTTTGTCCGCGCGCTTGGCGGCAATCTCGGGGAAGAAGGCCAGCGCCTCCTCGGCCTGGCGATGCAGCAGGTCGCTCTTCATCCCGTAGCCGGCAAGCAGGACATTGTCGAAGACGGTGAGCTGGGTGAAGACGCGATGGCCCTCGACGACATGGACGAGGCCGCCCTCGACGATGGCGCGCGGGCTCGCGGTCGAGATGTTCTTGCCGGCAAAGGTCACGGTGCCGGTGCGCGGCAGCAGGCCGGACACCGCCTTCAGCAGCGTGCTCTTGCCCGCGCCGTTGGGGCCGAGCAGGGCCACGACCTCGCCGGGCGTGATCGTGAGATCGATGCCGTCGAGCACGATAATCTTGCCATAACCGGCGCGCAGGTTCTTAACCTGCAGCAGGGGATCAGGCGCCGAGATAGGCACTGACCACCTCCCGGTGTGAGCGGATTTCGGCCGGCGTGCCGGCGGCCAGGATCTTGCCGAGATTGAGCACGGTCACGCGGTCACAGATGTCGAAGATGAGATCGGCATGATGCTCGACCAGCAGCACGCCGGTGCCGGCGTGACTGATCGCCTTGATCAGCGTGCCCAGGCGCCGGATTTCCTCGGTCGAGAGGCCGGCCGCGGGCTCGTCGAGCATCAGGAAGGCTGGCCGCAAGGTGAGCGCGCGGGCGATCTCCATGAAACGCAGCTCGCTGTGCTGCAGCCGGTCGGCGCGCACCTGGGCCAGCGTCTCGAGGCCCACGATGGTCAGTGCCTGCAGGGCGCGTTCGCGCAGCATCCGCTCGTCGCTGCGATGGCGCGGCAAGGTCAGGAGCGATTCCGCGAAAGTGCCCTGGCCGTCGATTGTGCCGCCCAGCATCACGTTCTCGAGCACCGAGGCGCCGCCCACCAGGCGTGGCGTCTGGAAGGTGCGGGCGATGCGGAAGGAGGCCCGCCGGTGCGGCGCGCCAAACGGCAGAGTGGCGCCGTTCAACTGCGCCGTGCCGGCCTGCGGGTGGTAGTAGCCCGAGATCACGTTCAGCGTAGTGGTCTTGCCGCTGCCGTTGGGGCCGATCAGCCCGTGCACCTCGCCGCTGTGGAAGTCGAGGCTGAGCCCGTCGATGGCACGCACGCCGCCGAAGGCCAGCGCAACGTCGGTGAGTTCGAGCGCGCCGCGCCGCGTTCCGTCGAGCAACGCCGGCAGCAGCTCGGGTCGCGGCACGATCTCGCGATGCTGCTGCAAGGGGCGGCGATTCTTGTAGTCGAGCATGTCGGCGATGCCGCCCGGGATCAGCAGCACGATCAACAGCAGGAGTGCCGCGTAAAGGAAGGTCGACCAGGCCACGAGGGGAGCGGCGATCTCGGGCAGCACCGTCAGCAGGATCGTGCCCAGTAGTGGTCCCAGGATCGAGCCGCGGCCGCCGATCAGGATGGCGATGAAGAACAGGACCGACAGGTCGAAGTTGAAGGCGTCCGGCGTGATGTAGGACTGCAGCGAGGAAAAGAGTCCGCCGGCCACGCCCGCCAGCGCGCCGCTCAGGACGAACACGGTCATGAGCAGCGCGGGTTTGCTGACACCCGAGGCTTCGGCGGCGACCTCGGCATCGCGGATGGCGATCAAGGAGCGGCCGAAGCGGCTGGCCGCGATGTTGGCCGTCATCCAGGTGCAGAGCACGGCCAGGATCAGGCAGAAATAGTAGAAGCCCCAGCCCGGAGCGAACGGGAACGGGAAGACCGGCCCGGGCGTGCCGATACCGCCGCCGGTCACGTCTTTCCAGGCGAGGGCGATCTGGGTGACGATGGTGGCGAAGCCTAGGGTCGTCATGGCGAAGTAGAAGGTGCGCAGGCGCAGCGCTGGCAGGCCCACGATCACGCCCGACACGGCGCCGACCGCGGCGGAAGCCAGCAACGCGACATAGGGTTGGAGCGCGGGTGTCGCGGTGCCGGCGGTGAGCACGGCGGTCGTGTAGGCGCCGAGCGTCAGCAGGGCGACCCAGCCGATCGCAATCTGGCCGGCATAGCCCACCACGAGATTGAGGCCCGAGATCAGGATCCAGTAGATGCAGGCGCGCGTGGCGATCACGCCGGCATAGGAGTCGTCGAACAGCGGCAAGCAGACCGCGGCGACCGCGAGCAGCAAAAAAGTGATCCGTCCTTCGAGCCAGCCGAGCTTCATCAGACCCTTCGCGCCCCCGAGGCGCCGGCAAATCCCTCGGGCCGCAGCAGCAGCACGATGATGAAGACCACGAAGACGGCGACGGACGCGAAGATGCCGCCGACCAGGAAGTTCGCCGCCTGCTGGAAGAGGCCGAGCAGCAGGCCGGCGATCAGCGCGCCGCGATTGTTGCCCATGCCGCCCAATGCCACTGGCACGAAGCCGTAGAAATTCAGGATCGCCTGGTTGCCGAAGAAGGCGAGCAGCATCTCGCCGCCCGCGAAGCCCGCCAGCGAGCCGATGACGCCGGCAAGCGCGAAGCTCGCCAGCCGCAGCCGCACTTCGGGCAGGCCGAGCGCGCGGGCGGCGTAGGCATCTTCGGCGATCGCGAGAAAGGCGCGGCCGATCAGCGTCCGGCGATAGAGGAACTCCAGCCCGAGCACGGTCGCCGCGCAGGACAGCATCGGGATCCAGAATTTCTGGTCGAGCAGGCCCTCGCCGATCGGGATCAGGCGCGGGAACGGCGAGGCGTCGGTGCCCCACTGGATGGCGGTGAACTGCGCGATCAGCAGGGCGAAGGCCAGGGTGGAGAGAACGTAGAGATGCTGCTCGATGCTCTTCAGCACCGGCCGCACCGCCACGAACTCGGTGATCACGCCCATCGCGGCGCCGCACGCCAGCACGGCACCGAAGCCCACGATGGTCGGCATGCCGAGCTTGTCGATGAAGTAGGCGCCCAGCACACCGCCCAGCATGCCCAGCATGCCGGCGGTGAAGCTGAACACGCGGGACGCCGCGAACATCACGTTGTACGTGATGCCGATCAGTGCGTAGACCGCTCCTACTGCCAGGCCGTAGGAGACGATCGATGCCAGCATCGCCTAGGCGCCGTAGCCGGGGGCGATATTGAAGGCGCCGTCCTTCAGGGAGTTGGCCTGGCACATCACCACTTCGGCGTCGGGCAGACCGTTATGCTGGTCCGGCGTGTAGGTGAGCGAGGAATAGACGCCCTGCCAGTTGGTGAGCTTGTTCCAGTAGTCGACGATCGCCTTGGGTGAGTCGCCCACGGCCTTCACGGTCTCGGCAATGAGCATGGGCGCATCGTAACCGACGGCGATCCACCACAAGAGAGTGTCGGCCATGTCGATCTTTTCCTTGGCGAGCTTCTCGCGGAAGGCCGCGGCCCGCGCCGGCAGCTTGCCGTTGGCGTCGTAGCAGCAGTACTTGAAGTTGTTGGAGTAGACCTTCTCCCAGTACTCGGGCTTCTCCAGCAGCGCCTTGGTCTGACCCGACCCCAGGGTCGTCTGACCGACGATCGGCACGTCCCAGTTCATCTGGCCGCGCGCGTTGCAGATGCGGGCGAGGAAGCCGGCGTTCACGCTCCATGGCATGATCGCCTCGGCGCCGGCGTCGCGCATGCGCAGCAGTTCGGGCTTGAGGTCGGGATTGGCCGAGTCGACATTGCCCTGATAGACGATCGTTCCGCCCTGTTCCTTGAGCAGCGGCACATAGGCCGCGACCGTGGCCGTGGCGTAGCCCGCGTTGTCGCCGATCACGGCGATTTTCTTCTTCTTGAGGACATCCATCACATAGTGATTGGCCGCGGTGCCGATCTGCATGTTGGTCGGCGCGTTGCGGAACGACATCGGATACTTCTTCACGTCGATCAGCGTGTCGACCCAGCACGGCTGGATCATCGGGATGCCGTCGCGCGCGCAGAGCGGTGTGGCCGCCAGCGCCTCGCCCGAGTTGAGCGGGCCCCAGACGACATGGACCTTCTGGCGGTGGTTGAGTTCGGCGATCGCGTTCACGGCCTTGGAGGCATCGCTCTGCGTGTCGCGCACGATCAGCTCGATCTTGCGGCCGTTGATGCCGCCCGCATCGTTGATTTCCTTGACCGCGAGTTCGGTGCCGCGGTTCATGCCGACGCCGGTCGACGAGCTGGCGCCGGTCAACGCCGGCAGGAAGCCGATGCGCAGCGGCTCGTTGGCAGCGATGGCGGGGCTGGCAAGACCCGAGGCAAGGGAGGCCGCACCCGCGGCTGATCCCGCCAAAACCTGGCGACGCGTAACCGACATTTTGTTTCCTCCAATTGGCTTCTTTTATTGGAGGAAAGCATATCCGCTCGCCGGGGGCGGTCAATGCCAGACGGCCGTTACTCCGTGATGAATCGGCTCCAGTCGAACTCGACCTGCTTCACGTCGTAGGACCTGAGCGATTCCCAATGGCGCTGCAGGTCGGCCTCGAACAGCCCGCGGGTGACGCTGGCCGCCAGCTTCGGGATGTGAATGGTCATCGCGTTGATGCTGCTGCCCGACGGGCCGAAACTGAGCGTCGAGCCGATGCCGAACAGGTGGATGTCGGCCAGCCAGGGCGCGTCGCCGGGCGTCTTTTCCTGGAACGAATAATCCGCGCCGAGATAGGGAAATGTATCGAGCAGCGGATCTTCCTCGCCGGCCGGCGGGATGAAGCGGTCGCGCCATACGGCGATCTGGTCGGCGATGCCTGCCAACTCGGCGCGTGCGTGGAGGTTCTGGCGCGTGCCCAGGCCGCAGATCGCGAAATCGGCGTGGATCGGTCCGCGATTGGTCTCGATGCGGATGCGACCTTCTTCCATGCGCGCGTCGGTCCAGCTGCGGCCGAGATGCATGCGGAAATCGGGGAAGGCCATGACGCGTTTGTAGGTGTCGGAGGGGAAGCCTTCGCGCGAACGCATGATGTGGCCCATGATCCGCCAACGCCACAGGTCGGGCATCTCGCCGATGTGGCGCAGGAAGCCCGCGAAGGTGAGCCAGCGGTATTGCTGGACGGCCGAGGGCACGGCGCGACGACAGTAGAGATCGACATCCGCGCCGTGCTCGAGGGCGGTGGCGGCGTTGTCCATCGCGGTGGCGCCGGCGCCCAGCACGGCGACCTTGCGGCCGCGCAGCCGCTCGAAGTCGATCTCGTCGGGCGCGCAGGCCCGACGGTCGGCGGGCAGCGCCTTGATGAAGTCGGGCATCCACCATTCGCCTGTGCCGTCCTGGCCGGTGGCGAGCACGAGCTTGCGCGTCGCCAGCACTTCGCCGCTGGAGAGCGTCACCAGCAGGCAGCGGCCGCCGTCGTCGAGCGTGCCGGGCGCGATCGCCGTCGCGGCGACGCCGTTGCGCACCGGCAGCGCGAGCACGCGGCGGTACCAGACGAGATAGGCGTGCCAGTCGCCACTCGCGATCAGGCCGAGATCGGCCCAGGCCTGTGCACCGTGTTGCGCCTCGTACCACGCCTGGAAGGTGAGGCTCGGCACGTCGAGGTCGGGGCCGGTCTGATCCTTCGGGCTGCGCAACGTCGGCATGCGCGCGAAGGTGACCCAGGGACCTTCCTTTCCCTCCGGCGCGCGATCGATCACCAGGATGTTGCTGACTCGCTCGCGGATCAGTTGGAACGCCGTCGCCAACCCCGACTGGCCCGCGCCCACGATCAGCACATCGAGCACGGGCTTGCCCTCGCGCAAACGCTCTTTCATCCAGTCGGCGCGCGGGTGCGCGGTGAGCGCAATATCGCGTCGAACCTGGGCCTCGAGCGCGGCCAATCCCGTGACGTTCAGCATGGCCAGAAGAGAGCAAGCGCTATGCCATTTGGCATACATGTTGCGTGAATTCTCGCGGATCTTCTGTGGGAGGGGCCTGTGCGCAAGAGTGGACTGTCACGCCGGAAATTCGTCGCCACGGCAGCGGCCGCCACGGCGGTGGGAAGCGCGGGCTTCGTGCCGAAGAAGGTCTTCGCGCAGAAGAAAGTGGCGGTGAAGTTCAATCTCAGCTGGCTGCCGGAAGGCGCCAACGTCTACTCCTACGCCGCCAAGCAATTCTGGACCAAGGCCGGCCTCGACGTGACGATCGAGAAGGGCACCGGCTCGATCGCGGCGGCACAGGGCATCGGACAGGGCCAGTACGAGTTCGGCATTCCCGCGGCGCCAAACTGCATCCAGCAGGCGATGAAGGGCTTGCCGCTCGTCAACATCGGCTGCGCCAACTACGACACGACCATGGGCGTCATCATGCTACCCGACTCGCCGATCAAGGAGCCAAAGGACCTCAAGGGCAAGAAGGTCGGCTCGACCTTCACGTCGGGCGAATACGCTTTCCTGCCGGCCTTCCTGAAGAATGCCGGCCTCTCCATGGGCGACATCCAGTCGATCGCCCTCGACGGCAAGGTGCGCGAGGTGGCGCTGCTCGAGAAGCAGACCGACGCGGTCACCGCCTATGTCGCCAGCGCTCTGCCGAAGATCGTGGCTGGCGGCGTCCAGCCGCGGGTCTTTCTGTTCAGTAAGTATGGCCTGCCGTTCTACGCGCACAGCCTGACCACGACGACGGCCTATCTTGCCAAGGAGCGGGGCGTGTGCGAGGCGGTGGCGCAGGGCCTGTGCGAGGGCATCAAGTTCGCGTTGCTGAAGCCCGACGAGACGATCGAGCTGATGTTCAAGGAAGTGCCGGAGATGAAGCTCGCCTCGACCGCCAAGGAGCAGATCCAGATCGGCATGGGCGTGTGGGCCGCGAACTACGTCGCCAAGGAAGCGACGGAGCATGGCGTCGGTTACGCCGATCCCGCCGCCTACGAGAAGATGACCGACCTGGTCTTCGCCACCGGCGCGCCGGGAGAAAAGAGGCCCGACCCGACGACGCTCTATACCAACGACTTCGTGGGCAAGGTGAAGCTCACGGATGCCGAGTGGAAGGCCGTGAAGGCGGCGAGCGCGAAGTACGCCTTAGGATGATCTCGGCGGCCATCGATCGGCTGGTGGATGTCGAGACGGCAGCGTCGCCGTCCGGCGTGTCGGGCTACGTCGCTGTCGATCGCGTCCGCAAGATCTTCAATCCGGGCGGCCGCCACGAGGTGGAAGCGGTGGCGCCCACGTCGTTCACGGTGACGTCGGGCGAATTCGTCTCGCTGCTGGGCCCGTCGGGCTGCGGCAAGAGTACCTTGCTGATGATGGTTGCCGGCCTCGACCGGCCGAGCGAGGGCACGGTTTCCGTCGCGGGCAGGCCAATGACGGCGCCGCGCGCCGACAATGGCATCATGTTCCAGGATCCGACCCTGCTGCCGTGGAAGTCGGCGCTCGACAACGTGCTGTTTCCCTTCCGCGCCATGAACCAGCCGGTCGCGCCGCATATCGACCGTGCGAAGGCACTGCTCGATGCGGTCGGACTCGCAGGCTTCCACAATCACAAGCCGCGCCAGCTCTCCGGCGGCATGCGCCAGCGGGTCGCGATCTGTCGCGCCCTGGTCTTCGAGCCGGAGTTGCTGCTGATGGACGAACCGTTCAGCGCGCTCGACGCGATCACGCGCGACGAGATGAACCTCGTGCTGATGAAGATGTGGGAAGAGCATCACCGCACCGCGATCTTCGTCACCCACAGCATCCGTGAGGCGGTCTATCTCTCCGACAGGGTGCTGGTGATGAGCCAGCGGCCGGGCCGGGTGATCGCCGACGTGAAGATACCGTTCGCGCGCCCACGCAGCCTCGAGATCGAGGAAAGCGCGGAGTTCAACGATATCTGCGGCTACCTGCGCAGCAAGATCCAGCATAGGCCGGTCTGATGAGGAGACCGTCGTCCCGAGCGCAGCCGAGGGACCTTTCTTCCGGGAGTAGATCTGCGTCGGCAGAAAAGAGGTCCCTCCACGCGGGCCTTCGGCCCTTGGTCGGGACGACGGCTACGTGACGATCGACCGCCTGCGCGCCGCTGTCCTGCCGACGGGCTTTGCGGTGGCGGTGCTGCTGTTCTGGCAGGCGCTGGTCCTGATCTTTCACTATCCGAAGGTGGTGCTGCCGGCGCCGTCAGACATCTTCGAGGCGCTGGTCGCGAACTTCGGCACGATCTGCCGGCAGGCCGTGCCGACGTCGCGCGACACCTTGGCGGGCTTCCTTCTGGCTGCCGTGCTGGGCGTCGGCATAGCGTCGCTGCTTTCCTTCAGCCGCCTGCTGCGCGATGCGGTCTATCCGCTGGTGATCCTGCTACAACTCGTGCCGAAGATCGCCTGGACTCCGCTGTTCATCGTCTGGGCCGGCATCGGCCAGCCGGCGCGCCTCACCATCGCGACCTTCATCGCCTTCTTCCCGATCTTCATCTCGATGATGGCGGGGCTGGAAGCGACCGACCGGTCGCTGGTCCGGCTCAGCACCAGCCTGACCGCCTCGAGCTGGCGCACTTTCTGGCTGGTCCGCCTGCCGGCCTCGATGCCGTACCTCTTCTCGGGCCTCAAGATCGCGATCACCCTGGCGGTGATCGGCGTCATCGTCGCGGAGTTCATCTCTTCCTCGGAAGGGCTGGGCTTCCTGATCCTGAAGAGCTCGGCCCTGCTGCAGACCGATCTCATCCTCGCCGCCATCGTCGTCCTCTGTCTGCTGGGCGTCGCCTTCTACGGAATCGTCGTGGCCGGCGAGCGGGCGATCCTCAAATGGCAGGGCGAATGATCGTGATCGACGCCAGGAGCGCGGCGCGCCAGGTCCTGCCGCCCGCCTTGGGGCTGGCGGTCCTGTTCGGCGCTTGGTCGTGGCTGGCGGCCAGCGGTCTCGTGCGCCCGCGCATGCTGCCGCCGCCCGGCAAGGTCTGGGACACGCTGGCGCGCTCGCTCGACCTTCTGCTGGACCAGGCTGGGCCCACCTTCTGGGCGGCGGTGACCGGCATCGTTGCCGCCGCACTGCTCGGCATTGGCCTCGGCATCGCCGTATCCTACTCGCGGCGGCTGATGCAGGCGATCTACCCGACGATCGTCTTCTTCCAGCTCATCCCGAAGGTGGCTCTCGCGCCGGTCTTCCTGATCTGGTTCGGCCACACCATCGTGGCCAACATCGTGTTCTCGGTCTTCATCGCCTTCTTCCCCGTGCTGGTCGCCACCATCGCCGGCCTGCAGGCGACGCCGCCGACCTACGAGCGGCTCGGCCAGTCGCTGATGATGCCGCCGCTGCGGATCTTCCTGCGGGTGAAGCTGATCTTCGCCCTGCCGCAGATCTTCAACGGCCTGCGCATCGGCGTCACCTTCGCCGTGATCGGCGTGGTGCTGGGAGAGTTCATCACCGCCCAGTCGGGGCTGGGCTACATCATCCTGTTCTCGGCCAACAATTTCGAGACCGCGCTGTTGCTGGCCGCGATCGTGCTGCTGTGCGGCGTCGGCATCGTCCTCTTCACTTTCTTCCTGGCCCTTGAGGCGATCGTGCTGCGGGTGTTCGACAGCCGGTAATTCGGGCCGAAGGGCCGCTCAGCAGGATTGTTGAAATCGCAATTATATATTGCGAATATATGCGATAAACGCTATATTTGGTTCCGGGACAAATCCACCGGAGACTGCAATGGCACGCGCCCGTTCGATCAAACCGAGGTTCATGCGATCCCGCAGCATGCGCGCCGTGAGCGGCATGGCGCGGCTTACCTTCATCCAGCTCTGGCTGGTCGCCGACGATGCCGGGCGGCTCGTGGCCTTTTCGCGCTCGCTCGCGCACCAGCTCTATCCCGGTGATGCCGAGGCGGCCGCACTGCTGCCGGGTTGGCTTCTGGAGCTCGAGCGCGAGCACTGCATCGAGCGTTACACCGTCGACAGGACGGACTACCTGCGCATCGTCAATTGGCGCAAGCACCAGAAGATCTATCACCCCACGCCGAGCCGTCTGCCGGCGCGTCCGGTGGTCTCTCGGACGGGTTCGGAAGAGAGTCGCGAGGCGCTCGGGAGCGGGAGCGAAAAGCCCAGCGATGACAAGGCGTTGACGCCTTCGCCGGAAATTTCCCGAGCGATTCGCGAGCCTCGCGAATCGCTCGGAGAGAATCCGCAAAAGCCAGATGCGCCGGGCTTATCGCCGGGTTTCCCGAGCGATTCGCGAGGCGAAGGATTTTTTCGCCGCGTCACCACGGCCGCCCAGCGCGCTCTGCGACGAGTAGGCTAGATGTCGCCAACTCTCATCGGAGCGCGCCACTCCAGTGGCGC
>CAIKZO010000133.1 GCA_903832005.1 Enhydrobacter aerosaccus | reverse complement strand
GGGCGATCCGGTGGCGCAGGAGACACTCGGTCGCCTCTACGAACGCGGCAAGGCGGTGACGCGCGACTATCGCGAGGCGCTCGCCTGGCATCTCAAGGCCGCCGAGCAGGGCAACGCATTGGCCCAGGGTCACGTGGGCCTGCTCTATCGCAGCGGCGGCCTGGGCAAGCCCGACTATCCGACGGCGCTGAAGTGGTATCGCGAGGCCGCGGCCAAGAACGTCGCGGTGGCGCAGCTCGGTCTCGGCTCGATGTACAAGGCGGGCGAAGGCGTGCCCGAGAGCGACACCGAAGCGGTCGCATGGTTCCGCAAGGCCGCGGTGCAGGGCGATGCCAGCGCGCAGATGAACCTCGCCTCGATGTATCGCTATGGTCGCGGCGTGCCGAAGGATTTGCGCGAGGCGCAGCGCCTGTTGAAGCTTGCCGCCGCCGGCATCGATCCGGAATACGACGAAGATGTGTTCGCCGCCGCCAAGCGCGAGCTCGAACAGATCGAATCGCAATTGGGGACCTGAGCTTCAAGGAGCTCATCGCGCGCACCCTGCGACGATTCTGACCGGCAACCTTCCGCGCTCAAGCCATAATTCGTGGGCATATCCTCCTGAGACGCGGCGTATCCAAAGAGATCGCCGCCCCCGATATCACCGCTCTCAAGGAAGGTACGTCCGATGACCAAGACGTTTTGCGTCGCGCTGACCGCCGTGGCGGTCTCCTGTTTCTCCGCTGTTGCCGCGTTCGCCGCGCCCGATCCCAGCCAGCCGGTCATCGCCGTGAGTGCCGCGGTCAAGCAGGTCGCGCGCGGTGCGTCCGCTGCCTCGCAGGAGGCCGCGATCCGCCAGGTGCTGCACGACGATTTCGATCTCGCCTACTCGGCACGTCAGGCGCTGGGCGCGCATTGGGACGCCGCGACGCCCGAGCAGCGCGTGCGCTTCCTGGCCGCGATCGAGACGTCGGAGGCGCGCGCCTATCGCGAGCGGCTGGGCATGCTGTCCGGCGCCACGGTGGCGATCGAGAAGATCACGCCGCGCGGCGCCGGCGCCTGGACGGTCGAGAGCAACGTCGACGCGCTGGGCGACCTGCCGCCGCTGCATCTGTCGTGGGAGATCCACGATGGCGGCCAGGGTCCGCGCATCGTCGACGTCAAGGTGGCGGGCGTCAGCCTGTTCATGACGCGGCGCTCGGAGTTCAACGCCGTGATCCAGAAGAGCGGCGGATCGATCGAGCCGCTGGTTGCGCAGCTCGAGTCGCGCGCGTCGCGTTAACGCGCGGCCGTCTTCACGCCCGCTTTGGCCTTGTCCTGCGCCAGCGCAAAGTCGATCTCCTTGCGCAGGTCGAGCTCGCGGCAGAGGCCCGACACCAGGCACGACTGGCCATTGCCCAGCTCGCCGCGCGCCGTTTCGTAATAGCCGACGGCGGCCTTCGGGCTACCGAGCCCGTCGGCCGCGCGGCCGAGGAACCACCAGGTGAGATCCGACCGGTAGTTTGTCGCCACAAGAAGCGTCGAGAGTTCGGCCCAACGGCCCTGCTTGGTGTAGATCGCGGCCTGCTCGGCGCGCGACAGCCAGAGGTCGGCGCAGGCGGACGATACGCAGCCCAGTTGCGCCGTGCCGTTGCGCACCGTGTCGAGCAACTCAGGCGCGGTCGTGCGCGGAAGTTCCGCGACTTCCATGCAGCCACTCAGAAACAACATCGCAAGCACGGCAGCCGATCCGGCTCTGCTCATGCATCCCCCGCTTCAATCAAGCCCCGCTTCACTCAAGAACGTCTCGGTTGCCCGCCCGCGGTCATGCCGCCGTCGATCACCAGCTCCTGGCCGGTCATATAATCGGCGAGATCGCTGCACAGGAAAAGCACGCCGTTGGCGACATCCTGCGCCAGGCCCACGCGCTTGAGCGGCACGACGACCGCGGCGCGTTCGCTGGCGTCGATCGGCGCGTTGCGCTGGTTGCCGGTCGCGGCGGTCGGGATCTTCTCCCAGATCGGCGTGGCGATGATGCCGGGATGGACCGAGTTGCAGCGGATGTTGTCGGCGGCATGCTCCAGCGCCACCGACTTGGCGAGCAGCCGCACACCGCCCTTGGTCGCCGAATAGGCCGCAAGCCCCGGCGCGCCGCGCAGGCCCGCCACCGACGACATCAGCACGATCGAGCCGCCGCCCGCCTTCTTCATCGCCGGGATCGAATGCTTGATCGACAGGAACACGCCGTCGAGGTTGATCGCCTGCTGCTTCTGCCAGTCGGCCAAGGTCATCGTGGCGATCGGCGACATGATGCCGACGCCCGCATTGGCCACCATGATGTCGAGCCGGCCGAAGCGCTTCTCGGCCTCGCCGATGACGCCGGGCCAAGCCGCCTCGTCACGCACGTCGTGATTCAGGTAATGCGCCGTGCCGCCCGCCTTGGCGATGCGTGCGACGACTTCCTTGCCGAGCAGGTCGTCGACGTCGGTGACCAGCACCTGGGCGCCCTCGCGGGCCAGCGTTTCGGCGCAGGCAGCCCCAATGCCGGAGGCCCCACCGGTGACGATCGCGGCCTTGCCTTTGAGCGACATTATTACGTTTCCCCTTCGTTCCGACCCGGATGGCACCTTGAACTGTAAGGGTAACCACCTCACATTGTGTGCGTTGGCAATGTCCAACCACAGGGTGGCAAATATCATGAAATCGTCTCGTTGGCTGGCGGCTCTGGCCGCCGTTCTTCTGATCGCCCCGATCGCCGCCGATGCCCGCGTGGGCGGCGGTGGCAGCACCGGCAGCCGTGGCTCCAATACGGGCTCCGCGCCCGCGCCGACGCGCACCGCCCCCCAGGCGGCGCCGATCGAGCGCAGCGCCACGCCGACGCAGCCGCAACAGCAGCAGGCGCGCCCCACGACGAACGTGGCGCAGGCGCCGGCGGCGCAGGGCTCCTTCTTCTCGCGCCATCCCTTCCTGACCGGTTTCCTGGGCGCGGGCCTGTTCGGCATGATGTTCGGCGGCGGCTTCGGCGGCGCGGCCGGCATGTTCGGCATGCTCATCCAGATCCTGCTGATCGGCGGCATTGCCTTCGTGGCGGTGCGCTTCCTGCGCAACCGTATGGCGACGCAGACCGGCGAGCGCGCGGCCTATGCCTACGCGGCCGCTCCGCCGCGCCTGGTCGAGCCCGCGATGTCCCGCTCGAGCGTTCCGCTGTCGGGCGGCGCCGCCCACTCCAACGCCGCGCCGCAGCTCGCGGTCGCCGCGGAAGATTTCGGCGCGTTCGAGAAACTCCTGGGCGACATCCAGTCGTCGTTCAGCAGTGGCGACCTCGCCAAGCTGCGCACCATGGTGACGCCGGAAATGCTCGGCTACTTCTCCGAGCAGCTCTCGGCCAATGCCAGCCGCGGCCTCGAGAACAAGGTCGAGGCCGTGAAGCTCGAACAGGGCGACCTGTCGGAAGCCTGGAGCGAACAGGGCATCGACTATGCCACGGTCGCGATGCGCTTCAGCCTGGTCGACTACACGCGCCGTCTCGCCGACGGCGCGGTGGTCGAAGGCAATCAACAGGTCCGCACGGAAGCGACCGAGATCTGGACCTTCCTGCGCAGCAAGGGCGGCACCTGGATCCTGTCGGCGATCCAGCAAGCGGCCTGACGCCAAGCGAACGATCCAACAAAAAAGGCGGCCCCTGGGGCCGCCTTTTCTATGCGTGGGTGAGAAAGCTTACTTGTTCTTCCAGTTGCCCGGGCGCTTCTCGGCGTAGGACTTGATGCCTTCCTTGAAGTCCTCGGTCTTGCGCGTCCAATCCTGCTCGGTGAGCTCGCGCTCGGTCGCGGCCTCGGCACCGTCGGCAAAGCCGCGGCGCATGGTCTCGCGCGTCGACATCACGGCGAGCGGCGCGCTCTCGGCGATTTCGGCCGCGAGCTTGATCGCTTCCTTGCGCACGTCGGCGAGCGGCGCAAGCACGTCGGCCATGCCCCACTCGACGGCCTGCTCACCGCCGATGCGGCGACCGGTCAGGAACATCAGGTTCGCCTTCTGCTGGCCGATCAGGCGCGGCAGCGTGTAGGTCAGCGAGAAACCGGGATGGAAGCCCAGCCGCGTGAAGTTGGCGGCAAAGCGCGCCTCGGGCGCGGCGACGCGGAAGTCAGGCATCAGCGCGAGGCCAAGGCCGCCGCCGATCGCCGGGCCCTGGATGGCGCCCACGCTCGGCTTCTTGGAGCGGAACAGGCGCGTCGCTTCCTTATAAAGGTGCTTGCCGCTCTCGGCCGAGCCGGTCTGCGGCCGGTTGGCGAAATCGGCGCCGGCGCAGAACGACTTGCCATCCGAGCACAGGACATAGGCGCGGATGTTGTTGTCCTTGTCGAACGCCTCGAAGGCGTCGGCGATCTGGTTGATCAGGGCATTGTCGAAAAAGTTGTGCGGCGGGCGCCGGATTTCGACGATGCCGACATGACCTTCGGTGCTGACGCCGATATCCTTGAAGGTGCCGCTCATACGTTTCCCCTTGATGAATGAGCGGCGATACTGCCCCGCCACGGGGGCGTCCGTCGAGTTTGGGAGGAAGAAAAATGCCGCAAAGCGAACGTCATGCTCTGGTGATCGGGGGCGGAACCATGGGCGTCGGCATCATCGCCATGTTTCTGGCCGGGGGCTGGACCGTCGATGTGGTGTCGCGCTCGGCCTCGACGCGCGACGGGTTGGCCACCGCGACCGCCAAGGCACTCGCGGCGATGGACAAGCCGACCGACACTAAGGGGCTGAAGACCTTCGCCACCCTGCCCGAGGCCGACTTGAAGAAGATCGACCTCGCCGTCGAAACGGTGACCGAGGATCTTGCGCTGAAGCAGAAGCTCTTCGCCGAGATGGAAGCGCTCGCGCTCCCCGGCTGCGCCCTCACCTCCAACTCCTCGAGCTTCCCGATCAGCGAGATCTGCAAGGGTCTGAAGACCCAGGGCCGCATGATGGGCCTGCACTTCTTCATGCCGGCGCACCTGATCCCGCTGGTCGAGGTCGTGCGCTCCGTCCACACCGACGTGAAGGAAGCCGAAAGGGTCGGAGAGATCATGAAGGCCCTGGGCAAGCGACCGGTGCAGGTGAAGAAGGACGTGATCGGCTTTCTGGGCAACCGCATCCAGGGCGCTCTCATGCGCGAAGCGCTGTGGCTGATCGAGGAAGGCGTTGCCTCACTGGAAGACATCGACGCGACCGTGCGCCTGTCGTTCGGCTTCCGCTACGCCGCCGCCGGCCCGATCGTGCAGAAGGAACATTCCGGCTGGGACACGACCTGCGCCGTCGCCAAGATCATCTGGCCCGATCTCAACAACGCCAAGGGCCCGCCGCCGATCCTGCAGAAGAACGTCGACGAGGGCCGCATCGGCTTCAAGACCAAGGGCGGCTTCTTCAAGTGGGACGACGAGAGCATGGCCAAGGAACGCGCCCGCTACGAACGTGCGCTGCGCAAGTGCCTCGAGATCTTCAAGGAAGAAGGGATCGTCTAGCCATGCACTTCGATGACGTTGTCCTCGGCCGCCGGAGCATCCGCGGCTACAAGCCCGATCCGGTCCCCCGGTCGCTGATCGAGGAAATCATCGGCCTGGCGATGCGCGCGCCGTCGTCGATGAATACCCAGCCGTGGAATTTCTACGTCATCACCGGCGAACCGCTGGACCGGATCCGCGCCGGCAACACCGAGCGAATGGTGGCGGGCGTGCCGCAGTCGCGCGAGTTCCGGACGGGCAAGGGCTTTGCCGGTCCGCATCGCGACCGGCAGGTCGGCGTCGCCAAGCAGCTGTTCTCCGCCATGGGCATCGCGCGCGACGACAAGGAAATGCGCCAGGACTGGGTCTTGCGCGGCTTCCGCCAGTTCGACGCGCCGGTGTGCGTGATCGTGACCTATGACCGCGTGCTGGACGGCAGCGACGACACGCCGTTCGATTGCGGCGCGGTGACGACGGCCCTCGTCACTGCCGCCTGGTCGCGCGGACTGGGCGCCGTGATCAACAGCCAGGGCATCATGCAATCGCCCGTGGTGCGCGAGCACGCCGGCATCGCCGACGATCAGGTCATCATGAAGAGCATTGCGCTCGGCTGGCCGGATGAAAGCTTTCCGGCCAATGCGGTCGTGTCCGAACGAAAGTCCGTCAAAGAAGCCACGGTGTTCGTCGGCTTCGAAAAATCATGATCAACTGGCTCTACACGTTCCCCGAACTGCTGCTGATGATCCTGCCGGCGACGACGCTGGTTTTGCTGCTGCTCGGCCTGTCCTGGCTGATACGCGGCGCCCTCGGCATCGCCCTCACGGACACGCACATCGACTTCGTGATGCGGGTGGAGATCACGCTGTTCTCGATGACCAGCCTGGTGCTGGCCTTCACCCTGGTGCAGGCCGATATCAACTACCGGCAGGCCGATGCGCTGGTCTCGGTGGAAGGATCGCGTATCGAGCAGCTCGACCGCCTGCTGGCGCGCTACGGCGATCCGAAGATCGCTGAATTGCGGCGACTGTTGCACGGCTACACGCTGTCCGTGGCGCAGCACGAGTGGCCGGCGATGGTGAGCAGCGAAGGCGACGCCAAGACGACCGAGCTCTTCTCCAACCTCTCCCATCAACTCTTCGCCATAGATCCGGTCACGCCGCGGCAATCGTTGATCTTCGGCGAAATCCTGAAATCGCTCGACGCGACGGCCGAGTCGCGGGCGGCCCGCCTCAATGCGGTGACGTTCGGCCTGCCCTCCCTGTACTGGGAGGTCGTTGCCTTCGCGGCGATGATGATGATCGTCGTCAGCAGTCTCGCCGCCACCAACCGCTTCCGGATCTTCGTGCTGTCGTTGCAGCTCGCCAGCCTCGGCGCCTTCATCGGCTTCGTCTTCATCATGGACCGGCCGTTCCAGGGCCGCCACGCAATCGTTCCGGACACGTTCGAGCAGATCGTGACGCGCATGGAACATCGCACGGAATAAAAAAGCGGCGGGCCTTTCGACCCGCCGCTTCTTTTCATCAAATCGGTTGCCGATCAGGCAGCGCGGCCACGACCGCCGCCACCGCCGAACTTGCGGCCCTTCCAGGCCGGCCGCGGACGATCACTCTGCGGGCGGTCGCCTTGCGGACGGTCGCCTTGCGGACGATCACCGTGCGAGTGGGCACCCTGGGGACGATCTCCATGCAAGTGGGCACCCTGTGGGCGATCACCTTGGGGACGATCACCCTGCGGACGGGCGAGATAGGGACGGTCGCTGCGCGGACGATCGCCCTGCGGGCGGTCACCTTGCGGACGATCACCGCGCGGACGATCACCGTGGGGACGATCACCACGCGGGCGGTCGCCGTGAGGGCGCTCACCGCGCGGGCGATCGCCATGGGAGTGGGCACCCTGGGGACGATCACCACGCGGACGGTCACCCTGCGGGCGGTCGCCGTGAGGACGCGGCGCATAACCCCGCGGACGCTCGCCCTGGGGACGATCACCCTGGGGGCGATCACTCTGGGGACGGTCGCCGTAAGGACGATCGCTCTGAGGGCGATCAGCCTGCGGACGCTGCTCGCGGAAATCGCCACCGCGGAACTCGGCAGCGGCAGCCTGCTGCGGCGGACGATCGCCACGCGTGTCGTCGTGACCGGTACGGTCATGCACCGGACGATCGCCGAACGAGCGACGGCCACCAGGACCACCGGAACGACCACCGCCGCCGTTACGGCCACCGGCACCACCCGTGCGGAAGCGGCCATTGCGGGCTTCGTTCTCGCCGCTGTCGTGGGCCTCGCGCTCGGCGCGCGGACGCATCGGCGGAGCGACCGGCATGTCCTCGTTCGAGGGCGTCGGCACGACGGCGATGCGCTGGTTGGTGAGACGCTCGATGCTCTTGAGCTGGCCGCGCTCGCTGCCGTCGCAGAACGACAGAGCGATGCCCGAGGCGCCGGCGCGCGCGGTGCGGCCGATGCGATGGACGTAGCTCTCGGCATCGGCCGGCAGCTCGAAGTTGATGACGTGGGTCACGCCGTTCACGTCGATGCCGCGCGAGGCGAGATCGGTCGCGACCAGCACGCGGGCCTTGCCGCGCGTGAAGTTGTCGAGCGCCTTCTGACGGGCGTTCTGCGACTTGTTGCCGTGAATGGCCTCGGAGCTCACGCCCTGGTCTTCCAGCGCCTCGGCGACGCGATTGGCGCCGCGCTTGGTGCGCGTGAAGACGATGACCTTCTCGAGGGCGGCGTCGGTCAGCAGATGGCTGAGCAGCGCGCGCTTGGTCGCGGAGTTCACGAAGTAGACGCGCTGGTCGATCCGGTCGACGGTGCGGCCCTGCGGCGCGATCTCGACCTTCTCGGGGTTCTTCAGGATCTCGTTGGCGAGCTTGGCGATGTCGTTCGGCATGGTGGCCGAGAACAACAGCGTCTGGCGGTCCTTGTTGACCAGCTGCGAGATGCGGCGGACGTCACGGATGAAGCCCATGTCGAACATGCGGTCGGCTTCGTCGAGGACGAAGAACGACACCTGGCCGAGCTTCACGTTGCCGCGCTCGATCAGGTCGAGCAGACGGCCGGGCGTGGCGACGAGGATGTCGACGCCGCGCTGCAGCGTCTCGATCTGGCGGCCGTAGCCCAGGCCACCGACGACGGTGCAGAGGCGCAGGCCAAGGCCATAGCCATAGGTCTCGAAGCTGCGCGCGATCTGGACGGCGAGCTCACGCGCCGGCGCCAGGACGAGAGCACGCGGGCTCTTCGGCTGGGCGCGAACGGTGGTGGTCGAGAGGTGCTGCAGGATGGGCAGCGCGAACGCTGCCGTCTTGCCGGTGCCGGTCTGGGCGATGCCCAGAACGTCGCGACCCTGGAGCAGCGCAGGAATGGTGCGCTCCTGGATCGGCGTCGGCACGGTGTACTGGGCGGCCTTGAGGGCGCGCTGCAACGGCTCGGAAAGGCCGAGATCCGCAAACGTAACTGTACTCACTTGAATAGTCCTTCGGCCGCCGACCGTGCCTTCAGGCACGAGTATGTAGGGCGGCTTTTGGCCCGTTCCCGCGCGCGGCTGGGACGGCTCTTGTTTTGGGGATTGTCTCGGGATGAAGCGCCGTCACACTTAAATGGGGCGCGTCGCGCGATCCGCGAGAAATCTTTGGCAGTCCGCTAAAGGAGGAAGCGAACTGGCGCGTATATGATGGTGCAGCGCGGCAAAGTCAAGCTCTCATCGGAGCGCGCCACTCCAGTGGCGCTCATAAGTGCTTGATAATGCGTAGTCTTGCGTGACCCCACGGCCACTCGGCAACTTCCTTAACCAACCCCGCTTTGACAGGGTTGTTTTCAATATATGCGATCGTCGAGGCCAGATGGCGCTCATTTCGGATGTAGGTGTCCCAGTAATCGTCTTGCCAGAACGATCCGGACCTCTTCAGCAAGCGATTCGCCATTCGCGCCGAAAAGCGCTTCCACGAACTGACGATGCCCCCCCAGCGCATGGCCTCTCAACGGTTCAATCAGAACATGAACGTGGTTTGGCATCACCGTCCACGCAAGCAATCGGTATCGCTCACCGTCGAAATGAAGCAACGCGTCCTGCACCACTGTCGCGATTTCGGAATGCTTCAGCCAGCAGTTGCCCGCACCGGCGTCGAGAAAAGCGTCTCGGTCCGCGTCGGCACCAGGTGATGGCATAAGTCTCATCTTTTCGATTGCCTCCGCCGGCAGGCTATCGAAAAGAAGAAACGTCACGAATTGAAGCGTCTCCGGCGAATCGAAATGCGGGAGATAGCCGCGTGAATGCCAGCCTTTAGGCGTCATTCACAGAGAAGATGCGCCACTGGAGTGGCGCGCTCCCATGAACGCTTCGTGCGAACCACAGTCGAATGCCATGGCGATCCTCCGGTGTGGTACTTAGGATAGCGCAACAAAAAAGCGAGGAAACATGGAATTCGGCGTCCTTTTCACGTCGCACCCGAACCCCCAGGAAGAACCCTATCCGCATCGCGCCGTACACGCGCGCACGACCGAGGAAGTGATCGAGGCCGAGCGGCGCAAGAACGCGGCCGCCAGCGAGATCGACATCGCGCGCTGGGTCTATATCGCCGACACCGACGCGCAGGCGCGCGCCGAGACCGAGGAAGCGATCGTGAAGCACATCGCGCATTTCGGCGGCACCGGCACCCGCGAGAAGGCGATGAAGAGCCTCAAGCTCTTTGCCGAACGCGTGATCCCTGCCTTCCGGCCGCCGGCACGAAAGGCCGTCGCGGCGGAATAGAAGGTGAGCCGCAACGCGCTGGGAGCGCTCCTGACCGTCCTCGCCATGCTGTGCTTCGCCAGCATGGATACGATCGCCAAGTGGCTGGTCGCCGATTATTCGATCGGCCAGATGATGTGGATCCGCTACGGCATCTTCTGCGTCTTCGCCTGGCTGGTGGTGCGACGGCGCGGCGGATTGCGCGTCGCCTTCCGTACGAGCCGCCCCTGGCTGCAAGGCGGCCGCGCGCTGCTGGCCGTCGTCGAGAGCGCGGTGTTCGTGCTGGCCTTCCGCTACCTGCCGCTGGCCGACACGCATGCCATCGCCGCGACCTCGCCGCTGATCGTGATTGCGCTGGGCGCGCTGTTCCTGGGCGAGAAGGTCGATGCCGCGCGCTGGATCGCGGTGGCGGCGGGCTTCGTGGGCGTGCTGCTGATCGTGCGGCCGGGCTTTCGGACGCTCGACTGGCCGCTGATCATTCCCCTCGCCGGTGCGATCCTGTGGGGCAGCTATCAGATCCTGACACGGCTCTCCTCGCGCACCGACTCACCCGACACGACACTCGTCTGGTCGGCCTTCGCCGCCTTCGCCGCCACGAGCTTCGTCGGCCCGTTCGAGTGGCATTGGCCGGACGCGACCAGCGCGCTGCTGATGCTGGCCACCGGCATCCTGGGATCGCTCGCCCACTACGGCCTGATCCGCGCGCTCGACTATGCCGAGGCGAGCTCGATCCAGCCCTACAGCTACACGCTGCTCGTCTGGGTCACGGCGCTGGGCGCCATCGTGTTCGGCGACTTCCCCGATCACTGGACGATTGCGGGTGCGGCGATCGTCGTGGCGAGCGGCCTCTATACCTGGCATCACGACCGGCGGCTGAAGCCGCAGGCTGCCTAATTGGCCACGAGGGCGAACGACTTGTAGATGCGCTCGACGGTAGGCGTGGCCTCCTGCCCCGTCGGCACGATGCAGATGATCTGGATCAGCGCGTTGCCGCTCATCACCATCAGATCGATGCCGACCCGCTTCTCCGACATGTCGATGACGACGTAGCGTGCCGGCACCGTGCCGAAGGTGAGCCGCTTCTGCGATCTTATCTTTCCCTGGCCGGTGAGGCCGCGCATCCCGCCGTCGAGCGACCTCTGCGGATCGCTGTCCATCGCGCTGGGCTTAAACACGCTGTACATGGCGATGTAGGCGATCTCGTCGGACGGCGCGATCGAGCCGACGATCATCTTGGACACGTTGTTCCCCGCCTGGGCGGTATTGTCCTCGATCTGCGGCGAGCCCGGCAGATCGACACGAAAGCCCACGCCGTCCGGCCGGTATTCCTGCCATTGCTGCGCCTCGGCCGCTGCGTTTCCCAGGATCAGGCAGATCGCGAAGGCGGTGACGGAAAGAAATCTGTTCATGGGTCCCTCCAATCCAGTCAGCGCGGCCACTGCCTGAGCGCCACGAGGCCGCCGTCGATCGGGAGCATCAGGCCCGTCACCCAGCGCGATTCGTCGGAGGCGAGATAGACCGCGCCGTGCGCCACGTCCCACGCCGTGCCTTCGGTCTGCATCGGCACCAGCTTGCGGCGTCGCTCGCGCGCCTCGGCGCCCATGTGCGCCACCATCGGCGTGTGAACCGAGCCCACGATGATGCAGTTGGCGCGGATGTTCTGGGTCGCATGGTCGGCCGCGACGGACAGAGTGAAGCCGTGCAGGCCGGCCTTCGCAGTTGAGTAGGCCACCGCACCCGCGCTACCCATCAGGCCGAGCGCGCCCGCGATCGACGACACCATGATGATCGAGCCGCCGCCCGCCTTCTTCATCTCGGGCAGGCAGTATTTGGTGCAGAGCATGGTGGTCGTGAGATTGGCCTCGAGCACCTTGTTCCAGTCCGCGAGCGTCACCGTCTCGGGCGTGCCCGGCGCACCGATGCCGACATTGTTGTGCAGGATGTCCAGCCGGCCATAGGTCTTCACGGTGAAAGCCGCCATCGCCTCGCAGGCCTCGGGCTTGGCGACATCGCCGGCGAAGACAGCGGCCTCGCCGCCTTCATCCTTGATTTGCCTGGCGAGTTTCTCCGCACGTTCGGCGCTGCGGTTGACCAGCACGACTTTGGCGCCTTCCTTCGCGAACAGGATCGCCGTCGCCATGCCGTTGCCGACGCCTTCGCCGCGCGGTGCCGCTCCCGTCACAACAGCGACCTTGCCTTTGAGCCGTCCGGCCATATTGTTCTCCCCTTCCCGGATGCTAGGGCGCGAACCGATGAGCGGCAACAACCACACCTTTCCGATGAGGCGGCGCGCGCTCCTGGTGGCCCTCGGCGGTTCGATCGTCACTCCCGCCCTGGTGCAGGCGCAGGCGCGCAAGCCGGTGATCGGCTATTTGAGCGCCCGCTCGATCGAGACCGACGGTCATCTGCTCGCTGCCTTCCGCGTCGGCTTGAAGGAATCCGGGTACGTCGACGGCGACAATGTGACGATGGTGTTTCGTTGGGCCGACGGAAACTTCGACCGCGTCGGCGCATTGGCGGCCGAGCTCGTCAATCGCAAGCCGGACCTGCTGGTCGGGACCGGCGGGACGCCGAGCGCGCTTGCCTTCAAGGCGCTGACCACGGCCATACCGATCGTCTTCACCTTCGGCACCGATCCGGTCTCCCTCGGACTCGTGAGCAGCTACAGTCGGCCCGGCGGCAACGTCACCGGCGCCACCATGCTGGCCTCCAGCCTGGAAGGTAAGCGCCTCGATCTGCTGCACGAGATGGTGCCGGGTGCCCGCTCCATCGCGATGATGACCAACCCGTCCAGCCTGTTTGCCACCAGCCTTGTGCGCGATGCCCGCGCGACGGCCAGCGCACGTGGTCTCGACCTCACCGTCCTGAACGCGAGCACGGCGGGCGAAATCGATCGCGCCTTCGATACGATGACCGCCGCCAGGACCGACGCTCTGGTCATCTCCACCGACGGCTTCCTGATCGGCGAGCGAGAGCGGATCCTGGCGCGGACGGCGGCGATGCGCCTGCCGGCGATCTATCCCGCGCGAGAGTTCGCCGACGCCGGCGGACTGGCGAGCTACGCCGCTCCCCTGACGGAGATGTATCGCTGGGCGGGCGTCTATGCCGGCCGCATCCTCAAAGGCACGAAGCCCGGCGATCTCCCGGTGCAACAGCCGACGACCTGTGAGCTGGTCGTCAATCTCAAGACGGCCAAGACAATGGGCCTCGCGTTGCCACCCGCTTTTGTCGCGCGCGCCGACGATACGATCGAGTAGACTGCGCCGCGCAAAAGAGGAAACGCGATGACCGACAAGAAGAAGAGCCCGGCCGAGCTACGCAGCGCGCGCTGGTTCGCGCCCGACGACCTGCGCGCCTTCGGCCATCGCTCGCGCGCCATGCAGATGGGCTTCGCGCCCGAGGAATGGGCCGGCAAGCCGGTGATCGCGATCCTCAACACCTGGTCCGAGGCGCAGCCCTGCCACATGCACTTCAAGACGCGCGTCGACGACGTGAAGCGCGGCATCCTGCAGGCCGGCGGCTTCCCGATGGAGCTGCCCGCGCTGTCGCTGTCGGAGAGCTTCCTGAAGCCGACCACCATGCTCTATCGCAACCTCCTGGCGATGGACGCCGAGGAGCTGCTGCGCGGCCATCCGGTCGACGGCGTCGTGCTGATGGGCGGCTGCGACAAGACCACGCCCGCGCTGCTGCTGGGCGCGATCAGCGCCGGCCTTCCCGCCATCTACATGCCGGCCGGGCCAATGCTGCGCGGCAACTGGAAGGGCAAGGTCCTGGGCTCGGGCTCCGACGCCTGGAAGTACTGGGACGAACGCCGCGCCGGCAAGATTTCCGACGACGACTGGGTCGACGTCGAGGCGGGCATCGCGCGCAGCTACGGCACCTGCATGACCATGGGCACCGCCGCCACCATGATGGCGATGGCCGAGACGCTCGGCATGTCGCTGCCTGGTGCTTCCTCGATCCCGGCGGCGGATGCCAACCACATCCGCATGGCCTCCGAGACCGGCCGGCGCATCGTCGACATGGTGTGGGAAGACCTCGTGCCCAAAAAGATCCTGACCCGGGACGCGTTCCTGAACGCAATCACGGTCGCGATGGCGGTCGGCTGCTCGACCAACGCCATCATCCACCTGATCGCGATGGCCCGCCGCGCCGGCCAGGACATCGGCCTCGACGATTTCGAGCGCGCCAGCCGCACGGTGCCGGTGATCGCCAACATCCGCCCGTCCGGCGACAAATACCTGATGGAGGACTTCTTCTATGCCGGCGGCCTGCGCGGCCTGATGGATCAGATCCGCGGCAGCCTGCATCTCGACGCGCTGACGATCACCGGCAAGACCGTCGGCCAGAACATCGAGGGCGCGGAAATCTACAACGACGACGTGATCCGCTCGGTGAAAAATCCGATCTATGCCGAAGGCGCGCTCGCCGTGCTGAAGGGCAACCTCGCGCCCGACGGCTGCGTGATCAAGCCGTCGGCCTGCGCGCCCAAGTTCCTGAAGCATACCGGCCCGGCGCTGGTGTTCGACGACTATCCGTCGATGAAAGCCGCGATCGATCGCGACGATCTCGACGTCACCGAGGACACGGTGCTGATCCTGCGCAACGCAGGACCCCAGGGCGGGCCCGGCATGCCGGAATGGGGCATGCTGCCAATCCCGAAGAAGCTCGTGCAGCAGGGCGTGCGCGACATGGTGCGCCTCTCCGACAGCCGCATGAGCGGCACCAGCTACGGCGCCTGCATCCTGCACGTCTCGCCCGAGTCCTATATCGGCGGGCCGCTGGCGCTGGTGAAGACCGGCGACATGATCTCGCTCGACGTCGACAAGCGCACGATCGACATGAACGTCTCCGACGAGGAACTCGCCCGGCGCAAGGCCGCGTGGAAGAAGCCCGAGCCACGGTACGAGCGCGGCTATGGCTGGATGTTCACCCGGCACATCAAGCAGGCGAACGACGGCTGCGACTTCGATTTCCTCGAGACCAGCTTCGGCGCGCCGGTCGCGGAACCCTCGATCTACTGACGCCGCATCATGCTGCCAGACCTGATCGAGATCGTCCCGCCGGTGGGCAAGGTCGACACGACCGTCGTGCTGCCGGGCTCCAAGAGCATCACCAACCGCGCGCTGATCCTGGCCGCCCTCGCCTCCGCGCCCGTGACCCTACGCGGCGCACTGTGGAGCGAGGACACGCACGCCATGGCGACGTGCCTCGAGCGGCTGGGCTTCGTCGTGAAGGTCGCGCCCGATCCGGCCGAGCCCGCCAACTGCTCGATCACGGTCGAAGGACGCGGCGGGATCATCCCCAACGCCGGCACGCCCGATCGCCCCCTCGAGCTGTTCGTCGAGAATGCCGGCACGGCGGCGCGCTTCCTCTCCGCGTTCGTGTGCCTGGGCCGAGGCAGCTATCGCCTCGACGGCATCAAGCGCATGCACGACCGGCCGCAGGAAGCGCTGTTCAAGGCGCTGCGCCAGCTCGGCTACCGCATCGACTCCGATACCGACCGCCTGCCCGCGGTCTTTCACGGCGGTGGCCCGCTCCCCGGCGCCACGTGCAGCGTCAGCGTCGCGGAAAGCTCGCAGTTCGCGTCGGCGCTGCTGCTCAGCGCCCGCGTTGGCGGCTGGGCGGTCAGCGTCACCGGCGCCAACGAGGACGAACTGCCCTACGTCGACATGACGCGGCAACTGATCGCGGAATTCCCCTTCAATGGCGGCACGTATGACATCGAAGCCGATGCGTCGGGCGCCAGCTACTTCTGGGGCGCCGACTGGTTGCTGCGCGGCCAGGGAGGACATGTCGGTGTGACGCCAGTGCCGAAGAGCGGCATGCAGGCCGACCAGAAGTTCCTCGACCTCGTGCTGCAGCAGCCTTGGCGGCCGGCCTACTCCCGCCAGACCGATCTGGCCGACAGCATCATGACCGCGATCGTGCTGGCGCCGCTCGCGCCCTCACCCACCGACTTCACCGAGTTGGGACGGCTCCGCGTGCAGGAGTGCGAGCGGGTCAAGGCGCTGCGCGATGAACTCACCAAGTGCGGCGCCAAGGTCGCGGAGACCGGCGACACACTCCACATCCAGCCCGGTGCGCTGCATGGCGCCGAGATCGAGACCTACAACGATCATCGCGTGGCGATGTGCTTCGGCATGCTGGGGCTCAAGGTGCCCGGCATGCGGCTGCGCAACCCGGGCTGTGTCCGCAAGACCTTCCCCAACTTCTTCGCCAAGCTCGCGAGCCTGGGCGCCGTCATCAACGACGCCGCGACCGGCCGCAGACTCGAAGGCGACGACCTGCTGGCCTAGAGGCTCTTCCAGTAATCCGGCAGCTTGGCGGCCAGCCACCTGGCCAGCGCCGCGTTCACCTCGACCGGCTTCTCCTGTGCCATCCAGTGGCCCGAGGCGACCACGACCTCGCTGAGGTCCGCGCAGTCGCGGCGCATCGGCTCGGCCAGGCGCGAGTGCACCGTCTCGCAGGTGAGGTCGTAGGCGCCATGCAGAAACAGCACCGGCATCGCGAGCCTGCCGCCGTTCGGCGCAGCCTTCGAATAGGCACCGTTGGCCTTGTGGTTCATGTACCAGGAGTCCGGCCCGAAGAAGCCGTGCCACATCATGGCGGCGGTGTAAGCATCGAGATCCTGAGCGGTGATGACCGAGCCGTCGCGCGGCACGTCGGGCACCGCACCGCCGTTGAACCAGCCGCCAGCCCGGCGCACGCCCGCCGTCCGCGCGAGCTTGCCGACCAGCTTGGCCTCGCCCTTGCGGAACAGCGCCTTCATCGTATTGCGAATGTCGGCATCGAAGGTGGCGCGCGCCTTGTCGAAATTCTCCTCGTAGAAGAACTGGTAATCCATTGCCCCGCCGGATGCTCCGCCTCGGGATAGACCGAGCGGTCGATCAGCGGCACGACGGTGTCGAGCGTGAAGCCGGTCGCCAAATACGGCACGCACAGGCTCGCCACGCCCGCGACCTTGGCGGGATGATGCGCCGCCAGGTTCCAGACGACGGGGCTGCCCCAGTCGTGACCGATCCACACCGCCTTCTCGCGGCCGAGCGACGCCAGCAGCTCGAGCATGTCGGCGACGATCGGCTCCTGCGCATAATCCTCGTGGCGCGCGTAATTGCTCGACCGTCCGTAGCCGCGCATGTCGGGCGCGATGCAGCGGAAGCCGAGGGCGGCGAAGACCGGCAGCTGGTGCCGCCACGAGATCGAGAGCTCGGGCCAGCCATGCACGAAGATCAGCAGCGGCGCCGTTTCCGCTCCGCAGGCGAGATGGAAGGTCGTGTGCCGCGCGGACTTGACGGTGTGTTCGGTGACCGGGAATGTCATGACGAAAGAGGGTCCCATGGAAATCGACACCGGTACAAACGAACTTTTGTGCACCATCACTGACCGCGTGGCAGTGATCATGCTCAACCGCCCCGAGGCACGCAATGCGATGTCGCCTGACCTCACCGCGGCGCTGCGCACCCAGATCAAGGAGCGCGGCAACGATGATGACGTCGGAGCCCTGGTGATCACCGGTGCCGGCACCGCCTTCTGCAGCGGCGGCGACGTGAAAGGCATGGGCGGACGCGGACCGCGCGGCCAGATGACCTATGAAGAGCGCCTGGCCGATTTGCGCTGGCGCCAGTCGAACCTGACCGGCGCGCTGTTCGCCGTGCGCAAGCCCACGATCGCGGCCCTCCCCGGCGCCGCGGCAGGCGCGGGCCTCGCCATCGCACTGGCCTGCGACATGCGCATCGCCGCCAAGTCGGCTTTCTGCGCGACCGGCTATGCCCGCATCGGCCTGTCGGGCGACTACGGCATGTCGTGGCTGCTGACGCGCACGATCGGCCCGATGCGCGCCCGCGAACTGATGCTGACGGCGGACCGCGTCGACGCCGAGCGCTGCGAGCGCATCGGCCTCGTCAACCGCGTGGTCGACGATGCCGAACTCCAGAAGGCGGCCTTCGCCTGGGCGAAGTCTCTGGCCGAGGGCCCGCAGATCGCCTTCCGCAACATGAAGGACAATCTCGACGAGGCCTCGAGCATCGACTATCCGACGGCGATGCACCGCGAGGCCGAGCGGCTGGTCCACTGCTCGCGCACCGAGGATCATAAGGAAGCGGTCGCGGCCTTCGTCGAGAAGAGGAAGCCCGCCTTCAAGGGCCGCTAGGCCGTCGACCGAGGACGAGCGAGACCAGCGCGAGGCCGATCACCGCCGCGCCATAGAAGTACGCCGCGGTCGCGAGGCCGACCTCCGGCGCCAGCAATCCAAGCAGGAGTGCTGGTGCTGCGAAGGCCAGATAGCTCTCGACGTAGAAAGCCGAGAGCAGGCCGGCCCGCTCTTGGGGCTGTGCGAGCGGCATGACCAGGCGCATCGCGCCCGAAAAGGCCGCACCAAAGCCAGCGCCCGAAATCACGGTGCCCGCAAGCATGAGCACTGCCGACGCAGCGGCGACACCGGCCAGGGTGATCGATACGCCCACCACCAGCGCCACGATGCCGCCGGTCAGCAGACGCGCCGGTGCGTGGTTGCGCAAGGCGAAGACGGCAGCCGCGCCGCTGCCGGTGAACGCCGCGACCACGAAGCCGCCGACGAATGGTTGCTCGAGGCCGGTGGCGAGCCGGACCAGCGACGGCATCAGTGAGAAGTAGAAGCCGCCCAGCGCCCAAAAGGCGACGTTGGCAGGCGTCACTAGTGCCAGCGTGCGGCGCGCCTGCGGCGGAACGTGGATGTGCGGACGGAGCGACGCGAGCGCACCGGGCCGCCGACGCGTGGTCTCGGGCATCGCGAAAAGCACGAGCGCTTCCGCGACGGAGAGACCGAGCATGAGGACATAGACGAGCTGCATCGGGTCGGGCGCGAAGGTCACGAGCAGGCCGGACACGACATTGCCGATCGACAGGCCGATGAACGCCGTGAGGCTGTTCAGCACCGGTCCCCTCGCTCGGTCGGTGTCGAGGATGGTGGCGCCGAGCGTCGCCGTGGCGATGCCGGTCGCGAAACCCTGCACGCTGCGCGCCGCGATCAGCATCGCGGCCGAATGGGCGGTCATGAAAAGTCCCATCGCCAGCATGTTGAGCAGCAGCGCCGCGGCGATCACCGGCCGGCGGCCGAGATGGTCGGACAGCGAGCCGGCGGTGAGCAGCGCCGCCAGGAGGCTGAAGGCATAGACGGCGAAGATCCCGGTGATCGTCGCCGGCGTCAGCCCGAACGCCTCCTGGTAGGCATGATAGAGCGGCGTCGGCGCCGCACCGGCCGCCGAGAAGGTCATCGCCGCGACCGCCGCGAAGACGGTCATCGCCCGAAGCGAGGGCGACGACCGTTCCGCCAGGGTCGGGCAGGCAACGAGGGTCGTCATTGCGTGCTCCCGTTCACTAGAGCTTCGAGCCGCCGTCGACCTGCAGCGTGTCGCCGGTGATCCAGCGCGACTCGTCGGAGGCGAGGAAGGCGACCGCCGCGGCCACGTCGTCCGGCTGGCCGATGCGCTGCATCACCTGCATCGCGAAGATCGTGGCGCGGCCCTGCTCGGTGCGGGTGAAGTTCGACATGTCGGTGTCGATCACGCCCGGCGCCACCGCATTGACGCGGATGCCGCGCTTGCCGAGTTCGGCCGCGAAGTGCGTCACCAGGGTCGAGAGCGCGCCCTTGGTAGCGGCGTAGGCCGAGAGGCCCGGCACCGAGGTGCGCGCCGCCAGCGACGAGGTGAAGACGATGCTGGCGCCTTCGCCCAGCACGGGCAGGAGCTGCTGCACCAGGAAGAATGGCGCGCGCACGTTCACGGCAAAGAGCTTGTCGAAGTCCGCGACCGTCGTGGCCTCGATCGTGGCCGCCTTGGCGACGCCCGCGTTGGCGACCAGGATGTCGAGCTTGCCGCCCAACAGGTTACGCACCGCGGCCGCCAACAAGTGCGCGCCGTCCGGCGAGACGAGGTCGGCACCCACGGCATCGGCCGTGCCGCCGGCGGCGCGGATCTCCGCCACCACGGCGTCGGCCTCCGTGGCGCTCTGGCCGTAGTGCACGATCACCCGCGCGCCGGCCTTGGCGAGCGCCAGGGCAGAGGCGTGGCCGATACCGCGCGAGGCGCCGGTCACGAGGGCGGTCTTGTTCTTGAGGTCGGTCATCCTGGGCTCCATCGAGGGGGCGGCGTTGCTGCGTTTCGTGGCCCGAATATCTTCATCGGTTGGCTTTCTCACCAAGACTTCGTATGCTTTATCCATACTTTAAAGGCATGGATTGGCATGGAGCTGCGGCACCTCCGCTACCTGATCGCCGTCGCCGAGGAAGGCAGCCTGACCCTGGCGGCCGAACGGCGGCTGCATACCGCACAGCCCTCTCTCAGCCGCCAGATCCGCGACCTCGAGCGCGAGGTCGGCACGCCGCTGCTGATACGCAAGGCCCGAGGCGTCGAGCTCACCGATGCCGGCAAGGTCTTCCTCGACCATGCGCGGCTGGCCCTGCTGCAGGTCGAGCAAGCGGGCGAAGCAGCGAGACGGGCGGCGCGGCCGGCAAAGGCCGCCTTCGTGCTGGGCTTCCTCACCGGCCACGAGGTCACCTGGCTCCCGGAAGCCTTGCGCGTGTTGCGCTCCGAAGAACCCGGTGTTGAGATCACGCTGTCGAGCCAGTCCTCCCCCGAGCTCGCGGGCGCGCTGATGCGCGGCCAGGTCGACGCGGCATTCATCCGGCGCGACGACAAGGCGCCGGGCCTGGTCTTCCGCACGGTCATGCGCGAGCCGCTGGTCGCGGTGTTGCCGCGCGAGCATCGGCTGGCAGCGGAGAAGAGCGTTCGGCCGCGCGATCTCGCCGGCGAACTCTTCATCAATCCGACCCGGACGGCTCCCGCACTCAAGACGGTGATCGACCGTTACGCCAAGAAAGTCGGCCTGACGCTCTCCGCCGAATACGTGGCCGACAATCTCGCGATGGCGACGTCCTTGGTCGCTTCGACCGGCGGCGTCAGCCTTCTGCCGCTCTATGCGCAGAACCTGCTGCCGCCGGGCGTCGTCATCCGTCCGCTGCAGGGCGAGGCGCCGACGATCGAACTGGCGCTAGGCTACAGCCGGACCAACAGCTCGCCGCTGCTCAAGCGTTTCCTGGCGCGCCTCGACGAGATGATCACCCGCGTCGCGAAGAACTAGCGCCGATCAGACGTAGCAATGCATGTGCTGGCCCGGCAGCAGGTCGTACGGCGCCTGCCAGCCTGGCAATGCGGCCATCCGATCCAGCCACGCGGCAATGGCGGGATGGCTCGCCGGAAGATCGAAGCCCGCCTCGTGCTTGGGAAACGACAGGTACGCCATCATCGAGATGTCGGCGATCGTCGCCCGATCGCCGATCGCGAACGGCTTCTCGCGCAGGTGCGCGTCGAGAATGCCGAGATAATCCTCGATACGCTTCTTCATGAAGGCCTCGACCGCCGGATCGAAGGACGGCAGGAAGGCGCGATTGTAGCGATAGGTGGCGACGAAGCCGGTCAGCTTGTGATTGTCCCAGAACAGCCAGCGCAGGATCTCGAACCGTTCGGCTTCGTTCGTCGCGCCGAAGCGGCCGTAGCGTTCCGCGAGCATCAGCAGGATCGGCGCGGTCTGCGTGCGCTTCACGCCATCGTCCTCGAGCACGGGAATCTCGCCCATCTCGTTCACCGTCGCGCGCCACTGTGGCGTGCGCGTGACGCCGCCGCCGAAGTCGGTCCACGCCGGCTCGAAGGTCTCGCCACACAGCGTGAGCATCAGCGCCAACTTGTAGCTGTTGCCGGATTCCGGAAAGTAATGAAGCCGATACCGGGACATGATGCTGCTCGTTGTTCTTCTCAGTCCCGATCGGGAGCGCCGAGCGGGAAATAACCACGATACGGCCGCGCCTCGTCGACGGCACGGACGACCGAAGGGCGCTTCAGCAGCCGTGCCCGATAGGCACGCGTCGTGGCGAACCTTTCATCGATGGGATGCACCCAGTCGGCAAAGAACAGCGACGGCGCCGCCGCGCAATCGGCCATCGTGAACGCATCGCCGGCCGCCCATTCCCGTCCCTTCAGCCGCTCGTCGAGCCAGCCGTAGGACACCTCGAGCCGGGCCTTGGCGTCGCTCACGCCGCGCGGATCGCGCTCGGCCTCCGGTCGAATGACGTCGCCCACCACCTTCTGCATGGGCGTCATCACGTAGTTGTCGAAGAAGCGGTCGAGGAAACGCACGTCGAGCGACGGGACCAGGCGTGGTGCGATGTGCTCGATGATGATGCTCGATTCGATCACCGTCGTGCCGCCGTCGACCAGTACCGGCATCAGCCCGATCGGCCAAAGGCGCCTGAGATCGTCGAAGCCCGCCGCGCCTTCCAGCATCCGCCATTCGAACGGCGTGCCACTCTCATAGAACGCGATCGTGACCTTCTGGACGTAGGACGAGAAAGGATGGGCATGCAGGATCATGGCTCAGTCCTTGTAGGCCGCAGCCCGCTTTTGCAGGTTCGACATCACGGCCTCGATCTGGTTGGGCGAGCCGATCAGCTTCTTCTGCTCGACCGATTCAGCCATCAGGCCCGTGGCGGCATCGACCGCAACGGCGTCGTTCAGCAGGCGCTTGTTGGCGCGGATCGCGTCGGGGCTCTTGTCGGCGATTTCCTTCGCCACCTCGAGCGCCGCGGCACGCGGATCGGCCACGATCTTCGTCACGAAACCATACTGCTGCGCTTCGGTGCCGTTGAAGATGCGGCCGGTGTAGGTGAGCTCGCGCACGATGTCCTCGCGCGCCAGGTGCCGCATCAGCTGCGTGCCGGCGAGGTCGGGCACGAGACCCCACTTGATCTCCATCACCGAGAAGCGCGCGTCGGCCGCGGTGTAACGCATGTCGGCGCCGAGCGCGATCTGGAAGCCGCCGCCGAAGGCCACGCCGTGGACCGCGGCGATCACCGGCACCGGGAGCGTGCGCCATACCCAGGCGCACTGCTGCGGGCGATTGGCGATGCCGTGCGTGCGCGCGGTGAGATCGCGCGCGCCGGGCACCGTTTCCTTGCCGGCCTGCTCCTTCATGGCGGCGAAGCTTCCCATGTCGAGGCCGGCGCAGAAGGCCTTGCCCTCGCCCGACAGGACGACCGAGCGCAGGCCCTTCATGCTCGCGAGTGCCGTGCCCGCCTCGATGATGCCTTCGAACATGTCGTGATCGAGGGCGTTCATCTTCTCGGCGCGGATCAGGCGAACATCGGCCACGCCATCCTTGAGCTCGATCGAGACGCGGTCACGGATGTTCATTTTTTCTCTCCCTCGGATTTCATCCATTCGCGCAGCCGGCGCTTCACCTCGTCCGGTGACAGGCGTTCCGGCGGCTTGAGGCTTCCGTCGCCCGCCTTCGGCCACACCATCACGGCGATCGCGCGCTGAATGTCGGCGAATGTGCAATCGTCGGGCAGCCTGTCGAGCAGTGCCCGTACCTGTTCCTTCGGTGTCTGTTCGCTCATCTTGCCGCCAACTGCCAAATGCCCTGCACGACGTAGATCGCGCCCAGGGCCAGGATGACCCGCCGCGTCCAGTAGTAGAACTGCTTGTCGGACATCTTGTCCAACAGCCGGCGCGAGAGCTGCGTGCCACCGATCGCGCAGACGGCCGCAAAGCCCATCACCGCCCACTGCGCCGGGTCGTGGCCGGCCGGGTGCGAGATCATCAGCCCGAAGTACGCCACCTTGCTGATATGGCCCAGCACCATGGCGGCCGACTTGGTGGCGACGTTGACTTGCCGCGTCATGCCCGAGCGCACGTAGAAGATGTCGAGCAGCGGCCCCGTCACGCCCGCCACGAGCTGCACGGTGCCGCCGATCAGGCCCGCCAGGAAGGCCTGGCCGCGGCGTTCGATATTGGGCGCGAAGCGCTGCGGCACCGACAGCGCCACGAACGGGATGAGGCCCACCATCAGCAGGACCATCGGCTTGGGCGGCACGAAGCTGAAAAAGGAGAAGATCACCAGCGCACAGCCGGTGCCGGCGCCAAATTGCAGCACGACTTTCCAGTTGATGTGCTGGCGCCACAGCCACGAGCGCGAGCCGTTGGCCGCGATCTGGATCACGCCGTGGAACACCATGGCGACCGGCACCGGCAACAGGAACAGCAGGAAGCCGATCAGCAGCATCCCGCCGGCCATGCCGAAGATGCCGGAAATGAACGACGTCACGACGGCGGCGACCGCCAGGGCGGCCAGGACGGGAAAGGTGAACATCGGCAGGCGGAAGTAGCGCAGCGTGCGCAGCCTGTCGAGGTTGGGCTACAGTGCCGGCATGAGTACAGACCTGTTGTTTACGCCTGCCGTAAAAGCCGCCGCCCTGATCCGCGCCAAGAAGCTTTCGCCTGTCGAGTATCTCGACACGGTCCTGAAGGCCGCCGACCGCGCCAACCCCAAGCTGAACTGCTTCCGCGAGGTCTTCGCCGACACCGCCCGCAAGGACGCCAAGCAAGCCGAGGAGGCCGTGATGCGCGGCGATCCGCTCGGGCCGCTGCACGGCGTGCCGGTCAGCATCAAGGACCTGGTCGACGTGAAGGGCGTGCCGACCCGGCATGGCTCGGCGATCTTCGCCGACAATCCGCCGGCCGCGGCCGACGACATCCTGGTCAAGCGCCTGCGCGACGCGGGCGCAATCGTCTTCGCCAAGGCCACGACGCCGGAGTTCGGTGTGAAGGGCCTGACTGACGGGCCGGAATTCGGGATCACGCGCAATCCGTGGAACCTCGAGCGCACGCCGGGCGGCTCGAGCGGCGGCGGCGCGGCCGCGGTCGCCGCGGGCCTCGGCCCGATCTCGCTCGGCACCGACGGCGCGGGCTCCGTGCGCGGACCGGCGTCGTGCTCGGGTCTGGTCGGACTTAAGCCGACGCTCGGTGTTGTTCCCTACGACACCACGCGCGATGCCTTCGCCAACAACATCTACGCCGGCCCGCTCAGCCGCACGATCACCGATGCCGCGGTCATGCATGCCGCGATGGTGGGACCGACCGAGAAGGATCCCTGGGCGCTCGGCAGCGCGGGCCAGCGCCCGCTCTCGCCCAAGCTATCGGGCGAGGACCTGTCCGGCGTGCGCATCGGCTACATCGAACTCTGCGCCAATCCCCGGATTGCCGCCGACGTGCGCACCAATACGCGCGCCTGCCTCGACGCCTGGGCGGCGATGGGCGCCACCGTCGAAGAGGTGACCGAGAAGATCGACTGGATCGAATACGAAGGCCGCGTGCTCTATCAGGCGGGCTTTGCCGTCACCTGCGCGCAGTATTTGCCGAAGTGGCAGAACCAGATGGACCCCGTCACGCTGGCCTTCATGCAGCGCGGCGACAAGTTCACCCTGGCCGACTTCCGCAACGCCCAGTTTGCGCGGACGGTCCTGTTCCGCAAGATCCAGACGCTGTTCGAGCGCTACGACTTCATCGTGACGCCGACCAACTCGCGCACCGCGCTCGACGTCACGCACGACGC
This sequence comes from Enhydrobacter aerosaccus, assembly GCA_903832005.1. Lineage (GTDB taxonomy): Bacteria > Pseudomonadota > Alphaproteobacteria > Reyranellales > Reyranellaceae > Reyranella > Reyranella aerosaccus_B. Next base: position 25,152 of record CAIKZO010000133.1, on the reverse strand, counting down.
CGCCAACGACGAGGTGATCGTCGACGGCGTGAAGTGCGGCATCACCCGCCAGGGTTGGACCTCCTACCAGTACCCGTTCAACCTCACCGGCCATCCCGCCCTCGCCGTGCCCTCGGGCTTCGGCACCGACCAGATGCCGACCTCGGTCCAGATCGTGGGCAAATGGCAGGCCGAGACCGACGTGCTGCGCCTCGGCGCCCTGCTCGAACGCGTCCGGCCGTGGGCGGACAAGCGGCCGGCGTCGCTCTGAGAAATCAAAGGAGAGTGCAAGCAATGAACATCAGGACGATCCTGCTCGGCCTGTTGGCCAGCGCTCTCCTCGCAAGCCCCGCTGCAGCGGAGTTTCCTGACAAGCCGATCACCATCCAGGCGCCGTATGCGCCCGGCGGCAACATCGACGTCACCGCGCGCATCATCGCCGACAAGCTGAAGGACGTGCTGGGCGTCGCGGTCGTCGTCGACAACCGTGCCGGTGCCTCGGGCATGATCGGCTCGGGCGCGGTCGCCCGCTCGGCGCCGGACGGCTACAATCTTCTCGTCTCCGCCAATTCGATGGTCGACGTGCCGGTGATCTACGGCAATGCGCCTTACGACTGGCATACCGCCTTCCAGCCGATCAGCCACATCCAGTCGGTGGCGGGTGTGATCGTCGTCACCCCCAACTCACCCATCAAGACACTGGCCGATCTGATCAAGGCCGGCCGCGAAACGCCCGGCAAGATCACGATAGGGGATTCGGGTGTCGGCACGACCAACCACATCGTGGTCGAGCTGTTGAGCGATGCCACCCAGGCGAAGTTCACCTCGGTGCACTACAAGGGCGGTGGCCAGGCGTCGATCGACGTGATCGCGGGCCAAGTGATGGGCCAGGTCGACCAGGTGAATGCGTCCCTGGGCTACATCAAGGGTGGCAAGGTGCGTGCGCTGGCCGTCACCTCCGCCACAAGGGTCGCGGAACTGCCCGATGTCCCGACCGTCAAGGAGTCCGGCGTGCCGGAACTCAAGGACTTCACCTACGAGACGGTCACCGGCCTGTTCGGTCCGGCCAAGATGCCGCCCGACGTGCTGAAGAAGCTGAACGAGGCGATGGTGAAAGTCCTGACCGATCCCGTGACGATCAAGCGATTCGCCGATCTCACCGCGGTCGCGCGGCCCAGCACGCCGGAAGAACTCGCGGCGATGTTCGACCACGAGGACAAGACCGCCGTGCCGCTGATCAAGAAGCTCGGCATCAAATCGGAGTAGAAGCGAATGTCCTGGCTGCCCCCCGCCGTTGCGCCCGTCGTGCTCCTGTTGTGCTCCAACGTCTTCATGACGTTCGCCTGGTACGGGCACCTGAAGTTCACCGATCGGCCGCTGTGGCTGGTGATCGTCGTCAGCTGGGGCATCGCCTTCTTCGAATATTGCCTGGCCGTCCCCGCCAACCGCTGGGGACACACGGTCTATAACGCCGCCGAACTCAAGACCATGCAGGAGGTGATCACCTTGGTCGTGTTCGCCTTCTTCTCGGTCTTCTATCTCGGCGAACGGCTCACCCTGAACCACGGGGTGGGCTTCGCGCTGATCTTCGGCGGCGCCTTCTTCGTCTTCAAAGGCCCGATTCCCAGCTGAAAATGCGGGATGATCGGCCTTTCCCCTGCGTAGTACTTCCGGGGAAATGACCGGATTCTGGACACGACAGCGGATCGACGCGGCCTGCCTTGCGGGCGTGCTGTTGCTCGCAGCCCTTCTGCGCTTCTGGCGGATCGACGCCAACGGCTTCGGTACCGAATATTACGCCGCCGGCGTGCGCAGCATGCTCGGCGGCGGCCGGCTGTTCTTCTTCAACGCCTTCGATCCGGCGGGCGTCGTCTCGCTCGACAAGCCGCCGGTCGCCTTCTGGATCCAGGCCCTCTTCGCCTGGGTCCTGGGCTTCAGCGGCTGGTCGATCCACCTGCCGCAGATGCTGGCCGGCATCGCGTCGGTCGCGATCCTCCACCGGCTGGTGCTGCGGCCGTTCGGTCCCACGGCGGCGCTGATCGCGGCGTCCCTGTTGGCGATCAATCCGATCTCGGTAGCCATCGACCGCAGCAACAACACCGATTCCTGGCTGGTCCTGTTCCTGCTGCTGGCCGCGTGGACGGCGTTACGTGGGCGCGGCCTCGCCCTCGTGTTCGCGATGGCGCTGCTGGGCGTGGCTTTCAACGTGAAGATGCTGGCGGCATTGATCTGCGGTCCCGCCCTGCTGGCCGGCTGGTGGTTATCGGGCGCGCTCGACTGGCAGCGACGCTTCGGCTGGATGTTCGCGGCCGGCGCCACGTTGGTGGTCGTCAGCCTGTCATGGGCCGTGGTGTTCGACCTCACGACCGCCAAGGCGCGCCCCTTCGCTGGCAGCACCAAGGAAAACTCCATGCTGGAGTTGATTGTGGTGCACAACGGGCTCGAACGCTTCGTGCGCGACCGGCCGCCGCGCGCCGCGGGACCGCCGATACAAGCCCCGGTACAGACACAGGCAACCAGCGAACCGCGCTTCGAGAATTACGACTCGGTGCCCGTGGGACCGCTGCGGCTGGCAGCACCAACGCTTGCCAGCCAGTTCGCCTGGACCTTGCCGCTTGCCCTGATCGGCCTCGTGCTGGCGCTGGGCCGGCGGCGCCGGATCGACGCGACGGCCGCCTCGCTCGCGCTATGGGGCGTATGGGCGCTGGCCTATGGGATCGTCTTCAGCGCCGCAGGCGGCATCTTCCATGCCTATTACCTGTCGGCGCTCGGGCCGCCGATCGCGGCCCTGTCGGCCATCGGCTGTGTCCTGCTGTGGCGCCGCGGACCTTCAGCCCTGGCGCTTGGCCTGGCGCTCTGCGGCCTGTGGCAGGTCTATATCGCGGGCGCTTCGCTGGGATGGACCTCGATCTGGATCGGCTTTCCCGCCATCGGCGTGCTCGCGGCGGCCGGCACCTTGTGGCGCGGCAAGCGGCCGCCGGCCGCAATCGGCGGCTTTGCCCTGCTGATCCTGCCGATGGCCTGGGCACTCAGCACGATCTTCATGGCGGGCAACCACACGCTGCCGTCGTCGAGCTTCGGCCGCTGGCTCGGCCTCAACGACGGCCGCGGACCGCTGCTGTCGCGCAACTTCGCGGGCCTGAGCGACGATCCCAAGCTGGTCCAGTTCCTCGCCGCCAACCGCGGCGATGCCCGCTTCATCGTGGCCGCGCCCACCACCAACCTGGTGGCGCCGGTGATTGTCCGCACCGGCCTGCCGGCGCTGGCCTTCGGCGGCTACATCGGCACCGACCCGATCCTGTCGCTCGATGCTTTTGCCGGGATGGTCGCACGCGGCGAGGTCCGCTACGTGCTGCTGCCGGGTGGACGGACACGCCAGGGCGGCACGGGCGACTTCGTGAAATGGGTGCGCGACCACGGCACGCCGGTCGACAATGCGCTGTGGCGCTCCATTGTGCCCGAAGAAGGAAGACGGTCGATCGCGCTTTATGAGCTGAAGCGCTAGGCTCCGGCGCGCATGGTCTGGAAGCTCATCCCCGCCGAGTCCCTGCCGTCGACGCCCTGGAAGAACGGCGGCGGCACGACGCGGGAAGTCGTCAAATTCCCGGCGTCCTCGACCATCGATACTTTCGATTGGCGCCTCAGCCTCGCCACCGTGGCCAGTTCCGGTCCCTTCTCCCTCTTCCCGGGGATCGATCGGACGATGATCGTTACCGACGGCCAAGGCATCGAGCTCGACGACGGGGGCGAGCGCACCGCGCTTCAGCGCGGGGACGAACCGTTTTCTTTTCCCGGCGAGCGGCCCTATCGCGCATCCCTCCTCCAGGGGCCGATTGCAGACTGCAACGTCATGACCCGGCGGACGCGCTATTCCCACATCGTGCGTCGACACCATGCCGCCGGCACAAGCATCGATCGCGGGCATGTGCGCGTGATCGTTTCGCTGTCGAATCGCCTGAGCTGCGCTGTCGGCACGGAGTCCGTCGCCTTGGCGCGCCTGGACAGTCTGCTGATCGAGGGGACGGAGAGCACCGCCGTCGAGGCGGCGGACTGGCTGGAAGTGGAGATCGCCGGCGTCAGGTCGTGAGCGCGTCGAGCAGCGTCTTCGCCTCTTGGAGATCGGGGGTATCGAACCCTTCAGTGAATCGGCCATAGACCGACATGAGCAATCGATGAGCGTCAGGCCCGCGGTCTTGGGTCACGCGCAAGCGCGCAAAGCTGAGGGCAATGCGCAGCTCCCAAAACAACGCGCCCTGCTCTCGCGCCGTCTCGCCCGCCTGCTCGAAACAAACGGCCGCCGCGGAAGCGGCTCCCTCCGCTCCCTGCTGCAGCAAGGCTTCGCCTTTCAGGCGGAGCAGTTCGGGCAGATACCATGCATGACCGTGCTGGGCGCCCGAGTTGGCGATGGCGTCATTCGCGGCCTCGAGCGCCTCATCTGTCTCGCCAAGCCCGAGGTGTGCGGCCGCAAGAGCACCCTTGAACTCAGGATAGGAAATGCGCCACCCGTTTTGACCGCATTTGTCGAACGCATCGCGGAGCACCGTCGAAGCCTCGGCAAACTCACGACGATCGACCAGCAACTTGCCTTTCAGGAAAAGCCCGAGGATTTGCCAGAAAGGCGCGCTCAATGTCGTTGCGACTGCGATCGACTGCGCGATCGCCTGTTCGGCTTCCTCGAAACGACCGATCATGGGCGCGACGCGGCACATGCCGAAATTGAGAACCCGGCAGACGGTCAGGGGGCGCTCCTTGGTGGGCGCCTCGTCAACGCTGATGCGGGCTTCCAGGTAAGCCCTCTCCGTGAATCCCTGCAGGCATAATACCCGGGCCAACATCGCGCGGGCCATCGCCCGGGCATAACGATAGTTCCAGAGTTCCGGCTGCTGATGTTTCGGCAAGAGCGGCGTTTCAAGGATGCGCTCGAAGCATTGCCGGGCTTCGCGAAGCTTGCCGGCAGTAAGCAGTCTGGTGCCGATACGTTGCGCGGCAATGGCCACCATACCCGGGTCGCGGAGCCGATCCGCCACCTGTCGGAGCCGTTCCGACGCATTGAGCGCCTTCTGGTAGTCCCGGTGATACAACTGCGTGGTCGACAGATCAGCCAGAGCTCGTGCCTGTGCATCGAAGTCATCGAGGGCCTCGGCGGTTTCAAGAGCCTTCGCCAGGACCGCTTCGATCTGTTCAGCCGGGCCCAAGGTGATGACCAGTGCGCTTGCAAGAGCAAGCTGCAGCTCCATCTGCAACCGCACATCCAATCCAGACCGCGAATCGAAGCTCAGCAGCGCACGCTCGCAGCGGTCGCGGCACTCGCCCATGAGCGATAGATGCAGCCATACAGGTGCGTAAACGGCCGTCAGATGCACACCGATGGCAACGTCCCCAACGGCGGAGAAACACCAATCCAGGGCCGCACGAATACTGTCGATCTCCCGGACGCGACGCGTCAGATCATCGTTCGACAACCGAGGTCTGGCTTCCAATGCGGGCAGCGCGAAGAGATCGCGAAAATACCCCGCCTGATATCGCGCGGCCGAGGCGGTCTCAGCGTGTTCGGCGAGCTTCTCCTGCGCGTAGCTCCGGATCGTTTCCAATAAGGACCACCGGGTGATCGCGTCGGATTTATCGAGCGTGACGAGCGACTTCGAGACGAGATTCCCGATGCCGTCCATGACGACAGACGCGTCGAGCTCGGTGTCTCTTGTGACGGCGATGGCGGCATCGATAGAAAAACCGGCCGGAAAGACGGCCAGGTGCCGCAATAATTTGCGTTCCACTTGCGGAAGCAGCGCATAGCTCCAGTCGAGCGCGGCGCGCAGGGTCCGATGTCGCGGCAGCGCGGTACGGCGACCGCGCGTCAGCAGGGCGAAGCGATCGCGCAGACCCATGGCCACCTGCTGAATGCCGAACGTGGCAGCGTGCGCCGCCGCGAACTCGATGGCCAACGGTATACCGTCGAGTCTCCGGCAGATCTCGGCGATCGTCGGGAGGTCTCCCGCCTGCGGTGAAAAATCCGGGTCCAGTCCTTGCGCCCTGACGATGAAAAGCTCCACCGCGCTGTGACCGGCGATGTGATCCCGATCCAGTGCTTCCACGGCCGGCACTGCGAGTGGCGGAACGCGATGGACGAACTCGTTGTCGATCCGCAAAACCTCACGGCTCGTCGCCAGGATCGTGATGCGCGGGCAGCGCTGAACGAGCATTTCCGCCAGATTTGCCGCCGCATCGACGACGTGCTCGCAATTATCGAGCATCAGCAGGACATGCTGTTCGCCGATAGCCTGCGCAACGGCATCGGCGGAAATCCTTTCGCCGCCGATCTTCAGGTCGAGAGCGCTGGCCACCGCGGACGGCACGAGGTCCGGATCGGACAAGGAGGCCAGTTCGACAAGCCGGCCGCCGTCGGCGAATTCGCCGAGGACATCGCGTGCGACCGCGAGCGCGAGCGCGGATTTGCCGATGCCGCCTGGCCCCGTCAGCGTCACGACGCGGTAAGCGGAAATAAGGTCCCGCAGTCGCTGCGCTGCCGCTGCTCGACCAACGAGATGAACAACGGACGCCGGGAAATCGGGACGTAGCGATTCACCGCCTGCGCCTGTCTGCTGGAAGCCCTTTGACGGCTGTGGCGCGTCCTGCTGCCGGACCGTCCAGCTGCCGAGCAGTCGGTAGCCGCGGCCGGCCTCGGTCTTCAGCAAATTCCGGTAAGGGCCAAGTGCCTTGCGAACTGCCGCCGTGTGAACCCGGAGTGTATTATCCATGACAATCGCCCCAGCCCAGATGCGATTCATCAGCTCGTCCTTGGTGACAAGCTCCCCTGCCGACTTGGCCAGAATCTCGATGATCTCGAAGGCCCGGCTCCCAACCGGTACGGTCGCCCCGAGTATCCGAAGCTCACGGCGACCCAAGTCGATCTCGCAGTCATTCGAGACATAAACCGATCGAGCAAATTCGGTGACATTCTGGGAGGCCGCCATCGCGCACTCTGACTGAATTCACCGCGATGTTGACCATCGGGCATCGGGAGCGTCAACCGAGGACCATTTTCAACCCGCGCCGAGCGCGGCGACGACCTGGTAGGTGATCAGAGCGGCGACATACGCCAACGCCAGCATGTAGCCGAAGGTGATCCACATCCATTTCCAGCCACCGGTCTCGCGCCGGATCACGGCCAGGGTCGAGGCGCACTGCGGGGCGAAGATGTACCAGGCGAGCAGCGCCAACGCCGTGCCGAGGCTCCAGTGGCCGGCCAGCGCCTGACCGATCTGTTGCGTTGCTTCCGCGCCGCCATTCACGGCGTAGATCGTGCCGAGGGCGCCGACCGCCACTTCGCGCGCGGCCATGCCCGGGATCAGCGCCACGTTGATCTGCCAGTTGAAGCCGAGCGGCATCGTCACCGGCTCGATGAAGTGGCCGATCATCGCGGCCAGGCTGTAGTTGATCGCGGGATCGGTGGCGCCGGCCGGCGCTTCGGGGAACGAGGCCAGTACCCAGATCAGGATCATCATCGACAGGATGGTCGTGCCGGCGCGCTTCAGGAACGCCATGGCGCGCGCGAACACACCCATGATTAGGCTCCTGGCCTGCGGGATCTTGTAGTCGGGCAGCTCGAGCATGAAGGGCTCGCCCACGCTGCTGCGCCAGAGCAGCCTCTTCATCACGAACGACACGGTGAGCGCGCCAACGATGCCCACGGCATAGAGGCCGAACATCACCAACCCCTGCAGGCCCATGAAGCCCCAGACCTCGCGGTCCGGGATGAAGGCCGAGATGATCAACGTGTAGACGGGGATGCGCGCCGAACAGGTCATCAGCGGCGCTACCAGGATCGTGGTCAGCCGATCGCGCCGATCGTCGATCACCCGCGTGGCCATGATGCCCGGGATGGCGCAGGCGAAGGACGAGAGCAACGGGATGAAGGCGCGGCCGTGCAGGCCGGCGCCGCCCATGATCTTGTCCATCAGGAAGGCCGCGCGCGCCATGTAGCCCAAGTCTTCGAGCAGCAGGATGAAGAAGAACAGGATGACGATCTGCGGCAGGAAGACGATCACGCTGCCGACACCGGCGATCACGCCGTCCTTCAGGAAGCTCTGCAGCAGCTCGGGCATGGGCAGCGATCCCACGAAGGCGCCGAGCCAGGTGAAGCCGTCGGAGATCAGGTCCATCGCGGGCTTCGCCCAGGCGAACACCGCCTGGAACATCACGAACAGGATGGCGAGCAGGATCACGAGGCCTGCCACCGGATGCAGCAGCACCGCGTCGACGCGCGTCGTGCCGAGATCGGGCGCGCTGGGCATCTTCACCGCGGCGCGCAGCACGCGATCGGCTTCGCGCTGGGCCGTACGCAGGCCACTGGCGTCGGGCGCCTGCCAATCGGCAATCGTGGCCGCCGGTAAATTGGCCAGCTGCCGGTCGAGTTCGGCCAGCAGCGCGTCGGTCCCGCCGCGCCGCACGGCGACCGAACTCACGACCGGCACGCCGAGTTCAGCGGAGAGCTTGGCGAGGTCGATCTCGATGCCGCGCTTGCGGGCGATATCCATCATGTTGAGCGCCAGCATCACCGGGCGGCCGACATGCTTCAGCTCGAGCGCGAGACGCAAGGCGAGGCGCAGGTTCGAGGCATCGCCCACGCAGACCACCAAGTCGGGCGCGATCTCGTCCTTCAGGCGATCCAGCACGGCGTCGCGCGTGATCTCTTCGTCCGGTGAACGGGCGCGCAGCGAGTAGGTGCCCGGAAGGTCGAGCAGCTCGATCGAGCGGCCGCCCGGCGTCGACAAGCGGCCGAGCTTGCGCTCGACGGTGACGCCCGGATAGTTCGCGACCTTCTGGCGGCTGCCGGTCAGCGCGTTGAACAGCGCCGTCTTCCCGCAATTGGGATTGCCGACCAACGCGACGGTCGGCGAGAGATCGGTCGGCGCGTTCATTGCGGGGTCACCACGACGGCCATCGCTTCCCGGCGGCGCAACGCGATGGTGGTTGCGGCCACCCTCACGGCGATGGGATCGCCGCCGAACAGGCCCTGGTGCAGGAGCTCGACCATGGCACCCTCGACGAAGCCCAGTTCGAGCAGGCGGCGCTCCAGTTCCGGCGCCGGCAATCCCGCTCCGTCGGCACGGCTCATATCCAGAGCGGATATGCGGCCGCGGAAGCCCACGCGGGCTTCGCCCAGTGCTAAGGTTGAGGTATCGGTCATTGCGAGTGCTTCGTAATAGCATTCGGCCGGGATGGCTACCAGCGGGAGGAAGATGGACATGGCATCAATCGTTCTGGCGCATGGCGCCTGGTCTGCAGCCTGGGCCTGGAAAAAGATGCGGCCGCTGTTCAAGGCGGCCGGCCACGACTTCTTCTCGCCGACCTACACCGGCCTCGGCGCCCGCGCCCATTTGGCGCGGCCGGACGTCGATCTTTCAACCCATGTGCAGGACATCGTCAGCGAGATCGAGTTCGAGGACCTCAAGGACGTGGTCCTGCTCGGTCACTCCTACGGCGGCATGGTCGCCACCGGGGTCGCCGACAGAGTGAGAAACCGCATCGCCAAAGTGGTCTATATCGACGCCTTCGCGCCCAAGAATGGCCAAAGCCTGTTCGATCTCACCGGGCCCAAGGCAGAAGGCAATATGCGCGCAGGCGCGATGAAGGATGGCGAGGGCTGGAAGCTGCCGCTCAATCCGATGCCGCCCGACACCTCGCCAGAAGATCAGGCCTGGGCAGTGCCGCGGCGCCGGCCGCAGCCGATCAAGACTTTCGAGCAGAAGATCAAGCTCGAGTCGGCGGAGCCGCCACCGCCGCGCCATTACATCTATGCCAAGAAGAACGGCCCAGGCGACGTGTTCCGCCAGTTCGGCGAGCGCGCCAAGAGCGAGGCCGGCTGGAAATATTACGAGATCGACGCCAGCCACAATCCGCACATCACCTGCCCCGACGTGTTGATGAAACTCCTCACCGAGATCATCGACAAATGAGCGAGACCCTCACGCACGACGTCCTCGGACTGCTTGGCCGCCAGAAGCGCGCCGACGATTCGCTCACCTTCACCAGTGGCGAGGATCCAATCTTCGCTTCGCCGTGGCGCGTGGGCCGCGCGGGATCGGCGGCACTCGGCGCGGTGGGCCTTGCCCTCTCCGATCTGTGGCGTCTCAAGACCGGCAAGCCGCAGTCGGCCTCGATCGACCGTCACGCCGCGGCCGCATCGCTGCGCTCGAACACCTACGTACTGCAGAACGGCAAGAAGCCGGTGTCGTGGGATCCGCTGGCCGGTCACTACAAGACCGTCGACGGCCGCACGATGTTCCTGCACACCAACCATCCGCATCACCGCGAAGGCGCGCTGCGCATTGCCGGCGCCAAGGAAGGCACGCGCGAGGCGCTGGCCGAAGCCGTGGCCAAATGGAAGGGCCAGGATATCGAGGACGCGATCGCCGCGGGCAACTGCGTCGGTGGCCTCTCGCGCAGCCGCGAGGAATGGAACACCCATCCGCATGGCATCGCGGTCGCCAAGCTGCCGCTGCTCGACATCGTGAAGATCGGCGAAGCGCCGGCGCAGCCCTTGCCGAAAGGCGAACGCCCGCTCTCGGGCATTCGCGCCTTCGATCTCACCCGCGTGCTGGCCGGCCCGACCAGCGGCCGCGTGCTGGCCGAGAACGGTGCCGACGTGTTGCATGTCGCCGCGCCGCATCTGCCCTATCAAACCGAAATCTTGATGGACACGGGCCACGGCAAGCGCTGCGCCTGGATCGACCTTCGGGAGTCCGCGGGCGTCGAGACCATGACCGGCCTGCTCAAGGAGGCCGACGTCTTCACGCAAGGCTATCGGCCCGGCACGCTGGCTGCGCGCGGCTTCTCGCCCGAACAGGTGGCGGCGCTGCGGCCCGGTATCGTCTGCGTGTCGATCTGCGCCTATGGCCACGAAGGCCCGTGGGCGTGGCGGCGCGGCTTCGACTCGATCGTGCAGAACGTGACGGGATTGGCTGCAACGCAGGGCTCGCTTGCCGAGCCGCGCAACCTCCCCGTCCAGGCGCTCGACTACATCGCGGGCTATCTCGCGGCGCTGGGCGCCATGGTGGGCCTCGCCCGCCGTGCCGAACAGGGCGGCTCGTGGCTGGTGCGCGTGTCGCTAGTCCAGGTCGCGCACTGGCTGGCGAGCCTCGGCACGATCGACGGCAGCACCGGCCTGAAGGACATTCCTGATGCCGAGCTGGCGCATTTTCTGATGGAAAGCGACGGCCCGTTCGGCCGCCTGCGCCATCTCAAGCCTGTCATCCAGATGAGCGAAACTGCGTGCTACTACGCTCGCCCCGCCGAACCGCTCGGCAGCTCGCCGGCGCGCTGGGCTTGAATTAGCTAGGCTTGTTAGCTAAGTACTGATTTATGCCGACGTACACGATTCATGCTGCCAAAACGAACCTTTCCAAGCTCGTCGCCCGCGCCGAGGCGGGCGAGGAGATCGTGCTTGCCCGCGGCAAGGACCCGGTCGCCAGGATCGTCGCCGTCGCGCCCAAGCCAAAGCGCAAGTTCGGTCGGCTCAAGGGCAAGATAAAGATCGGCCCGGAATTCTTCGAACCTCTTCCTGAAGAGGAACTGAAGCTTTGGGAATCCTGACGTGCCACTGTTGCTCGACACCCACACGTTCCTGTGGTGGCTTGCCGGCGAATCAAAACTCACCCGGAAAGCTCGAATAGCAATCGAGGCCGAAGACGAGGAAGTCTTCGTTAGCGCGGTTACGGCTTGGGAAATCGCGACAAAATTTCGGATCGGCAAACTGCCCGAGGCGCGTCTCGTCGCCGAGAACATGGAAGCTTCGGTTCGCTCCGAAGGCTTTTTGCAACTCGCCGTTTCCATGGCGCATGCCCAGCACGCCGGCGCCCTCGACAGCATACATCGTGATCCGTTCGATCGGATGCTGATTGCGCAGGCCTTGCTCGACGATTTGACTCTTGTGTCGAACGAGCGAGTGTTCAACAGGTACGGCGTCAAACGCCTTTGGTAGGAAAGCGCCATGTCCGACATCGTGAGCAGCGTCGAGGAACTGGAGAAGCTTTACGGCATCCCGGGCGATGCCTCGATCGTGAAGGAAGCGGCCTGGATCACGCCGCACTATCGCGCCTACATCGAGGCCTCGCCGTTCGTCTCGCTGGCGACGGTCGGGCCTGAAGGCATCGACTGCTCGCCGCGCGGCGACAGACCGGGCTTCGTGCGCATCCACGACGAAAAGACGCTGATGCTGCCCGACCGACGCGGCAACAACCGCATCGACTCGCTGCGCAATGTCGTGCTCGACCCGCGCGCGGCGCTGCTCTTTTTGATCCCGGGCGTCGGCAACTGCCTGCGGGTCAACGGCCGCGCCCATCTCAGCGTCGCGCCCGCGCTACTCGAGTCCTTTGCCGTCGAGGAGAAAGCGCCGCGCTCGGTGTTGGTGATGGCGGTGGAGACGGTCTACTTCCAGTGCGCTCGCGCCCTCATCCGGTCCGAGTTGTGGAATCCCGCGCATCACGTCGATCCCAAGAGCCTCCCCAGCGCCGGCCAGATCCTGGCCGCGCTCAGCAAGAACACGGTGGGCGGCGAGACCTACGACCGCGAATGGGCCGGCCGCGCCGCCCAGACCATGTGGTGATCGGCTAGGCGGCGATCTTTGGTGCCGCGCGCGCGGCCAACGCGTCGATGAAGGTCCGGGCATAGAGCGCGGCCGTCGTGCGATAGACCTTTTCCTTCAGCGCCATGTGGCGGGCGCGCCGCTCGGGCAGCGGCATGGTAAGCGCCTGGTGCATGGCATCGGCGATCGCGTCGGGATCGAACGGATTGACGATCAGCGCCTCGGTCAGCTCCTGGGCAGCACCTGCGAACTTCGACAGCACCAGCACACCCGGATCGTCGTCGTTTTGCGCGGCGACATATTCCTTGGCCACCAGGTTCATGCCGTCGCGTAGCGGTGTCACCAGCCCGATGCGGGCCAGACGATAAAGACCCGCGAGGGTGGAGCGCGGCGCGGCGCGTGTCGAATAGCGCAGCGGCGTCCAGTCGAAATCCGAGAACCGTCCGTTGATGCGGCCGGCCAGCCGGTCGAGTTCGGAACGCAGCTTGCGGTATTCGTCGACCTCCTCACGCGAGCGCGGGCAGATCTGCAGCAGGTGGACCTTGCGGTGATGTTCGGGATAGCGCCCGAGCAGCGCCGAATAGGCCTCGAAGCGGTTGGGCAGGCCCTTGGAATAATCCATGCGGTCGACGCCGATCGCGATCTCGCGGCCGACGATGCTGCCCGCCATGCGCTGCACGGCCTTGTCGGTCGCGGCGCGACCGGCTTCACGGGCGAAGGCTTCGGCGTCGATGCCGATCGGATCGGCAAAGGCGCGCGTCAGGCGGCCGTTCAGCTTGATCCATTCGCCGTTGACCTCGGCGCCCACCATGCGCTCGGCGCAGTCGCGGAAATCGCGCGCATGCTCCTCGGTCTGGAAGCCCAGCAGATCGTAAGCGCAGAGATCCTCGATCAGCTCACGGCCGACGGGCACCGCCTCCATCATCGACGGCGGCACGAACGGCACATGCAGGAAGAAGCCCATCGGCCCGCGGAAGCCGCGCTGGCGCATCATGCGGCCAAACGGGATCAGATGATAATCGTGCGCCCATATCGTATCGCCGGGCTGGAGCACGAGGCCGAGCGCATCGGCATAGCTGCGGTTCACGGCCAGGTAGCCTTCGTAGTCCTCGCGGGTGAACCGCATCAGTCCGAGGCGAAAGTGGAACAGGGGCCACAGCACGCCATTGGCGAAACCGACATAGAAGGCCTTGTAGGCGTCGCTCGCGAGATCGACGGTCGCATAGGTCACGCCGCGCGCATCGACGATCGACGGCTGCAGCGACGGCTCGGCCGTGAGCCGGCCGCTCCAGCCGAACCACATCGAACCCGGCGTCATGATATCGCGCAAGGCAACAGCCAGGCCGCCCGCGGTCGCACCGCGCGACTTCGGAATGGGAACGCGATTGGAGACGACTACGAGGCGTGCCACAGGCCCTCCTCCCAGCTGCGCGACAGGCGCATGGCGGACAGGATGAGCCCCACCTGTGAATAGGTTTGCGGGAAATTGCCCCACAGCTCGCCCGATACGGGATCGAGATCCTCGGACAACAGGCCAACGTGATTGCGCCGGGCGAGGACATTGTTGAACAGTTCGAGCGCTTCCTCGCGCCGGCCGACCGAAGCCAGCGCATCGATATACCAGAACGTGCAAAGCAGGAAGGCATTTGACGGCTTGCCGAAATCGTCGGCCTCGATGTAGCGCATCATGAAGCCGTTGCGCATGAGCTTCTTGTCGACCATGTCGAGCGTCGCGTGGAAGCGCGGATCGTCGTACTTGAGCAGGCCGATCTCGGGCAGCACCAGGCTCGAAGCGTCGGCCATGTCGCGATCGAGCGTGCCGGACAGCCAGCCCTCGCTCGTCGTGCCGCGCTTCAGGATTTCCTGGCGCAGCACGCCCGCCCGCGCCAGCCACTCGCGCGATTCGGAATCGACGCCGACGCGGCGGGCGATCATGCCCAACCGGTGCTGGGCCGCCCAGCACATGCCCGCTGAAAATGTATGGACCTCTGCGCGCTCACGGTATTCCCAAAGCCCGGCATCTGGCGTCAACGCCGCCCGGTGGGCTTCGTTCCCGACCACGCAGAGCTGGCGGTAGAGCTCCATGTCACCCTGGCGCGGCAAGCGTTCGTCCCAGAACATTTGCGCCGCGGTCATCACCATGGACCCATAGGTGTCGTTCTGGATCTGACTCACGGCGGCGTTACCGATCCGCACGGGTCCGTATCCCCGATACCCGGGCAGACTGTCGATAAGCAGCTCGGTCGTGTCGTTGCCGGGCGCGATGGGGAACAGCGGCGCGATCTTGTCGGCCTCGCCGCGCGAGCTGCCCGACTCGACGATGTCGACGATGAACCGCACGAAGCCTTCCATCGTCTTGGTTGCCGACAACCGGTTGAGCGCCGTCACCGTGAAGAACGAATCGCGCAGCCAGCAGAAGCGATAATCCCAGTTGCGCACTGTGCCGGCGGCTTCGGGCACCGAGGTCGTGAGGGCTGCCAGCACCGCGCCGGTATCCTCGAAGCTGCAGAGCTTCAAGGTGATGGCAGCGCGGATCACCGCCGCTTGCCAGTCGAACGGAATGTTGAGGTCGCGCGTCCAGGTCTGCCAGTAGGACAGCGTCTCGGCCATGAACGAACGCGCCAACGTGTCGGGATTCTCTGGCACGCTTTCATCTGCGCCGACCAGCAGCGTGATCGGCCGGTCGAGCGAGAATTCCTGCTCGTGCAGGATCGCGCTGATCGAACTATCGGTCGTGAGACGCAGCACCTGGTCGTCGCTGAAGTAACGGATGTGATTGCTGCCGCTGGTGGTTTGCGCTTTCTCCGCGCCGTACTTGAACGTGGGCCGCACGCGGATGGTCACACGCGGCCGGCCGGCGATCGGCTCGAGACGGCGCACCAGCATGGGCGGGCGGAAGTTGCGGCCGAAGCGGCGGAAGCGCGGCGCGAAGTCGGTGACCCGCATCGTGCCACCAGTGCCCTCGATCGTGGTCTCGAGGATCGCGGTGTTGGGCAGGTAGCGCTGGCGGCCTTCCTTCGCACCGGCGACGGCGGCTTCCATGAAGCCCGCCTTGGGCTCGTTGCCGCCCAGCAGGGCGTTGAACACCGGATCGCCGTCGAGGCGGCCGAGCCCATGCCAGACGTGACGGCCGTTGCGATCGATAAGACTCGCAATGGCGCAGTTGCCGATGACGCCGAGATCGAGCGTGCTCATGGCGCAATTCCTTTCGGCACCGTGCCGGCCGTGACCTTGCCCGCGAGCCGATCGGAGCCGCGCTTCAGCCAGGCGCGGACATGCGCGGGATCGCCGCCGAAAACCTCGCCGACCCGCAAGCCGATGCCGCCCAGTTCCGTGGCGGCGCTGATGCCTGCCTCGTCTGTGAAGTCGTCGCCGACATAGATCGGCTTGCGGCCCTGGAACGCCGCCTGCCGCATCAACCGCTCGACGGCCTGGCCCTTGGAGGCCGCGCGCAATCCGATCTCGACCGCCTCGCGCGCCGGCAGCAGGCGGAACCACGGGTGATCCTCGGGTACCAGCGCGCGCACGACCCTCCAGACGTCGTTGCCGTGCTCGGGCGCCAATCGGTAATGGATCGTGACGCCATGCGGCTTGGGCTCGATGCGCACACCCGGCCAGCGCGCAGCCGATGCGCCCAGCGCCTCGCGCCAATCCTCGGGCACGGCGATGCCGACCGGCAGCTCCTCAACCGTCCCGTCGCCGAAGCGGATGGCAACACCATGCTCGCCCGCGGCACTGCCGCAGAACGGATGAAGCAGTTCGTCGATCTGGGCGAGCGGACGGCCGCTCACGATGGCGACGGCGCCGTCCAAATGGGTGTGAAGATCGGCGAGAAGACCGGGAAGGCCCGGCGCCACGACCACCGCTTCCGGGGTCGCGGCGATTTCGACCAAGGTCCCGTCGACATCGAGAAAAAGCGCGAAGGTCCGGTCGAGATCCGGCGGTGTCATTCTTGGCCCTCCGCGTCCCGTCACTGCCCCGGCACTGACGCCCCCATAACCACAATGGAAGCGCGTGCGCGCGTCTTCTTAACGCTTGGGGGCCGTCGCGGTTCCGGCGGCGGCCAAAAGCTAGCGGAGAGTGCCCATCCGGGACCAGAACGGCTTGCCGGACTCGTAGGCTGCGGCAGCAGGCGAGATGCCGGCGTCGCGCAGGCTGCGCGCGTCCATCTCGGACAGGCGCCGGCGCATGTCGATCCGCTGGCGCCAGACGGTGAAAGTCAGGGTCAAACGCTGACGGAGCGACAGATCGGGAGAGACCTGGGTGGCAAAGAGGTTTTGCGGGAAGGAATGTCTACGGGGCTGGGAGCTCATGTCACCCTCCTTTCGGGTGGTGCCGTGAAGATGGGTCCGCCCCCGCGCCGTCTCAATTACACAAGAGGTAATCGAGCAAGAGAGCTTCTCATGCCGCTCGCGGGAAAATTTGACGCGCGGCATGCTAACGTGGCGCCAACCAAGGGGGAAATCGCAATGCTGTCCAGCCAACGCGCTCTGTTCGATATGCCGCGCGACGTCTGTTACATGAATGCCGCCGGCTGGGGTCCGATGCCGCTGGCCACCCAGGAAGCCGGCCGCGCCGCGATGGGCCGCAAGGGCCAGCCCTGGAAAATGGCGGGCGCCCTCGCGTCCACGCAGAACGAACGCGCCCGCAGCGCCGCCGCCGCCCTGATCGGCGCCGAGCCGGGCGACATCACCCTGATTTCCTCTGTCGGCTATGGCGTCGCCAGCGCCGGCAAGATCCTCGAGATCCCACGCGGCAGCCGCGTCGTCGTTCTCGAGAACGACCACACCACGCCGATGCTCGAATGGGTCGGCCGCGCGCCGGCGGGCGGCTACACGATCGACACGGTGAAGCAGCCGGCGGACGGCGACTGGACCGCAGCCGTGCTCGAAGCCGTCGAACGGCCGGGCGCGGCGCCGCTGGCGTTGGTGTCGATCTCCTCAGTGCACTGGTCTGACGGCGGCGCGATCGACCTCGATCGCGTGGCGCCGGCAGCTCGCAAAGCGGGCGCTGCCTTCCTGGTCGATGCGACGCACGACGCCGGCGTGCGGCCGATCGACGTCAAGAAACTCGATCCCGATTTCCTGATCTTCCCGACCTACAAGTGGCTGCTCGGTCCCTACGGCCGCGCCTTCATGTATGTCGCCAAGCGCCGGCAGAACGGCGTTCCACTGGAGCAGACCTCGATCGGCCGCAAGGGCGTGTCGGCGGAGGACACGATCTATTTCCGCGACATTGCCTACAAGGACGATGCGCGGCGCTTCGACATGGGCGAGCGCGATCACTTCGTGTCGATGGAGATGGCGTCGATCGGCATGGAGATGATGGCCAAGTGGGGCAACGAGGCGGTTGTCGGACGGCTGTCGATGCTGACCGACAAGTTGGCCGAAGGCCTCGGCAATCTCGACCTCCGCCTGATCGACAAGAAGTTCCGCGCGCCGCACGTACTCTGCGTCACCTTCCCCAAGGGCATGGCGCCCGACTTGCCGAAGAAGCTTGCCGCCGACGGCGTCTACGCCGCGCCGCGGCTTGGCCGGCTGCGCATCAGCCCGCACGTCTACAACGACGAGCAAGACGTCGACCGCTTCGTCGAGGTTTTTCGAAAGGCCGCTTTCCAGTAAGGTCGCGCCCGAAATTAAGGTCGAATACGAGGAAAACCAAGATGTGGCAGCCGAACGAACGCTACCCCGATCCGGCGGTGCGCGTGCTCGATCCGTCGTTCAACCAGTATCGCGTGGCGCTCGCCTCGGTGGAGCGGCTCTATACCGGCTGCCGCTGGGCGGAAGGCCCGGTCTATTTCGGCGACGGCCGCTACCTGCTGTGGAGCGACATTCCCAACAACCGCATCCTGCGCTGGGACGAGGAGACGGGCGTCGTCTCGGACTTTCGCAAGCCCTCGAACAACGCCAACGGCCACACCCGCGACCGCCAGGGCCGCCTCGTCGCCTGCGAGCACGATACGCGCCGCGTCGTGCGCACCGAGTATGACGGCTCGATCACGGTGCTGGCCGACAGCTACAACGGCAAGCCGCTCAACTCGCCGAACGACATCGTGGTGAAGTCCGACCACTCGATCTGGTTCACCGATCCGACGTTCGGCATCCTGGGCTACTACGAAGGCCACAAGGCCGAGAGCGAGAACACGCCCGCCGTCTATCGTCTCGATGCCGGCACCGGCAAGCTCACGATGATGGTCGACGACGTGGCCGGCCCCAACGGCCTCGCCTTCTCGCCCGACGAGAAGAAGCTCTATGTCGTGGCCTCGCGCGCCGAACCGCACCGCACGATCGTGGCCTACGACGTGCTCGACGGCGGCACCAAGCTCGGCAAGGGCAAGGTGCTGATCGATGCCGGCCCCGGCGGCTCGCCCGACGGCTTCCGCGTCGACATCCACGGCAATCTCTGGTGCGGCTGGGGCATGGGCTCGGCCGAACTCGACGGCGTGCGCATCTTCAATTCCGACGGCAAGCCGATCGGCCATATCGACCTGCCGGAACGCTGCGCCAACCTGTGCTTCGGCGGCCGCTATCGTAACCGCTTGTTCATGGCAGCCAGCCATTCACTCTACGCGCTCTACGTGAACACGCAGGGCGCGATTGGCGGCTGATCCCGTGCACGGCGTCGATTCGCGCTACGCTTGGTGGCGCCTGGCCGCCAGTGTCGTGATCTGCGCGTTCGGCAGCTTCGGCATGTGGGGTGTGGTGGTGGTGTTCCCCGCCGTGCAGTCGGACTTCGGCATCACGCGCGCCGAGGTCTCCCTGTCCTACACCACGACCATGCTGGGCTTTGGCCTGGGCGCGGTCCTGCTCGGCCGGCTGATCGACAAGCGTGGCGCCTTCTTCACCATGGTGCTGGCGACCTTGCTCACCGTGGCGGGATGTGTCGTGGCCGCCCTCGCGCCCGCCTTCTGGGTGTTTGCCGCGGCACAAGGGCTGCTGATCGGCTTCGGCTCGGCCGCTGCCTTCATCCCGCTGATGGCCGACATCTCCCACTGGTTCTTCAAGCGCCGCGGCCTCGCCATGGCGATCTGCGCCTCGGGCAATTACCTGGGCGGCGCGCTGTGGCCCAAGCTCGTCGACGTGCTGACCCGCACCTACGATTGGCGCACATGCTATTTCGCCGTCGCGGCGATCATGCTGGTCGGCACCTTGCCCTGCTGCTTCGCCCTGATGCGCCGCTCGCCGTCGTACAGCGCGACCGGCTCGGCCGCCGTCGCCGCCCATTCACCCAGCTCGCTGGGCCTGTCGCCGGGCGCGCTGCAGCTCTGGCTCGGTCTTGCCGGTGTCGGCTGCTGCATCGCCATGGCCATGCCGCAGGTCCATATCGTCGCTTACTGCGTCGACCTCGGCTACGGCGTGTCGCGCGGCGCGGAGATGCTGTCGATCATGACCGCGTGCGGGGTCGTGAGCCGCGTCGCCTCGGGCTGGATCGCCGACAGGATCGGCGGCATCAAGACCGTGCTGCTGGGCTCGACCCTGCAGGCGCTGTCGCTTCTGTTCTATCTCGTGTTCGACGGGCTCGTATCGCTCTACCTCGTCTCGGCCCTGTTCGGGCTGGTGCAGGGTGGCATCATCCCGTCCTACGGCGTCGTGGTGCGCGAGTACTTCAAGCCGAGCGAAGCGGGCGTCCGCATGGGCGTCACCATCTCGATGACCATCTTCGGCATGGCGCTGGGCGGCTGGATGGGCGGCGCGCTGTTCGATCTCACCGGCTCCTACCATGCCGCCTTCCTGAACGCCGTCGCCTGGAACGCCGTGAACGGCGCGATGATCTGGGGGCTGCTGATCCGCAAGAGCCGCTACGTGCCTCTCGGCGCGGGCGCATGAGCCAAAAGGCATGAGGACGTCTTCGGGCGGCGTCGACTCGACCTATGCGTGGTGGCGCCTGGGCGCCAGCATCGTCATCAGCGCCCTGGGCGGCATCGGCATGTGGGCCCTCGCCGTGGCACTCCCCGCCGTGCAGACCGATCTCGGCGTGAGTCGCGCCGACGTGTCCTTCGCCTATTCGATGAATCTGATGGGCTTTTTCGCCGGCGGCATCGTGGCCGGCCGCCTGGTCGACCGGCGCGGCATCGTCTTCACGACGATCCTGAGCGCGATCGGCCTGTCGGCGGGCTTTGCCCTTGCGCCGCTCACCTCTTCGCTCGCCCTGTTTGCGGCAGCGCAGGTACTGGTCGGCTTCAGCGCCGCCGCCACCTTCGCGCCTTTGGTGGCCGACATCTCGCTGTGGTTCGTGAAGCGCCGCGGCGTCGCCGTCGCCGCAGCCGCGTCCGGCAACTACATCGCGGGCGCCGTGTGGCCGCCGATCGTCGAGCTGATGATCCGCAGCTACGGCTGGCGCACCACCTACGTTGCCGCCGCCGTCCTCTGCCTCGTCGCCATGATCCCGATGACCCTGGCCTTGCGCCGCCGTGCGCCCGATCACGATGCGCCCGGCGCACCGGCCGGAGCGCAGCGCTCACTCAGTGCGCTGGGCCTCAGCCCCAACGCCCTGCAAGCGCTCCTCGTCGTGGCCGGCCTGTCGTGCTGCATCGCCATGTCGATGCCGCAGGTCCATATCGTCGCCTATTGCGCGGACCTGGGGTATGGCCCGGCGCGCGGCGCGGAGATGCTGTCGCTGATGCTCGGCTTCGGCATCGTGAGCCGCGTGGGCTCGGGCTGGCTGGCCGACCGGGTCGGCGGCGCCATGACCCTGTTCATCGGCTCGACCCTGCAAGGCGTGGCGCTGGTTATCTACCTGGTGGGCGACTCGCTCACCTCGCTCTATCTCACCTCGGCGCTGTTCGGCCTGTTCCAGGGCGGCATCGTGCCGTCCTACGCCATCATCGTGCGCGAGTATTTTCCGGCGCGGGAAGCCGCCACGCGCGTGGGCCTCGCTGTCTCCGCGACCATCGTCGGCATGGCGCTGGGCGGCTGGATGGGCGGGGTCCTGTTCGACCTCACCGGCTCCTACCGCCCGGCCTTCATCAATGGTATCGGCTGGAATGTCTTGAACGCTGCGATCGCGTGGTGGCTGCTCCGCCGCCAGACGCAGGTCGCCACCGCCTGAGGAGTCCCATGCGCATCACGGCCATCCACGACATCGTCTCGCCGATCCGCTCCAACATCGCCAACGCCTATATCGACTTCAGCCAGATGACCGCCTCGGTCGTGGCCGTGGTCACCGACGTGAAGGTCGATGGTAAGCCGGTGATCGGCTACGGCTTCAACTCCAACGGCCGCTATGCCCAGCACGGGCTGCTGAACGAGCGCTTCATCAAGCGCGTGTCGGAGGCCAAGCCCGACTCCCTGCTCGACGGCGAGGGCCTGCTCGACCCGGCCAAGTGCTGGAAGGCGATGATGGCCAACGAGAAGCCCGGCGGCCATGGCGAGCGCTCGGTTGCCGTCGGCGTGATCGACATGGCGATCTGGGATGCTCTCGCGAAAGCCAAGAGGGTGCCGCTGTGGAAGCTGCTGTCCGACCGCTACAACGGCGGCCAGCACGACGACAAGGCGTGGGTCTATGCCGCGGGCGGCTACTACTATCCCGGCAAGGATCTCGAGGGCCTGCAGGACGAGATGAAGCACTATCTCGGTCTCGGCTACTCCTGCGTGAAGATGAAGGTGGGCGGCGTGCCGCTCGCCGAGGACCTGAAGCGCATCGAGGCGGTGCTGAAGATCGTGGGCAAGGGCGAGCGCCTGGCGGTCGACGTCAACGGCAAGTTCGACCTCACCACCGCGATCGAGTTCGGCAAGGCGATCCAGGGCTATGGCCTGCGCTGGTACGAAGAGCCGCTCGATCCGCTCGACTATCTGGCGCACGCAGCCCTCGCCACCGAGTACAGCCAGCCGCTGGCCACCGGCGAGAACCTGTTCTCCATGCAGGACGCCCGTAACCTGATCCGCCACGGCGGCCTGCGCCCCGACCGCGACATCCTGCAATTCGATCCGGCGCTATCGTACGGGCTGGTCGAATATCTGCGCACCGTCGAGATGCTGAAGGCCAACGGTTGGTCGCAGCGCCGCTGCGTGCCGCACGGCGGCCACCAGTTCGCGCTCAACATCGCCGTCGGCCTGCAATGCGGCGGCAACGAATCCTACCCTCAGGTCTTCGCGCCGTTCGGCGGCTTCGCCGACGACTGCCCCGTGGTCGACGGCCGTGTTGCGCTCCCCGACGCGCCCGGCATCGGCTTCGAGCGCAAGGCCGACCTGTGGGCGGTGATGAAGGACGTCCAGTAACGACCGTAAGTCGGGATTCGCGCCGACAGGTTTAAAATGGCGCGATGTCGTCGACCTCCCGCCAGACCCGCCTCCCGTTTAATTCCCGTCAATTAAACGAGTACCGCGCGGTAACTACCCCCCTTCCCCTCCCCATATGAATGGAGAGGGGAAGAGATCACTCCGGCTTCAGCAGGCCCTTCTGCAGAAGCTCGGAGACGTTCGCCTCGTCAGACTTCAGCACTTCCGTGAACTGCGCCGGAGTCGACGGCCGGACGATCGCGCCCAGCTCGCGCAGGCGCTGATTGGCGTTCGGATCCTTGAGTCCCGCCACGACGGCCTGATTGAGCCGATCGACCAGGGGCTGCGGCGTCTCCTTGCGCACGAAGACGCCCGCCGTCGTGCCGCCTTCGAACGGCTTGAGGCCGACGTCCTGCAACGTCGGCATGTCGGGCAGGTCGGGAACGCGCTCGAGGCCGTAGACGAACAGGGCCTTCAGCTTGCCCGACTTGATGTGCGGCATTGAGCTTGTGAGCTGGTCCGAGAAGCTGTCGATCGTGCCGGCCAGCAGATCGTTGATGCCGGGGCCCGCACCGCGATACGGGATGATGTTGAATTTCACGTTCTCGTTGAGCTGCATCCTCAGGATCGAAACGTGATTGGTCGTGCCGTTACCGGAGTGGCCCATGGAGATAGCGCCGGGCTTGGCCTTCACCTCCGACAGGAACGTCTTCACGTCGGCGAGGCGACTGTCGGCGCGGACGACGACGATGGTTGGCGCCGTGGTCAGGATGCTGACTGGCGCCAGCACCTGCAGCATCTGCTGCTTGCCGGCGAAGATCGGCGCGACATAGCCGACCGTGAAGCTCGACATCACGATCGTGTAGCCGTCCGCTGGCGCCTGCACCGCTGCTTCGAGACCGACGACACCACCACCGCCGGCCTTGTTGTCGATCAGTACCGTCTGGCCAAGCTCCCGGCTCATCGGGTCGCTGACGATGCGCGCGGTCACGTCGTAGTTGCCGCCCGGCGCGAACGGGATCACCCAGCGGATCTGCTTCGAGGGGAAAGTGTCGGCGCGCCCACTGACAGGCACGATGGACGGTGCGGCGAGGACGAGACCGCCAGCGCCGAGGAGAGTGCGTCGGTTCAACTTCATGTCTGTTCCCTATTCCGATTTCAGCAGGCCGGACTTCACCAGCGGCTCGACGTTGGCCGAGTCCGACTTCAGGAACTCGGTATATTGCTCGGGCGTCGAGGGCCGTGTGACCGCCCCCAGCTCGCCCAGTCGCTTGGCAACGGCTTCATCCTTGAGCGCCGCGGTAACGGCCTCGTTCAGCCGGGCGATGATCGGCGCCGGCGTGCCCGCCCTCACGAACAGTCCCGCCGTGGTGCCGCCATCGAACGGCGTGGCGCCAATGTCCTTGAGGCACGGCACGTCGGGCAGCTGAGGCAGGCGCTCGGGCGCGACCACGAGCAGCGCCTTCAGCTTGCCGGTGGCGACATGCGGCAGCGAGGTCGAGAGCTGGTCGCAGTAGAGGTCGATGTTGCTGCCCATCAGGTCGGCAAGGCCGGGGCCCGATCCCTTGTAGGGGATGATGTTGAACTGGACCTTCTCGCTCACCTGCATGCGCAGGATGTCGACGTGATTGGAGGTGCCATTGCCGGCATGGCCGATGCTGACCGTTCCGGGCTTGGCCTTGGCCTCGGCGAAGACCGCCTTCATGTCGGCAAAGCGCCCGCCGGGGCGGGCCATGATCACCATCGGCACCGTGGTCAGCATGCTGACCGGCGCCACGGTGGCGATCATCGACGGCTTGCCCGCCATCAGCGGCGAGATGAAGAGCACGCTGAAGCTCGCCATCACGACGGTGTAGCCATCGGCCGGCGCATTGATCGCGGCTTCGACGCCGACCAGGCCGCCCGCGCCCGGTTTGTTGTCCATGACGATGGTCTGCTTCAGGCCGCGCCCCATCGCCTCGCCCACGATGCGCGAGGTGACGTCGTAGTTGCCGGCCGCGGCAAAGGGGATGAGCCAGTGGATCGGCTTGTCGGGATAGGCATCCGCCCGAGCCGCGCCGGGAAGAAGGGTGGGCAGCGCGAGCGACGCCGTGCCGGAGGCGATAAAGCCCCGCCGGTGTATGTTCATTGTTTCCTCCCTACTTTGCGCAGAGTATCCGTGCCGGGGGAAAAGCGCGTCAATGATTGAAATCCCCGCACCTTCGGGCTACATCGTGAAGCAGAACAAATGACTGCGGAGAGAAAGAGCGATGCCTGAACATCAGACACCGCTGATTGCCACGATGGCCGCGGGACTGATGCTCGCCTACGTTTTCGGTCTTATTGCCCACCGGCTGCGCATCCAGCCGCTGGTCGGCTATCTGCTGGCCGGCG
>CAIKZO010000132.1 GCA_903832005.1 Enhydrobacter aerosaccus | reverse complement strand
GACAAAATCTATCTGCCGTACGACACATTCACCCAAGCAGCGATTGTCTTTGAGGGAGCTATTTTTGACGGCTGTTATTTTGCGCAAGTAACCATGTATCTTGCGAAGTCGTTATGTGACAGCCTCTTGGAGGACGCGCGCAAGCAGGGCGTCAAAGACAAAATTCCAATCGTCGGATATCCATATGGCGATGAATCTCAGAGACGCCCGGAAGAAAAAGAAGCTTGAGCTATTCGTGAACGAGCGCGAAGAGGATCAAACTCGCGACGATGCGAGCGAGCGCTTCCAGAAACTAACCGAAGCTATGGCGCTTGGTGGCCCCGTGGAAAAGCCAAAATCAAAGCATCGAACAAAGCGTGCGGGCTCTTCCGAAGATTAAAGCGAAACTCAAACTCGCTCAGGTACTTCGGTAGATGCTTTTCCGAGACGTGGATGTAGGTGCCGTTAATGCCGCGCTTTAGCACCGACCAGAACGCCTCAATGTTGTTCGTGTGGACTGGGCCACGGACGTACTCACCGGCCGAATGATTGACGGTGGCGTGCGGGAAGCCCTCTCCCGGCAGATCGTGATAGCTGACGAAATCGTCGGTCACAACGCGAGCGCCCGGAACCAGCATTTGCTTCAACTCGGGAATAAGAGTTCCCGCGCGGCGGTTTTTGACCACTTCGGTTTGCACTTCGCCGCCGCGCTCGATCGCGCCCAGCACGATCACCTTGTCATCGTGTCCGCGCTCGTCGTAGCCGCCGATAAACGTCTCGTCGGCTTCCACAATGCCGAAACCACCCAGCGGGGCATCACCGTCAACCTTGCCCATGTACTTGCGGATTTCGTGGCCCATGCGCCATGCGCACTTGTAGGTCACGCCTAGCTGCCTCTGGAGTTCCTTGGCCGCTACGCCGTTACGCGAGGCGCAGAACAGATACATGGCGAAGTACCAGTATTGAAGAGGCGTGCGCGACTTCTCGAAGGGCGTCCCGACACAGGGGTACAGGTGATTGGCGCAGTATTCACACTGGTAAGCCTTGCGCGCCTTGATCCGGTAGTAGTGGGCCGACTTCCCGCACTTCTCGCAGACGTGCCGATCCCCGAAGCGGGTTCGCATCAGGTGGTCGAGGCAATCGTCGTCCGTCGGGAACATCTGGAAGAACTGACGGACGGTCATTGGTTTGGTCTTGGCCATGTCCAGAATCTAGGCTTTGTGCCTACATGCGTCAAGGGGATAACTGGGTTGTGGAAGACAGGGAACAGACCTAGAACTAGTGTCAATAAGTTTAATCCTATCAGCAGGTTAATTCCCCTGTTGCTGTATAGAACAAAATGCGTACAGTTATCGTATTGCCGCTCCTGACAGGGGCGTGGATTATCAAGGGAGGCACCCAATGTCGGCGTCGCTAAAACTAGTCACCGAGAAGCAAGGCATGGACAACAAGAACAAGGCCCTGGACGCGGCGCTGGCTCAGATCGAGCGCGCCTTCGGCAAGGGATCGATCATGAAACTCGGCAGCCGCGATGCGCTGGAGATCGAGTCGATCTCGACCGGCTCGCTGGGCCTCGATATCGCGCTCGGCATCGGCGGCCTGCCCAAGGGCCGCATCGTCGAGATTTACGGCCCGGAAAGCTCGGGCAAGACCACGCTCGCGTTGCATGTCGTGGCCGAGGCCCAGAAGAAGGGCGGCACCTGCGCCTTCGTCGATGCCGAACACGCGCTCGATCCGGGCTACGCCAAGAAGCTGGGCGTCAACATCGGCGACCTGCTGATCTCCCAGCCGGATGCCGGCGAACAGGCACTCGAGATCGCCGATACGCTGGTTCGCTCCGGTGCGGTCGACGTGCTGGTGATCGACTCGGTTGCAGCCCTCGTGCCGCGCGCCGAACTCGAAGGCGAGATGGGTGACTCCCTGCCGGGCCTGCATGCCCGCCTGATGAGCCAGGCACTCCGCAAGCTGACCGCCTCGATCTCCAAGTCGAACACGCTGGTGATCTTCATCAACCAGATCCGCATGAAGATCGGCGTGATGTTCGGCAGCCCCGAGACGACGACGGGCGGTAATGCGCTCAAGTTCTACGCCTCGGTCCGCCTCGACATTCGCCGCATCGGCGCGCTGAAGAACGGCGATGACGTGGTCGGCAATGCGACCCGCGTCAAGGTCGTGAAGAACAAGGTGGCGCCGCCGTTCAAGGTCGTCGAATTCGACATCATGTACGGCGAAGGCGTCAGCAAGACCGGCGAATTGATCGACCTCGGCGACAAGGCCGGCATCGTCGAGAAGTCGGGCTCCTGGTACTCCTACGACGGCGTGCGCATCGGCCAGGGACGCGAGAACGCCAAGACCTATCTCAAGGAACATCCCGAAGTCGCCGAATCGATCGAAAAGAAAGTGCGTGAGAACGCCGGCATCCTGGCCGCCGTCCTCGATGGCACGAAGGAAGAAGACGACGAGGACGAAGAAGAATAGCCCACTCGGATCCCCTGTCTCCGATGGTCTACGGGCGGTGCTGCAACCCCACGCGCAGCACCGCCCTTTTTATCCGGCGCCCCTTGAAAAGGGGGCGCCGTTTTTTTCCCATTTGTTTAATGGGCGAGTGCTTGGCGACGGGGCGCACGATTGCGATCGCGCCAGTTGGCGCAATTAGCGCTACCCCGCTACCCCCTTCAAAAACCTCTGCACCCATTCCGGTCCCGTCCGGCGAGTGCCGCCCTTGGGACGCGAACGTCCCCACATCATGAGCAACGCGAGCGGAAACCACTCGTCCTTCTCGTCCTGCAGCTTGCGGGCGGCGAGGGAGATTTTCGGCACTGCCACCGGCGTCACGCCCTCCTGCAGTGGCCCGGCGCAGAGTTCAGGCGGCGACGTCACCAGATACTCGCGGCAAATCAGGGGACGCTCCTCATGGATCGAGCAGCTTTCTTCTTCGAGGAACGGGCAGGCCACGCCCAGCGCGAAGTAAGTGGTCGAGAGTTCGCGGTCGGTCTTGCCGGTGCGCTTGTCGAAGCCCGCCGGGGCGAGCACGGCCTCGGCCGCCGCGAAGCGCCGCCGGATCTCCCTGCGACGTTCCTTGGGCATCGCCTCGACGAGGTCGAGCAGCCGCTCGCCCTCGGTGCGCGAGACCGGCACGAGCTGGCGGCAGCAGGCGCCACAGCCCTTGCGGCAGGAGATCGCCTGTCCGCTCTCGGCGGCGGTGACCGCTGCGTTCACCAGCCCCTGCAATGCAGGGACGATGTCGCGGGCGGGAACGGCGGCGTTGGGAACGGTGATCGGGTGCGCGATCTTCAGATCGCCGATCGTCAGTCTGAGTGTTGCCGTCGAGGAGCCGGAATCGGCCATGGACCCGCAATTTCCCTGTTCGTTCCCTATGTGGACTTGGCCGCCGGGCGCACGCTACAAGGATCGCATCATGGCAAGCGTCAGCGACATTCGTCGCACATTCCTAGAATACTTCCGCAAGAACGGCCACGAGGTTGTCGACTCGAGTCCGTTGGTCCCCCGCAACGACCCGACGCTGATGTTCACGAACGCCGGTATGGTGCAGTTCAAGAACGTCTTCACGGGCCTGGAGAAGCGCGCCTATAGCCGTGCCACGACCTCGCAGAAGTGCGTGCGGGCCGGCGGCAAACACAACGACCTCGAGAACGTGGGCTACACCGCGCGCCACCACACCTTCTTCGAGATGTTGGGCAACTTCTCGTTCGGCGACTATTTCAAGGAAAACGCGATTGAGTTCGCCTGGAACCTGATCACGAAGGAATACGGCCTGCCCAAGGACAAGCTCCTGGTCACCGTCTACCACGACGACGACGAGGCGGCGGGTCACTGGAGCAAGATCGCGGGCCTGCCCGAGTCGAAGATTATCCGCATTCCGACCTCGGACAATTTCTGGGCGATGGGCGACACCGGTCCGTGCGGTCCGTGCTCGGAGATCTTCTACGACCACGGCGCCGACATCCCCGGCGGGCCGCCGGGCAGTCCCGACCAGGACGGCGACCGGTTCATCGAGATCTGGAACCTGGTCTTCATGCAGTTCGAGCAGCAGACCAAGGAAACGCGCGTCCCGCTGCCCAAGCCGTCGATCGACACGGGCATGGGCCTGGAGCGTCTCGCGGCGGTCCTGCAGCACAAGCACAACAATTACGACATCGACCTGTTCCGCACGATCATCGAGGCGGTGGCGCACGAGACGGGCGTCGATCCCGACGGGCCGCAGTCGGCCTCGCACAAGGTGATCGCCGACCATCTGCGCGCGACCTCGTTCCTGATCGCCGACGGCGTGTTGCCGTCGAACGAAGGCCGCGGCTACGTGCTGCGCCGCATCATGCGGCGCGCGATGCGCCATGCGCACATCCTCGGCGCCAAGGATCCGATCGTCTACAAGCTCGTGCCGACCCTGGTGAAGGAGATGGGCGACGCCTATCCCGAACTCGGACGCGCGCAGCCGCTGATCACCGAGACGCTGAAGCTCGAGGAGACGCGCTTCAAGACGACGCTCGGCACCGGCCTCAAGCTGCTCGACGACGAGACCAGGGGCCTGTCGGCCGGCGGCACCCTGAAGGGCGACGTCGCTTTCAAGCTCTACGACACGTTCGGCTTTCCGCTCGATCTGACGCAGGACGTGCTGCGCGCGCGCGACATCTCTGTCGATACCGCGGGCTTCGACAAGGCGATGGACGAACAGCGCGCCAAGGCGCGCGCCGCCTGGGCCGGCTCGGGCGAGACCGCCGATCAGGCGATCTGGTTCGACGTGCGCCAGAAGGTCGGCGCCACCGAGTTCCTGGGCTACGACACCGAAAGCGCCGAGGGTAAGGTTGCGACGATCGTCGTCGACGGCAAGGAAGTGTCTGCCCTGAAGGCGGGCCAAAAGGGCTGGCTGGTCGTCAACCAGACGCCGTTCTACGCCGAATCGGGCGGCCAGCAGGGAGATACCGGTCGCTTCGTCGCCGGGGGCGGCGAGGCCGCGATCGTCGATGTCCAGAAGATGGTGAACGACCTCTGGATTCATCATGCCGAGGTCGGCAAGGGTGAGATCAAGGTTGGCGACGATGTCGTCATGACGGTCGATGCGATCCGCCGCGCCCAGTTGCGCGCGCACCATTCGGCCACGCATCTGCTGCACGAGGCGCTGCGCCGCCATCTCGGCACGCACGTCACGCAGAAGGGCTCGCTGGTCGCGCCCGACCGGCTGCGCTTCGACATCAGCCACACCAAGCCGATCTCGACCGAAGAGCTGCGCAAGATCGAGGACGAGGTGAACGAGCGCATCCGCCTCAACAGCTCGGTCGACACGCGACTGATGACGCCGGAAGAGGCGATCGCCGCCGGCGCCATGGCGCTGTTCGGCGAGAAGTACGGCGATGAAGTGCGTGTGCTCTCGATGGGCGGCGCGCACGGCGAGAAATACTCGGTCGAGCTTTGTGGCGGCACGCATGCGCTGCGCACCGGCGACATCGGCCTGTTCCGCATCGTCGGCGAAGGCGGTGTCTCCGCCGGTGTCCGCCGTATCGAGGCGGTGGCCGGCAATGCCGCCGAGCAGCACGTCCGTCATCAGGTCGACCTGCTGAACGAAGCAGCGGCGGTCATGAAGGTGCGGGCGGAGGATCTGCCGGCGCGCCTGGCCGCGCTGGTCGACGGCCAACGCAAGATCGAGCGCGAGCTGGGCGAAGCTCGGCGGGCGCTGGCGCTGGCTGGCGGCGGTTCCGGCAATGGCGGCAAGGCCGCCGACGAGGTACGCGAGGTGGGCGGCGTCAAGCTGATCGGCCGCGTGCTGAACGGCGTGCCGGGCAAGGACCTCAAGGGCATGGCCGACGAGTTCAAGAAGAAGCTGGGCTCGGGCGTGGTCGCGCTGATCGGCATCGAGGACGGCAAGGCCTCGGCGGTCGTGGGCGTCACCGACGATCTGTCGAAGAAGCTGAGCGCAGTCGATCTCGTGAAGGCGGGCGTCGCGGCGCTGGGCGGCAAGGGTGGCGGCGGCCGTCCCGACATGGCGCAGGGCGGCGGTCCGGATGCGGCCAAGGCAGACGATGCGCTGAAGGCGATCGAAGCAGCCCTTGGAGGAGCAGCCACATGAGTCACCGTAGCCTCGCCGTGATGGCACTCGGTATTGGCATCCTGGTGGCGGGTTGCCAGCAGCCGGCGGATCCCAATGGCCGGGCTGCGGCGAATCCGGAGAAGTACACGCGTGACCGCAGCCTGTGCCAAGGCCAGGTCGACGAGTACATGCACTCGCGCCGGCGGATCGATGACGCCAGCGCGGGCACGTTCGCCAACGACACCGACCGGTCCGGCCGGGACGGCCTGTCCAACCAGATGGCCAACTACAGCGACAGCCGCAACGCCGACAAGTTCATGGCCAGTTGCATGGAAGCGCGCGGTTGGCCGCAGGCGCAGAAGTCGTGGTGGCAGAAGATCGGCGGCTAGATACCGTGAACGGCCGCATCGGAAGTGCCTTGCGGTCGGCACGACGCCTCAACGACGCACATCGCACGATGGTCCGGTTGGCGGTGATGGCGTTGGTCGTGGGCTATTCCGTCATCATGTTGTGGCCCTATCTCGTGGCCTCGCTGGTGCGCGGCTCGGCCGTCACTGCCTGGAACAACGTCGCCACCGCACCGATCCGCGGACGCATGCCTGCCAGCACGCCGCTGCCGGGGGCCGAGGTGGGAGCCGACGGCATCATCGTGGAAATCACCAACGATCTGCTCGATCCCGGCGGCATCAAGATCGCCGAGGCCGATCTCGACGGTGCGACGGCGCGGCTCGCGGCGGCCAAGAACTATCTGCAGGGCGTGCAGGACCTCGACAACGACCGTCGTACCCGGCGGCGACTGCATGCCGCCAATTATCGCGCCGATCTCGATGCCGAGATCGGCGTCATGCAGGCCAAGATGGCGCTTCTCAACGCCAAGGTGGCCGCGGCGACACAGGTAGCCGACCGGACCAAGTCGGTAAGCGATAGCGGCTATCGCTCGAGGGATTATCGCGACGAGGCGGTGATCCGCCTGTCCGAGGCCCAGGTCGACCTCGCCGCCGGGCGCATGGAACTCGAGCGGGCCCAGCGCCGACGCGCCGCGGCCGACCAGGGCATCTTCCTGGCATCCGACGGTTCGAGCGTGAACTGGGCCTATGACGACCAGCAGCAGGCCAAGACCGAGATCAAGCGCGCGCAGTTGGCCGTCGATCAGGCGCAAGCGGCCTTGGGCAAATCCAGCCATGCGCTGGAGGCGGCGCGGCAGGCTTTCAGGCTGCAGAGCAAGGCGCCGGTCCTGGCGCCTCCCGGCGCCACCATCCGCAGCTCCATCATCGGCGCCGGCGCCGCGGTCGAACCGGGCAATCCCGTGGCGACTTGGATCGACTGCCGCGAGCTTTTTATCGACGCCCCGGTCGCGGACGCGGCGCTGCCGCTGATCCCTCTCGGCAGCGAGGCCGAGGCGATCATCGAAGGAGAAAACCACTGGTTGCCGGCGCGTGTCGTTGCCTTGCGTGGCGCGGCCGAGACGATCGGCGTGACCGATATCGCGGCGGTCGCCAAGGGACGGGGGCGCGGCGACGGCCAGGTGTTGCTGCGCCTGGAAGCCGAATCGGGCGAGTTCCATGCCTGTCCGGTCGGTCAGGCGGCTTACGTCCATTTCCCGAATGCGGGTGTGCTGGCCGTGCTGATGGCGCGGCTCGGCCTGCACTAGCCCATGGCCGACGCCGCCATCCCGGGCAGTGACGGCCGGAAACTGGAGCAGCGTGGCCGCGAAAGCGCATTGCTGCTGGCCTGGACACTCGACTTCGCGATGCTCCTGCTGCTGCTGATCGTCGGCGGCATCGTCGGCCAATCGCTCACCTGCCTCGCGGAAGCGATCCGTGGCGCCCTGATGACTCTGATCGACCTCCTCACCCTGCTGGTGATGCGGCGCATCCATCGCGGTGCGTTGCGCGGCTTCGACTACGGCACCGGCAAGATCGAGCAACTCTGCAGTGTCGGCGTGGCGTGCGGGCTCTTCATCGGCGCGGCCTGGGTGGCCTACAGTGCCGTTGCAATGGCGCTGGAGGAAGGCAGCGATGCCTCGCCCTTCGGCCTCACCGCCGCGGCGGTGGTGTCGGCGTTCAATCTCCTCCTGAACTTCGTGGCCTGGGACGGCGTGCGCCGGGCGACACTCGGGACGCCGTCGGCCATCATGCGCGCGCTGCTCCAGGCGCGCGTCACCAAGCTCATGGCGTCGGTGCTGATCCAGGCCACCATGACGATTGCGGCGCTGGCCAAGGATCCGGTGGTGGTAGCGCTGGCCGACGGGCTGGGCGCCGTAATCGTCAGTGCGATCATGATGAAGGCCGGCCTCGATCTGATGGCCGAGTCCGTGCCGGATCTGCTCGATAAATCGGTCGCCACTATCGCGGGTCCGGCGCTGGAGCACGCGGCAGCGTCGCTTCCTTCGGGCTTCGGCCTTGCGGGCTTTCGCTCGCACGGCACCTCGCGCGCCGTTGCGCTCGAGGTAGCCCTGACGTGCCCGGAGGACACGGCCGTGCGCGCGGTCGAGGAGGTCGAGCGACAACTGACGGTCGATCTGGCGGCGGCCTTGCCGGGGGTCGAACTCGCCGTGTCGATCCGCACGATGCTGGTCTGACCACCACCAAATCGCCGCCAATCCGCCGGCAAGACGACATGCAGCTATGTTCCGGTGAAGGCGTTGAAGTCCCGGAGGATGCCATGAACCATAATCAGATCTTGCGTATCGGCCGGACGTTGCCATTGCTTATGTTGGCAGCCGCGTGTGCCAATGTGCCCTTGGCCGATTCGCAGCAGGATGCCGAGGCCAAGCGCTTCGTGCAGCCGGGACAGGACAGCGGTGCGCTCTATGTCTATCGCTCGGGCCTGATGGGCGTTGCCCGCCCGATCGACGTCAGCATCGCCGGCGGCGTCAATGCCGAGTTGGCGTCCAATACTTACCTGCGCCTGGAAGGGCCGCCGGGACCGGTCGATCTCTCGTGCCGGATCGGCGACCAGCAGGGTGGGCAGCAGGTCACCATAGATGCCGGCCGCACCCGCTACGTCGAAGTCTCGATGAAGGTCGGCATGCTGATGCCGGGCTGCGAGATCAGGGAAGTGTCACCCGACCAAGGACAGGCGGCGGTGCGTGGCAGCCGGCGGGTCAATTCACGCGGCCAGTAGAGGCTACTTGTAGCCGGCCTCGTTGCGGGTCACTTCGCGCTTGCTGAGAAAGAACATCATCGTCTGCCAGACCGCATTCAGCCCGCCGACGGCGACGAACGCCATGCCGGCCCGGCGCAAGCCGGCGAGGGGGCCGCCGTCGATCGCCAAGAGAAAGCCCACGATCATCAGCAGGATAGAGACGAAGGGAATGGACAGTGCACTGGCAATGCACACCATCGCGACCGCGCCTGCCGGGAAGAACATGGCGGCACCCCAGCCCAGCTTCGGGATGACGTAGACGCCGTAAGCCCAGGTCGCGAGCATGACGATACCGCCGACGGTCCAGCGTGCCAGCTTGAGCAGGTGGCGCGTTTCCGCGCTCAGTCCGTCCTCGCCCTTTCTCTTGCTTCTCCGCCTGCGCCGGCGGCGATATCCACCTCTGCTTTCGCTTTCGGTGTTGTCGCTGCTGCTCCCGGTCTCGCTTTCCATGCGCGTCACGGTGCCGTAACTCCACCGTTACGGCAAGACGCCCGCGAGCATTTCACATGAAAGTGCCATCCGGATCGCCGTTGAAGAGCACCTTGCCGACGGCTTCGTAATGCGCCTCGCGCGACTGTATCTGCTGGGAGAGCGTGTGCAGGTCGCGGAACCGTCTCTCAAAGGGAGTGCCGATGAAAATTGCACTGGCCCCCGCTGCCTTGAACGTCCAGTCGCCGACTTCGATCGCCGTCTGGATGGCGTGAGTGCAAGCCAGACGGACTTTGGCGCGGTCGTCGGTGCCGACCGGCTCCATGTCGTCGGCGGTTGCCCAGACATCCTTCAAGACATTCGTCAGCCAGGCGCCAGCGGCACTCAAGCTGGCCTCGCGGCGGGCAAAGTTGGACTGGATCACCGGTTCGTCGGCCAGCCGGTCCATGCCGCGCGGCGTTTTGTCTGCCGCCAGGGTTCTGAAGGCATCGAGCATGGCGCGGCTGATGCCCAGCGCCACGCCAGCCACGCCCACGGCATAGATGCCCTGCGTGGTGAAGGCGTAGAGCTTGCCACGGTCGCGGCGCAGGGCGGGGTCTTCGCGCGTGCCGGAGAACTCCTCGGGCACGAACACATCGTTGATCCGGTAGCCCTCCGAAGCGGTGCCGCGCATGCCGAGCGTGGTCCAGTTGTGGATCGGAGTCGTGCGCTCCTTGGGCATCAGCAGGGTGCGGATGGTCGGCCGGCCGAAGCGATTTTTGAGCAAGCTGCCGTCGGGCTCGACAACCTGGCAGTGGGCGCCGATCCAGTTGGCCTGCCGCGAGCCCGAGGCGAAGTGCCATTCGCCGGTCACACGATAGCCACCGGACACCGCCGTCGCGCGATGACGGTTGGGTGGGCCCCAGGCGATCACGCTGCGGGGATTACCGAAGATCGTCTTGGCCGTCTCGAGCGGAATGAACGGGCAGATGAAAGACGAGCTGTTGGAAACGAACATGTTCCAGCCCAGTGAGCCGTCATGCCGCGCCACCTCCTCAACGACATGGAGATAGGTCCAGGGCTCGACCTGGTCGCCGCCGACCGAGCGCGGCAGCAGCAATCGCAGCAGCCGTGACTCGTGCAGTTCCGTGAGGAAGGGCTCGGGAATCTCTTGGGTGCGCTCGAGAACGTCGGCCATCTTGGCGATGGAGGGTCCAAGCGCTCGGGCGCGGGCGACGGGATCGATACGCGGAGACAACGCTGTGACTGTGCTCATGCGACGACCTCGATGGTGCGGCTCGTGGATTGGGCGCGCAGGCGGGGTGGGTTGTCAACGTTCCGTGGCCGGTGCAAAACGACGGCCATGATTGCAACGGCAAGATATCGCATGGCGGCGGCACTTGCGTTCGCCCTGCTCACATCCAAGGCAAGCGCCCAGACCGTCGTCGACGGCGACACGATCGACTACAAGGGTGTTGTCGTGCACCTCTGGGGTATCGACGCGCCGGAGAAGGGCGAGCTGTGCGCTGACAACTGGAATGCAGGCCAGGCCGCGATGGATCACCTCACCAAGCTGATGAAAGGACATGAGGTCCTTTGCATCCTGAAGAGCGAGGAAAAGTCCACGCGTGTTGCCGCGCAGTGCACGGCAGACGGCAAGGATATCGGCGCCGAGATGGCGAGCGCGGGCATGGCGTGGGCTCTCACGCGCGAGACAGATGCCTACACCGTGCAGGAAACCAATGCGATGTCGGCGATCCGCGGCGTCCACGCCCATCCGTGTTTGAAGGCCTGGGAGTGGCGCACGAAACAACTGGCCAAGCCGTAGAACATGCAACCGAATCGTATGTCGGGCGTTAAGCCGTTCATGGCCTCATTCCGTCTCTTCATTTCCGCGACGCCCCTTCTTCTCGCCGCGTGCAGCAGTACCCCGTCACCCTTGATGACCGAGCCCCCGAGAGCGGGCGCCGACCAGAGTGCGCCGGCCAGCACCTCTCTGCCGCGGGCGACGCGCGCCGGCTCGTACGATGCGTCGATCGTCCCGGACAACGAGGAGAAGGGCTCCAAGGTCGGAGGGACCGTGTCCGGCAGCGGCGGCCAGAAGGCGCAGAAGGACAAGGTGCTGAAGGAAGAGTCGGCGGCAGACGCCGAACAGGCGCGGAAGCTGAAAGAGCAGGCGCGCCAGCAGAGCGAAGAGAAGACGAGCTCTCAGTAACCCTGCGCCGCGGAGTTACTCCGCGGCCTGCTTCAGCGATTCCGGATTGCGCCACTGGGCAAGAAGATCGGCTTCCTTGCGCTTGGCTTTCGCCAGGTGCGCGTCCTTCACATGGCCATAGCCACGGATGTCGTCGGGGATTGCCGCGAGCTTGATCGCCAGCGCATGGTTGGCCGGTGTCAGGCCGCCCAGGAGTTCGTCGACCAGGCTTTCGTACTGCCCGATCAATGCGCGCTCCAGCTTGCGCTCCGCGGTATAGCCGAACGGATCGAACGCCGTGTCGCGCAGGCCCTTGAGCCCGGCCAACAGCTTGAATATCGGCAGCATCCACGGACCGAACTCCTTCTTAAGGAGATGGCCGGTCTTGGGATCGCGCGCGGAGAATAGCGGCGGGGCGAGGTGGAACTTGAGCTTGAAGTCGCCCTCGAACTGCTGGTCGATGCTCGCGGCAAAAGCCGTCTCGGTGTAGAGTCGCGCCACTTCGTACTCGTCCTTGTAGGACAGGAGCTTGGCGTAGTTGCGTGCGAC
The DNA here is from genome assembly GCA_903832005.1 of Enhydrobacter aerosaccus. Classification (GTDB taxonomy): domain Bacteria; phylum Pseudomonadota; class Alphaproteobacteria; order Reyranellales; family Reyranellaceae; genus Reyranella; species Reyranella aerosaccus_B. The sequence goes on along the minus strand of CAIKZO010000132.1, from coordinate 77,714 downwards.
GGTCTCGGCGAGGCCGCTGAGCCCGGTCTTCTCCTCCACCGTCTTCACCCGCTCGACGAAGGCGCTGTAGCGATCGGCAAGGGCAGCGTTCTGGAAGGCGGTCAGGTGCTTCACGCGGCTCGCCACGATCTCGTCGAGCGTGCGCGACAGGCGCTGGAAGGGAACCACGGTCGCGGCCGGCGCCAGGACCTTCTCCACGGCGGCGCGATCGTGCGCGGCGCGGCGGCCCCAGCGGAAGGCGCCGAGGTTCATCGACACGGCGGTGCCGTTCAGCTCGATCGCCTTCTCGAGCGATTCGAGCGCGAGCGGGATCAGGCCCTTCTGCCAAGCATAGCCCAACATGAAGAGGTTGGTGGCGATCGAGTCACCCATCAGGCCGGTGGCGAGGTTGGTTGCTTCGAGGAAGTCGCAGGCATCGGCGCCCGCGGCGGCCTCGATCGACAGCTTGAGCGTGGCCGTCGGGAAGGCGAGATCGGGATGGCGCGTGAACTCGCCGGTAATCGTCTGGTGCGTGTTGACGATGGCGTGGCTGCGGCCTGGTTCGAGCTTGGCCAGCGCATCGGTGCTGGAGCTGACGACGAGGTCACAGCCCAGCAACACGTCGGCGCCGCCGGCGGCCAGGCGTACGGCATGCAGTGACTCAGGCGTAGCGCCGATACGGACGTGGCTGATCACCGCGCCGCCCTTCTGCGCCATACCGAGCTGGTCGAGAACGCTGGCGCCCTTGCCTTCGATGTGGGCGGCCATGCCCATGAGGGCGCCGATGGTGACGACGCCGGTGCCACCGATGCCGGTGATCAGCACGCCGTACGGTCTGTCGGCGACCGACGGCAGGGTGGGGAGCGGCGGCAGCGGCAGTTCAGGCGGCGCCTGGTCCGACTTGTTCGCAGCCTTGCCCTTGCGCAGGCCGCCGCCTTCGATCGTCACGAACGAGGGGCAGAAGCCATTGAGGCAGGAGAAGTCCTTGTTGCAGGAAGACTGGTCGATCGCGCGCTTGGAGCCAAACTCGGTCTCGACCGGCGTGACGGACAGGCAGTTCGAGGCGACCGAGCAGTCGCCGCAGCCTTCGCAGACCGCCTGGTTGATGAACACGCGCTTGGCGGGATCGGGATAGGTGCCGCGCTTGCGGCGACGGCGCTTCTCGGCAGCGCAGGTCTGGTCGTAGATCAGGACCGACACGCCCTTCACCTCGCGCAACTCACGCTGTACTTCGTCGAGCTGGTCGCGGTGATGGAAGGTGACGCCGGGCGCCCATTCGGTGCCGATCGGATATTTGCCGGGCTCGTCGGTGACCAGCGCGATGCGGCGTGCGCCCTCTGCATGGACCTGCTGGCTGATCGTCCAGGGATGGACATTGCCGTCGTGCGGCTGGCCGCCGGTCATGGCGACGGCGTCGTTGTAGAGGATCTTGTAGGTGATGGTGGTGTTGGTCGCGATCGCCTGCCTGATCGCAAGATAGCCCGAATGGAAATACGTGCCGTCGCCCAGGTTCTGGAAGACATGCGGCACGTCGGTGAAGTGCGACGCGCCGACCCACGGTACGCCCTCGGCACCCATGTGGGTGAAGGTCTTGGTGTTGCGCTCCATGCCGATGGCCAGCGTATGGCAACCGATACCGGCCATCGCCATCGAACCGTCGGGCACCTTGGTCGAGGTATTGTGCGGGCAGCCGGAGCAGAAGTACGGCACGCGCGCCATGCCCGACTCGTTGCGCACTTGGCGGGAGGCGCGGCGGCGCAGCAAGTCGAAGCGCTGCTTGGTCGCCGCGCTGAAGGACTCGAGGCCCAGACGTGCGACGATCGCGGAGGCGATCTCGAGCGGCGTCAGCTCGCCGTCCTGCTTGAACAGCTTCTGGCCGCGCTCGTCTGTCTTGCCGACGACGACCGGACGGCGATCGGCCGGCGCGTTGAACAGCGCTTCCTTGAGCTGCTGCTCGATCAGCGACGCTTTCTCTTCGACGACCAATATCTCGCGCTTGCCGGCGGCGAATTCGGTCGCGCCCTCGGTCTCGAGCGGCCAGACCATGCCCACCTTGTAGACGGCGAGACCCAGCCGTTCGGCTTCCTTGTCGTCGATCGCTAGCTCATCGAGCGCCTGGCGCACGTCCATGTAGGACTTGCCGACGGTCATGATGCCGAAGCGCGCGTCGGGGCGGCCGAGCATCACCTTGTCGAGCTTGTTGGCACGCCAGTAGGCGAGCGCGGCTGGCAGCTTCCAGGTCAGCACGCGCTTTTCCTGGCCGAGCCATTCGTCGGGCCAGCGGATATGCACGCCTTCGGGCGGCAGGTTGAAGTCGGTCGGCGTGTGGATCTCGACCCGGTGCGGATCGACATAGACCGAGGCCGAGGAATCGACGGCTTCGTTCAATACCTTGAAGGCGACCCAGAGGCCCGAGTAGCGCGACATGGCAAAGCCATGCAAGCCGTAGTCGAGATACTCCTGCACGTTGGCCGGATGGATGACCGGGATGTTGGACGCGATGAAGGCCTGCTCGCTCTGGTGCGCTGTAGTCGACGACTTGGCCATGTGATCGTCGCCGGCCAGGACCAGCACGCCGCCATGCTTGGAGGTGCCGGCATAGTTGGCGTGCTTGAAGACGTCGCCGCAGCGGTCGACGCCCGGGCCCTTGCCGTACCAGATGCCGTAAACGCCGTCGTACTTGGCGCCGGGATAAAGGTGGACTTGCTGGGTGCCCCAGAGGGCGGTCGCCGCGAGGTCCTCGTTGAGGCCGGGCTGGAATTCGATGTGGCTCTTCTTGATGAACTTCTTGGCCTGCCAGAGCGCCTGGTCGAAGCCGCCGAGCGGGGAGCCGCGATAGCCGGTGATGTAGCCACCGGTATTGAGCCCGGCGGCCAGGTCCCGTTGCCGCTGCATCATCGGCAGCCGGACCAGCGCTTGGGTTCCGGTCAGATAGATCCGGCCCGTTTCCACCACATACTTGTCGTCCAGGGTCACCGTTGCTGTCATGGCAACCTCCTTGGTGGTTGATATGGGGACGGTAGCGACAGATTGTTGCGCGTTTCAACGAGGAACGCAGGGGCCGTTCAAAAAGAACGTTTTCTGACTCGCCGACCGGCCGGCCTAGCGTGACGTTTCACGGTGTCGTCCCGGGACGAAATGTTGTAATCAGCGCCGCCGACCATTTCCCGCCCTTCGGATTTCTTTAAGCGATTTCATGCCCGTCCTTGTCACTGGTGTCGCCGGCTTCGTCGGTTCCCAAGTCGCGCGCGCGTTGCTGGCCAGGGGCGAGCAGGTCGTCGGCATCGACAATTTCAGCCCCTATTATGACCCGATCCTGAAGTTCGCCCGGCTGAAGCCGCTGCGCGAGGACAGGAGCTTCACCTTCATCGAAGGCGACATCTCCGACCGCGATGCGACGCTGGCTTTGGCGGACAGCCATAAGCACATCGACCGCATCGTCCATCTCGCGGCCCAGCCCGGCGTGCGGGCGTCGGTGAACGACCCGTACATCTACGTGCAGACCAACGTGATGGGCCATCTGGTCATGGTCGAGCTGGCGCGGCGCCTTCCTGGCCTGAAGCATTTTGTCTACGCCTCGTCCTCCTCGGTCTACGGCGGCAACCGGAAGCTTCCCTTCGCGGTGGGCGACCGGGTCGATCGTCCGGTGTCGGTCTATGCCGCGACCAAGCGGGCGGGCGAGCTGCTGGTCGAGAGCTACGTCCACCTGCACAAGCTCAAGGCGACGGGCCTGCGCTACTTCACGGTCTATGGTCCGTGGGGGCGCCCCGACATGGCGCCGTATATCTTCGCCAAGGCGATCCACGAAGGCGCGGTCATCAAGCTGTTCCACCTGGGCTTTGCCCGGCGCGACTTCAGCTACATCGACGATATCGTGGCCGGCACTCTGGCCGTGCTCGACAGTCCGGCCGCCGCGCCCAGCCACCGGCTGTACAATCTCGGCGCCGCCGGCAGCGAGGACATCGCCCACATCATCGAGCTGTTCGAGAAGGCGTTGGGCAAGAAAGCCGTGGTCGAGCTGCATCAGGGCGAGCCTGGCGACATGCTCGAAACCTCCGCCGATATTACCGAGACGACCCGTGATTTCGGCTGGACGCCGAAAGTTCCGGTCGAAGAGGGCATCCCCAGGTTCGTCGAGTGGTTTAAGGCGTATAATCGGTTGTGACCATGGAGCGGGCAGCTGGGCAAACACGTCTATAAGACGCGATTTTGGCTTACCGTATTTTGCTTGGTAGGCGGGACATTGATGGCATCGCTGGGCGGGGTCGCAGCAGCAGTGTCGCTCTTTGATGTCATTAAGAAGCCAATTCCCGTGGTTTGTTCAGGCCTCGCCTTATTCTTAATGGGAAGCTTTATTATTCGCGGCGTTCTTACGTATCGCGTGACGCTTACTGCAGATTACGCTGAAGTTAATAACGGCCTGCCTTTTGGCACGAGGCGCATGCTGCGGAAAGATATCGCGGCGAAGCACATCGATCGTTCGTACCTGCTTCTTTATCCCAACGACAAAAAGATGAGGCCTCTCGGGGTGGGCATGACCGTTCGGCAAGACGAATATTTTCGTCAATGGATGGCGGAGGTTCCATGGGCGAACCCTGAGTTCTTCAAGCAACGCGGTCGTAAATAGTGGTACGATTCAAATAATGCCCCTCCTCGAACTCAAAGGCCTGCGCCGCTCCTTCTATGGGCTGGAAGTCCTGCGCGGTGTCGACTTCGCGGTCGAGGTGGGCGGGATCACGGGGCTTATCGGGCCGAACGGTGCGGGCAAGACGACGCTCTTCAATGTCGTGTCAGGGTTGGTGCCGCCCGACGCGGGGTCGGTCCGCTTCGACGGCCGCGAACTGGGTGGCCGGGCCCCTGACGTCATCAGCCGCGCCGGACTCCTGCGCACGTTCCAAGTCGCTCGCGGCTTTCCCAAGCTCTCGGTGTTCCAGCATTTGATGCTCTATGGCCGCGACCAACCGGGCGAAGGCCTGATGGCCGCGATCTTCGGCAGTCGAGCGGCGCGCGATCGCGAAGCCGAGTTGGCCGAGAAGGCGCTGGAGACGGCGCGTTTCCTTCGGCTGGACCGGTTGATCGACAATCCGGCGACGGCCTTGTCGGGCGGTCAGAAGAAGCTGCTCGAGATCGGGCGCGCGCTCATGGCCGAACCCAAGTTGGTGCTCCTCGACGAGCCGACGGCTGGGGTGAATCCGACCCTGCAGAACGAGATCGGCGAGCGGCTACTGGAATTGCCTAAGCGCGGCATCTCGGTGCTCTTGATCGAGCACGACATGGGCTTCATCGCGCATCTCTGTGATCCGGTGATCGTGATGGCTGAGGGGCAGGTGCTGACCCAGGGCACGTTCGATGAAGTGCGGAACGACCATCGCGTGCGCGAAGCCTATCTCGGCCGGAGGGCGGCTTGAGTCTGCTCGTGGTCAACGACCTGCGCGGTGGCTATGTCGCTGCGGACGAAATCGTCAAAGGCGCCACCTTGCATGTCGACGAGGGCGAGATCGTCTCGCTTATCGGCCCTAACGGCGCGGGCAAGTCGACCTTGCTGAAGTTGATCGCGGGGTTGCTGCGGCCGAAAGCGGGGCAGGTCCGGTTGCGCGATCGCGATACCGCCGGGCTGGGCGCACCCGAGATCAGCCGGCTGGGACTCTCGTTCGTGCCGCAGGAGCGCAACGTCTTCGGCGGCATGACCATCGCCGAGAATCTCGAGATGGGCGGCTTCGTCGATGGCCGCCATGCCAAGCAGCGCATTGCCGAACTCTACGAGCGCTTCCCGATGCTGGCCGACAAGCGCCGGGCGGCGGCGCGCACCTTGAGCGGCGGCCAACGCCAGATTCTCGCCATGGCGATCGCGCTCATGAATGCACCGAAGCTCCTGCTGCTCGACGAACCGACGGCAGGACTCAGCCCGCGTGCGGCCGAGGAACTGTTCGGCACGATCGTTGCGCTGAACACGTCGGGCGTGGCGATCCTGATGGTCGAGCAGAACGCGCTGGAAGCGCTGGCCGTGTCGGCGCGCGCCTGCGTGCTGGTCCAAGGCCGGGTGGAACGCGAAGGTCACGCCGGAGAACTGGCGTCCGATCCGACGGTCCGCGATCTCTTTCTTGGCGGCAAGGCCCAGCCTATGCTCGCCGGCAGTGTCTGAGGGAATGGGGTACCTGCTATGATGAGTTTTCGTATCGGCCGCCGCGTTGCGGTCCTCGGCGGCGTCGCCGCCGTCGCCGCACCATCCGTGCTGCGCGCTCAGACAGATCCGATCAGGATCGCGACCCTCACACCGCTCACCGGCGCAGGCGGTCCCTACGGTCCGGTGATGGCCAAGGCCGCGGCTGGCGTGGTCGAGGAAGTGAATGCGGCGGGTGGCGTGCTCGGCCGCAAGGTCGTGCTGGTGAGCGAGGACGACCAGACCAATCCGGATGCGGGCGTCCGCGCGGCCCGCAAGCTGATCGACGTCGACAAGGTCTCGGCAATCCTGGGCACCTGGGCCTCGTCGGTGACGACCGCCGTGGCGCCGCTGTGCTGGGAAAACAAGACCTTCCTCTGCACCGTCTCGGGCGCCGATTCGATCACCTTGCTGCCGCATCAGGGTTATCTCGTGCGCACCCAGCCGAACACGGTCCTGCAAGTATCGCGCACCGGCGATTTCCTCGTCTCGCTCGGCGCCAAGAAGATCTTCACCTTCGTGCCGCAGACACCGTTTGCCAAGTCGAGCATCGAGATCATGGACGGCGTCGCCAAGAAGGCTGGCGGCTCGCACGGCAGCCTGATCTACGACGACAAGAAGACGACCTATCGCACCGAGGTCGACCAGATGATGCGCTTCGCGCCCGACGGCTTGCTGTGCGCCGGCTACACGCCCGACACGGTCGTGTTGCTGAAGGATCTCTATCGCGCCGGCTTCAAGGGCAAGATCATCGGCCAGGCCTATGCCATCAACCAGAAGCTGATCGAGCAGGTCGGCCAGAACGAGGTGGTCGAGGGCGTCTACACCTACGCGCCGTCGGTTGCCGAAGGCAGCGGCGCGCTGGAGAGAGTGAAGAAGCTGAGCGGCCTCGCCAGTCCCGATCCCTACACCAGCCAGATCTACGACCATGTAAACATGGTCCTGATGGCCATGGCGATCGGCAAGGGCACGACCGGCACCGTCATCAAGGACAACATCCGCAAGGTGACGCAGGGCGGCGGCAAGCCGGTCGACAATGCCGTCGACGGGTTGAAGGCGATCGCCGCCGGCGAGAAGGTCGACTACGCGGGCGCCTCGGGCCCGTGCGACTTCGACGACAAGGGCGACATCCTCGACTGCCAGTTCCGCTACGAGCAGATCAAGGCCGGCAAGCCGGTTCTGGTGAAGATCGTCTGATCGCATGGAGCTTGTTCTCCAGGCGTTGTTGAACGGACTGGTGTCGGGCGCGCTGTTGGCCGTGCCCGCCATCGGCTTCACGGCGATGTTCGCCGTGCTGCGCTTTCCCAACTTCTCGGTCTCGGGCGTGGCAACGCTCGGCGCCTTCGCGGGCTACACCGCTTATGCCGCCGGATTCCAGATCGTGGGCTCGCTGGCGGTTGCGTTCCTGGTGGCGGGCATCGTCGGGCTCTTCCTGGACAAGGTGGCGCATCTGCCACTGGTGAAGCAGGGCGCCTTGCCCGCGGCCATCGCCTCGATCGCCTCGGGTCTCGTGCTCGAGAACGTCGTGCGGCTGGGCTTCGGCAACGACATGCGCGGCTATGACCGGCCGATCGCGCGCGACGTGCGCTTCGGCGAGCTGCGCGTAAATCCGCAGCAGACCGAGACGATGGGCGTGGCGCTCGCGATCATGCTGCTGGTGTTCGCGGCGCTCGCTTTCACGCGGATCGGCAAGGCGATGCGCGCCTCGGCTGACAATCCCGAACTGGCGGCGCTGAAGGGCATCCGGCCGGAGCGCGTGGCGATGATGGCGAGCTTCGTCGGCATGGGGCTGGTCGGCATGGGCGGCATGCTGCTCGGCCTCGACAGCTCGATCGATCCGCTGACCGGCGCGCGCATCCTGCTCTCGATCTTCGCCGCCGCCGTGCTGGGCGGTCTCGGCAGCGCCCCGGGCGCGGTGTTGGGCGCTTTCCTGATCGGCATGGCGGAGGAACTGGCGGTGCTGGTGGTAGGCTCGCCGTACCGGGCGGCCGTCGGCTTCTTCGCCATCCTGATCGTGCTCTCCGTGCGGCCGCGCGGCCTGCTGGGCGAGCGGGCGTTCTAGCGATGCTGAACTACATCCTCTTCATCGCCACCATCGGCAGCATCTATGCGTTGCTGGCGCTCGGCCTCAACCTGATCTGGGGCGGCGCGGGGATGGTGAACCTGGGCCTGGCCGGCTTCTTCGCCGTGGGCGCCTACACCTCCGCGCTGGTGACGACGACGGGCCATCTGCCGATTGCCGTGGGTTGGGTGCTGGCACTGATCGCGGGCGGCGTGGCAGGACTGGTCGTGGTTCTGTCGACGACGCGGCTGCGCGAGGATTACCTCGCCATCGTGACCCTGGGCTTTGCGGAGGTCGTGCGCCTGTTCGCGGCCAACGAGATCTGGCTGACCAAGGGCACCGACGGTATCTCGGGCATTCCCGGCCCTGGCAAGGCGGCGCTGGGGCAGAACTTCAATGCGGCCTATCTCCTCATCCTGTTGGCCGTGCTGGCCGTCGTGTTCGTGCTGATGCGGCGCATCGATCGCTCGCCGTATGGCCGTGCGCTGCGGGCGATCCGGGAGGATGCGCAAGTGGCCCAAGTTGCGGGCAAGCCGGTGCTGCGATTCAAGGCGCAGGCTTTCGCTCTGTCGGCCGCGATAGCGGGTCTGGCCGGCGCGCTCTACGGGCACTTCACGTCCTATATCGCGCCCGATCTCTTCCTGCCGTTGATCACGGTGTACATCTTCCTGAGCGTCGCTTCGGGCGGCGTTGGCAATCCGTCCGGCGCGCTGGTCGGCGCCTATCTCGTGATGACCCTGCTGGAATCCGCGCGCTTCCTGGTCGAGTTCATTCCCTACGTCACGGCCGTGCAACGCGCCGCCCTCAAGGAATTGTTGATCGCCGTGGTCCTCATTCTCGTCCTGCGCCTGATGCCGCGCGGGCTGCTGCCCGAACGCATTCCGCGCGCGCCAAAACCCCAAACTGGAGGAACAACATGAATCCGCTCGACACCTGCATCGCCGCCGTCAGGAGCGGTCCGACCGACGCCATCTTCAAGGCGGTCGAGCAGGGCACCAAGGATACGGTGGGCCACAAGCTCTTCACGCTTCTCTACGTGGCGCCCAACGGCAAGCGCGTGAAGCGCATCTACACCAACATGCCCAAGGAATATCCGGTCGGCGGCTACAAGGAAATCCGGGAGACCGAGTGGCACAAGCAGATCCTCGGCCAGAAGAAGGCCTGGGTCGGCTACAACGCCAAGGACATCGAATGGGCGTTTTTCGATCATAAGCTCATCATCTCGCTGGGCTGCGAATCGGCAATGAACATCCCCGTGCTTTACAATGGCCGTCTTCTGGGCACCATGAACCTGCTGGATGCCGCCGGTCACTACAAGGAGACCGACCCGAATCTGTGCGAGCCTTTCGCCGCGCTGCTGGTCGGACCGTTCCTCGACGCCATCGCCGCCGATCCCGAGGGAGTCTGAGCGTTCCTCCCCATTCAAATGGGGAGGTGGCGCGCAGCGCCGGAGGGGTCAGAAGATGCTCGTCCAGGTAGTATCTCTGCCATATTTTCGTCTGGCTCGGACGGTAGCAATACCGTATGCAACACTACGTCCGAAGTCTTCGGAAAGAGATGACAAACGCCGAACGACTCCTCTGGAGTCGCTTGCGCAGACGGCAATTGGCCGGCTTCAAATTCCGTCGACAGCATCAGATCGGTCTCTACATCTGTGATTTTGCCAGCCTGGACGGATCAATCGTCGTCGAACTCGACGGAAGCCAGCACGTAGACAGAAAAGCCTACGATGCGCGGCGTGATGGATTTCTCCGGTCGGCCGGTTTCCGCGTCCTCCGTTTCTGGAATGGCGATGTTCTCTCGCGAACGGACCAAGTCGTGGAGACGATTTATGCCGCTCTGCATTGCACCGAAATGGACGGACGCCTCGATTGACGAAAGGCGCCTGACCCCTCCGGCGCTGCGCGCCACCTCCCCATTTGAATGGGGAGGAGGTAAAGCTCTAGTCAGATGACGGGGAACGCCCCATATCTGGGACAGCCAAGGAGTTTTTGATGAATGCCGCGCTGGGCGATCTGCCGACCTGGAAACTGACCGACCTCTATTCGAGCCCCGCCGGCGCCGATCTGCAGGCCGATCTTAAGCGCGCGGCCGAGGAGTCGGAAGCCTTTGCCAAGGACTACGAAGGCAAGATAGTCGGGCTCGACGGCAAGGCGCTGGCGGGCGCCATCGTACGGTATGAGACGATGTCGGACCGGATGGGCCGCATCGGCTCCTACGCCCAGCTCTACTATGCGCAGAATCAGGCGGACTCCGAGCGCGGCCGCTTTGCCCAGGATGTCTCCGAGAAGCTGAACGACATTTACGCCAAGCTCGTGTTCCTCGGCCTCGAGCTGAACAAGATCGAGGATGCCGACCTCGCGACCAAGATGAAGGAGCCGGCGCTCGCCAAGTACGGCCCGTGGCTGCGCGATCGTCGCGTGTTCCGGCCGCATCAGCTGTCCGACGAACTCGAGAAGCTGCTGCACGATCAATCCGTCGTCGGCGGTGCCGCCTGGTCGCGCCTGTTCGACGAGACGATCGCGCGGCTGCGCTATCCGTTCCGCAACGAGATGCTGAGCGAGCCGCAGATCCTCGACAAGATGTCGAACAAGGATGCCGATGTGCGCAAGGACGCCGCCAAGTCCTTCGGCAAGGTGCAGGGCGACAATATCGCGGTCTTCTCGCTGATCACCAATACGCTGATCAAGGACAAGGAAATCGACGACCGCTGGCGCAAGTATCCGCGGCCGCAGTCGGCGCGGAACCTGTCGAACGTGGTCGAGGACGAAGTCGTTGATGCGCTCGCCTCTGCGGTGAAGGCCGCCTATCCGCGCCTCGCGCATCGCTACTACAAGCTCAAGGCCAAATGGTTCGGCGTAGACACGATGCCCTACTGGGATCGCAACGCGCCGCTGCCCGAGCATGACGACCGCACGATCCCGTGGGCCGAGGCGGAGCAGACCGTGCTCGGTGCCTATCGCGCCTTCTCGCCGGAGCTGGCCGATGTCGGCCAGAAGTTCTTCGGCACCGGTTGGATCGACGCACCCGCGAGCCCCGGCAAGTCGCCGGGCGCCTTCGCACATCCGACCGTGCCGTCGTCGCATCCGTTCCTGCTGCTGAACTACCAGGGAAAGGTGCGGGACGTGGCGACGCTCGCTCATGAGCTGGGCCATGGCGTGCACCAGGTACTGGCGGCGGGGCAGGGACCGCTGATGGCGGACACGCCGCTCACGCTCGCCGAGACCGCGTCGGTGTTCGGCGAGATGCTGACCTTCCAGTCGATGCTGAAGTCGGCGCCGGACGCAAAGACGCGTAAGGCGATGCTGGCCGGTAAGGTCGAGGACATGCTGAACACGGTCGTGCGCCAGATCGCGTTCTACGATTTCGAGTCGCGCCTGCATGCGAAGCGCCGCGAGGGCGAATTGACGCCGGATGCGATCGGCGAGATCTGGATGGCGGTACAGAAGGAGAGCCTGGGACCGGCTTTCACCTTCGACGATGAGTACAAGCACTACTGGTCGTATATCGGCCACTTCATCCACTCGCCGTTCTACGTCTATGCCTATGCGTTCGGCGATTGCCTCGTGAACTCGCTCTATGCCGTCTATCAGTCGGGTCTGCCGGACTTTCAGGCGAAGTACTTGGACATGCTGAAGGCGGGCGGCGTGAAGCGGCACAAGGAGCTGCTGGCGCCGTTCGGCCTCGATGCGTCCGATCCCGCCTTCTGGGACAAGGGGCTGGGCGTGATTTCGGGCTTCGTCGACGAACTCGAAAAGCTCTGATCGATGGCGGATGAGGGCGACTCCCTCGGTGGGCGGCTCGGCCGCTACGCCAAGGTCGGCACCTCGATGGGGGGCCTGGCCGTGCGGCTGGCGGGCCAGCGTTACCTCGGCTTCTCGCTCGACCGCGACAGGCATGCTTCCGATCTCAAGGCGGCGCTGGGCGGACTAAAAGGTCCGTTGATGAAGGCCGCGCAGTTGCTGGCCACCATCCCCGATGCGCTGCCGCCGGAATATGCCCGCGAGCTCGCCCAGCTCCAGGCCAATGCGCCCGCCATGGGCTGGGCCTTCGTGCGCCGGCGCATGGCGAGCGAGCTGGGGCCGGACTGGCAATCGAAGTTCAGGAAGTTCGACAAGGAGGCCTCGTTCGCGGCCTCGCTGGGCCAGGTCCATCGCGCGGTGCTGCTCGACGGCAGCGATGCGGCGGTCAAGCTGCAGTACCCGGACATGGCCTCGGCACTGGAAGCCGACCTCAATCAGCTCAAGCTGGTGTTCGCCATGGGCCAGCGCTTCGACCCGGCGATCCGCACCGACGAGATCCATGCCGAGATCACGACGCGGTTGCGCGAGGAGCTCGACTATCGACGCGAGGCCAAGCATGTCGCGCTCTACCGGCACATGCTCCGTGACGAGCCGCAGGTGCATGTGCCCGAAACGGTGCCCGCGCTCTCGACGGACCGGCTGCTTTGCATGAACTGGCTGGCCGGCGGGCCGCTGCTCGACTGGAAGGAAAGACCGCAGGAGGAACGCGACGCGCTGGCGGTCAACATGTTCCGCGCCTGGTACGTGCCGTTCTATTCCTACGGCGTGATCCATGGCGATCCGCATCTCGGGAACTACAGCGTGCGGCCGGACGGTTCGGTGAACCTGATGGATTTCGGTTGCGTGCGCATCTTCCCGCCGCGTTTCGTGAAGGGCTCGATCGAGCTCTATCACGCGCTGATGACCGACGATCTCGAGCGCGCCGTCGCGGCCTACGAGGACTGGGGCTTCAGCGGACTCACGCGCGAGACGATCACGGTGCTGAACCGGTGGGCGGCCTTCCTCTACGGCCCGCTGATGGACGACCGGCCCCGCCGCCTCACTGAAGGCGTGGCGGGCGGCTACGGCCGCGAGATGGCGCACGACGTGTTCGGCGAGCTGCGCAAGATGGGCGGCGTGCGGCCGCCGCGCGAGTTCGTGTTCATGGACCGCGCCGCCATCGGCCTCGGCTCGGTGTTCATCCATCTGCAGGCTTCGATCAACTGGCACCGCCTGTTCGAGAGCCTGATCGAGGGGTTCGACGTCGATGTCCTGGCGGCGCGCCAGCAGGAAGCGCTGGTTCAAGCGGGCCTGTGATGAGGATACTGGTTACAGGATCGTCGGGCTGGCTCGGCCAGACCCTGGTGCCGCGCCTGCGCAAGGAAGGGCATCTCGTCGTCGGCCTCGATCCCGAGCCGGGCACCACGACGGATGTCGTGGGTTCGGTCGTCGACCGCGCGCTGGTGCGCTCGACGATCCGGGACACGGGCATCGAGGCGATCGTGCATGCCGCGGCGCGCCACAAGCCGCACATCGAGACGCACGACAATTCCGAGTTCGTCGCCGTCAACGTGCAGGGCACGCTCAATCTCCTGGAGGAGGCGGTCGCCGCCGGGGTGAGCCGCTTCGTCTTCACCTCGACCACCTCACTGATGATCTCGCAAAAGATCCGCGACGGGAAATCCGGTGGCGCGCAGGAGGCGATCTGGATCGACGAGACCATGGCGCCGCTTCAGCCGCGCAACATCTACGGCGTGACCAAGCTCGCGGCCGAGGATCTCTGCCGGTTGTTTCACCAACTCCACAAGCTGCCGATCGTGATCCTGCGCACCTCGCGGTTCTTTCCCGAGGAAGATGACATGGCGCACGCCATCGCGCAGTCCGGCGAAAACACCAAGGCCAACGAGTTCCTCTTCCGGCGGCTGAGTGTCGAGGATGCCGCCGAGGCGCACGTCGTGGCGTTGCAAAAGGCGCCCGATATCGGCTTCGACACGTTCATCGTGTCGGCACTGACGCCGTTCTCGCCCACCGACGGCCGCGAGCTGATCGCCAACGCGCCGTCTGTCGTCGTGCGTTACTTCCCGGACTACGCCGCCAAATACGCCGCGCGCGGCTGGACGATGTTCGACACGATCGATCGCGTCTACGACAGCAGCAAGGCGCAGCGGCGGCTCGGCTTCACGTGCGCGACCAACTTCCGCCAGGTGCTGGATGCGCTGTGAGGGGGAGGCGGACAGGTGAGAAATGAGACGAATCGCGGGAAATGCCCATGGCGGCGGCATTTCAGCTGTCTCATGCGCGTGAGACTCCGCGCGACTAGCCGCGGACCTTCGGCATCATGATGAGATCCCACGGGCTCGGCACGTCGCCGTGCGGGACGTGGACCAGGGCCGGTGCGTTGAGCGCGAAGGCCTTGTGCAGGGCGGCTTCGAGTTGCCTTGCGTCGGTGGCCTTGAAGGAGGCGACGCCGAAGCTGTCGGCCAGACGCACGAAGTCGGGATTGTGCAGGTCCGAGGCGATCAGGCGGTTGCCGTAGCGCTCCTGCTGGATGCGCTTCACGTTGCCGAAGGCGCCGTTGTCGAACACCACGACCACGACGGCGAGGTTGTGGCGCACGGCGGTGGCGAGCTCGCCCATCTGGTAGAGGAAGCCACCGTCGCCGGCGATCGCCAGCACCTTACGGTCGGGCATCGCGGCCTTGGCGCCGAGCGCCGTGCCGAAGCCCCAGCCGAGATTGTCCTGGTAGCCGGGCGAGAGATAGGTGCGCGGCTTCTCGACGGGGAAGGCGACGCGCGAGGCGAAGCCCATCTGCGAGACCTCGTCGACGAAGATGCCATCCTCGGGCAGGGCGGCGCGCATGGCCTTGAGGAACCCCATCTGCGGCTCGAGGCGCGACAAGCGGTCGGCGAACCAGTCGCGATGGCCCTTCAGTTCGCCGTCGCGCGAGGCGCGCTTGCGATTGTGTTTGGGCAGCGCCGCGATCAGCGCGCGCAGCTGGGCGGCGGAGTCGCCGATCAACGCCACGTCGGGCTTGCACAGCCGGTCGGGCTCGTCGGGATCGATATCGATGCGCACGACCTTGAGCTTGTCGTCGATGCCCCAGTTGCCGTTCTGGATGAAGAAGCGCGTGCCGATGGCCAGCACGGCGTCGGCCTCCTTCCACAGGCGATGGCCGATCGGCATATCGACGGCCAGGCGGTGCGAGCTCGGGATCACACCGCGTCCCCGGCGGTAGGAGCTGACCGGTGCTTCGAGCAGCTGCGCGATCTCGATCACTTCGGCTGAGGCATCCTGCGCACCGCCGCCCAACACCAGGATCGGCCGCTCGGCATTGCCCAGGATCTTCGCGGCGGCCTCGATCGCCTCGTCGTCGATCGTCTCGGGCGGGAGGCGCAGCGGTTCGGCGGCCAGGGTCACTTCGGCGCGCTTGGCCCAGGTGTCGAGCGCGCATTCGAGGGCGACGGGACGCGGGCGCCCGGAAGTCGCCTGCCAGATCGCCTGCGAGACCAGCGTCGGCGCCTCCTGCGGTCCGCGGATGCGCTCGGCCCATTTGGTGATGTGGCGCATCAGGCCGAGCTGGTCGTGGATCTCGTGCAGGTGTCCGTGCCCGCGATCGATGTCGGCCTGCGGGATCTGGCCGATCAGCCCGATTACCGGCGCATTCATGCCGTAAGCGGTCAGCAGGGCGGCGCCGGCGTTGAGCAAACCGGGGCCGGGCACGACGGCGAAGGCCTGCGGCTTGCCGGTCGCAAGGGCGGCGCCCAGCGCCATGTAGGCGGCGGTCTGTTCGTGTCGTGGATGAATCACGCGCAGACGGTCTGCAGCGTGGTAGAAGGCGTCGAACAGGGGATCGTTGTGCAGGCCAGGCAAGGCATAGACCGTATCGAGGCCATGGCGCAGGAGGGTTTCGACAGTGGCTTCGGCGGTGCTGAGACGTGTCATGATGGCTCTCTATAGAGGGCGGCCCGAGCGATCAAGAATGACCCGATCAAGGCGATGAGATGCGTCTGATCGTGGGAGTCCTGCTTGCGATGGGCGGTGCGGCGCTGGTCCTGACCCTGGCGGCGTGGCTCGCCGAACGCCGCATGGCGCGCGAGGCCGCGCGCTGGTCGTTCGCGACGGTTGCCGAGGCCCCCGCGGTCGACATGGCGCTGGTGCTGGGCACGGCGCCGATCGGGCCTGAGGGCGGACCCAACCGCTACTTCGTCTATCGCCTCGATACCGCGGCCGCGCTCTGGAAAGCGGGCAAGGCCAAGACCTTGCTGGTGAGCGGCAATCGCACCGGCGACAGCTACGACGAGCCGGCGGCAATGGAGGCGGGGCTGATCGCGCGCGGCGTACCGCTCGAGGCAATTCGGCAGGATACCGAGGGCTTCCGCACGCGCGCGTCGGTGCTGCGGGCGCGGGACGTCTACGGTCAGTCGAGGCTGTTGATCGTCTCGCAGCGCTTCCACCTTGGCCGCGCTCTCTATATCGCCCACCAGGCCGGGATGGAGGCCTGGGGCGTCGATGCGCGCGACGTCGACATGCCCTACAGCGTCTTCACGGAAATGCGGCGCTTTCCCTCGGCGCTGATCGGCGTCGTCGAGGCCTGGAGTGCCGCCCGATGACGATCATCGACCGGCTGCATCATACGGCCCGCTTCCTGCTGGCCGCGTTGGCGGGCGCGGCCTGCCTTATCGCGGCGATCCTGGCGGTGGGCCGCATCGGTCGCGACGTCAGCGGCGCCTGGGCCGAGGCCTACATTCCCGACGACGTCGATACGCTGCCGACGGTCGATGCCGCGATCGTGCTGGGCACGGCACCCTACGGCACCCGCGGCCAGCGCTATCGAACGCTGTCTCATCGCCTGAAGGCGGCGGCCGATCTGTGGAGCGCGGGGAAGGCACGTTACCTGATCGTGAGCGGCAACCGCATCGGCACCGACTACGACGAGCCGACGCGCATGCGCGACGGGCTGGCGGCGCTGGGCGTGCCGCCGGAATTCGTCTATCGCGACTTCGGTGGCGTGCGGACCTGGGAGTCGATCGTGCGCGGGCGCGACATCTACGGCCTGCATCGGACGATCATCGTGTCGGAACGCGATCACTTGGCAAGGGCGCTGCTGATCGCTCATCACGTCGGCTTAGACGCCTGGGGCTACGCCTCGCCCGGCCAGTCCTATGCCGGCCTGGGCGGCAATATCATCGGCGACCTCTCGGTGCTGCGCGCCTTCATGGACAGTGTCCTCGACCGGCGGATCCGGCAGGGGAGGCGGGTCGCCATCGGAGTCGACCCGCCGACTTGATCGTCACGCCGGCTTCACTGGACCCGCTTGTCCGGCGCCAGCCCTTCGGCTTTTTCCGACATCAGCATCGCCATCAGCGCCTGCAGGACCGGTCCGCCGGGAACGGCTGCAGACGAGTCGCCGCCGCCGGAGACCGAAATGCGCGGCACGATGTCGACGCCCGATTTCTCGAGCGCCTCGGCGAAGCGTTCGGCGATCTGGCGCGCGAGCTGGTAGCGTGCACCGCCCGAGGCGGCGGCCTGTTTCTCGATCGCCTCGGCCTGCGCCAGGCCCACCTTGGTGACGCGCTCGGCCTCGGCCGAGGCCAGCGCCACCACCTTCCGGGCTTCGCCTTCGCCCAGCATGCGGATGCGGTCGGCTTCCGCCTGCGCCACCGTGCGGGTCTGGTCGGCCTCCTGCTGCGAGCGGGCGAGGTTCGCCTTGCCCTGGTTCTCCTGGACCTGGATCGACAGCACCGACTCGGTGATGGCCGTCTGCTGGCGGGCCTGCGCCTCGGCCTCGCGCAACTCGCGTTCCTTCTGGGCGGCGAGCACCTGGCGCTGGTAGGTGCCGACTTGCTCGTCCGCGATCTGGCGCTGGCGGAGCTGCTGCAGGATCAGCTCGATCTGGTTGTTGCCGGCCGCCGCGCGCGGCGTGCCGATCAGCACCTCCTGCAGTTCGAGGTTATAGGCCGCGAACTTGCTCTTCATCTCGAGGCCGGACGCTTCCTGGATGTTGCTGCGCTCCTGCAGCAGCTCGATCAAGGTCCGCTTCTGGGCCACGTTCTTGAAATAGGCCGAGACCATCGGGTCGAGGGTCTGCTCGACCAGCTTCTTGATGTCGCCGAAGCGCTGCACGACGAGCGCGGCCTTGGTGTAGTCGATATGGACCACCACCGAGAGGGGCAGGATCGGCTCGAACGCGTCCTTGGTGATCAGCGACACCTCGGACAGGTTCTCGTCGAACTTGTGCGGGCCGACGTTCTGCTGGTCCCACTTCAGGATGAAGTTGGTGGTCGGTACCATCAGTATCTTGCCGGCATAGGTGTTGAACGCGTACTTGCCGGGCAGCAAAGGTGTGCTCCAGACGCCGCGCGTGCCGCGCGCGACCAGCTCGCCGTGGCGGTAGTCGCTGCCCGACGTGTCGACGCCGGTCTCGCCGGTATAGGAGATCACGACGCCGACATGGCCGACGTCGATCAGCGTCTTGTCGACGGCCTCGACGGTCGCGAACAGGCGGTTGATAAAGTAGCTGCCTTCGACCAGCACCTGCAGCTGGCGGCCCCGGCGGCCGCCGGCAGCCAGGAATTTCTCCGGGTCCTGGAAGCTGTTGTGGAAAGTAGCGGTCACTGCCGGATTGTCGCCCACCGAAGGCGCGATGATCTGGTCGGCCGGGAGCGCAGGGCCGTCATGCACCGTCACCACGCCGATCTTGTCGTCGGCATCCTTGATCACGACGGCGTCGAAGCCGCCGCGTTCGCTGATGACGGTGGCCATGTTGGTGAACAGCGCGGCGTCCTCGCCGTCCATCTTCAGGCCGTGGATGCGTTCGCGCGTGATGATGACGAATTGCGCGAGATTGATCGCATAGGTGCCCTCGCGCAGGATCGCGCGCTGCGGGCCTTTCTGGCCGAAGGCGAGCAGGAAGGCGCGCGCATCGAGGAAGTCGTGCGCGGCGATGTTGCTGGCGAGCGTCTGCGTCGGCTCCAGCGGTCGGCCGTCGCGGGCGAAGACGTAGCCGATCTGGCCCTGCGGGATCGTGACCAGCGGTTCGCGGTGCAGGCGATACTGGAACGGCATGAAGAACTGGAAACCGCCGCGCAGGACGTCGGGCTGGAAGCCGGCCTCGTCCTTCAGCGCGATCAGGCCGCCGCGGATGGAGCCGGACCGGCTCCATAGCTTCTCGACGACGGCAACCTCGTTGTTGCCGACGTAGCGGACGGCGCCGGAAGCATAGAACAGGACAATAAGGATCACCGCCGCTGCAAGAGCGGTTGCGGGCAGTATCATCGTATACATGGAGTTCCCCTTTACGAAGGCAGTACAACCCTCGTGGCGGGAATGTGGAGAGGTATGGGCGTACTTCCAGACGCCTCAAGCCCTCCTTAAAATATTATCCGCGAGGCTTGACGACGCCGGCCAGGTCTTTCAGTTCCGGCACCGGCGAGACTACCGGCTTGCCGGCGAAATGATTGTCGAGGTTGCGGCAGACGAGGTCGGTCATGCGGCGCTGGGCGTGCTGGGTGCCGCCGCCGAAGTGCGGCGTCATCACCAGATTGTCGAGCTCGAGCAACTCGGTGCCTTTGTAGGGCTCCTCGTCGTACACATCGAGCGCGGCGCCTTCGATGATGTCGTTGCGTAACGCATGGGCGAGCGCCTTCTCGTCGACGGCCCAGCCGCGCGAGATGTTGACGACATGGCCGCGTGGGCCCAGCGCCTTCAGCACATTGGCGTTGATGATGTGCTTGTTCGACGAGTCCGAGCGCAGGCAGACGATCAGGTAGTCGCACCAGGTGGCGAGCTGCATCACGTCGGGGAAATACTGGAAGTCGACATCGGTGCGCTTGCTGCGATTGCAGTAGCCGATCTCGACGCCGAAGCCGGCGATGCGCTTGGCGAACTCGAGGCCAATGGCGCCGAGGCCGAGGATGCCGACCTTGCCGCCGGTGAGGCCGGCGATGCCCCCGAAGCGGTTGGGGATGCGCTGCTTCCACTCGCCGCGGCGGATCATCTTGTCGGCGCGCACCAGTCGGCGGGTCGAGGCGAGCAGGATGCCGAGCGCAAGCTCGGCCACGTCGGGCGCGTTGGCGTCGGCGCCGTGGGTGATCATGATGTTACGCTTGCGGGCGGCCTCGAGATCGCAGCGTTCGTAGCCGGTGCCGTAGCAGCAGAACAGCGAGAGCTTGGGGAGCGCATCCATCATCGCGGCCGAGATGCCGACGCTGCCGGTGCTGACGATCGCCTGCACGGTGGCGGCGGTGCCGGGCGGGATGTCGGCGACGGTGGGCGTGGGATTGTCCATGTGCCCCACGATCCTGCAGCGCTCCTCGAAAGAGGCGAGCGTCGCCTTGGTGAAATGGAAGCCGGTGAGGATGTCGGGATGGTCAGCCATGCTGGAGCCGTAGCACGCGGCATGAAAGTCCGTAAACGAAAGGCTTCCACGCGGCGAAAAACCGGCTTGGCAACGAGCCGAACGCTGTGCAAGGTGCGGCCCCGAGATATCCCTTCGCGCCTCCAACGATCAAAAAGCGCTCCATGAAAATCGCCATTCTCAAAGAACGACGGCCGCACGAAACCCGAGTGGCCGCGACCCCCGAGACCGTCAAAAAACTGAAGGCGTTGGGCGCGGAAGTCACCATCGAAGCGGGCGCGGGTATCGCCGCCGCCTACACCGACCAGGCTTATGCCGAGGCGGGTGCAACGATCGTGCCGGATGCAGCGTCCGCCATGGCGGCGGGCGACATCGTCTTCAAGATCGGCCGACCCATGTCGGGTGACGAGGGTGTGGATGAACTGGGGCTGCTGCGCCAGGGTCAGACCCTGATGGCGCCGCTGGGTGCCCTCAACAATAAAGAGCTGGTCCAGGCGCTGGCGGCAAAGGGCGTGACGGCGTTCGCGCTGGAGCTGATCCCGCGTATCACGCGCGCGCAGTCGATGGACATCCTGTCCTCGCAGGCCAACCTCGCCGGCTACAAGGCGGTGCTGACGGCGGCGAATACCTTCGGCCGCATCTTCCCGCAGATGATGACGCCGGGCGGCACTCTGGCGCCGTCGCGCGCCTTCATCATGGGCGTCGGTGTGGCGGGTCTGCAGGCAATTGCCACCGCGCGTCGTCTGGGCGCGATCGTCACGGCAACGGACGTGCGGCCGGCGACCAAGGAACAGGTCCAGTCGCTGGGCGGCAAGTTCGTCGCCGTCGAGGACGAGGAGTTCAAGGCGGCGGAGACGGCGGGCGGCTACGCCAAGCAGATGAGCCCGGAGTACCAGGCCAGGCAGGCCGCCCTCGTGGCCGAGCACATCAAGATGCAGGACATCGTGGTCACGACCGCGCTGATCCCGGGCCGCAAGGCGCCGGTGCTGGTGACGGAAGACATGGTCAAGACCATGAAGCCAGGCTCGGTGATCGTGGACATGGCGGTCGAGCAGGGCGGCAACTGCCCGCTCTCCGAGTTCGGCAAGACGGTCGAGAAGTACGGCGTGAAGATCGTCGGTCCCGCCAACCTGCCGGGCGAGCTGGCGACCGACGCCTCGGCGCTGTTCTCGCGTAACCTGCTCAATTTCATCACGCCCATGGTCGACAAAGAGACCAAGGCGCTGAGGATCGACACCAACGACGAAGTGGTGAAGGGCACGCTGGTCACTCAGGGTGGCCAGATCGTGCATCCTTCGCTGACCCAGAGCTAGGAGCGGTCATGGACGACAAGCTGGCCGGCGAAGCCGCCAAAATCGCGACCCAGGCACAGGACCTCGCCACCAACCTGAAAGGCGTGGCGCAGCAGATCACCGACATGTCGGCGCAGGGCACGCTCGCCATCCCCGACGGTCACATGCCGTTCGTGGCGCTGCTCACCATCTTCGCGCTGGCCTGCTTCGTGGGTTACTACGTGGTGTGGCGGGTGACTCCGGCGCTGCATTCACCGCTGATGGCCGTCACCAACGCCGTCTCCTCGGTGATCATCGTGGGCGCGCTGCTGGCGGCCGGCCTCAAGGGGCTGGGCGCGGCACAGTTGTTCGGTGCGATCGCGGTGGCGCTGGCTGCCGTCAACATCTTCGGCGGGTTCATCGTCACCCATCGCATGCTGGCGATGTTCAAGAAGAAACCCACCGCGGCCAAGAAGTAGGCGACGCATCATGACCCAGGAACTGGCCGCCTACGGCTATCTGATCGCCGCCATCTGCTTCATCATGGCGCTGCGCGGGCTCTCCTCGCCGGTGACCTCACGCCAGGGCAATGCCTTCGGCATCGTCGGCATGGTGGTCGCCATCGGCGTCACGGTGCTGACGCCGGGCGTCGTTTCTCCTTACCTGATCGTCGGTGGCCTGATCGTGGGCGGCGCGGTCGGCACCGTCGTGGCGCTGCGCATCCAGATGACGGCCCTGCCGCAGCTCGTGGCGGCCTTCCATTCGCTGGTCGGCCTGGCCGCGGTGTTCGTGGCGGGCGCTGCCTTCGTGGCGCCGGAAGCCTTCGGCATCGGCTCGCCCGGCCACATCCATACCCAGAGCCTGGTCGAGATGGGGCTGGGCACCGTGATCGGCGCCATCACCTTCACCGGCTCGATCGTGGCCTTCGCCAAGCTGCAGGGCCTGGTCACGGGCGCGCCGCTGATCTTCAAGGGTCAGCATCCGCTCAACGCCCTGATCGGCGTGGTCATCCTGCTGTTGCTCGTGTGGTTCGCGTTCCACGGCCATCCGATCACCTTCATCCTGCTGATCGTGCTGTCGCTGGCCATCGGCTTCCTGCTGATCCTGCCGATCGGCGGCGCCGACATGCCCGTCGTGGTCTCGATGCTCAACTCCTATTCGGGATGGGCGGCGGCGGGCATCGGCTTCACCCTGGGCAACACCGCGCTGATCGTCACCGGCGCGTTGGTCGGCAGCTCGGGCGCGATCCTGAGCTACATCATGTGCAAGGGCATGAACCGCTCGATCTTCAACGTGATCCTGGGCGGCTTCGGCACCGACAGCGGGGGCGCTGCCGCCGCGCACGTGAAGGACGACCGCCCGGTCAAGGTCGGCTCGGCCGAGGATGCGGCCTTCCTGATGCAGAACGCCCAAAGCGTGATCATCGTGCCGGGCTACGGCATGGCGGTGGCGCAGGCCCAGCACGCGCTGCGCGAGATGGCCGACATCCTGAAGAAGCACGGCGTGTCGGTGAAGTACGCCATCCATCCGGTGGCGGGCCGCATGCCGGGCCACATGAACGTGCTGCTGGCCGAAGCCAATGTGCCGTACGACGAGGTCTTCGAACTCGACGACATCAACCGCGAGTTCGCCTCGACGGATGTGGCTTTCGTGATCGGCGCCAACGACGTCACCAACCCGGCCGCCAAGACCGACCCCAAGAGCGCGATCTACGGCATGCCGATCCTCGACGTCGAGAAGGCGCAGACCGTACTGTTCGTGAAGCGCGGCATGTCCTCGGGCTATGCCGGCGTCGAGAACGAGCTGTTCTTCCGCGACAACACCATGATGCTCTTCGCCGACGCCAAGGTGATGTGCGAGAACATCGTCAAGGCGATGGAAGGCTCCGCGCACTAGCGGAAAAGTTGACGCGGCGTGCACCGAAATCCTGGGGCACCTTCGATGCCGATGGCATAAGGGTTTCCTGCGATTTGTACCGGATTCCGCCACTCCCTCCGCGCAACAAAATTGCGCGAACTTAGGTCAGCAGGTCCCGGCAGCCGAGGTCGTCGACGGCCGTGTGGATGCGCGCGAGGTGGGGCCACCAGATGTGCGCGGGAATGCCGTAGGCGTGCTGCCAGACGGGTTTCATGGTCATCCAGAGAACCGATAGCCGGTAGTCGTCCTGTAGCGCCTGGCGGTCGTAGCCGGTGACTCCGTGGGCCAGCAGTTCGGCGTGATAGGCATCGAGCAGGCGGCTTTCGCGCTCGCGGCGGATATCGGGATACCAGTGCAGCGCCATCTGATAGGCGAGGTCGTCGGTCGCGTAGTCGAGCCGCCAGCTGTCCCAGTCGAACAGTTTCGGCGGGGCGGCGACGCCAGTCCTAGGCAGCCAGCAGTTCCAGACATGCGTATCGCCGTGGATGATCGTCATGTTGCGGCGCGAATGGTAGCGCGCGCTGAGCGGTTCGGTGCGGTCGATCAGCTGCTCGTATAAGACACGCTTGTCCGGCGTGAAGCGGTCGCCCAGCGCGTCGGCGAGCTTGGCCACCGCGTCCGACATCTGCTGCTGGCCTTGTGCGATGTCGGCGGCGCTGGCCCAGGAGCCGATCGTGACGCCCAGCCGCTTGTCGTCCCACCAGGTGGCGTGGAAGCGGGCGAGGGTGCGGATGACGGCTTCAGAGCGCGGCAGCGTCGGCGGAAAGGGCCAGGACGACGGCGCTTCGTGCGTGTCGCGCAGGTCTTCGAGCAGCAGGTGCCAGTCGCCGGTAGCCTGGTCCCAGTGCGAGTCGTGGCAGTGCACGAGGATGCCGCCGGGCGTCTCGGGTGCCAGGGTGCGATAGAAGGCGAGCTCGTGCGGGCCGGACGCGGCGAAGCCCCGGGTCTTGTCGAGGTGCCGCGTCTTGAGGAAGAGGGTGGATGGTCCGGCTTCGCCGTCGTAGTCGAGCTTGAGGCGCCAGACGTGCGAGATGACCGTCGGGTTCGAGGCCTCGACCGTGACGGCGCTGACCTTGCGGCCGAGGATCTCGCCGAGACGCGTCGCGCTTATCGGCGACTCAGTGGTGGTGATGGCTCGCCCCATAGCGATGGATGTGCAGCGGCTGCTTGGCCAGGCCCGGGCAGAAGCTACCGACAACAGTCTCCAGTTTCTCGTAGAGCTTCTTCGCCTCGCCCGTGAGCTTGACGCGGCGGGCCTGCGAGGCGGCGGCCTGGGCCGCGAGCTTGGGCAGATCGACGGTGAGCAGCTTGCGGTCCTCGACGATCATGCGGCCGCCGATCATTACCGAATGCACGCCGGTGCCGTCCTCGGTGTGGACGATCTGGTTCACCGGATCGTTCATTGGGATCCAGTTCACATGGTGCAGGTCGAGGAAGACGATGTCGGCCTTGTAGCCGGGCGCGATCTTGCCGATCTGCTTGTGCAGGCCCAGCGCCCGCGCCGAGCCTTCGGTGGCGGCGAGCAGCGCCTCGTCGGTGCCGAGCCAGCGTTGCCAATCCGGGCCCTGGACCTTGGAGGCCATCGAGGCCAGCCGCATCGCCTCGTAGACGTTCTGGTTGTCGGCGCAGCTCGCGCCATCGGTGCCGATGCCGACGTTGACCTTGCGGTCGAGCATGCCGCGCACGTCGGCGAGGCCGCTGCCCAGCCGCATGTTGGAGCCCGGGTTGTGCGCGACCGAGGCGCCTTTATCTCCCAGCCGCTTCATGTCGTCGTCGTCGAGCCAGACGCCGTGCGCCACGGTGAAGCGCTCGTTCACCAGACCCATCTCGTCCATGTGGGCGGCGAGCGTCGTGCCGTAGCGCTGGTAGCCCGCGATCACCTGGACCTTGGACTCGGCCACATGGGTGTGCACGCCGACGTCGTATTCGCGCGAGAGGTCGCGGCAGGCGGCGAGGAAGTCGTCGCTGCAATGATGCGGGATGGTCGGCGCGACGGCCAGATGCACGTCCTTGAAGCGCCAGCCCTGCAGCGCCTTCTTCATCTCCTTGGTGGTGGCCTTCCACGGCGCCATCCGGAAGCTCTCGACGTCCTTCTTGAGGCGCGGCGGCAGGCGATCCATCAGACCGGGGATCGCTTCGAAGAAGGAGAGATCGGCCACCATCGGCGCCAGCATGCAGCGCATGCCGACTTCCTCGTAGGCCTTGGCCATGGCCGACAATCCCTCGACCGAGGGTAGCGGGAACTCGGCCGCGAGATCGTAGGCCGCGGTGCAGCCCTTCAGCACCATCTCGGCAGCGCCGATCAGCGCGGACAGATACTTGTCCTCGAGGTTGCGGCCGATGCCGACCCACTGGCTGCCGGTCAGCAGCAGCTCGAGCGACCAGCGGTCGTGGAAGCCCTTGGCGAGGTTGCCCGGCCCATGGGTGTGGGCGTTGATCAGGCCGGGATGCATCAGCCGGTGCCTTGCATCGATCACGGTGGCGCCGGCGGGAGCGGCGAGGCCGGGCTTGCCGATCTCGGCGATCGTGTCGCCCTTGATCAGGATGTCGACGGCAACCGCCTTGCGCTTGGCGATGTCGAGCAGCTTGCCGCCACGGACGATAGTGAATGCAGTTTTCTTCGGAGCCATGAAGGCACTGTAGCGGGCAGCGCCAATTGCGGAAACCCGGTCTTTCCGGTTAAGACCGACGATGCTTCACCCCCGGACACTCACGTTTGCGCTGGCACTTGCCGCGCTTTCCATCGCCTCGCCCGCGCAGGCCCAGATGGATCCCAAGACCAAGGCCGCCTTCGACGTTTGCACCAAGGGCGCCATGCCGGGCACCAGCCAGGCCGAGAAGCGCGCGGCGGCCTGCAGCGAGGCGATCCAGAGCAAGAAGCTCGCACCGTCGGAGCTGGCACAGGCACGCTTCGATCGTGCCGGCGCGCGCATGGCGCTCGGCAACAAGGTGATGGCCGAGAGCGATTACCGGGATGCGCTGCGCCGCTACGACAGTGCGATCGATCCGAAGAACCCGGCGGCGCTGGACCTGTTCCGGCGCGGCGCCACGCTCGACGCGCTGGGTCAAGGCGACCGGGCGCTGAAGGATTTCAACGACGCCATCCGCGTCGACCCGAAGAGCACGCTGGCCTACTACGGCCGTGGCGTGATGCTGGCCACCCGCACGCGCGCCTACCAGCGCGCGATCGAAGACTTCGACAAGGTGCTGACGCTCGAGCCGGACAATGTCGATGCCCTGATCCATCGCGGCGACTCGTACCGCCAGATCGGCAACTACGGCCGGGCGCTCGCCGACCTCGATGCCGCGGTCGCCAAGGAGCCGGACAATGCCGAGGCGCTGGCCATGCGCGGCCTGGCCAACTCGAGCCGTGGCGAGACGATCCTGGCCAAGCGCGACTACGACGCCGCGCTGGTGATCGATCCGCACAATGTCGATGCCCTGGTCCGCCGCGCCACGCTCGACGGCGAGGGTGGCGCGCTGCGCGACGCAATCGCGGATCTCACGACCGCGCTGTCGATCGAGGACAACAATGCGACGGCGCACTACAACCGTGGCACTTTCTATCTGCGCATGTCCGACTACGAGCGCGCGCTGGCCGACTTCCGCAGCGCCATCGAGCTCGATTCGACTCTTGGTCCAGCCTACACCAACCGCTGCCTGGTGCGCGCCATCCTGGGCCGCGACCTCGTGGGCGCATTGGCGGACTGCGACACGGCCTTGAGGATGCTGCCGGGCAATCTCGATGTGCGCGACACGCGCGGCTTCACCTACCTCAAGGCCGACGAGCCCGCGATTGCGGTGGTCGAGTACAGTGCGGCGCTGCAGGCGGATCCCAACCGCGCGCTCTCATTGTATGGGCGCGGCCTTGCCTATAGCCGGGACGGACGCACGAAAGACGGCGAGGCCGATATGGCTGCCGCCAAGGCACTCGTGCCGGATGTTGCCAAGCAGTTCTCGATCTATGGCCTCGAGTAGCGCGCGTCGGCGTCGGACGGCGCCGTCTCGCGGACAGTCGCGGTCTGGGTCAATTCGTCGGACGGGTGGGAGGCAAGGATCGCCTGGCCTTGCAGTTCGGCCCGCGACTGCAGGGTATGGGCCACGAGATAAGTGCCGCCGACCGCCATCACGACCAGGATCGCGGTACGGATAAGGCCGCCCAGGGGGATCGGACGGTAGCCCGCATCGATCGACTTGTAGGCTTCGCGAAACTCCGGGTTGAGAAACCTGAATGCCATTGCACGCCTCCTGTACTCTTTTAGACGAACGGCGCTTTCGGCGATCGGTTGCCTGCGGAAGAGGTACGGAACCGTACGATTGGTTTTGCGTTATAAGCGGCTCATGCTGTCTCCCCGTCTCGCGGCGTTGCGTTCGTACCAGGTGCTCGACACACCGCCTGAGCAGCAGTTTGACGACATCGTCCAACTTGCCCGCACGATCTGCCGGACGCCGGTGGCACTGGTCAGCCTGGTCGATGCCGACCGCCAGTTCTTCAAGGCGCGCGTCGGCTTCGACGGCACCGGGACGCCTCTCAACCAGTCGGTCTGCGTCCACGCCATCAAGGAGCGCGAGATCCTGGTCATTCCCGACCTCTCGCTCGATCCGCGCACGCGCGACAACCCGCTGGTCACCGGCGAGCCCCGCATCCGCTTCTATGCCGGCGCCGTGCTGCGCACGCGCAACGGCGAGGCGTTGGGCGCGCTCTGTGTGATCGACACCGTGCCGCGTCCCGAAGGCCTCAGCGAGGAACAAGTGACGTCGCTGTTGGCGCTGGCGCGGCAGACCATGATCCTGCTGCGCCATCGCCGCGCCGAGGCGGTCGAGGGCGCGCAACAGGCCGGCGGCGTCGGCACCTTCGAGATCGACCTGGAGAGCGACCGGCTGTTTCCCTCTGCCGGGTTCTGTCGCATCTACGGGCTGAACGGGGACCACTCCTTCGTCATCGACGATATCCACGCGATGGTCGTGCCGGGCGACAATCCCGGTTCCACAGCCGAGAGCCGCCGCGACGGCACCGCGCCGCGCGACGTGCAGTTCCGTATCCGCCGCGCCAACGACGGCGAGGTGCGCTGGATTTCCCGCCGCGCCGACTATGAGCATGACGCCGCCGGCAAGCCGGTGCGCCTGATGGGCGCGGTGCAGGACATCACCGAGCGCAAGCATCTCGAGGCCGTGCAGCAGACGTTGAACGAGGAACTCTCGCATCGCATGAAGAACACGCTGGCGATGGTCGATGCGATCGCCCAGCAGACCCTGCGCAACGCAGCCGACATGCCGGCGGTGGCCACCTTCGGCCGCCGCATCCAGGCGCTGGGCCGGGCGCACGATGTGCTGCTGGGCCGTGCGATGGCGGGTGGCGCCGTGCGCACGACCGTCGAGGCGGTGGTCGGCATGGCGGCCGATCTGGCGCGCTTCGATCTCGCCGGTCCCGACATCGACATCAATCCACGCTCGGTCCTGTCCTTTTCGCTGCTGATCCACGAGCTGGTGACCAACGCGGTGAAGTACGGTGCGATGTCGAACGACAAGGGCCGTGTAGTCGTGCGTTGGCGCAGCGAGCGTGCGGCCAACGGGCAGGAAGAGTTCGTCTTCGACTGGACGGAGAAGGGCGGACCGACGGTGACGGCTCCGGCGCGGCGCGGCTTCGGCAGCCGCCTGATCGCGTCGGGTCTCGCGGGAACCGGGAAGGCCGACGTCCGTTACGATCCTGAGGGGATGTGCGCCCACTTCCGGGCGCCTATGGCATATGTTTCGGGTGTGTAGCGTGTCCTCAAGGCCCCTCGTTCTCGTCGTCGAAGATGAGCCCTTGCTGCGCCTGCATGCCGTGTCGCTGATCGAGGACGCGGGTTTCGACACGGTGCAGGCAGGATCGGCCGCGGAAGCCATCGCGCTGCTCGAGAGCAACGCTTCCATCAAGATCGTCTTCACCGACATCGACCTGCCGGGCGACATGGACGGCCTGCTGCTGGCCGCCGCCATACGCCACCGCTGGCCACCGGTCGAGCTGGTCCTGACGTCCGGCCATATCAAGGTGGGCGACGCCGACCTGCCGGCGCGCGGCCACTTCCTGTCGAAGCCCTACGACGGCGAGCGGCTGATCCACACGCTCGAGAGCCTCAGCTCAGCGCATTAAGCGCGGCGGCGCCAGGCGTCGATGCTGTAGGCGCCCGCGCCCATCGCCCAGACGTAGAGGAAGCCGCCGGCGACCGCGACGTTCTTCATGAAGTGCGCGCGCATGTTCGGATCGGCAAAAGCGGTATGCGCGACCAGCCCGGTGGCGATGCACCACACGGCGAGCACGATTGCGACGGGGCGCGTCATGAAGCCGAACAGCAGCAGCAGCCCGCCGCCCAATTCGACGATCACGGTCACCGCATAGGCCGCCAGCGGCACGGGCAGGCCGTACTTGGCCATCATCCCTTGCGTGGCGGCGGGCGCCAACAGCTTGGCCACGCCGGCGAGGATGAAGATGGCGGACATCAAGAGGCGTCCCAGAAGCAGCACACCGTCGGTCATGTCGATCTCCCCAAATGAAAGCGGCCGGAGCCTAGCGGGTAGCGCCCACTGCGGCCACCCCTCGGGGTTTGGGCTTGGGACGCAAAGCTTCCAGGCTGGCCTTTTGCGCGGGCGTCATCGTCTGGCTGACGGGGCAGGTGGGAACAAGAATCTTGTCCACTGCCGCTGGGACCCATCGCAGGCGAGGGATCATATAGTCGAGCGATGTCGCTGCGAAGGAGCCCTCGCAGATCAAAGCGATGAGTTCGTCGGACAAGCGCTGATAGTAGACGTCTTGAGAGACGGCTCCCGTCGAGAGTCTAATCCGCGCGTTTTTCTCGGCTGCGGTGGCTTCGGCGTCGCAGGCGCGGGTGCTGCAGTCCAATATCGAAATCCTCGCCAGCGCATCCGTTTTCAATGATCCGCCAGGGACGAAATCCATGAGGTGCGTCAGTTGCCCGTAGGTGTCTCCCATTCCTGCCGCCCAGGACTGAGAATCCGTCGGCAACAGGATGTATTCGCTGTCGGGAATGCCGAAACTGCGCCACAAGAAAGCGCCCCGCATATCGACCGCGGTCAGGGAGGTGCCTTGCAATTTCGCGCCTTGAAGCTGAGCGGTCTGGAGCGAGCCGGCCGTCAGGATCGCGCCTGCCATATCCACGGCTTGCATATGCGCGCCCGGAAATCGCGCTCCTGACATGAAGGCGCTTCGCAGGCTGGCACCCTGCAGGTGCGCATTTTCGAAATTCGCGCCGTCAAGACGGGCATTGGCAAGTGACGTGGCCTGGAGTTCTGCGCCGTTGAAGTTGGCGCCGGAGTAGTCTCCGTTAGTCGACAAGCCTCGCAGTTCCGCTCCCCTGAACACGGCCTTCTGGGCCTTAACGTAGGACAGGTTTGCGCCATTGAAATGCGCGGTGGTGAAGTTCGCGCCCTGCATGTCGACCTCGATAATGCGGGCACGGCGCAGCAGGGCGTCGGTCCCATTTGCGCCGCGCAAGTTGCCGCCAATCATGACCATGCCGTCGAGATTGCGGCCGGTTAGATCGATCGGCATCGGCCCGGTGGCCTTCTCGGGCGGACTGAAGTTGGCCAGCGCTATCCGGTTCGACCAGAGGCTGGTCGGCATTCGTTGCGAACAGTCTCCGGCGACCAGTACTTCGTGCAGCGATTGCCGATTGGCGCTCTGGCACTTCAGCGGCACGAAGCGCAGGTCGATCAGATGCTCGTCCTGCCACTCGCCGGGGTAGCTCACGATCGCGAGGACGAGATAGGCCGAGGCGAGGCTGGTTACGGCGCCGGCAGCGCCACCGAGGCGGAGGAGGTCGTGCCAGGCGATGCGCGATTTCTCGCCGCGCGCGATCGACGGCCACAGGGTCCACAGCAGCGCGAGGTCGGCCACGACGGCGATCCTGTGCCACCACGTCACCCAGGCGTGGTGGAAGGCGATGAACTGCAGCTCGAACAGCATCAGCAGCAGGACCGGCCCCACGACCAGGGTCACCCAGGCGACAAGCTGCAGCATGGTGCCGATGACGCTGCCGCGGATGTCGCGCGGCCCGGCCAGGATCTGGGTGAAGATGTTGATCGGCAGCTGGCGGCGCAGGCGCTCTCGCGTCTCATCGTCGTGGATCTGCAGATGCAGCTCGTCGTCGAAAGCGCCGACCTTGTCGGCCAGCAGGACGAAGTGCAGCAGCACATAGGCGTGGGCCACCAGGAACAGCGCGGGGCCGAGGGCAAAGAAGCCGATCAGCGGCAGGCTGATGCTGAGCAGCGGGAGCGCCACCGGGCTTTCGAGGAACAGGTCGCGATGGGACACGCCGCCGACGGCGATCAGCAGAAAGAACAACAGCGTGATGTAGCTGAACCACAAAGCCGAGCTCACCGTCGCCGCATCGACCACCGTACCGCGCAAGGCGTCGAGGTCGCGCGCCTTGGCGGCGAAGGCCGTGGCCGACGGCGGAACGGATTGGTCCCCGGTGTTCTTGCGTCGCTTCAAGCTGTCCCCCGCCGCAGGGTACAACCGGCGGCCTGCGCGGGGGTAGTGGTAACTGCCGATATGGTTTGCGCGGCGGATACGCCCTCAATGGAACCCCGCCGCTCGGACTGCGTAATCTTCCGCACACACCAGTATTGGCGGATCGTCCATGGATCTACTGCACAAGCTCTTCGCCGACCTGATGACCGCCTGGGCCGGTTGGGATGCCCGCTATCGGATCGGCGCGGTCGCCGTGGCGGCGCTGGTCGTCTACCTGCTGCTGAGCGCGCTCCATCCGCTCGTGCGCTTCCTGCTGCTGGCGGTGTTCGTCATCGGCGTTGCCTGGCTGATGTTTCCCGCCCAGGTCTGCGCCTTGCCCGGCTTCGCGAGGTTCTGCGCGGCCTAGGGCGCGTCGGACACGGCCTTCGCATAGGCCTCGGTGAACCAGGCCACACGCTCCTCCTGTCGGCCGAGAATTGGCTGCCAATGATCGGGCTGGTGCGCCACCTGCTGGAGACGCTCGCAGGCCAGATGGTCCTCATTGCCGATCCTTTCGACGGTACGCCGGACAATGCGGTCGCGAATCGGGTCGACAAGGGGACGCGTCAGGCTGCGGACGAACTTCTTCCGGGCCGTCTGGAACGGTGCGGGGAAGACCCAGTGTCGCCACTGCGACCGCGCCGGCGCCAGCGGGATGAACTGCTGGATGTCGATGTACCAATAGTGGCTTGCCGAAAAAAGCGAGACGGCAAGGGTCGGGAAGATGTTGAAGATCCTGTAGCGGGTCGGGCGGTAGCGACCGGCAGCGCAGTCTTCGGCCGTCGAGGGCAACGTATCGGTATGGCCCTCGGCCATCGCGCTGTGCGGGCCGAAGCGCCAGTAGCGATAGTCCGCGGCGCCGATATGACTGCGAAGCTGATGAACTGCGGGGACGTGATAGTCGTCGAGCGTGATCTGGATCATGAGCCGCCAGTTGGCCTCGACCGTTCGGCCGAAGCGCTGCACCTTTACCGGAGCGCGGCTGAAGGCGGCGAGGATGTCGGCGCTGCCGGCCAGGAAGCCCTCGAGGCTCTCGGCATCCGGCGCGGCGTCGAGGCGGCCGAAGATCAGGGTGCCGCACATCGCGATCTCGATTGGCCGGAGGCGTGCCTTCATCTCGCGCGGCGTGAGATCGAACACCTCGCGGCAGTTCGGGATACCGACGGCGTCGTCACGGCGGTCGAAGTGCCAATGGTGAAAGCCGCAGATGATTTGGCCGTTGCCCTTGTCGGCGGTGCGCAGCGGAAAGAAGCGGTGCGGGCAGATGTTCTCGAAGCCCAGGATCTGCTCGCCGAAGCGTTGGACGAACACCGATCGGCCAGCGAGGCTGGTGCGGAACCAGTCGTGGTCGCGCGGCAGGTCGACCGTGAGACCGAGAAACGTCCACGTGCTGCGAAGCGCTTCCTGTTCCCGCCGGAACGCGCGGTCGTCGATGAGGCTGTCACCCCGGTCTCGGTCGTCCAATGTCTCCCCCGGAGGGAGAATAGCATTTCTGCCGGCGGCGTGCGGACAAACAAAAACCCCCGGGGATGCCGGGGGTCGTCGTTTCGTCCGTTCGCTGCCCGCGTCGGGCTAGTAGCCCTCGCGCTCCATGCGCTTGCGCATCAGCTTGCGGGTACGACGGATGGCTTCGGCACGTTCGCGGGCGCGGCGCTCGGAGGGCTTCTCATAGTTCCGGCGGAGCTTCATCTCGCGGAAGATACCTTCGCGCTGCATCTTCTTCTTCAGGACGCGGAGCGCCTGATCGACATTGTTTTCGCGGACGAGGACCTGCACTGCGATCGCTTCCTTCCAAGCTGAATGGCCCCGGAAAACGCTCCAGGGCCTGAATGAGGAGGCGCGTAGGTATCACAGGCATTCCGCCTTGGGAAGGGGTGATCCACCCCCTATATTGCCCCCATGAGTTCAGAAAACACCGCATTTTCCGATCCCGACGCCGAAATCCGCGACCGGCTGGCCGATACCGTGGCCGCCAACGCCACTTTCGACGGGTGGACGGAGGCTACGATCGCCGCTTCCGCCCAGGAGCTGGGGCTGCCCGAGGGCGAGGCACTGCGGCTCTTTCCGGGAGGGCCGCTGGGTATCCTGGAATATGTCAGCAGCCGCGCGGATGCTCGTACTGTGGCCGATATGGAGGCCGCCGGCACCGCCGGCATGAAGGTGCGCGAGCGTATCCGCACCGGCGTCCGTATCCGCCTGCAGAAGCACACCGGCACGCCCGACTCGGCGCGCCGGGCGCTGTCGCTGCTGGCCTTGCCGCTCAATGCCGTGCTGGGGGCGAAGCTGCTCTATCGAACGGTCGACGCGATCTGGTACGCCGCCGGCGATGCCTCGGTCGATTTCAATTTCTACACCAAGCGGGCGACCCTGGCGGGCGTCTACTCGGCGACACTTCTTTATTGGTTGAACGACCGCTCCGAGGGCGGCGAGGCGACGTGGGCATTTCTGGATCGCCGCCTCGAAGATCTGATGCAGATCGAGAAGTTCAAGAGCCAGGTGCGCGCGTGGCCCGGCGCCCGCACGCGGGCAGGGGCCACGCGGCGCTAGCTCAGGCCGGAAAGTTCAGCCAGGCTCTGACCTTGTTCTGCACCAGCTGGTTGCCCGGCATGGTGATGTGGTCGCAACCCAGCACTTCGAACGTCGTGACGCTGCTCGAGGTATTGCTGGCGAACATGGCGCTGGCGATCGGCACCACGAGGTCGCCGCCGCCCACGGTGTCGACCGACAGGAAGGTGTTGTTCCCGGAGTCGTAGCTGAAGCCCGTGGTGGTGGTGAGCACGCCCTGCAGCGACGGGTCGAGGCTCGGGTTCTGGGCATTCACCACGCCGTAGATGCAATTGTACGGGATGGGATTGGCCGTGTAGTTGAGCTTGCTGAAGTAATTCTCCGCGCCGGCCAGGTTCGCCTGGTTCAGGTCGGGAATAAGCTTCAGCACCGCCGCCGGCATATTGCCGACGTTGTAGGTCTTGCCGGCGACGACATCGGTGATGAAGTCGATCAGGCTCGCGTCCGCCGTGTTTGTCGCGACGTTGGGCGGCGGCAGGAGCTGATAAGTGCTGACACCCATGCCCTGGGTGCCGTCCTTGCCCTTGTCGTGGCCGTCGTTGATGACCAGCTCGATCATCTTGATGACATTGTCGACGGCGTCCTGCTTCAGGATGCCCAGGGCATCACCCCACAGCTTGAGGAAGAAGTTGGCGTTGCCCTTGCCGCCGACGGTGACCGTCATGGTCTCCGAGATCGGCGCCATGGCCAGCGGCGCGCCGAGATGCGGCGTGCCCAGCGTGATCAGCTGGTCGATGTTGGAGAACCACGGGTCTTTGGAGCCGACGTATTCGAGATAGGCGCGCGAGACCAGGCCGCCCATGCTGTGGCCGATCAGCGTGATCGTGCCGATGTTGCCTTGGTTGTTCGCCCACAGGCAGGAGAGGAAATTCTGCAGCATCTTCGCCGTGACGAGATTGTCCTGCCGCCAGTCGTAGCCCCAGCCGATCACCGTGCTGGCGGTGAGCACGTTTTTATTGGGCAGCCATGCCGTCGTCGTATCGCCGTTGAAGGTCGCCGGGTCGTTGGTCGGCCAGGAGGCGTAGAGTTGCGTATAGCCGCTCGCGGCGCACAGCGTGTTGATCAGCGAGGCGTAGCCGGTGTCCTTACCGTAGCCGCCGGGCGTGCCGGCCCACAGCGGGGCGACCAATTGAGCGGCGGCAAGGGTCGGAGTTACGGCGCCTTCCTTGATTGCCAAGTCCATCCAGAACGGCGTCGAACTGGTCTCGTCACTCTGACTCTGAACGAGACTTGTGCCGGTCGTGCCCGGCAAAACGATGATTACATTGAACGCAGCCATTTTCTTCCCCCGAAAGTCATACGACTAACGAGGGATATCACACGGTGTATTACAATTCATGGCGAGCGGGTCTGCGTTGCCGCATATCCAATCGCTAAACCACCGGTTGTCACGACGGCAAGTCGATGCAGATTGTTGCGACGCTATGTAAGGTAGGTTACATGGCCCATCTTGCGACCGGGGCGGGCTTTACTCTTGCCGTAGAGGTGCAGCCGCGCCGTCGGATCGGCGAGATACTTCATCCAGTCGTTGGCCTCATCGCCGATCAGATTCTCCATCCGCGAGGGCGCCAGCACCTCGACGCTGCCCAGCGGCAGGCCGCAGATCGCGCGCACCAGCTGCTCGAACTGGCTGGTGGCGCAGGCGTCCATCGTCCAGTGGCCGGAGTTATGCGGACGCGGCGCCATCTCGTTGGCCAGCACGCGACCGTCGCGCGTCACGAACATCTCGAGCGCCACCAGCCCGACCAGGTCGAGGCTCTCGGCGAGCTTGATCCCGAAGGCTTCGGCCTTCTTTATCACCGCGTCATCGAGCCCTGACGGAACATGCGTCGTGCGCAGGATGCCGTCGCGATGCTCGTTGCGGCCGATCGGGAAACATCTTGTCGTGCCGTCGAGGCCGCGCGCGACGATGGCCGAGACCTCGCACTGGAAATCGACCAGCGATTCCAGGATGCACTCGCGCCGGCCGAACTTCTCCCAGGCCGCCTTGATGCCGTCCCTGGTCGCGACCTTCGCCTGTCCCTTGCCGTCGTAGCCGTCGGTGCAGGTCTTGAGGATACCGGGGAGCGCCGTGGCCTTCTCGATGTCGGCCTCGGTATAGATCGGCTGATAGTCGGCCGTGCCGATGCCCGCCTTCCGGAGAAAGTCCTTCTCGCGAATGCGGTGCTGCGCGAAGTGGATCGGCGTCACGCCCGGCCGCACCGGCTTCATCTTCTCGCAGGCAAGCACCGTCGCTTCCGGCACGTTCTCGAATTCGTAGGTGATGACGTCGACGTGCTCGGCAAACCATTCGAGCGCCAGCGCGTCGTCATAGTCGGCCTGGACGTAGACCGTGGCGATCTGGCCGGCGATCGATTCATCGTCCGGCGCGTAAACGATGCACTGGTAACCCAGCCGCGCCGCAGCGAGCGCCGTCATGCGGCCCAACTGGCCGCCGCCCAGGATGCCGATGGTCGAACCCGGCGGCAGGATCTTCGGAGCCATCAGCGGTGAGCGGGAACGGGGTCGTCTTTCGGCGCTTTCGCCACCGCGTCGGTCTGCTTCGCGCGCCACCGTTCCACGGCCGCCATCGCCTTGGCGTCGCCGAGGCCCACGATGCTGGCCGCCAGCAGGGCGGCGTTGATCGCGCCGGCACGGCCGATCGCCAAGGTGCCCACCGGAATACCGGCCGGCATCTGCACGATGGAGAGGAGGCTATCCATGCCCTTCAGCGCCGCGCTCTCGACCGGCACGCCGAGCACGGGCAGCGGCGTCATCGAGGCGGTCATGCCGGGCAGGTGAGCAGCCCCGCCGGCGCCCGCGATGATCACTTTCAGGCCGCGGGCCTTGGCCCCCGACGCATAGGAGAACAGACGCTTAGGGGTGCGGTGGGCGGAAACGATGCGGGTCTCGCAGGGGATTCCGAGGGCCGCCAGCGTATCGGCGGCATGGTGCATGGTCGCCCAGTCCGACTGGCTGCCCATGATGATGCCGACTACCGGCTTCTTTGTCGCTTTGGCCATCAAATTCTCAGGCGATGATGTCGGGAATGAGCCGGCTTTCCAACCGGAGAATCTGGTCTTTCAGGCCGAGCTTGCGCTTCTTCAGCCGCTGTAGCTGGAGCTGGTCGAACGGCGCCTTCTCGATCAGACGGTCGATCACATCGTCGAGGTCGCGGTGCTCGATGCGCAGCTCTTCCAGCCGGGCGTTGGTCGCCTCGTTGTCGAGCGTGGTCTCGGAGGAGTCGTCGTTGCTCATCGCCGTCGCGCCGTGTACCCCTTCGCCCCCAGCAAGGGAAGCATGTCCGACTTTCTGCCCCATCCGTTCTGGAACTTCTCTCTGGAAATCTATTCCGCCGAGGGCGTCTCCGGGGCCTGCCTCGACCTGCAGGAGCGGCGCGGCTGCGACGTCAATATCCTGCTGTTCTGCTGCTGGCTGGGCGCCTCCGGCCGGCCCACCCTGACCGCAGACCGCCTGCGCTCCATCCTCGCCGAAAGCGACCCGTGGCAGGCCGAGGTCGTAAGGCCCCTGCGCGAGGTCCGGCGCCGGCTGAAGGACCTGCCCCAGGAGGTCGCCGATGCCACCCGCCGCCGGGTCGCGGACGCCGAACTGGCCGCCGAGCATGCCGAACAGCTCAAGCTGGTCGACCTTTATGCCCCGCTGGCCGACCGGGACCGGCCGGTGGAAAAGCGCCTGCGGGCAGCGATCGGCAATCTCGCCGTCTATGCGCTCTGCCTGGGAGTGGTGCCGGACGACGCCGACCGGCGGGCGGTGTCGGCCCTGCTGCGCGGGGCCTTTGGGGCGGTGGGCGCAGTGAGCGCAGGTGAAATCGCCGAAGCGGTCGGACTCAGTCCCAGCGTTTGACCTTGCCAGTGTCCAGATTGAACAGATCGAGGACCCGGCCGACAGTATGGTTAACGATGTCATCCAAGGTCTTGGGCCTGTTGTAGAAAGCGGGCATCGGCGGGGCGATCACAGCGCCCATTTCTGACAGTGTCAGCATGTTGCGCAGATGAATCGCATGAATCGGTGTTTCCCGGGCAACTAAAACAAGGCGGCGGTGTTCCTTGAGTACGACGTCGGCGGCTCGCGTCAGCAGATTGCTGGTGATGCCGTGGGCGATCTCGCCAAGGCTGCGCATCGAACAGGGCACCACGACCATACCCATGGTCCGGAATGACCCACTCGAAACCGCAGCGGCAAGGTCGTCTATTTTATATGCCACATCCGCGAGCCGCCGAACGTCCGCGACCTTCAACTCCGTTTCATGCGCCAGCGTGACCTCCGCGGTCCGCGTCATGACGAGATGCGTCTCGACCGGCAATTCCTGCAGCGCCTCGAGCAGGCGCACGCCATAGATCACCCCGGACGCGCCGGAGATTCCAACAATCAGACGAGACTTAGGGTCAGCCATGCTGACCATCCTATCGTTTTATGCACAACGGTGGGAGACGGTTGATTCGCGGTGGACTCGGTCCAATGTCGGAGTCAGGATTTCGGCGTCGACAACAGGCATCGGAGGTCAGCGAGATGAGCGCGATGGACCATATCGAAGCGTTGAAGGCCAAGCATGCTTCGCTGGAGCATGCGATCGGGCAGGAGGTCTCGAGACCGCATCCGAACGACGATGCGATCTGCAGCCTCAAGAAGCGTAAACTTCAGATCAAGGACGAGATCACGCGGTTACGTCCGCGCGACGAGACCGAGCACTAGCATCCGCTAGCTACGGCACGCCCGCCCAGCGGCCCCTTTATTGGATGCCCGCTGCGCGGGCCAGAGCGACCGCGCCGACGGCGGCGAAGAGACCCATCGTGAAGCCGCCGGCGGTGCGAGTCACCACTGCACCCGCCACAGCCCCCGCCATGTAGGCGCCGCCGTTCTGCACAAGCGGTACGACGGCGGCCGACACCAGCACTGCGCCTGGCGCGTGCCGTAGCCACGCGCTGACGAAGCGGTGCCGTCCCAGCCAGCGCATCGCCACGAACCCGCCGCCCTTGGCCGCGAGCGCCGCCAGCGCCATCACCGCGATCGCGACCAGCGTATCAGCGTGGAGCATCGCCGCGCCTCATCTCCAGGAAGGCGCCGAACAGACCGCCCGCCATGCCGCCCACGACGATGTACCAGTTGCCCGCGAACAGCCATTTGGCGCCTAGCGCCGCCACGATCGCGACCGCCCACGGGGCGAGGTCGCGCTTGCCGCGGAACAGCATCGCCGCCACCACGACGAACACTGCGACGCCGACGAAATCGAGACCGAGCCTGCGCACGAGGTTCGGATCGGAGAGCAGCCCGTTGGCGGCGAGGCCGCCCAGCAGGGTCGAGCCGGTCCAGATCAGCGCCATGACGAGGCCGCCGCCGATGAACTTGCCGAGGTCGCCCTTGCCGCGCTGGTATTCGGCGATGTTGACCGCCCAGTTCTGGTCGACGGTGACGAACCACACGAGCGGCTGCTTGTACCAGGCGAGCTGCGGCAGGAAAGGCTGCAGGGCCGCGCCCATCACGAAGTAGCGCAGGTTGGCCACGAACACGGTGATGAACAGGGCGAGCAGCGGCAGCGGACGCGCCCACAGGTCGAGCGCCACCATCTGAGCGGTGCCGGCCATCACGGTGAAGCTCATGATCGTGGTCTCGAGCGTGGACAGGCCCTTGTGGGCCGCCGCAACACCGAAGCCGATGCCGAAGGGAAGCGAGGCCAGCCCGGGCAGGATCATGCGCAGGGCGCCGGCCCGGAAGCTGCGCCAGGTGACGCGCGCGGAGAGGGACACGGGAGTTAGTCTACCTTGTGTAGATTGACCGTCCAGGAGGTCGGCCCATAAGCGCCGCGCGAGCTGCCGCTGCAGAAGGCGACATTGTCGGCGCCGCGCTGGCAGGTGAGCTGGTCGGCATACCAGTGCGAGCCGTCGTTGCAGGTCGTGTCGCCGTCGCGCAGCGCCAGGTTCGACCCGGTGAACTGCGCCTGGGCGCGCGTGCGGCAGGCCGTGCGTCCGCGCCGCCACTCGAGCTGGCCGCGGCCGCTGGCGTCAAAGCAGTAGGACGAGATACCGGGCTGCGCCTGCACGGTCTCATGCCGGAACGGATCGGTGCGCCAGCAGCCGGCCATGAAGGAATAGTCGTTGGTCGGCTGGTTCGGCATGCGCAGGCGATTGTCGCCCGGCGCACGTGGCACCGGTTGCGGCTGTGGAGGAGACGGCGGCGGGGCGGGCTTGGGCTGCACCATCGCCGTCTGCGGCGGCTTGGGTGGTTCAGGCGGCTTGCAGTCGGCGACGCGTTTCTTCAACTCGGCTTGGATATCGCCGATCTCTATCGCCAACGCCTTGGCGCGCGCCTGCTCGGTGGCGAGCGAGGCCTTCAATACCGGCAGCGGATCGGCGATGGTTGGCGCGGGCGGACGGGCAGGGCCTTCGTGCAGCGCCATCGCGGTCGCCGGATCGCCCGGTAGCCAGTCACGCAGCAGCCACGCACCGGCCAGCAACAACAGCAACAGCGGCAGCGCCGCGAGCAGGGTCCGCACCCAGGGGATCGTCGTTGCGGCAGCGGGCACGGAAATCGGCAGCCGCGTCGCGGCGAGCACCGGCTGATGCTGCGGGACGGCGATCGGGGCCTTGGGCAAGGACGTCGGCAGCAGCGCGTTGGCCGCTTCCTTCTCGTAGCCCCAACACACGACCGCGGGCCGATCGCCCACCAGAAAGACGAACGACTCGGCGGGTCGCTTGGCGGCAAGCTGCAGCGAGCGGCCGACCACGCCCATGTCGTCGCCGTCGCCCGCGCCCTTCAGCGTCTGGCCGAGGCTCGCGATGTCGGCGAGGGAGGCATCGACCCGGGAGAGGATTGCGCTCCGTTCGGCGGGCGGGAGGTTCGCCACCTGACGGACGTCGCCCGTCCAGTCGGCGTACCAGTCGATCGCGCTGCCATCTTCATGGAGCTGCGGTTCGGCCAGCAGGTCGGCCGCGGCATCGCCCAGCCGCCGACGGACCACGCGTCGAATCTGCGCTGCCGCATTGTGCAAGGGCTCGCCGCGCACGCCCAGAGGGCGGACGCCGCTCCGGGTGGTGGCGATGAGCGTGGGCATACCGAGGGGGAAATAACCCGTGGATTATGGCGACTAGACGGCTTTGGCCCACTCGCGCAGGATGAATTTCTGGACCTTGCCCGTCGATGTCATCGGCAGGTCGCGGAACACCACGAAGCGCGGGCACTTGAAACTCGCGAGGTGGGCGCGGCAATGCGCCACGATCTCTTCGGCGGTGGCCGAGGCGCCCGGCTTCAGCACGACGAAGGCGCAGGGCGTCTCGCCCCACTTCTCGTCGGGCTTGGCGACGACGGCCACGTTGGCCACGGCGGGGTGCTTGATGATCACGCCCTCGACCTCGATGGTCGAGATGTTCTCGCCGCCCGAGATGATGATGTCCTTGGAGCGGTCGCGCAGTTCGAGGTAGCCGTCCTCGTGCAGGACGCCGAGGTCGCCCGAGTGGAACCAGCCGTTCTCGAACGCATCCTTCGTGGCCTTGGGGTTCTTGAGGTACCCCTTCATCACGAGATTGCCGCGGAACATCACCTCGCCCATGGTCGTGCCGTCGCGCGGCACTTCCTTCATGGTGATCGGATCCATCACCGTGACGCCATCCTCGGCGGTATGACGCACGCCTTGCCGCGCCTTGAGCCGCGCCTGCTCGGCGGGCGGCAGCGAGTCCCAATCGGTGTGCCAGGCGCACATGGTCGCCGGACCGTAGACCTCGGTGAGGCCGTACACGTGCGTCACCTTGAAGTTCTGCTGCTCCAGCGCCTCGAGCACGGCGGCCGGTGGCGGCGAGGCCGCGGTCATGAACTCGACCCGCTGCGCCAAGGTGCGGCGCTCGGTGGGCGAGGCGGCGATGATCGCCTGCATGATGATCGGTGCGCCGCACATGTGCGTGACGTCATGGTCGGCAAGCGCCTCGTAGATCGTGCCGGCGGTGATGCGACGCAGGCAGACCGACGTGCCGGCGACGAGGGCGAGCGTCCAGGGGAAGCACCAGCCGTTGCAGTGGAACATCGGCAGGGTCCACAGATAGACCGGATGCGTGCCCACGCCCCAAAGTGCTGCGTTGCTGTAGGCCGAGAGCGTGGCGCCGCGATGATGATAGACGACGCCCTTCGGATTGCCGGTCGTGCCCGAGGTATAGTTGAGCGAGATCGCGTTCCATTCGTCGGACGGATACTGCCACTCGTAGTCGGGCGTGCCGGTCGCGAGGAACTCCTCGTAGGTCGTGTCGCCGATCTGCGCGCGGTCGTCACACAGCGGGTCGTCGATGTCGACTACGAACGGCTGGACCTTGCACTGGCTCAGCGCCTCGGTCATCACGCGATGATATTCGCGGTCGACCAGCAGCACCTTGGTCTCGCTGTGGTCGAGAATGAAGGCCAGCATCGCCGCATCGAGCCTTGTGTTCAGCGCATTGAGCACGCCGCCCGACATCGGCACGCCGAAATGCGCCTCGTACATCTCCGGAATGTTGGGTGCCATGATCGACACCGTGTCGCCGACGCCGATGCCCATCTGGGAGAGCGCCGAGGCCAGCCGCCTGCAGCGCGCATAGGTCTCCGCCCAGGTCTGCCGCCGCTCGCCGTGGATCAGCGCCAGATGCTCCGGGTAGACGCTGGCCGTGCGCTCCATGAACTGGAGCGGCGTGAGGGCCGCGTAGTTGGCCGCGGTCTTGTCGAGATCGCGCTCGTAGATATTGTGCGCCGCCAATGCCGCCTTGTGCGGAGCAGGGCGGGCGCCGGGCATGCGGGCGACGGAGGTGCGGTTCTTGGACGAGCGCCTGAAGGCCGGCCGTGCGATCGGCTTGGGAGCGGCGATCTTGGCCGAGGCGGCCTTCTTTTTGGCAACAGGCTTCTTGGCGACCGGCTTCTTTACCGCGCGCTTCTTCGCCTTCGGCGTCTTTCGCTTCGCAGCTTTCTTCGGCTTCTTTGCCTTCGCCATAGCGCGGTTCCCATCCCGTTCGACGCGAAGCACGGTATACATGGGGTGGGAGGAAGGTCGAGATGAATAAGTTGGGGTGGGTCGCGCTGGCCGCGGTTCTGTGCACGGGACACGCAGAGGCGCAGTCGTGGCCCGACAAGCCGGTCCACATCGTCGTGCCGCTGACGGCCGGCAGCGCGACCGACGTGATGGCGCGCACGGTGGCGGCGCAGCTCTCCGAGCAGCTCGGCCAGCCCTTCATCGTCGACAACAAGCCGGGCGCCGGCGGGACGATCGGCATGGGCGCGGTCGCCCGGGCCAAGCCGGACGGTTACACGATCCTGGTGCAGTCGGCCTCGTACACGCTGACGCCGATCACCTATCCCAACACGCCCTACGACACGCAGCGCGATCTCATGGGCGTCACGCCGTTGGCGCAGTTGCCGCAGGCGCTCGTCATCTCTCCGGAGCGGGGCATCGCCACGGTGCAGCAACTCGTCGCCGCGGCCAAGGCGAAGCCCGGCGCCTTCACCTATGCCTCGGCGGGTGTCGGCACCGCCAACCAGTTGAGTGCCGAGCGCTTCCGTGTCGGGGCGGGCATCGATGCCCTGCACGTGCCGTTCAAGGGAACGCCCGAGGCAGTGACCGAAGTGTTGGCGGGCCGGGTCGACTATTATTTCTGCCCGGTGAATGTCTGCCTGCCGATGATCAACGAGAAGCGGTTGCTCGCGCTGGGCATCGGCAGCTCGAAGCGGGCG
The DNA here is from genome assembly GCA_903832005.1 of Enhydrobacter aerosaccus. GTDB lineage: Bacteria > Pseudomonadota > Alphaproteobacteria > Reyranellales > Reyranellaceae > Reyranella > Reyranella aerosaccus_B. The sequence goes on along the minus strand of CAIKZO010000132.1, from coordinate 33,435 downwards.
ACGGCCTTGCCCGACCTGCCGACGACGGTCGAGCTGGGGGTGCCTGAGTCCAACTACGACTTCTGGGTCGGCATGTTCGCGCCGGCCGGGACGCCACGCGAGATCGTCGACAAGCTCTATGCCGAGACCGTCAAGGCCTTCGCCACGCCGAAGGTGAAGGAGAGCTTTGCCCAGCTCGGCGCCGAGCCGGACCTGCTCGAGCCCAGGGCTTTCGACGAGCGGATCAAGAAGGAGATCGCGACAAACGCGGCGCTGGTGAAGGCGTCCGGCATTCCGATAAGTTCCCAATAACGGGAGGAACGACAGGAGAGATCATGGGGGCCGCTGGCGATACATACCGCGCACTGCATGCGCGCTCGCTGAACGACCCGGAAGGATTCTGGGCCGAGCAGGCGAAGGCGATCGATTGGGACAAGCAGCCCACGCAGATCCTCGATTCGGCCAATCCACCGTTCTATCGCTGGTTCGGAGGCGGCGAACTCAACGCCTGCCATAACGCTCTCGACCGCCACGTTGACGGTGGTCGCGCCGACCAGTTGGCGCTGATCTACGACTCGCCGGTCACCAACTCCAAGCAGAGCTTCACCTATCGCGTGCTGCGCGACCGCGTGGCGGCGATCGCCGGCATGATCGCGGCACAGGGTGTGGGCAAGGGCGATCGGGTCATCATCTACATGCCGATGATCCCGGAAGCGGTGATGGCGATGCTCGCCTGCGCGCGGCTGGGCGCCGTGCACTCCGTGGTGTTCGGCGGGTTCGCCGCCAAGGAGCTGGCGAGCCGCATCGACGACTGCACGCCCAAGCTCGTGCTGACCGCCTCCTGCGGCGTCGAGCCTGCGCGCATCGTCCAGTACAAGCCGCTGCTCGACCAGGCGATTGAGATGGCAACGCACAAGGTGCCGAGGGTCATCCTGTTCCAGCGCCCGCAAGGCGAGGCGACGATGGTCGCGGGCCGCGACCTCGATTGGAGCGAGGCCGTGAAGGACGCGAAGCCCGCGGCGTGCGTGCCGGTGGCAGCGACCGATCCGCTCTACATTCTCTATACGTCCGGCACGACGGGCTATCCCAAGGGCGTCGTGCGCGACACCGGCGGTTATTGCGTGGCGCTACAATGGTCGATGAAGAACCTCTACGGCGTGAAGCCGGGCGAGGTCTATTGGTGCGCGTCGGACATCGGCTGGGTCGTGGGCCACAGCTATATCGTCTACGGGCCGCTGATCTACGGTGCGACCTCGATCCTCTATGAAGGCAAGCCCGTGGGCACGCCCGATGCCGGCGCCTTCTGGCGCGTGATCTCCGAGCACAAGGCGATGGCGCTGTTCACCGCGCCGACGGCCTTCCGCGCGATCAAGCGCGAGGATCCCGACGGCAAGCTGATCAAGAAGTACGACCTCTCCCATTTCCGCACGCTGTTTCTCGCGGGCGAGCGCGGCGATCCGCCGACCGTCGAGTGGGCGATGACATTGCTGGGCGTGCGGGTGGTCGATCACTGGTGGCAGACCGAGACCGGCTGGGCGATCTGCGGCAACTTCGAGGGCCTCGATCCGATGCCGGTGAAGCTCGGCTCGACGTCGGTGCCGTCGCCCGGCTGGAAGCTCGATGTGCTCGACGAGAATGGCCATGCGATGAAGCCGGGCGAGGTGGGGGCACTTGCGGCCCGGCTGCCGCTGCCGCCGGGCACGTTCCCGACGTTGTGGAATGCCGACGAGCGTTACAAGCAGGGCTACATGACCGAGTTCCCCGGCTACTACAAAACCGGCGACGCGGGCTTCATCGACGACGATGGCTACGTCTCGGTGATGACGCGGGTCGACGACGTGATCAACGTCGCGGGCCATCGCCTGTCGACTGGCCAGATCGAGGAAGTGCTGGGCGCGCACAATGATGTCGCCGAATGCGCCGTGATCGGCATTGCCGACGAATTGAAGGGCCAGGTGCCGCTCGGCCTGCTGGTGCTGAAGACGGGCGTCAACAGGCCGGACGAGGAGATCGTGGGCGACGTGGTGAAGATGGTGCGCGAGCGCATCGGCCCGGTCGCCTTCTTCAAGAGCGCGCTGGTCGTGCAGCGCCTGCCCAAGACCCGCTCGGGCAAGATCCTGCGCGGCACGATGCAGAAGATAGCCGACAACCAGCCCTGGACCATGCCGGCCACGATCGAGGATCCCGCCGTGCTCGGTGAAATCGCTACAGCAATGAAAAAGGAAGTGACATGAGTCTCGATATCAACCGCCCCGATCTGACCGTGGGCGTGGTCGGCACCGGCGCCATGGGCCGCGGCATCGCGCAGGTGACGGCGCAGGGCGGGATCAAGGCGATCATGTTTGACGCCGCCCCCGGCGGCGCCGCCAAGGCGAAGGCCGCCATCGTCGAGACCTTGAAGGGCCTTGCTGTCAAAGGACGTCTTACCGACGCGGATGTTGCGAAGGCCGACGCCAATCTGGGCGTTGCCGACAAGATCGAGGACCTCAAGGGCTGCCACGTCGTGGTCGAGGCGGTGTTCGAGAATCTCGAGGTGAAGCAGAAACTGTTCGGCGAGCTCGAGGCAGTGATCGCGCCCGACGCGATCCTGGCATCGAACACCTCGTCGATCCGCATCGCCTCGATCGCGCGCTCGTTGAAGCACCGCGACCGCATCTGCGGCATGCACTATTTCAATCCCGTGCCGCTGATGAAGCTCGTGGAGGTGATCCGCGCGGCCGACACGGCGCAGTGGGTGGTCGACGCCATGGTCGCGCTGGGCAAGCGCCAGACTCGCGTGCCGGTGGTCGTGGGCGACACGCCGGGCTTCCTGGTGAACCTGGGCGGCACGGCGATCGGCACCGAAGGCTTGCGGATCTACCAGGAGGGAAGGGCGAGTGCGTCGCAGATCGACGCGGTGATGCGCGACTGCTGTGGCTTCCGCATGGGCCCGTTCGAGTTGATGGACCTGACCGGCCTCGACGTGAACTTCCCGGCGCGCAAGATCATCTACGAAGGCTTCTTCCACGACCGGCGCATGACGCCGAGCCCCTATCACGAGAGCCTGTTCGCCGCGGGCAAGCTCGGCCGCAAGACTGGCGGCGGCTGGTACGCTTATGACGCCAAGGGTGCCAAGGTCGATCCCGGCGCCGACTACACGACATCGGTCGCACCGGCCGCTAGGGCTGTCGTGATGGACAGCCACAACGAGAAGCTGGTGGCGCTGGTCGTTGCGTCGGGCGCCGAGACGTTGGCGGTCGACGACGGCAAGAGCCCGATCCTGGTGGCGCCGATCGGCAAGGACGCGACGACGGAAGCAATCGAGCGTGGCCTCGATCCCAAGCGCACCGTTGCCGTCGACGTAACGGGCGACACCGCCAAGCGTATCACCATCATGACGCCGCCCGGCGCCGACGCCGCGGTGCGCGATGCAGCGGCCGCGATGTTCGCCAAGTCCGGCACCAAGGTGACCCTGATCAAGGATTCGCCCGGCTTCATCGCCCAGCGCATGGTCTCGATGATCGCCAACCTCGGCTGCGAGATGGCGATGATCGGTATTGCTTCCGCCGCCGACGTCGACACCGCGATGACCCTGGGCCTCAACTATCCGCGTGGGCCTCTGGCGTTGGCCGACTGGCTGGGCGTCAAGGAGTGCCACGAGATCCTGGTGCAGATCCAGGCGATCACCGGCGACGACCGCTACCGCCCCAGCCAATGGCTGCGCCGTCGCGCGATGCTGGGCATGAGCGCCACGACACCGGAATAGGTCGGAATGGCATAGAGCGTGCAATGTCCCTCCCGAAGGACTGATCGGGAGGGGACATGGGCCGGCTTGGTATTCGCTTGGTGTTGGTGGCTGCATTTGTGTGCGCCGCTGCTGGCGCTTTCGCGCAGACGACGACGTTGCGCGTCGGGCTCGCGGACGATCCGGACGTGCTCGATCCGACACTGTCACGTAGCTACACGACGCGCATCGTCTTTGCGTCGATCTGCGACAAGCTCTTCGACATCGATGAGAACCTGAACCTCGTGCCGCAGTTGGCGCTGGGCTACGAGACCTCGGCCGCCGGCAAGGCGCTCACCATCAAGCTGCGGCCCGGTGTGAAGTTCCATGACGGCGAGCCGTTCGACGCCGCGGCTGCCAAGTACTCGATCGACCGGCACCTCAAGATGAAGGGCTCGTATCGGCGGGCGGAGATCGGCGCGATCGACAGTGTCGATGTCGTGGATCCGCTCACGATCAAGGTCAACCTGACGGCGCCGTTCTCGCCGCTGCCGGCGCAGTTCGCCGATCGCGCCGGCATGATGGTCTCGCCCAAGGCAGCCGAAGCGGCGGGTGACAAGTTTGGTCTCAAGCCCGTGTGCGCTGGGCCTTACAAGTTTGTGGAAAGAGTCCAGCAGGACCGGATCGTGGTCGAGAAGTTCGCCGACTACTGGAACAAGGACCAGGTCTTCATCGACCGCATCGTCTACACGCCGATCATCGATGCCACCGTGCGGCTGGCCAATCTGCGCGCGGGCGGCCTCGACCTGATCGAACGTGTGCTGGCGACTGACATCAAGACGGTGCGCGGCGATCCGAAGCTGAAGCTGAGCACGGCGGTGACGCTCGGCTTCACCAGCCTGATCGTCAACGTCGACAACGGGCCCAAGTCAAATAACCCGCTCGGCAAGGATCTGAGGGTGCGGCAGGCCCTCGCCCTCAGCTTCGATCGCGAGGTCATCAACCAGGTCGTGTTCAACGGCGAGTTCATCCCGGGCAACCAGTGGGTCAACCCGAAGCATCCCTACTATCAGCAGGCCTTCCCGATACCGAAGCGCGATATCGCCAAGGCCAAGGCGTTGATGAAGGAAGCCGGCATCACTGGCCGCCTGCCGATCGAATTCATGGTGGTCAACACGCCGGAGACGCGCTCGGTCGCGGAGGTGCTGCAGGCGATGGCGGCCGACGCGGGCTTCGACCTCAAGATCAAGGTCGTCGAAGGCGCGACCGCGTTGAAGGAGGGCGAGGACGGCAGCTTCCAGCTCTACATGAACTGGTGGAGCGGCCGCAGCGATCCCGACGGCAATTCGGTGATCCACCAGCTCTGCGGCGCGCCGCAGAACCTCGGCCACTACTGCGACAAGCAACTCGATGCCTGGCACGCCGAAGCGCGGGCGGTGTCAGATCCCGCCGCGCGCAAGGCGATCTATGAGAAGATCACCGCAAAGTTCCTGGCAGAGGGATCGATGATCTATCTCTACCACTCGCAGATGCTGATCGCGCATACCGCGAAACTCGAAGGGTTCAAGTCGATGCCGGACGGAATCGTCCGGGTCGTCGGCTTGAAGTTCCGTTAGCGGACGCGCCAGCCCATGTCGGGATCGCGGTCGTGCTTGTATTCGTAGTACGACGCGTTCGGAGCCTTGCGATAGACATCGACATGCTCCGGGGCCGCCCACTGGTGCCACTCGTGCGTGCGGCTCCAATAGCCGTCGGTGTAGCCGTACTGGACGGTGTTGGGATCGAACTGGACGACGACGTCCGCGGCATAGGACGCGGAAGTGATGCCGAAGAAGGCAACGGCGAGCGCGGCCGCTTTCAGGGTCTTGTTCAAGGGAAATCCTTTCGGTGTGCCACCTTCGGCACAAAACCGAGGGTCGGCAGGCAACGGCCCGCGACCCTTCAAGGTTGCAGTTTACTTGCCCGCCGCCGCCGGGCAGGCCGTCAGCAGGCACTTGTCGATCTTGGGATCGGACTCCTGCGCGGTCTCGGCGAAGCTCTGCGCGCGCTTGCGATAGCGCGACGCGGCGGACCAGTCGTCGGGCATTGCGGCCACGACGCAGGACATCATGAACGCCGACTGTCCGGCCTCGCGCGCGGCCTCCGGGCCGGCATAGCTGGCATAGGCGACCTTGGCGTCGTTGAGGCAGCGGAATTGCGCGCTACGTTCGTCATTGCCGCGCGTATCGCGCGAGCGGGTCGGCTGCTGCTGTTGCGAGAAGGCGGACGTGCAGACGCAAGCCACGAGGGCCGTGCTTAGCCATGCGCCAAGAATGCTCTGCTTCCCCAAGTCTACCTGCCCATCTGCAATATATACGATATTTGCACTGAAGTCAGCCCTTGGGTCGGTCCGCAGGCGGACATTGACGTTTACGTAAAGGTAAACTACCTAACCGTCACTGGCGGAGCCCCCGCCACAGGCCCAAAGTTCTGCAAAGACAGAGATTGGGCAGCCCGGAGGATCAGGCACGTGACGGCATTGGCAGCGCATTACACGCCCGAACACCAGATGTTCCGCGAGTCCTGCCGGCGGTTCTTCGACAAGGAAGTCGTGCCCTTCCACATGAAGTGGGAGGAAGAGGGCGTCGTCCCGCGCGCGCTGTGGCGCAAGGCGGGCGAGCAGGGCCTGCTCGGCATGACCATGCCCGAGGAATACGGCGGCGCCGGTGCCGACTTTCTCTACAGCGCCATCCTGATCGAGGAGCAGGGCCGCGCGCTCGCCTCCGGTCCCGCCTTCTCGCTGCACAACGACATCGTCGTTCCCTACCTGCTGCACTACGGCAACGAGGAGCAGAAGAAAAAGTGGATCCCCAAGGCCTGCGCCGGTGAACTCGTCACCGCCATCGCCATGACCGAGCCCGGCACCGGCTCCGATCTTCAAGCAGTGAAGACCAGCGCCGTGATGGACGGCAATCACTGGGTGATCAACGGCTCCAAGACCTTCATCTCGAACGGCCAGCTCGCCGACCTGGTGATCGTGGTCGCCAAGACCGATCCCAAGCTCGGCGCCAAGGGCACCTCGCTGATCGCCGTCGAGACCGACACGCCGGGCTTCAAGCGCGGCCGAAATCTCGAGAAGATCGGCATGAAGGCGCAGGACACGTCGGAACTGTTCTTCGACGATGTGCGCGTGCCGGCCGACAACCTGCTGGGCGGACCCGGCATGGGCTTCATCCAGCTGATGCAGCAGCTGCCGCAGGAGCGTCTCGTCATCGCCATCCAGGCGATCGCGGCCATTGAAGCTGCGATGGAACACACGGTGGCCTACGTGAAGGATCGCAAGGCCTTCGGCAAACCGATCATCGATTTCCAGAACACCCGCTTCAAGCTGGCCGAACTCAAGACCAAGGCGCTGGTTGCCCGCACCTTCGTCGACGACTGCATCGCCAAGCACCTGACGAAGGAACTCGACGTCGCCACCGCGGCGATGGCCAAGTATCACACGACCGACCTGCAATGCGCGCTGATCGACGAGTGCCTGCAGTTCTTCGGCGGCTACGGCTACATGTGGGAATACCCGATCGCGCGGCTCTATGCGGACGCACGGGTGCAGAAAATCTACGGCGGCACCAACGAGATCATGAAGGAATTGATCGGCCGCACCCTCTAATTCGAGTTGAAGGAGAAGACCATGACCGAAGCATATATCTACGACGCCGTTCGTACCCCGCGTGGCAAGGGCCGCAAGGATGGCTCCCTGCACGAAGTAACGCCGACGCGCCTGGCCGTGACCGCGCTGCAGGCGATCCGTGACCGCAACAAGCTCGACACGCACCTGGTCGACGACGTGGTGCTGGGCTGCGTGATGCCGATCGGCGAGCAGGGCGCCGATATCGCGCGCACGGCGGCGGTGATGGCGGGCTACGCCGAGAGCGTGTCGGGCGTGCAGATCAACCGCTTCTGCGCCTCGGGCCTCGAAGCCACCAACATGGCGGCGGCCCAGGTGATGTCGGGCCAGAGCCAGGCCGCGATCGGCGGCGGCGTCGAGAGCATGTCGCGCGTGCCGATGGGCTCGGACGGCGGATCGTGGCCGGTCGATCCGGCGGTGGCGATGCCGATGTATTTCGTGCCGCAGGGCATCTCGGCCGACCTGATCGCGACCAAGTACAACATGAGCCGCGACGACGTCGACGCTTATGCCGTCGAATCGCAGAAGCGCGCCAAGGCCGCCTGGGATGCTGGCTACTTCAAGAAGTCGATCGTGCCCGTCAAGGACCAGAACGGTCTCGAGCTGCTGAGCCATGACGAGCTGATGCGCCCGACCACGACCATGCAGACGCTTGCCTCGCTCGAGCCTGCCTTCAAGATGCAGGGCGAGGCGATGCCGGGCTTCGACGCGGTGGCGCAGCAGCGCTACCCCGAGATCGAGAAGATGATGCACGTCCATCACGCCGGCAATTCGTCGGGCATCGTCGATGGCGCGGCCGCGATCCTGATCGGCTCCAAGGAGTTCGGCGAGAAGGCCGGGCTGAAGCCGCGGGCAAAGATCCGTTCGTTCGCGTCGATCGGCTCGGAGCCCGCGATCATGCTGACCGGTCCCGCACCCGCGTCGGAGAAGGCGCTGAAGCGCGCCGGCATGAGCGTGAAGGACATCGACCTGTTCGAGTTGAACGAGGCGTTCGCCGCCGTCGTCCTGCGCTACATGCAGGTCCTGAAGATGCCGCACGACAAGATCAACGTGAACGGCGGTGCGATCGCCATGGGCCATCCGCTGGGCGCCACCGGCGCCATGATCCTGGGCACGCTGCTCGACGAGCTCGAGCGCCGCGGCCTCTCGACCGGCCTCGCCACGCTCTGCGTCGGCGGCGGCATGGGCACGGCCACCATCATCGAGCGCGTGTAAGGAACGACGAACATGATCAACTACACCATCGACACCGACGGTATTGCCACCATCACCTGGGACATGCCGGGCCGCACGATGAACGTGCTGAACGAAGCCTCGCTCACGGCCTACACCGGGATTCTCGACAAGGCGCTGAAGGACGACAAGGTCAAGGGCATCATCCTGACCTCGGGCAAGGACACGTTCATCGCCGGCGCCGATCTCGAGATGCTGCTGAATGCCGACACCTCCGACGCGGCCAAGCTCACCGAGCAGTTCAGCCAGCTGCAGAAGCTGTTCCGTCGCCAGGAGACCGGCGGCAAGCCGATCGTGGCCGCGATCAACGGCACGGCGCTGGGTGGCGGCTTCGAGATCTGCCTTGCCACGCATTACCGCATCGCCGCGGCCAACCCCAAGACCAAGATCGGCCAGCCAGAAGTGAAGCTCGGCCTGCTGCCGGGTGGCGGTGGCACGCAGCGCATCCCGCGCCTGATCGGCGTGATGAACGCGGCCCCCATCCTGCTGGAAGGCAAGGACCTCACCGTCGATGCCGCCAAGGGCCTCGGCCTGATTCACGAAGTCGTGCCGCCGGCCGAGTTGCTGACGCGCGCCAAGGCGTACCTCACTGCCGCGCCGACCGAACAGGTCGTGCCGGAATATGCCGGCAAGGGCGCCAAGCCGATCGACGGTCGCGCCGTGCAGCCGTGGGATCGCAAGGGCTTCAAGACGCCGGGCTTCCCCGGCGGTCAGGTCTGGAGCCCGCCGGGCGTGCAGACCTTCATCGGCGGCAACGCCATGATCGCGGGCAAGACCAACGGCGTGTATCCCGCACCGAAGGCCATCATGTCCTGCGTCTACGAAGGCCTGCAGTTACCGTTCGATAGCGGCCTCAAGGTCGAGACGCGGTACTTCGTGTCGCTGCTGCTGAACCCCGTCGCCAAGAGCATGATCCGCACGCTGTTCTTCGGCCTGCAGGAAGCCAACAAGCTCGCGCGCCGTCCCAAGGGCGTGCCGAAGCAGGAATACAAGAAGATCGGCGTGCTCGGTGCTGGCCTGATGGGCGCCGGCATTGCGACCGTGTCTGTTCAGGCCGGTCTCGACATCGTCCTGATCGATCGCGACCAGGCCGCCGCCGACAAGGGCAAGGCGCATATCGCGGCCGAACTCGACAAGCTCGTGAAGCGCGGCCGCATGGACCAGGCCAAGCGTGACGGGCTGCTGGCCAAGGTGACGGCGACGCCCGACTTCGGCGCGCTGAAGGATTGCCAGCTCGTGGTCGAGGCGGTGTTCGAGAACCGTGAGGTCAAGGCCGAGGCCACGAAGAAGGCCGAAGCGACGCTGCCGAAGGAGGCGGTGTTTGCCTCCAACACCTCGACCTTGCCGATCACCGGCCTGGCCGAGGCCTCGTCCAAACCCGACCACTTCATCGGCCTGCACTTCTTCTCGCCGGTCGAGAAGATGCCGCTGGTCGAGATCATCGTCGGCAAGAAGACCTCGCCCGAGACTCTCGCGCGTGCCATGGACTTCGTGCAGAAGATCCGCAAGACGCCGATCGTCGTGAACGACAGCCGCGGCTTCTTCACGTCGCGGGTGTGTGGCGCCTTCATCTCGGAAGGCCATCGCCTGCTGAAGGAAGGTGTTCCCGCCGCGATGATCGAGAACTGCGCGCGCTTCGCCGGCATGCCGGTGGGCCCGCTGTCGCTCAACGACGAGGTCGCGATCGATCTCTCGTGGAAGATCGCCGACCAGACCAAGCGCGACGCCGAGGCGGCGGGCGTGAAGTACGAGTCGTCGGGCACCGAGGACATCCTCGAGCTGATGGTCAAGAAGCTCGAGCGCTTCGGCCGCAAGAACGGCAAGGGCTTCTACGACTATCCGGCCGATGGCAAGAAGCGCCTCTGGCCGGAACTGCAGAAGCACTTCCCGGCGGATCCTGCGCTCCTTTACGGCGAAGGCGAGGACAAGCGCGCCAAGGAGACCGAGATCAAGAAACGTCTCCTTTATGTGCAGGCCGTCGACACCGCGCGCTGCCTCGAAGCCAACGTGCTGACCGACCCGCAGGATGGCGACGTCGGCTCGATCATGGGACTTGGCTTTGCGCCGCAGACCGGCGGGGCGATCAGCCTGATCGATCAGGTCGGCATCAAGACCTTCGTCGCCGAGTGTGATGATTTCGCCAAGAAGTACGGCAAGCAGTTCGAGGTGCCGAAGCTCTTGCGCGACATGGCAGCCAAGGGGCAAAGCTTCTACGGGAGCAACCACGCAAAGGCCGCCTAGATGGATGCGAAGGAAATCGCCGCGCTCGCGGACACGCTTGCCGCGGGGCGCAAGACCAAGAAGCCGATGGATGTGGCCGGGCTGATGGCCGACCTCTCCGAGGCCGATGCCTACAAGGTGCAGCTCGCGGTGCACGACCGCCTCACGGCCGATGGCGATCCGATCGTCGGCTGGAAGGTGGCGCTGACCCTGCCGGTCCAGTACGAGCCGATGAAGCTCTCCGGCCCGGTGTTCGCCGGCATCTACAAGAGCGGCCTGCGCGAGAGCGGCGCGGTGTTCGAGGCGGGCTATCCGATCAAGCCCGGCATCGAGCCGGAGTTGGTGGCCCGCATGGCCAAGGACGCTGGCCCCGGCACGACCTACACCGCCGATAGCATCCGCGCCTACGTCGCCAATCTCTATTGCGGCATGGAACTGGTCGACAACCGCTACGCCGACGTCACCAAAATGGGTGGCCCGGCGCGCATCGCCGACAACGTGCTGCAGGCGGCCCTCGTCACCGGCACCGAGATCAAGGACTGGCAGAAGCTGGACTTCCCCAACCTCAAGGGCCACTCGCTGCTTGACGGCAAGGAACTGGCCAAGGGTCCGGGCAGCGCGGTGATGGGCAGCGCCATGATCTCGCTCGCCTGGCTCGCCAACACGCTGATCAAGCACGGCCGCCATCTCAAGGCCGGCGACCTGATCCTCACCGGCTCGGTCCATCCGCCGGCGTTCCTGCCGGGCAAGGGCGTCGCCCGCACCGAGTTCGAGGGCCTGGGCCACACCGAGGTCACGATCAAGTAAGGCGGCCGACGATGGCGATCGCGTACGTCACGCCCACAGAGGCGATCGAACACAAGGGCCTGCGCCTCGTGATGGTGCGCGGGGCGCCGAGCCCGTGGGGCCTGGCGGCCAAGACGCTCTTCGAGCTGAAGGGCCTCGACTTCATCATCGCGCCGCTCGAGCTTGCGGGCAGGAACGAAGAGATCGCCGCCTGGTCGGGCCAGAACAGCGCGCCGGTCGTCGCCTGGAAAGACGAAGCGCCGATCAACCGCTGGCAGGACATCATCCTGCTGGCCGAACGGTTGGCGCCGACGCCTGCACTCATTCCCGCCGATGCGCATCAGCGCGTGCTGATGTGGGGCTTCGTCAACGAACTCGCGGGCGAGCAGGGCATCGGCTGGAACCGACGCCTGCAAGGCTTCGGCCGTGTGCGCAACAGCGGCAAGATCAACCCCGTGTCGGAAGCGCTGATCGGCAAGTACGGCTACGACGCCGAGCTGGCGAAGGCGGCACCCGCGCGCATCGCCGGCAGCCTCGCCGCGCTCACCGCGCAATTGAAGGCGCAGCAGGCGAGGGGAGTCGACTTCCTTGTCGGCGATGCTCTCAGCGCCGCCGACATCTATCTCGTCACCTTCCTCAATCTCGTGATACCGCTGGCGCACGAGCACTGTCCGATGCCGGATGCTTTTCGCGCCGGCTTCACCGCACGCGAGCCCGAAATCCTGGCCGCCCTCGATCCCGCGCTGCTCGCGCACCGCGATCGGATCTTCCTGGCGCACTTCCGCTCGCCGATGGAGTTTTAGGAGTTCGAGGAAACGCGCACCCCCTCATCCTGAGGGGCGCGCAGCGCGTCTCGAAGGATGGGCAACACACAAGGTGCGCGTTCCCATCCTTCGAGACGCCACGCTGCGCGCGGCTCCTCAGGATCAGGGAGTGCGCGTAATGTTTTCAGTATTTCTGAAGCCCTGCCGCCAGACATAATTTGGTCACGGCCATCGAGCTACTTTGGCTTCATTCATGCTTGGCAGCCACGTGCTGGCGAGGTTCCCTTGAACCGGGGAGACGAGATTGCTGCAGCGTGCTGTCGAACAATTCAACAAGGACTTCGCGGACGCTCCTGTCCTGTGGATCCTGATCGGCCTGCTCGTCATGGCCCAGCTCGGGAGCTGGCAGGCGGGCGGTCAACTCGATCGAGTCTGTGCGCTAACGGACGATCACGACATCGAACAAGCCGAGGCGCCGATCGTTCGGGAAGAGCTGTACGGCATCTGTCTCAATCATCGCACCGAGCACTGACGAACGTTTGTCTTGCCGTCGATCCAATGGGAACATATAGGGAACATCCTGCGTTGATCTGAACGGAGGAGGCCCGCTATGGACGACAAGTTCGCCGCGAAGCTGCGCATCCTTTCGGATGCCGCGAAATACGATGCGTCGTGCGCCTCGTCGGGAGCGCCGAAGCGCGCGGCGGGTGTCGATGGCATCGGCTCGACCAGCAACGGGATCTGCCATGCCTACACGCCGGACGGCCGGTGCGTCTCGCTGCTCAAGATCCTTCTGACAAACTACTGCCTGTTCGACTGCGCCTACTGCATCAACCGCCGCTCCTCCAACGTCGCCCGCGCGCGCTTCACGGTCGAGGAGGTCGTGCAGCTCACGCTCAACTTCTACAAGCGCAACTACATCGAAGGCCTGTTCCTCTCGTCCGGCATCGTGAAGTCGCCGGATCACACGATGGAAGAGATGATGCGCGTGGCGAAGTCGCTGCGGCAGGAGCACGGTTTCGCAGGCTACATCCACCTCAAGACCATCCCCGAAGCCAGTCCATGGCTGATCGAGCAGGCGGGCCTGTTCGCCGATCGCATGTCGATCAACCTCGAGCTGCCGTCGGCCGACAGTCTGCGCGCGCTGGCGCCCGAGAAGAATGCGGGCACGATCACCAATGCGATGGGCCAGATGCACGAGCGCATCGAGGAAGCGAAGGAAGACCGCCGCAAGTTCTCGCCGGCGGGGCAGAGCACGCAGATCATCGTCGGCGCCGATGCGACGACCGACGCGTCGCTGCTCGACACCAGCGCCACGCTCTACAAGGACTATGCGCTGCGTCGCGTCTACTACTCGGCCTTCAGTCCGATTCCGGCGGCGTCCGCGGTACTGCCGCTCAAGGCGCCGCCGCTGCAGCGCGAGAACAGGCTTTACCAAGCCGACTGGCTGCTGCGTTTCTATGGCTTCACGCCGGAGGAGGTGGCGAGCGGCGGCACAGACGGCATGCTCGACCTCGACATTGATCCGAAATCGGCCTGGGCGCTGAAGAACCGGCATCTGTTTCCGCTCGACGTGAACACGGCGGATCGCGAGATGCTGCTGCGCGTGCCCGGCCTCGGCACGCGCTCGGTCGACCGCATCCTCGCCGCGCGACGGCACACCAAGCTACGGCTGGCCGACGTGGCGCGGCTGGCCAAGAGCGTGAAGCGGCTGCGGCCGTTCCTGGTCACCGTCGACTATCGGCCACTGGCCCGGCTCGCAGGCGCGCTCGATCTCAGACCGCAGCTCGCGTCGGCGCCCGAGCAGGCGAGCCTGTTCTGATGGGCATGATCCGTATGGCCGTGCAGGACGGGGCCGATCTCGATGGCTTCCGCAATGCCGTCCGTACGTTGGTCGCGCATCACGCCTTGCCGGATACCGTTGTGTGGAGCACGGCCAACGACAACGATTTGTTCGGTGCAGCCATGCCGGACGCGAGCGGGGCGCCAGCCGTTTCCTTGCCGCGCGACGTGGCCGACCTGATCAAGCTGGCGATCTGCCACAGCGATCCGGAGCGCTTCGCGTTGCTGTACCAACTCGTTTGGCGAGTGCTGCACGGCGAGCGCGCGCTGCTTGAAGTGCAGAGCGATCCGCTGGCGCATCGCCTGCAGCTGATGGCCAAGAGCGTGCAGCGCGACATCCACAAGATGCACGCCTTCCTGCGCTTTCGCGAAACCAAAGATCCCGATGGGACGGAGCGCTTTGTCGCCTGGTTCGAGCCGGAGCATCACATCCTCGATGCCGCCGTGCCGTTCTTCATCGAGCGTTTCCGCGGCATGGTCTGGTCGATCCTGACGCCGCAGGGCGCGCGGCACTGGGATCGCGAGACGCTGGTCGAGGGCCCGCCGGCGCACAAGAGCGACGCGCCCGACAGCGACGCCTTCGAGGCGGCGTGGAAGAGCTACTACGAAAGCATCTTCAATCCCGCGCGGGTCAATCCGGCGGCGATGCGCCAGCACATGCCGAAGAAGTATTGGCGCAACCTTCCCGAGGCCGCGGCCATTGCCGATCTGGTACGCGAGGCGCCGCAACGCGCCCGCGAGATGATCGAAAGGGAAGCAGCGATGCCCGCCAAGCGCGATCCGAAGAAGGCCGTCGCTGCGATGGCCGAGCAGGAGCCGAAGTCGCTGGAGGCGCTCAACGCGCTGATCGCGGCGTCTGAACCGCTGACGCCAGGCGCCGACCATGCCGTGCTGGGCGAGGGGCCGATCGGGGCCGACATCGCCTTCGTGGGCGAGCAGCCGGGCGACCAGGAGGACCTCGAGGGCAAGCCGTTCATCGGCCCCGCCGGCCAGATGCTCGACAAGGCGCTGGAAGAGGTCGGCATCGACCGCAGGCGCGTCTATGTCACCAACGCGGTGAAGCACTTCAAGTTCGAGCCGCGCGGCAAGCGGCGCATCCACAAGAAGCCCAATCCCGGCGAAGTGAAGCGCTATCGCTGGTGGCTGACGAAGGAACTCGAGTTCGTGCGTCCGAAACTCGTCGTGGCCTTGGGCGGCACGGCGCTGCTCAGCCTCACCGGCAAGCCGCTCTCGGTAATGCGTTCGCGCGGTCCGCTGCAGCTCGGCGAGTTCCCGGGTTACGCGACGGTGCACCCGTCCTACCTGCTGCGCATTCCAGATCCTGCCGTAAAAGAGGAGGCGTACGAGGCCTTCCGGCACGATCTCCAGCGCATCAAAAAGCTCGCCGCTACGTGAGTCTTGACTTTATCCCCAGAAAAGAACATATAAGGAACATAGATATTGGGGGATTGTCTTGGAACTCTCATTCGCACAGCCTTTCAGCGCTTTTCCGCCGGCCCTCCAGGGAGTGTCGGCCCTCAAGACTCGCCGTCAGAAACGGGTCCACGACCAGTTGGCGCAATTAGCGCTACCCCGCTACCCCCATGGGAAGCCCAAGAGCGGCGTGACGGACCGGCTGTTCCTGGCGATCGTGCCGCCGGCGGAAGTGGCCGAGCGGATTGCGCGCCTCACGCGTCACTTGAAGATCGGTCATGAGCTGACCGGTAAGCCGCTGCAGCCCGAGCATCTCCACGTCACGCTGTGCCATCTCGGCGATGGCATCGGCGTTCCCGCGGATGCTGTCGCGATGGCGACCGAGCGCGCGGCCAGCATCGCCATGCCGTCGTTCAAGGTGGGCTTCGACCGCGTCGGCAGCTTCAAGAACGGCGCCTTCGTGCTGCGTGGCGACGAGAGCCTGATTGGATTGGAGGTGCTGCAGCAGCGCCTGAGCGATTCGCTCGACGGCAGTCCGCGGCCGGCGCGGGCGTTCACGCCGCACATCACCCTGCTGCGCGACGCTCACCGCGTGCCGGACCACGACATCGAGCCGATCGAATGGCAGGTGAAGGACATCGTCCTCGTCCACAGCCTGCTCGGCAAGACGACGCACCATCACCTCGCGCGCGTGCCGCTCATCTAGGCGCGAAAGCTCTGCGCCAGATACTCCGCGAAGGCGCGCGCCGAGGGCTTGGCGGCGCGGCCGGCGGGGAAGACGGCGTTGATCTCGACGTTCTCCATCTTCCAGTCGGTCAGCACTTCGACCAAAGCGCCGCTGTCGCGTTCGGCGCGGCTGCCCCATTCGCCGGTCGAGCAGATGCCCAGGCCCGCCATCGCCGCGGCGACCGCGCCTTCGTTGGCATTGGTCGTGATGCGGCCCTCGACCCTGATCGAAAGTGTTCGACCGTCCTTCTCGAAGGTCCAGCCTTCGAGCGCCTGGCCGGTCGGTCCCACGATCAGGGCATGGTTGGCGAGATCGGCCGGCGACGCGGGCGCACCGGCGCGCTTCAGGTATGTGGGCGAGGCCACGAGCACACGCCGCGTGGTGGCGATCTTCCGGGCCATCGCCGTGGCGTTGCCGGGCGGGCCGAAGCGCAGCGCCACGTCGACGCCTTCGGTCACCAGGTCTTGCCGTCGATCTTCCGTGATCAGGTCGATGCGCAGCGCTGGATGCTGGTCGAGGAAGCCGGGGAGGCGCGGGATCACCTCGCGCACGGCGAAGCTCGGCGACGCGCCAACGCGCAACAGCCCGCGCAGTTCGCCGGTGCCGCGCGCGGCGTGGTCGGCCTCCTCGAGCGCGGTCAGGATCGGCTCGATGCGCGCGAGATAGTCGGTGCCGGCCTCGGTCAGGGTGAGGGCGCGCGTCGTGCGCGTGAGGAGCTGGACGCCAACGCTCTTCTCGAGGTCGGCGATGATGCGCGAGACCGAGGGTTGCGAGAGGCCGGTCTCGCGGCCGGCCCGGGAGAAGGAGCCGGTGCGCGCGACGCGAACGAAAAGGCGCAAGGCCTGGATCGAATCACTCATCTGGAAAAAGAATATATATTAGTTGGATCGGCCGTCTACTGAACGGTCGGCGAATAAACATCTCTCCTGCTTAAGGAGAACGATCATGTCCAAGCTCAATAACAAGGTTGCCGTCGTCACCGGCGGTTCGAGTGGCATCGGCCTCGCCGCCGCCAAGCGCTTCGTCGAGGAAGGAGCGTATGTCTTCATCATGGGCCGCCGCGCCGATGAGTTGGCCAAGGCGAAAGCCGTTATCGGCAAAAACGTCACCACGGTGCAGGGCGACGTTGCCAAGCTCGAGGACCTCGATCGCCTCTATGCGGCGGTCAAGGCCGAGAAGGGCGCGCTCGACATCGTCGTGGCGAGTGCCGGCTTCGTCGAGCGCATGGCCGGCGAGCAGGTCACGCCGGAGCATTTCGACAAGACCTTCGGCACCAACGCGCGCGGCGCCTACTTCACCGTGCAGAAGGCCGTGCCGCTGATGCGCAAAGGCGGCTCGATCGTGCTGGTCTCGTCCGCGCTGCACCTCAAGGGCCTGCCCGAGCACGGCACCTACGCCGCGACCAAGGCCGCGTTGCGTTCCTTCGTCCGCACATGGGCGGCAGAGCTGAAGGACCGCGGCATCCGCGTGAACAATCTCAGCCCCGGCGCGATCGACACGCCGATCATCGCCGGCCAGTTCAAGACGGCTGGCGAGGCCGACGCGGCGAAAGCCTTCTTCGCCAGCATCACGCCGCTCGGTCGCATCGGTCAGTCGGACGAGATGGCGAAGGCCATCCTGTTCCTCGCATCCGACGACAGCAGCTACTCGACCGGCATCGACCTGGTGGCCGACGGCGGCATTACGCAGCTCTGAGGCTGCGCTACACTGCGGCACATGAAACCCTATGTCCTGTGCCACATGGTGTGCTCGATCGACGGGCGCATCACCGCAAGCCGCCAGCGACCGAAGAGCAATGTCGTTGGCGGCCTGTTCGAAACACTGCATGACCAGCTCGTCGCCGAGACGCCGGGAGCCGGTTCGTGGTTGTGCGGCCGCGTCACCGCGCAGGAGTTCGCGCGCGGCAAGGGCAAGGTCTATCCGCCGACCGACAAGACCTTCCCGCGCGAGAACTGGTTTGCCCAGCACGAGGCGAAAGCGTGGGGCATCTTCCTCGATGCCCACGGCAAGGCCTGCTGGGAGCGTTCCGATTGCGGCGGTGATCCGATCCTCGTGATCCTGACGGAGCAGGTGCCGGACTCGCATCTCGCCGGCCTGCGCGCCGACAAGGTGTCCTATATCTTTGCCGGCAAGACCGCGATAGACCTCGCGGCGGCGCTCGAGACGCTCAACCGCGAACTCGGGATCGCGCACCTGATGCTCGAAGGCGGCGGCGGCGCCAACGGCGCGTTGTTGCGTGCCGGGCTGGTCGATGAGATCAGCCTGGTCATCAATCCCGTGGTCGACGGTGCGACCGGAGCGCCCAGCGTGTTCAACTCCGGCGACGAGGATCTTGGTCCGGCGCCGATCGAGAAGATGGTGCTGGCGAGCCACAAGGTGCTCGACGGCGGCGCGGTCTGGCTGCGCTACAAGCTCGGCTGACTTGATCCTGGCAGACATCGTCCCACGTCTAAGGGGATGACGAACTTCGCCTTGCCGTTCCTCGATGCCTTGGCCCGCGATCTGGTACAGCCGCCGGACGGACCAACTGTCGACTTCACGCAGCCGGCAGGCGAGCCTGCCTTGGTTTCGGCAGAATCGATCTCGTGGCGCATCTTCAAGAATCCGGTGGCACTGTTCATCGGCGGCGTGACGGCCGTGCTGCTCGAACTGGCCGATCCCGGCGTGCGTACCGGCGTTTGGGAACATTCGTCGTTTCGCCGCGAGCCGATGCGGCGGCTGCAGCGCACGGGCCTCGCCGCGATGATCACGGTCTACGGCGCGCGCAGCCGGGCCGAGGCAATGATCGCGGGCGTGGTGCGCATGCATGAAAAGGTGAGCGGGCACACGCCGGCGGGCGAGGCCTATCGGGCTAACGACGTCGGGCTGCTCACCTGGGTGCAGGCGACTGCCGGCTTCGGCTTCGCGGAGGCCTATCATCGCTATGTGAAGTCGCTGCGGCCGGACGAGTTCGACCAACTGTGCAGCGAGGCGGCTCCCGCGGCGCGTCTCTACGGCGCCGTCGATGCGCCGACGTCGCACGCTGACATGCTGGCCCTGGTGGAGTCCAAGCACGACCGGTTGGAAGCCTCGCCCATCGTGTTCGAGTTCCTGGATCTCATGCGCGCTACGCCTGTGCTGCCGGCACCGTTGCGGCCATTCCAGCGGCTGTTGATCCGCGCCGCCGTCGAGTTGGTGCCCGGCTGGATCCGCGAGCGGCTTGGGCTCGATGCGTCGTTCGGGCTCTCGGCGTGGCAAGTGCCGATTGTCAGGGCCGCCGGCGCGCTCGCCGACCGACTGATGCTCAGCTCCAGCCCGGCCGTGCAGTCCTGCCGGCGTCTCGGCCTGCCGGCAGACTATCTCTATCGTCGTTAGCCGCGGACACTCCGGACAAGCCGGCCCGGCAGCGCGCCGGTCGCTTCGCCGTCTCGATACACCACGGCGCCCGAGACGATCGTGGCGTCGAAGCCCTCGGTGCGCTGGATCAGCCGCTTCCCGCCGGCCGGCATGTCGTAGGCGATCTCCGGCGCACGCAGGCGCATGTTGTCGTAGTCGATAACGTTGAGGTCGGCCTTGAGGCCGGGCTTCAGCAGGCCGCGGTCGGTGAGGCCGATCGCCTGCGCATTGTCCGCCGCCAAGCGCTTGATCGCCCACGACACGGGAAACAGCGCGCCGCGGCCGCGGTCGCGCGTCCAGTGGGTGAGGGTGTAGCTGGTCGCCGTGGCGTCGCACATGATGCCGACATGGGCGCCGCCGTCGCCGAGGCCGATCAGCGAGTTGGGCGAGGCGATCATCTCGCGCACCACGTCGAGATTGCCGCCGGCATAGTTGGTGACCGGCAGGTAGAGGATGCCGCGCCCGTCACGCTCGAGCAGCAGATCGTAGGCCACCTGTTCGGCGGTGCGGCCCTCGCGCGCGGCGCGGGCGGCGATGCTGTGCTCGGCCTTGGGCTCGTAGTCGGGCGGGTCGCCCAACGGAAACATGCGGTCCCAGCGCTCGACCCGCTTCTCGCGCCGGCTGCCCTCGAAGGCCTCGGCCAGCACACGGTCGCGGAACTCGGGCTGGCGCAGGATCGCCAGACGCTGGGGGAACGGCAGATGGGCGATCGCCTTGTAGCTCGAGCGGCCCATGAACGGGTTCTGCGACAGCTCGAAGCCCAGCAGCACGCTGGTCGGCCGCGAGCGCACCTGGGCGGTGATGCGCAGGCCCTCGGCGTTGGCCTCGTCGATCTCGGCCATCAGCTCACGCCAGCCGTCGGGCCGGTTGTCCTGCTGCAGCAGGGAGATGGTGATCGGCCGGCGCGATTCCTTCGCCATCCGGCGGAACAGGCCGATCTCGGCCGACTGGTCCTCGAAGTCGGAGACGATCTGCATCCAGCCGATGCCGGTGTCGCGCATCGCATGCGCGATCGCCGTCAACTCGGCCTCCTCGGCGCGCAACGTCGGGATGTGCTTGCCGTCGGCGCTCTTGTGATTGAGCGTGCGCGAGGTCGAGAAGCCGAGCGCGCCCGCGCGCAGGCCTTCGGCGGTGAGTTCGGCCATGCGCCGGCGATCCTGCTCGGTGGCGGGCTCGCGGTTGGCGCCGCGCTCGCCCATCACATAGACGCGCAGCGCCGCGTGCGGCACCTGGGCGGTGATGTCTGCGTCGTAGCGGCGGGCGGCCAGCGCATCGAGATAGTCGGGGAAGCTGTGCCAGTTCCACGGCAGGCCCGCGGCGAGCACGACCTCGGGGATGTCCTCGACGCCTTCCATCAGGTTGATCAGCATGTCGTGCTGGTCTTCGTGGCAGGGCGCGAAGCCGACGCCGCAGTTGCCCAGCATCACGGTGGTGGCGCCGTTCCAGGAAGAGGGCGACAGGCGTTCGCCCCAGGTCACCTGCGCATCGTAATGTGTGTGCACATCGACGAAGCCCGGCGTCACGAGCTTGCCGCGTGCCTCGATTTCTTCGGCGCCCTTGGGCAGGTTCTTGCCGATCGCCGTGATCTTGCCGCCGCTCACTGCGAGATCGGCCTCGTAGGGATCGCCGCCGGAGCCGTCGACTATCGTGCCGTTGCGAATCACCAGGTCGGAGGACATGCGGACACTCCCGAGAGGCAAAGAAGATTGGCTGTAGTTTACTCCGCCGCCTTCTGGTCGAGGAAGGTGAGGGTACCGTCGGAGCGTTCGCCCTTCAGGAAGCGGAAGGTGCCGGCGCCGGTGGCGAGCAGGTCGCCCGCCTGATTGTAGATCTCGGTTTCGGCGGCAAAGGTGCTCTGGCTGGTCGAGGGCCGCAGCGCGCCCAGGATCGCGAGCATGTCGCCTTCGCGGCCGGCCTTGATGAATTGCGTCGTGAAGGCCAACGTCACGGACAGACGCCGCGCGGTCGCGGTGTCGTTGAAGGTGCAGGCAAAGCCGCTCGCCGAATCGAGCAGCGTCATCAGCACGCCGCCATGCAGCAGGCCGTTGGCGTTGCACAGTTCCGGCCGCACATGCATGCGCATCTCGACGAAGCCCGGACGCCACGAGACGACCTCGTGACCGATCACGCCGTTGAAACCACGGAACTCATATGGAGCGACCGGCCGTGCGTCGGCCGGTCGTTGGATTGCCATTGGCTGTTGTCGCCTGAAGGCTTAGCGGCGGGCCATCGCGGCCATCGGCGCGCGCGGAGCGCTCGCACCGTTGGCGCTGCCGTTGGTGACGGGTCGCATCGGCGCGGCAGCGGCCGGTGCGGCACCCGGCTGAGCGGCCATGCCGGTGCGGATGTCGCGCGCGACCTTGACCAGGCGCGGGCCCCAGTCGGCCTCGAGCCGGTCGCGGCTGATCTGGTAGATCGGCGCGGAGGCGTTGACGGCATAGGCCGCCGTGCCGTCGCTGTTGCGCAGCGGGACGCCGACGCCGCACAGCTCGGGCAGCCACTCGCCCCAGGTGACGCAGAAGCCCTTGTCGGCCAGCTCCTTGAACGAGCGCTCCATGCCCGTCTTCACCTTGGTCCAATCGTCGCGCCAGCGGCGGCGGATCGCATCGACCTGCTTGTTGCGGTCGGCATCCGGCAGCGAGAAGAGATAGGCGCGGCCCATCGCGGTGCTGGCCATCGGTACGCGGGTGCCGACGTCGTGTGTGATCGCCACGACCGACGGGCCACGGCAGGCTTCGAGATAGATCATCGAGTGACGGTCGCGGCCGCCCAGCGCCGTCGAGGCGTTGAGGGCGTGGGCCAGCGCCTCGAGCGGGGCGCGGCTCGCACGGCGGACGTCCATGCTGGAGATCGCGGCATACCCGAGCGCCAGGACCGATGCGCCCAGCTCATACTTCCGGAAGCGGCGGATGTAGTTGAGGTAGCCCAATTCGGTCAGGGTGTGGGTAAGGCGGGCGACGGTCGGCTTCGGCAGACCGGTACGGTGGGCAATCTCCTGGTTGCCCAGCATGCCTTCACCGGCATGGAAAGCGCGCAGGATATCGAGGCCGCGGGCCAACGCCGTGACGAACTGGCGGTCTTTTCCGGGAAGTCCCTCAGCCAAACCGTTCTCGGTCGAGCTCTGCAGGGCGGCGGTACGCGTTACAAGGTGGCTGACATTGCCCATCGGCTTTTTCTCCCATGAATGGCCGTTTATTTCTGAGGGGCGAAAGCTGCCATTCGCTAATGAGGGCCGCAATGCACGAAGGGGGATTTTGTCCTGCGAACGTGCAATGCCGCCATGCCATGGACGCGCATTTCTAGACCGTGAGTTGCATGAGACCGGGAAAGCTCGCGAAATAAGGTGTTTCCCGATGCCGTGGACAGGCACTGCTGGCCCCTGAGAGCGCGGCGGGCTACCATGGGTAGGTACCCCTAACGAGGCTCCCGTGGCCAAAGAACCCGCACTGCCAAAAGACATCGCCGGCCTGTCTTTCGAAGACGCGCTCAAGGAGCTGGAAACGATCGTCCAGCAACTCGAGCAGGGCAAGACCAAGTTGGACGAGGCGATCACCGCCTATGAACGCGGCGCGCTACTAAAGCGTCATTGCGAGCAGAAGCTGGCAGAGGCCAAGATGAAGGTCGAGAAGATCAGCTTCTCGGCCGACGGTTCGGTCACCAGCCAACCCGCCGACCTCACTTAAATAGTCGTCGTTCCATGCCGTTGTCGTCGTTCCGCGCGTTCGAGCCGGCGCTGGTCCATGCGGCCGACGCCACCGAACGGACCATGGATCGCCTGTTGCCGAAGGGCGACGAGGGCGAGGCGCGGGTGTTCGACGCCATGCGCTATTCGAGCCTGGGCGGCGGCAAGCGGCTGCGCGCCTTCTTCGTGCTGGCCGGCGCCACATTGTTCAAGGTGGGCGAGGTTCCGGCGTTGCGCACCGCCAGCGCCATCGAGTTCGTGCATGCCTATTCGCTGATTCACGACGATCTGCCGGCGATGGACGACGACGATCTGCGGCGCGGCAAACCCTCGTGCCACAAGCAGTTCGACGAGGCGACGGCGATCCTGGCGGGCGATGCGCTGCAGGCGCTGGCCTTCGAGGTGCTGGCGCAGGCCGATACGCACGGCGATCCCGCAGTCCGTACGGCACTGGTGACCGAACTTGCCCGGGCGTCCGGCGCGCACGGCATGGTGGGCGGCCAGATGCTCGATATTATTGCAGAGGAGCAGGGGGCTGAGCTGCTGTCGATCGGCGCCATCACCCGGTTGCAGCGCCTCAAGACCGGTGCGCTGATCTCCTTCTCCTGCACGGCCGGCGCAATCCTGGGCAAGGCCCCTGAGCCCATGCGGGCGGCACTTTCAGCCTATGCGCACGACCTCGGACTGGCCTTTCAGATCGTCGATGATCTGCTCGACGTAGAAGGAAGCGCCGAGGAGTTGGGAAAGACTCCCGGCAAGGACGCGGCCCAGGGCAAGGCCACGTTCGTTTCCATTCTGGGCCTCGACCGGGCCAAGGCGCAGGCGGCGATGCTGGCGGATCAGGCGGTGACCCATCTGGAGCCGCTGGGACCTGCTGCAGACTTGCTGCGGCAAGCCGCCAAATTCGTCGTATCGCGCCGCGCATGAGTGGCGCATGACCGGCCGGGGAAGAGTATAAGGGTTCGTATGAGCGCAGAGAGTACCACGCCGCTTCTCGACACGGTCGATGTGCCGGCCGACATCCGTCGGCTGCAGCCGACCCAGCTTCGCCAGCTGGCCGACGAGCTGCGCCAGGAGACGATCTCGGCCGTCTCGGTGACCGGTGGCCATCTCGGCGCGGGGCTGGGCGTGGTCGAGCTCACCGTCGCGCTGCATTACGTCTTCAACACGCCGGCCGATCGATTGATCTGGGACGTCGGCCATCAGGCCTATCCGCACAAGATCGTCACCGGCCGCCGCAGCCGTATCCGCACCTTGCGTCAGGAGGGTGGCCTGTCGGGCTTCACCCGGCGCAGCGAGAGCGAGTACGACCCGTTCGGCGCCGCGCACTCCTCGACGTCGATCTCTGCCGGTCTCGGCATGGCCGTCGCGCGCGACCTGTCGGGCGCCCATAACAACGTGATCGCGGTGATCGGTGACGGCGCGATGAGCGCCGGCATGGCCTACGAGGCGATGAACAACGCCGGCGCCATGCGCAGCCGCCTGATCGTGATCCTGAACGACAACGACATGTCGATCGCGCCGCCGGTCGGTGCGCTATCGGGCCATCTCTCGCGCCTGCTGTCAGGCAGCCCTTACGTGTCGCTGCGCAACTTCGGCCGTTCGGTTGCCGAGCAGCTGCCCAAGCCGCTCGAGATGGCGGCGCGCAAGGCCGAGGAATTCGCCCGCGGCTTCGTGACGGGCGGCACGCTGTTCGACGAGATGGGTTTCTACTACGTGGGACCGGTCGACGGTCACAACATCGACCATCTCCTGCCGGTGCTGAAGAACGCGCGCGACAGCAAGCTCGACAAGCCGATCCTGATCCACGTCGTTACCAAGAAGGGCAAGGGCTACGCGCCGGCCGAGGCGAGTGCGGACAAGTACCACGGCGTGGTGAAGTTTGATGTCGTCACCGGCAAGCAGGCCAAGCCCGTCGCCAACGCGCCGGCCTATCAGGCGGTGTTCGCCAAGGCGCTGATCGCCGAGGCCGAGGTCGATCCGAAGATCGTGGCCATCACCGCGGCGATGCCGTCGGGCACCAGCCTCGACAAGTTCGCCGAGCGCTTTCCCGAACGCTGCTTCGACGTGGCGATCGCCGAGCAGCACGGCGTCACCTTCGCGGCGGGGCTGGCCTGCGAAGGCTACAAGCCGTTCGCCGCGATCTACTCGACCTTCCTGCAGCGCGCCTACGACCAGTGCGTCCATGACGTCGCGATCCAGAGCCTGCCGGTGCGCTTCGCGATCGATCGCGCGGGCCTCGTCGGTGCCGATGGCGCCACGCACGCCGGCTCCTTCGACGTTACCTATCTGGCCTGCCTGCCGGGCTTCGTCGTCATGGCCGCGGCCGACGAACTCGAGCTGATGCACATGGTGGCGACCGCAGCCGCCATCGACGACCGGCCTTCATCGTTCCGCTATCCGCGCGGCGAGGGCGTGGGCATCGAACTGCCGGCACGCGGTACACCGCTCGAGATCGGCAAGGGCCGCATCCTGCGAGAAGGCACCAAGATCGCGATCCTGAGCTTCGGCACACGCCTCGCCGACTGCTTGACGGCGGCCGAGGATCTCGCGGCCAAGGGGTTGAGCACCACGGTTGCCGACGCCCGTTTTTGCAAGCCGCTCGACACCGATCTGATCGGCCGCCTGGCGCGCGAGCACGAGGTGCTGATCACCATCGAGGAAGGCGCGGTCGGCGGCTTCGCCAGCCATGTGCTGCAGCATCTCGCCACCGCCGGGATGCTCGACCACGGGCTGAAGGTGCGGCCGATGATCCTGCCCGACCGCTTCATCGACCATGCCTCGCCGGCGCGGCAGTACGAATGGGCGGGCCTCGATGCCCAGCACATCGTCGCGACGGCGCTGGCTGCGCTTGGCCGGCCAGCCGAGCGCGCGCGCGGATAGGCTTCTTCATTTCCCGGCTGATATTTCTGGCGATCGCGGCTCTGGTCGCGATCTATTCCGTCGCGGCTTTCGTCGTGCCGCCGGAGATGTACACCGACCCGGCCTACGGCTTCGCGGTCTGGGACTCGATGCTGCGCGGCGCGCCGTTCAACACCATCACGATGCCGGACCTGGCCGACATCGCGCGCGACAGGAACGAGTTCCTGGCCTACTGGTCGCCGGCGCAATATCTGTTCGCCGGACCGCTCGAATGGGCGGGCCTTGGCCTTGGGGCCGCGACGAACGTCGTCACGACGGTCTTCACCGCGCTGGGCCTTGTCGGCTGGTATCGCTTCTACCGCTCATGGAATTTCCCCGTGGCGAGTGCTGCCGTTGCGCTCGCGATCACCGCCGGCAACCGCTACTTCGCTCTGCCGTTCGGCATCTACAGTGGCGGCGAGATCCTGCAGTTCGGCGCGATGCCGTGGTTCCTCCTGCTGCTCGGCCGATGGTCGGCGCTGCAACGAAGCGAGGCCGTGCTCGTTCTCGCGGCGATCGTGGGCATCGCCTTCTTCAAGCTCTCGGGCGGCCTGTTCGCGCTCTGCGCGCTGGCGGCCGTCGTGGTCTGGGACCTCTTGCCCATCACCCGGATTTCCTGGCGCCGTCCGCTTACGGCGCTCGGCATAGCGATCGCTTTCGGGGCGGCCCTCTATTTCGGCTGGATCTCGCGCGGAGAGACGGCGATCCAGGCCCGGGGCGCGGCAAACTGGGGAGCACTGGTGCCGAGTTTCATCGAAGGATGGGCCGCAAGCGTCATGGGCATGTTCTCGCTGGGTGATCTCGTGGCGCGCCTCGTCCAGCAGCCCGGCCGTCAGCTCCTGCACAGTCTCGACGCGATCTATTTGGTGGCCGCCGTTCCCGCGCTGCTGCTGTTGGGCTGGAGCGCGCGGCGCCTGCGCGACACACATGCCGATTACCTGCGCTTCGCCGGCGCCGTGGCGTTCTTCTATATCGCGGCGTTGGCGGTGATCTACGGCAAGGGTGGCCAGATCATCATGGAGGATCGCTACTACCGGCCGCTGGCATTGATCCTGCTGGTCGGCATCGTCCAGGCGGTCGTAACATCACGCCCGACGATCCGCTTGCCGCTCGGCGCACTGGCCGCGGCGATGATGGTCTACGGCATCAGTTCGTACGTCGTGCGGCTCCAGCACAATCGTCACGTCCCGATCGGCGCCCGCGCTTTCCATCAGGGCACGCTCACGCACGACGGGCTTGCCTTGATGAAGCGTGAGCTTGCGGGGGCGGACAGGAACACCGTGGCCTGGGTGATGATGCCGGAGATCGCGTTGGAAGCGCGGCCGGCCCGTGTCGTGGTGAACGCCGGGGTCGAAGGCCTGCTGGGCATCCGCAAATACAAAGGGCGCGCCGGAAGGGTGCTGGTCTTCGTCGACAACAACATGGTCCAGGATGGGCGGATACAGATCGTGCTGAAGTCGTTCGTCGACTACGACCCGTCCAAGTGGGTCGCCACCACCTTGGGCGACTCCACCGTCTTCACTCAGTAAGAGTAAGGGGCTTTAGCCCTTCGGCATCGGCACGATGCGCAGGTAAGGCTTCACCGTCTTCCAGCCGTTCGGGTACTTGGCCTTGGCGGCCTCGTCGTTGACGGCCGGGACGATGATCACGTCCTCGCCATGCTTCCAGTTCACCGGCGTCGCCACCTGGTGCTTGGCCGTGAGCTGGCAGCTCTCGAGCAGGCGCATCACCTCGTCGAAGTTGCGGCCGGTGCTCATCGGATAGGTGAGCATCGCCTTGATCTTCTTGTCCGGGCCGATGATGAAGACCGAGCGCACGGTGGCATTGTCGGCGGCCGTGCGGCCGTCAGACGAGGTGCCGGCGCCTTCCGGCAGCATGTCGTAGGCAGTCGCGACCTTGAGCTCCGGATCGCCGATCATCGGATAGGTGACGGCATGTCCCTGCGTCTCCTCGATGTCCTTGGCCCACTTGGCGTGATTGGTCACCGGGTCGACCGAGAGGCCGATGATCTTGGTGTTCATCGTGTCGAATTTGGGCTTCAAGCCTGCCATGTAGCCCAGCTCGGTCGTGCAGACCGGCGTGAAGTCCTTCGGATGCGAGAACAGGATGGCCCAGCCGTCGCCGATCCACTTGTGGAACTCGATCGGTCCCTGCGTGGTCTCGGCGGTGAAGTCGGGGGCGGTGGAATTGATGCGAAGCGTCATCTGCGTTTCTCCTTGGGCTGACATCGGAAGTATGTTTGCAACCGTACCAAGCCACAACCAGTGGGACGCTAATAGTTGCTAGGACCGTGCCGCTAACGATTGCTAAGGGCGGGAAGCGGGGATCCAGCTTTGCAGGCCGAGGCCACCGTCCACTTCTACGGTCGTTCCGACGACATAACGACCAAATCTTTCTGACAGGATGGCGACGGCAACTTGTGCGATATCGTCCGGCGTACCCGGACGGCCAAGGGGGATTTGCGCCGTCATCTCGGCAAGGTCGCGCGCGAAGCCGCCGCCCGGGATCGCACCCGGCGCGATTGCGTTGACGCGGATACCGGCCGGCGCCAGCACGCGGGCGAGTTCCTTCATCACCATGGTCATGCCGGCCTTCGAGGCGGAGTAATGCGGCAGGTTGCGCGGCGTCTCGCGGTGCTGCGAGGTGATCAGCAGGATACGGCCCTTGGTCTTGTGCTCGACCATGTGCTTGCCGACCTCGCGCGCCAGGAAGAAGCCCGAGCGCAGGTTGATGCCGGTCATGGCGTCCCACGTGTCTTCGGTCACGACGAGCGGCGAGTCCTCCTCGCGGCGGCGTGGGCTGGCGGCATGGACGAACAGCGAGATCGTGCCCAGCTTCTTCGTGGCGGCGTCGAGCAGGGACTTCCACCCGTCGTTCTTCGACAGGTCTGCGGGCAGGAAATCGATCCCGTCCTCGGCCGGAGGGGCAACGATGTCGCTGCCCAAAACGGTGGCGCCCTCGGCAAGCAGGGCTTTGGCGATGCCGCGGCCGATGCCGCCTGCGCAGCCGGTGACCAGGGCGCGCTCGCCCTCAAGAAGTTTCATGCTCATGGCCGTCATGCTAGCAGGTAAGCGATGGCGGCCAAGACCCGACTCGATGTGGCGCTCGTGGAGCGCGGGCTTGCGGAAACCCGTGCCGCGGCGCAGCGGCTCGTCATGGCGGGTCTGGTGTTCTCCGGCGAGCGACGGCTGGACAAGGCCGGCCTCGGCATCGGGCCCGACATGGCGCTCGAGGTGCGGGGGCAGCCGCATCCCTATGTGTCGCGCGGCGGGCTGAAGCTCGAGAAGGCGCTCGACCATTTCGCGATCCCGGTCGCGGGCCGGATCGCGCTCGACGTCGGCTCCTCGACCGGCGGCTTCACCGACTGCCTGCTGCAGCGTGGCGCCGCCAAGGTCTATGCCGTCGACGTCGGCACCAACCAGCTCGCCTGGAAGCTGCGCTCCGATCCTCGGGTCGTCTCGATGGAGAAGACCAACATGCGCGCCGTCACGCGCGTGCAGATCCCGGAGCCGATCGACCTCGTCGTCTGCGACGCCTCGTTCATTGGCCTCGCGACCGTGCTGCCGGCGGCGCTGGCATTGGCCGGACCGGGCGCGCATCTGGCGGCGCTGATCAAGCCTCAGTTCGAGGTCGGCAAAGGCCGGGTCGGCAAGGGCGGCATCGTGCGCGATCCCGAACTGCATGCGGAAGTCGTGGCGACCGTTTCGGCGTGGCTCGCCGCGCAACCCGGCTGGACGGTGCTGGGCGTCACCGAAAGCCCGATCACCGGCGCGGAAGGCAACAAGGAGTTCCTGATCGCGGGGACGTTCAGCGGATAGCGCGGCTCACGCGGAACTTGTTGTTGTCGATCAGTGTCTCGAACGAAGCGAAGTTGGCCTTGAGCGTCGCCTCGTAGGGCAGGCCGCGATTGGCCACCATGTAGAAGCGGCCGCCGGGCCGAAGCGCGTGCGATGCGGCCTCGATCACCTGCTGGCCGAGTGCCGGGGTCGAGGCGCGGCCGGTATGGAACGGCGGATTGCAGATGATGACGTCGTAGGTGTGCGGCGCCTTTTCCGACGGGAGATCGAGCCAATGAAACGACGCGCGCGGATCGGTGACATTCACTTTTGCTGCGTCGAGCGCCAGATGTTCGGCATCGATCAGGTCGATGTGCTGAATGCCGGTCGCGCGCGCGAGCACCTCGCGGCTGAGATAGCCCCAGCCGCAGCCGAAATCGCCGACGTAGCCCAAAAGATCGTCGGGCAGATGGGCGGCGAGGAGGGCAGAGCCGTCGTCGATCTTGTCCCAGGCGAAGATGCCGGGCGTGCTGCGCCATGAACTGTCGCTCACCGGCTGCAGGCCGGCGAGGCCGCGCCAGTACGGCGGTGGGGCCTTGTCTCCCTTGATCAAGCAGAAGGTGCGGCAATGGAATTTCTGCAGCGAGTCCGCGAGGCCGAATGCCTTGGCGACATGCTTCTCCAGGCTCGCCGCGCCGTCGTCATTGGCGCCGGCGCAGACCAGCGTGCCGCCGTCGGCGAGCAGCGCCCAGCCGCGCGCGATGTTGGCGAAGTTCTCTTCCTTGTGCTTGGTCAGAAGCACAAGGCCGAGCGGCCACGAACCTTGCTCGATTCGCGGTGTCGCCTGATTCAGTTTCAGGAAGTCGGGCCGGAACGACTGCTCGCAGTCGATGCCGCCAAAGGGAGGATCCTCCGCGCGCAAAAAGAACGCCCGCTGCCCGTTTGAGATTGGGGCGCCGAGCATTCCGGTTTCGAAGGCGTAGGCGAGGGCGCGACTGGCCTGGCTCAAGCGACTAGTCTCACGGAACCAGCACAGCTCTGCCCATGACGAGGCCTTTGCGCAGTTCCTGCAGGGCCGCGTCGGCGTCGTCGAGCTTGCGCTTGATGACGGGCACCGGCTCGGCCTTGCCGGCGGTGACGATGTCCATCATCTCCTTCATCTCGGCCGGCGTGCCGGTGACGGAGCCCATGATCTGGTTGCCGGTAAAGGCGAACATCGGCAGCGGCGTCGAGAAGGTGCCGCCGAACAGGCCGACCACGATCAAGCGGCCGCCGCGTCCCAGGGCGCGCCAGCCGAACGCCGCCGACGCCTCGTTGCCCACGAAGTCGATGGCGGCGGCGACACCGGTGCCACCCGTCAACTCGAGCAGCGTCTTGCGCGAGTCCTTCTCGCGCGGATCGACCACGGCGCAGGCGCCGTTCTTGAGAGCAAGCGCGCGCTTGTTCTCGTCGATGTCGGCCACGATCGGCTCTCGGCCCAGCACGGCCTTGGCGAAGCGCACGCCCATCAGGCCGACGCCGCCCGCGCCGATCACCAGGATCGGCTTGCCGGCGTCATGGCCGACCGCCTTTTTCACCGCGCCGAAGGCGGTGATGCCGGAGCAGGCATAGAGGCAGGCGAGTTCGATCGGCAGGTTGCCGTAGGGATAGAGATACTTGGCGTGCGGCACGAGCACATGGTCGGCGTAGCCGCCGTCCTCGTTGACGCCCAGCGCGTGCGGCGTCGGGCAGAGGTTCTCGGTGCCGTTCTCGCAGTACCAGCACTTGCCGCAGCCGATCCACGGATAGACCACCGCCTTGTCGCCGATCTTCGCGCCTTTGGACTCGGGGCCGACCGCGACAACTTCCCCCACGATTTCGTGACCCATGGTGCGCGGCGGGTTCATCGTCTTGGCGGTCGAATATTTGTTGCCGCCGCCCATGTCGAAGAAGCCTTCCCACAGATGGACGTCGCTGTGGCACACGCCGGCGGCGGTGACCTTCACCAGAACCTCGGCGCCCTTCGGGGACGGATTGGCTTCCTCAACCTTTTGCAGCGGCTGGCCGAATTCGACGACCTTGTAGCTTTTCATGGGGCGGTCTCCCTATTTCTTGAGCGGCGAGAATAGAGCTTTGTGCTAGAAGAACGGCAAGGAAAATCCGGGAGGATGCAATGCTGAAACGTGGAATGGCGGCCGTTGCGGCGCTGGCGCTTGTGTCGTCGGGCGCGGCTGCCCAGGAGACCGTGAAGATCGGCCTCGTGCTGCCGATGACCGGCCAGCAGGCCTCGACCGGCAAGCAGATCGGCGCCGCCGTGAAGCTCTACCAGGCGCAGCATGGCACCACCGTCGCCGGCAAGAAGATCGAGGTCATCCTCAAGGACGACACGACCGTGCCCGACATCACCAAGCGGCTCGCGACCGAGCTCGTGACCAACGACAAGGTGGCCTTCCTCGCGGGCTTTGGCGTCACGCCGTCGGCCATGTCGACCGCTCCGGTGGCCACGCAGGCGAAGGTGCCGGAGATCGTGATGGCCGCCGGCACGTCCTCGATCACCGAGGCCTCGCCCTTCATTGCCCGCACCAGCTTCACGCTCGCGCAGTCGTCCGTGCCGATGGCGGATTGGGCGTTCAAGAACGGCATCAAGAAGGTCGTGACCCTGGTCAGCGACTACGGCCCCGGCATCGATGCGGAGAAGTCGTTCGTCGATACCTTCAAGGCCGATGGCGGCACGATCGTCGAGAGCCTGCGCATCCCGATGCGCAGCCCCGACTTCTCGCCGGTCCTGCAGAAGGTGGCCGACACCAAGCCCGACGCGCTGTTCGTGTTCGTGCCGTCGGGCGCAGGCGCGCAGTTCGTGAAGCAGTTCGTCGAGCGCGGTCTCGACAAGTCCGGTGTCAAGCTGATCGCCACCGGCGACGTGACCGACGATGATCAGCTGAACGGCATGGGCGACGCGGTGGTGGGCGTGATCAACGCGCACAACTATTCGGCCAACCACGACAGTGCGCTCAACAAGAGCTTCGTCGAAGGCTTCAAGAAGGCCAACGGCGGCATGCGCCCGAACTTCATGGCGGTCGGCGGCTACGACGGCATGCACCTGATCTACGAGGCGCTGAAGAAGACCAACGGCGATACCGACGGCACCAAGCTGATGGCCGCGATCAAGGGCATGGCGTGGGAAAGCCCGCGCGGCCCGGTCTCGATCGATCCCGAGACGCGTGACATCGTGCAGCACATCTATATCCGCAAGGTCCAGAAGGTCGATGGCGAGCTCTACAACGTCGAGTTCGCGACGATCCCGAACGTCAAGGACCCGGTGAAGGCCGCCAAGAAGTAGCCATGGGTATTCGGACCGCGAGCTTCCAGCTCGCTCATGATCATGAGG
>CAIKZO010000131.1 GCA_903832005.1 Enhydrobacter aerosaccus | reverse complement strand
TGGGATGTTCTTGAAGTACTACGATGCCCGCAAAGCTGGTAAGCTCTCCAAGGAAGATGCGGATATCATCAAGACCAAGGCTAAGACCATCCCCGCCGACATCAGCGTGGGCGAATGGCATTCCCTGAATGTCACGATCCTTGGCGACACCATGACGGCGTTCGTGGATGGTAAGCTCATCGGCAGCTTCAGCTCTTCCGGCATCGCCCACGAAACCAAGCAGGTCCTGCGTCTCCTCGTGTCGAACAAGGTAACCCTTGATGACGTGAAGTACTACAAGAAGAAGTAGAACGACGAGCTGCTTTACGCCAATATCTCCTTGATCACGTGGCCGTGGACGTCCGTGAGGCGCCGGTTGGCGCCGTTGTGACGGAAGGTAAGTTTCTCGTGGTCGAGGCCAAGGAGGTGCAGGACGGTAGCGTGGATATCGTAGCCCTGGGTGAAGTGTGACCGGTCAGCGGGCTTGTAGCCCCACTCGTCGCTCGGGCCGTGGGAGACGCCGCCCTTGATACCGCCGCCGGCCAGCCAGTTGGTGAAGACGAAGGGGTTGTGGTCGCGCCCTTTGCCGCCTTGAGCGCAGGGCATGCGGCCGAACTCGGTGGTCCAGAGGATCAGTGTGTCCTCGAACATGCCGCGGTCCTTGAGATCCTGAATGAGCGCCGCGGTACCCTTGGCCATGCCGAGCGAGAGCGGGGCGTGGTCGCGGGCGATGTCCTCGTGCGAGTCCCAGTTACGTCGAGGGAAGCCGTTGTCGTTACCGGACCAGATCTGCACGAAGCGCACGCCGCGTTCGAGGAGACGTCGGGCGGTCAGGCACTTGCGGCCGAAGGCGTCCTGCTCCTCGGCGACGTTGATCTCCTTGGGCCAGACCTTCGTGGAGTTATCGATGCCATAGCGGGCCTGGGTCTTTTCGGATTCTTGGGAGAGGTCGAGGGCGTCTGGCGCGGCGAGCTGCATCTTGGCGGCGAGCTCGTAACTGCGGATGCGTGCTTCGAGGCGCGGGTCACCCGGATGCGAGTCGGCATGGGCACGGTTGAGCTTGCCGAGGAGTTCGAGTCCGGCGGTCTCGCCGGAGGGCGTGATGTAGTCGGCCGGAGGCGGCGAGAGGTCGGCGATGGGCTTTGGGGCGTTGACGCGCACCTGGGTGGCCTGGTTCTGGCCAGGGAGGAAGGCGGAGTCCCAGTTCTTCTGACCATTGGAAGGTAGGCCGCGGATATCGGGCAGCACGACGAAGGTCGGGAGGTTGTCGTTGAGCGAACCGAGGCCGTAGCTCACCCAGGCGCCGATGCTCGGGTAGCCGGGAATCAGGAAGCCGGTGGACTGCAGCAGGGTGGCCTGGCTGTGCACGCCGGAGCGGCCGACGATATTATGCACGAATGCGATATCATCCACGATGTCGCCGATGGGCGCGACGATGTCGCTGAGCATCTTGCCCGACTTGCCGTAGGGTTTGAATTTCCACGGCGACGCGAAGGTCGAGCCCGGGCTGCTCTGGAAGAGTTCGACGGCTTCACCCGGATCCCACTTCTCGCCGTG
>CAIKZO010000130.1 GCA_903832005.1 Enhydrobacter aerosaccus | reverse complement strand
CTTCTGCCGCATCAAGCAGTTCCGCCGCATCGCAACACGCTTCGACAAGCTCGCCAGGAACTTCCATGCCGCCGTCCTGATCGGCGCCACCAGAATCTGGCTCAGGGCTTATGAGTCCACGCCCTAGGCCATGTACTCATGGGCAGGCTTACGCGGAGATAGGCTAGAGCACGTCCGCCCCTGGGTCTAAAGCGGACTTCGGTCACGCCTCTTGCCGTGTCCGCTGAAGGCCAGGAGCGGACGTCATTTGCTGGTCGTGTCGGAAGAAATTAGTCGATGCGCGCGATGCATTTCTTGGCCCGAGGCACACCGGCGCTCGGAGAACCTATGACCTCATAGACCTGGCCGGCAGGACATGTCCCGTTGTCGACCAAAACTCGCACCCCTGGCGCAAGAGTGCCGGGAGGGGGCTCGCGCGGCAAATACTTGGTATCGGCAGCCCCCGATGGCGGCGCAGTGGTGGCCTTCCCCGCAGCCTCGGGCTTGTAGGTATGGTCGCAGCTTCCATCGTGATTCGGCATATCGTTATGCAATTCCATGACGCCGCTGCGAATGCGGCCGGATATTGGCATGTTGCAAGTGGAATTGTTGAACGTCCCGTCCGGCTGGATTTTCACAGAACAACTCGCCTGGGTGCCTCGAAAATGAAATGCCAGTGTGAACTGGCTTCGCTTCACTTGAATCGTACCGATGGAAAAGCTCCCGGTGGGAACGCACTTTAGGGTTTGTCCCGTCCATTTCCCGTCAAACTGGTCCGGGGGCGATGATTGCGCCGATACCGCCGTGAACGAGCTGCTCAAGAGCAATATTGCCATCAGCGCGATTGCGGCTCTGTCGATCATAGACAAATCTCTCTCCGTCTAGTCCTTGCGGGGTACGCACGATCTGGCGCGCGGCTTGCCGATCGTATCGTCGGCGGCGAAGACCAGTTTCACTTGCCCGGGAGGGCATGTGCCGTCATCCACCAGTACCGACTGGTTGCCCCAGAGCTTGCCCGGGCCTGGCTCTGCCGCCAGATACTTCGAATTTCTCGGCTTTGCCGGCGTCGGGGTGGTCGAAGGGGGCTGTGCTGCCGCGTTCGCAGTGGCCTCAGCCTTGCTCTTTTCATCCTCCGCCTTTCTCTTCGCTTCTTCGGTGACCTTTCGTTGATCGTCGTCAAATTTCGAGATCGCGGAGGCAGCCTCTTTCAGAAGCGCCTGAGTTTCTGGCCCTGTCACGTAGCCGGTAACTGGATAGCTTTTCGCTTTCTGCCACGCTGAGATCATGTCCCGTGTACGGGAGCCGAAGACGCCGTCGCTACCGCTTGTGTTGAACCCGAGCGCAGTAAGGCCGACCTGCACATGTTGGCGATCTACTGGGCCGAGATGCAGTGCTGTCTCGCCGGCCTCTGCAACCTTCGGATCGTGCTCTTCAGCCTTGCGCTTGGCTTCGGCCTCGGCGGCCGCTTTGTCTCTCGCTTCCTGATCGAGGCGCTGCTTCTCGGCCAGTTCAGCCGTGAGCTTCTTCCGGGTTTCCTCTTCGACTTGCCGCCGCAGCGTGGCTTCGGCGTTGGCGCTTTCCTGCGCTGCCACCTTGGCCCGCAAGTGTTCCAACTCTTCCTGCTCACGCACTTTCTCGGCCATGGTCTCGCGGGCCTCTTTGGCTTGCGCGGCCTGCGTATTATCGACCACTGTATTTTCCGGAGGGGTGGTAGAGCTGGCAGGTGCGGCGGCGGTCTGCGCAGCAGTCGGCGTCCGGGCCGTTGCGAAATAATAGCCGCCACCTGCCAGCACCAGTGCCGCGCCGGCGGCCGCTCCGATCCAAAGTCCGATGCCTTGCCGTTTTGTCGATGCCGGCTTGGGCCGGGCGATCATCATCGTTGATGCATCGCCGTGTCGGACCAGAGCGATCGTCGCCAACGCATCGGGCGCCGAGGACTGGCC
Organism: Enhydrobacter aerosaccus; assembly: GCA_903832005.1. Taxonomy (GTDB): domain Bacteria; phylum Pseudomonadota; class Alphaproteobacteria; order Reyranellales; family Reyranellaceae; genus Reyranella; species Reyranella aerosaccus_B. Next base: position 27,804 of record CAIKZO010000130.1, on the reverse strand, counting down.
AAGGATTGCCCGCCAACCGGTGATCGATTGCGGCCGGTCGCTAGCACGAACAGCGAGGCCTGAGTCGACGCCAATGAGAAGACCGGGCGAGAAGCCCGCGGGCATCATCTTGCCGAGAGGCGCGTATTCGTCATCCAGCATACGATCGAAGGCACTGGGTGGCGGGCCGCCGCTGATCGCGTGGTACATCGTGGCCGAGAGACCATATATATCGGTCCATGGGCCCTGCTTCGCCGAGGTGAACTGTTCAGCCGCGGCATAGCCGGGCGTGAAGATCGCCGTCATTGCCGTGGTTCGCCCGGCCATCGCCGCGCGCGAGGCGCCAAAGTCGATCAGCGTCGGATTTCCCGCCGCGTCAAGTAGGATGTTGTCCGGTTTGATGTCGCGATGGAGGAAGCCCGCAGCATGCACGACGTCGAGACCGCTCAGTAAAGGCGGGAGCAGTTGCTCGATCACCGCTGGGACCAAACGACCTTCGCGCTTCAGCCGCTGGGCAAGCGTCTCACCTTCCAGCAGCGCCATCACCATGTAGGCCGTGCCATGGGCCTCCAGAAAATCGTAGACGCGTACTATCGCTGGTGCGGTGTCGAATTTGGCCAGCGTACGCGCCTCTTCGACGAATCTGTCGCGCCCCCACTCGAATTCCTCGGTCAATTCGGTCGAGCGAGGCATCACCATCGTATTGTCTTCCCGTACCGCCAGCGAAGTCGGCAGGTATTCCTTGATCGCCACATCGCGGCCTAGCACCGCATCGCGCGCGCGATAGGTGACGCCGAATCCGCCTTGACCGAGAATTGACACGATCTCGTAATTGCGGAGCCGTGAACCGGCGGCCAGGACTCCGCGAGCCCCTTGCCCCTCTCTCTCTCGCTCGACCGAACCGCGCTCAGACACCGAAACCTCGCCCCGATACCCTTACGGTCACCCCGCACACGGCTAGTGTGGGGGAGCGCACAATTGCTGGTCAAGTGTGACCGGGTTAACACAACTGCAAAAGGCAACTGGATACGCGCGTCCTGAGACTACGTTATGCGCAAAATGTGCCACGTCCGCTTTGGGTCAGTCGTGTCGCATTTGTCATCTCCGCGAATGTCCGCTCCTAGGGCGACTTCGGACACTGGCGAGTTTGGGTGTGGGCGTATTGGGTCCATGCCTTCAGTGAATCTACTCTTGACAGTGGTTGCGTATTACGCAATATATATTGCGGGGACCTGGACCCTTCAAGCGCGGGGGCCATGGGAGACGCCAGACGGCGGGCTGGATCAAGCGTGGTGTGTAAGCGGGCGTTTCGTCCCGTTTAAAGGGCCGGCAGGCTTCTTATAGCCGATTGAAATTGCTCATAGCCGGCACCGAGGCCCGTTTAATTCCCGTTTGTTTAACGGGCGGTCGGAAGAAAGTTTAGCTCGCGGCAATCGCCTCGAGGTGCCCGACCAGTTCCTCGGGCGCGCTGTAGAACGGCGTGTGGCCGCATTCCATGGTGATGACCTTGCAGGGCAGGGTCTTCACCATCGCGCGCTGGCGGGCGATGCGGATGGAATTGTCGTGCGTGCACTCGATGTACCAGCGCGGCACCGACCCGTAGCGTTCGTCGGTGAGGGTGAGCGGCGTGGTCGAGATCGAGATCGGCTGCGGCCGCAGGCGCTCCATGGCGCGGTAGCGGTCTTCCGGCGAGACGTCCTCGTAGAACAGCGTCGGCAAGGTGGCGCGCGCGAACGTGTAGGTGAGACCGTCCGGGCTGACTTCGCGTGAGCGGCGGAACAGGGCGTCAGGATCGCCGGCGGTCATCTCGCGACTGGCCTTGCCCGAGGGCGGCATCAGCCCGCAGACATAGACCAGCGCCTTGATCTTGCGGCGGCGGGCTTCGGCGGTCTGGCTGATCGTGACGCCGCCCAGCGCGTGGCCGACCAGCACGACCGGCTCTTCCATCTTGTCGAGCAGGCGCGAGATCTTCTCAACGTTGTCGGCGAGCGTGACGTTGGCCGGCGGGGTGTGATCCTTGCCGAGGCCGGGCAGGTCGGGCGCGCAGACCTTGTGGCCGTTGGCCTCGAGCAGCGGCTGGACTTTTTCCCAGCACCAGCCGCCGTGGCTGGCACCATGGACGAGAATGAACGTCGCCATGCGCGCCGTCCCTAGTTCCGGCCGACAACGGTGCGCGCATTCTCTGCGGGCACGAAGAAGTCGGGCATCAGCGGCGTGCCAGGCGAGACGGCGTATTGATCGAGATCGGTCACGCCTTCGGCGGCCAGCACTTCGTCGTCGATGAAGAAGTTGCCGGTGCAGGTCGTGGCCGGGCGATTGAAGATCGCGTAGGCCGCATCGGCCATGATCTCCGGCTTGCGGCAGGCCTTCATGCCCTCGTCGCCGCCCAGCACGTTGCGGATCGCGGCGGTGGCGATGCCGGTGCGCGGCCACAGGCAGTTGAAGCCGATCTTGCCCTTGAACTCCGCGGCCATCGCCCAGGCGTAGACCGACATCGAGTATTTCGCGAGCGTGTAGGCCGGATGGTTGGCGAACCACTTCACGTCGAAGTCGAGCGGCGGCGAGAGGTTCAGCACGTGCGGGTTGGCGGCCTTCAGCAGATGCGGGATCGCCTTCTGCGAGACCATGAAGGTGCCGCGCTGGTTGATCTGGTTCATCAGGTCGAAGCGCTTCATCGGCGTCTGCAAGGTGCCGGTCAGGCTGATGGCCGAGGCGTTGTTCACCAGGATGTCGATGCCGCCGAACTTCGCGACGGTATCGGCGATGGCCTTCTCGACGCTCTGCTCGTCGCGGATGTCACAGGCGATCGGCAGGGCCTTGCCGCCGGCCTTCTCGATCTCTTCGGCGGCCGTGAAGATCGTCCCGGGCAGTCGCGGATCGGGCGTCACGGTCTTGGCCGCGATGGCGATATTGGCGCCGTCACGCGCCGCGCGTAGCGCAATGGCCAAGCCAATGCCGCGGCTCGCGCCCGTCACGAATAAGGTCTTCCCAACCAGGCTCATGCACACCCTGACAATTCCTTGGGCTCTATAGCCGGGTGCGCGAGGGGCGGCTAGGGTGCAGGCAGGCGCAGGGGAGACTTACGTGCATCCGTGCTTTGAAACGGCCACGCGGCTTGCCCGCGCTATACGAAATGGGCGCATCGGCAGCCAGGAAGCAGTCGAGGCTCATCTCGAGCGCATCGCCCGGTTGAATGGGCCGATAAACGCCCTGGTGGCGGTCGATCGTGCAGGCGCCCTGAAGGCGGCCAAGGCGGCTGATCGCGCTCTCGTGAAGAAGGGCGCCACGCTTGGGGCCCTGCATGGCGTGCCGATCACCATCAAGGAAGCCTTCGACGTGAAGGGCTTGCACACCACGGCGAGCCATCCGCCTCTCAAGGACAATGTCGCCACGTCCGACGCCACCCTGGTCGCGCGGTTGCGCGCGGCGGGCGCGGTGATCCTGGGCAAGACCAATGTGCCCGAACTATGCGGAGACTTTCAGACGGATAGCCCCTTGTTCGGTACGACCAAGAATCCTTGGGACATGCGGCGGACGGCCGGCGGCTCGACCGGCGGCGGCGGGGTCGCGGTGGCCGCACGCTTCACGCCCCTGGAACTCGGCAGCGACATCGGCGGGTCGGTGCGCAACCCCGCGCACTACAACGGTATCTTCTCGCTGAAGCCCACCGAATGGCGCGTGCCCGGTCATGGCCACGTGCCCGACCTGCCCGGTGTGACCCGCGCCGTGCGTTACATGGGCACCTTCGGCCCGCTCGCGCGCTCGATCGACGATCTCGAGCTGGCGCTGCGCCTCATCGCCGGCCCCGACGGTCACGAAGCCGAGGCGGCGCCGGTGCCGATCGGCGCGGTGCCGAAGCTGAAGGCGGGTGATTTGCGGATCGCGGTGCTGGAGAGCAATCCGCTGGTGACGGTCTCCAACGACACCGCAAAGGTCGTGCAGGCGACCGCGAAGCTCCTGGCCAAGGCCGGCGCGAAGGTGAAGCGCGCCTCGCCCGATGGATTCGACTGGATGCAAGCCTGGGAAGACTGGTGCGATCTCTATCAATATGAGACCCGCGCCTTGCACCCGCTCAGCGAGCGCGAGCGTTTCTTCGCGATGATCGACTCGCCCGATCCGTCGGCGCGCTCGGCGGCGCGCGCCGCGCGTCTCGATATGGGTGCGTTCTTCGCCGTGCTCGACCGGCGCGACCAGGCACTGCGGGCCTGCGAGACGTTACTGGATGACCATGACGCCTGGTTGATGCCGGTGATGCCGGACGCCGCCTTCATCCGCCAGGGGCAGCGCGATCCGCTGGTGATCGACGGCAAAGCGTATCCGTATTTCTTCGCCGGCACGTCCTACAACTTCCTCGCCAACCTCACCGGCCAACCGTCGATCGTGCTGCCCTGCGGCTTCTCGAAGGATGGGTTGCCGATCGGCCTGCAACTCACCGGCAAGCGTTGGGGCGAGGCGAAGTTGCTGGGTGTCGCCAAGGTGTTGGAGAAACTCCTGCCGCCGTGTCCGGTACCGCCAAACTACAAGGACTGAAATTCGATCCCTGGAGTTGAAAAGAGCGGAGGCGCAGTCTAGCTGTAGTTGTATCGCCGCCGTCTTTCCAGGGAGTTTGTGTATGCTGGGTTGGACCGTCTCGATTGCCAAGGGCTCGTCCGTCGCGCTGCTCGCTTTCGCGAGTTGGGCTGCGATACCGAGCCATGCGCAGCAATTCAAGTCGTCGGACGTCGAAGCGGCGGATCACGTCTCTGTCCGGGCGGTGGCCCACATGAACGAGCTGTTGCGCCAGCGCAGCAACAACCGCCTCAGCATCGACCCTGGCGCGGCAGACAAGGACTCGGAGATCTTCACGATCGCGCAGGTCCGGACGGGAACGCTCGACATGGCGCGGCTCAGCGCGTCGGCGCTCGGCAACACGGTGCCGGAATCGGCCGTGCTCGATCTGCCGTTCCTGTTCAAGTCGACGGAGCATCGCCGGCGCGTGCTGGCGGGTCCTATCGGCGACGAGTTGCTGGCGGCCTTTTCGGCGCGCGACCTGATCGGCCTGTGCTTCTTCGACGCCGGTGCGCGCTCCTTCTACACCGTGGCGGCGCCCGTACGGACCGCGGCCGACCTGAGGGGCCTGCGGATACGGGTTCAGCCGGCAAGCAGCATCATCCAGACGATGAAGGCCCTGAACGCTGTGCCTATGCCGATGCCTTACGCGCAGGTCATGGCGGCGCTGAACGCGGGGACGATCGACGGGGCAGAGAACAATCTCACCTCCTACCTCGCGTCGAAGCACTACGAGAAAGCGAAGTTCTACAGTGCGACCGAACATACCGCGCCACCCGCGATCCTCGTCTTCTCCAAGCAGAGATGGAACAGGCTTTCGGCGGATGATCAGAAGTTGATCCGGCAGGCGGCAAAGGAAGCCGTCCCGTACCGCGACAAGTTGGAGGACGACGAGGACGCGGCTACGCGGACGAAGCTCGCAGCGAGCGGCGTGCAGTTCGTCGCCAACGTCGACAAGGCCTCTTTCTCGTCGGCGCTCGCCCCGTCTTACCCGGATCTCGTGTCCGATCCGCGCATCCGCGCCCTGGCCGAGCGCATCAAGGCCGAGTAGGGCGGGAGCCGCTACTCGATCTTCACGTTGGCGGCTTCGAGGATCTTCTTCCAGCGCGCGTATTCTTCCTTGTGGAAGGCGGCAAAGGCGGCCGGCGCCATCTCGGCCGGCGTTGGAATATCCTGGCCGAGGTCCTCGAGACGATGGCGCACGTCGCTGTCCTGCATGGCTGCGATCGCGGCCTTGTTCAGCCGGTCGATGATCTCGGACGGCGTGCCCTTGGGCGCCCACAGCCCGTGCCAGATCGAGACTTCCATCGGATAGCCCGCTTCGGCCGCGGTCGGGATGTCGGGCGCGGCGTTCGACCGTGTCTTGGCGGTGATGCCGTAAGCGCGGATCTTGCCGGCGCGCACTTGCGGCAGTGAGTTGGACGACTGGTCGACCATAACCTGGATCTGGTTGCCCACGAGGTCCTGCATGGCGGGGCCGGTGCCGCGATAGGGGATGAGCTGGTAACTGGTGCCGGTCGCGGCGAAGAAGGCGAGCGCGCCCAGGTGCGAGCCCGATCCCATGCCGGCCGTGCCGCCGGGGATTTTGTCCGGGTTGACCTTGAGATACTCGACCAGTTCCTTCAGCGTCTTGGCCGGCACCTGCAGCGACGAGCAGACCAGCATCGGGTTCTGCGGCAGCCGCGCGATCGGCGCCAGGTCGGTAAGCAGGTCGTAGTTCAGGTTCTTGTAGATCGTGCCGTTGGCCACGTTGGTGCCCACATGGCCGATCTGCACCGTGTAGCCGTCGGGCGCAGCGCGCACGGCCTTGCCCACGGCGATCGAGCCCGCGGCGCCGGTCGTGTTGTCGATGATGAACTGCTGGCCGAGTTCCTTGCCCATGCGTTCACCCACGAGGCGCGCGACCACGTCGGTCGGGCCGCCGGCGGCGAACGGCACGATCAGGGTGATCGGCTTGTTCGGATAGCTTTGGGCCAGCGCCGGTGTCGCAACACTTGCCGCCATCGACGCGAGTACTGTCCGCCTACGCAACATTGTCTTCTTTGCCTCCCATTTTCAGCGTCGCCAGAACCGTACGGTTGGCGACCTGCTGCCCCTCCTGCACCGACACACCTTCGATCTCGGCGTCGAACGCCGCCTTCAGCTGATGCTGGATCTTCATCGCCTCGAGGACGATCAGCGTCTGGCCGCGCGCCACCTTTTCCCCCGCGGCCACCTTGATGGACACGATCCGTCCATCCATCGGTGCGCGCAGTTTGCCATCGCTTCCGGCCGCCGCGGTAGTAGGCGCGGCATAGGTTTTATCGGTGAAGCGCACGGTGAGTGCGTCGAGATCGACCACGATGTCGTTACCGTCGATGTGAAAAGGCGCGGTGTCGCCTGCGATTTCGGTGGCAATTTCACCAGTGTTCAGTTCGATGGTCTTCTCGACCATCCCGGCTGCAAGCCGGATGGGCGTCGGCTGCGGGTTGGAATTACGCCAGCCCCGCAGGTCGGCCGGATAGCGCGCCGCCGACTGTTGCCACAGCAGCGAGGCCGCGAGTTTCCAGTGCGCGTCGGAAATCTCGGGAGCAGCGAAGGAATGCTTGCCGAGGAAGGCCGTGGTGGCCTTGCCCGCGGCGAACTCGGGATGCTCCAGCAGGCGGATCAGGAAATGCCGGTTGGTGGTGGGCCCGAGCACGACGGTCTCCCGGAGCGCACGGACCAGCCGCTGGCGGGCTTCTTCGCGCGTGGCACCGTGCGCAATCACTTTGGCGATCATCGGGTCGTAGAACGGCGAGATCACGGAACCCTTCACGACGCCGTAGTCGACGCGCACACCGACCCCGAAACCCGGCTTCCATTCCTCGACACGCCCGGTCTGCGGCAGGAAGCCTGCATAGGCATCCTCGGCATAGAGCCGAACTTCGATCGCGTGGCCCTGGAAAGAGACCTGGTCCTGCGTGAGCGGCAACGGCTCGCCACGCGCCACGCGCAGCTGCCATTCGACCAGATCGAGTCCGGTGATCTCCTCGGTCACCGGATGCTCGACCTGCAGGCGCGTGTTCATCTCGAGGAAGTAGAAGGCGCCATCGCTTGCCAGCAGGAATTCGACCGTGCCCGCGCCGCGATAGCCGATCGCCCGCGCGGCAGCGACGGCGGCGGCGCCCATGCGGCCGCGCAGGCCGGCGTCGACGGCGGGCGAGGGCGCTTCCTCGATCACCTTCTGGTGGCGGCGCTGCACGGAACAGTCGCGCTCGCCGAGATGGATGACGTTGCCGTGGTTGTCGGCGAAGACCTGGATCTCGACATGGCGCGCATCGACCACGGCCTTTTCGAGGATCAACTCGCCGGAGCCGAAGGCGCTCTCCGCCTCCGTCCGCGCCGTGCGGATCGCGTCGAGGAGATCGCCGTCGCGCTCGACCAGCCGCATGCCGCGCCCGCCACCGCCGGCCGCGGCCTTCACCATCACCGGCAGGCCGATCTTGCAGGCTTCCGCCGCGAGGCCGGCGTCGCTCTGGTCCGCGCCCTGGTACCCCGGCACGCAGGGCACGCCGGAATCGATCATGCGTCGCTTGGCGGCGGCCTTGTTACCCATCGCCGCGATTGCCGCCGGCGGCGGACCGATGAACACGAGGCCTGCTTTCTCGCAGGCTTCCGCGAACGCGGCATTCTCCGACAGGAAGCCGTAGCCCGGATGCACCGCATCCGCGCCGGTCCGCCGCGCGGCATCGAGGATTGCCGCCACGTTGAGATAGCTCTCGCCGACCGGCGAGGGGCCGATGCGCACGGCCTCGCTGCACTCGCGGACATGATACGCGTCCTTGTCGGCGTCGGAATAGATCGCGACGGTGCGATAGCCCATGTCCCAGGCGGTATCGTGGATGCGAACCGCGATCTCGCCGCGATTGGCGATCAGTATCTTCGTGAAGCTCATTCCGTCGCCCATTTGGGCGGCCGCTTCTCGGCGAACGCGCGCAGGCCTTCGCCGGCCTCGGGGCCGCGCCGCGCCTCGGCGAATTTGTCGGCGGCGAAGTCGAGCACGGAAGAGAGATCCTGCGTGCCGACGCGCATGACGACTTCTTTGGTGAGAGCATTGGCGATCGGCGCGCATTTGTCGATCTGCTTCAGCACCTCCTCGAGCTTGGCATCGAGTTCGGCGGTGTCCTTCACGAGGTAGTGCGCGATGCCGAGCCGCAGCGCCTCGGCGCCCTTGAAGCGCGCGGCGGTGAGGGTGAGATGGCGCGTCTGCGGCACACCGATGCGGGCGGCCACGAACGGCGCGATCTGCGCCGGGACGATGCCAATGGCGGTCTCGGTCATGGCAAAGCCCGCACCCTCGGTGCAGATCGCCACGTCGGAGACGCAGACCAGCCCGAAGCCGCCGGCTATCGCATAGCCCTCGACCGCGGCGACCACGACTTGCGGCAGGGTGTTGACCGTTTCGAGGAAGGCGCCGAAGCCGCGGTTCCAGACTGCGATCGGGTCCTTCTCGCCGAGCTTTGGCTTGTCGCCGAAACTCTGTTCCATGTTCTTGAGATCGGCGCCGGCGCAGAAGGTGTTACCCGCGCCCCTCAGGATCACGACCTTGATGTCGCGCCGGTCGCGCAGGATGTCGAACACCGCGCGCAACTCGCCGATCAGGGTCGGGTTGAGCGCATTCTTCACTTCTGGACGGTTGAGCGTCACGTAAAGCCGCGAGCGCTCGCGTTTCAGGATCAGTGCTTCATACTTGTCGGCAAACTCAGCCATGCGAACTCCGGGGCAAGGTGCCCATTCCCTTTGAGATGATCTGCAGCATCACTTCGTCGGCGCCGCCGCCGATCGAGGCCAGGCGCGAATCGCGATAAGCGCGCGCGGTGGGCGATTCCCACAAGTAGCCCGCGCCGCCCCAGTATTGCAGGCAGCCGTCGGTCACGAGGCGCATCATGCGGCCGGCCTTGAGCTTGGCCATCGAGGCCAGCATCACCACGTCCTTGTCGTCGAGGTATTCCTCACAGGCGCGGTAGCAGAGCGAGCGCACCAACTCGACCTCGGTGCGGAACTCGGCCAGCTTGAAATGGATGATCTGGTTGTCGAGCAGCGTCCGGCCGAACACCTTGCGTTCGCGGGTGTACTCGGCGGTCTGGTCGATCAAGCGCTCCATGCCGACGACGGCCGAGATCGCGCCCCACAGGCGTTCCTCCTGGAACTGCTGCATCTGATAGACGAAGCCCATGCCCTCCTGACCGATCAGGAAGCGTGCCGGCACCTTCACCTCGTCGAAGAAGACCTGGGCCGTGTCGGACGAGCGCATGCCGAGCTTGTCGAGCTTCTTGCTGACCTGCACGCCAGGGGTGTTCATCGGCAGGCAGATCAACGACTTGTTCTTGTGGACCGGGCCTTCGCCGGTGTTGGCCAGGAGGCACATCCAGTCGGCCTGCGTGCCGTTGGTCGTCCACATCTTGCCGCCGTTGATGACATAGTCGCCGCCGACGCGGCGCGCTGTGGTCTTCAACGAGGCCACGTCGGAGCCCGCGCCCACCTCCGAGACACCGAGGCAGGCAACGAAATCGCCGGCAATCGAAGGCGCGAGGAACTCAGCCCGCAGCTCGTCGCTGCCGTAGCGGGCAAGCGCGGGCGTCGCCATGTCGGTCTGCACGCCGATCGCCATCGGCACGGAGCCGCAGTGGATGTGGCCCAGCTCTTCGGCCATCACCAGGGCATAGGAGTAATCGAGTCCCATGCCGCCGAATTCGACCGGCTTGTGAATGCCGAGCAGGCCGGCGCTGCCCAGCTTCTTGAAGACTTCGTGCGCAGGGAAGATGCCGTCTTCCTCCCACTGGTCGACGTGCGGATTGATATCGCGGTCGATGAGGGCGCGCAGGGTGCGGCGGATCTCGGCATGTTCCTGGGTGAACTGCATGTTAGCGATTCCCCAATCTCGGCATGGTGCCCATCAGCTTCGAGATGATCTGCAGCATGACCTCGTCGGCGCCGCCGCCGATCGAGCCGAGGCGGCCGTCGCGGTAGGCGCGCGCGACCGGACTGTCCCAGAGATAACCCGCGCCGCCCCAGTACTGCAGGCAAGCATCGTTGACCTCGCGGCGCAGTCGTCCGGCCTTCAGCTTGGCCATCGACGCCAGCATGGTGACGTCCTGGCCCGCGAGATAATCCTCGCAGGCACGATAGACCAGCGAGCGCAGCGCCTCGACCTCGCTCTTGAGTTCGGCGAGGCGGAAATGGACGACCTGGTTGTCGAGCAGCGGCTTGCCGAAGACCTGGCGCTGGCGCGTGTAGTCGATGGTGGCGTTGATGATGCGGTCGCAGCCCATCAGGGTGCCGGCGCCGGCCCATAGCCGCTCCTCCTGGAACTGCTGCATCTGATAGATGAAGCCCTGTCCCGGCTGGCCGACAGTGTAACGCACCGGCACCTTCACCTCGTCGAAGAAGGTCTGCACCGTGTCCGAGGCGCGCATGCCGAGCTTGTTCAGCTTCTTCTGGACGTCGATGCCCTTGGTCTTCATCGGCACGACGATCAGCGACTTGTTCTTGTGCGCCTGGCCATCGCCCGTGTTGGCAAGCAGGCACATCCAGTCCGCTTGCGCGCCGTTGGTCGTCCACATCTTGCCGCCGTTGATCACCCAGTCGCCGCCGACCCGGCGTGCCGTCGTCTTGATCGAGGCGACGTCGGAACCCGCGCCCGTCTCGGAGACACCGAGGCAGGCCACGTAATCGCCGCTGATCGAAGGCGCCAGGAATTCCTGGCGCAGCTCGTCGCTGCCGTAGCGGGCGAGCGCTGGGGTCGCCATCGAGATCTGCACGCCGGTCGCCATCGGGATCGAGCCGCCGTTCACCAGCCCGAGCGATTCAGAGCACACCATGGCGTAGGAGAAATCGAGACCCGAGCCACCGAACTCCACCGGCTTGTCGACGCCCAGCAGGCCCGCAGCGCCCATCTTCTTGAACAGCTCGTGCGCGGGGAACTGGCCGTCCTTCTCCCACTGGTCGACATATGGATTGATCTCGCGATCGATCAGCGTCTTCCAGGTGGCGCGGAGCGCTTCATGTTCGGGCGTGAACTTCATTACATCCTCGCCACGCCGAAGGTGATGGGATTGAGCGGCCGCACGATCGATTCGCGTGCGATCGACAAAGTGAAGGCCAGGACGCGGCGCGTGTCGCGCGGATCGATGATGCCGTCGTCCCACAGATGCGCGGTACCGTAGAGCGCGGTCGATTCGCGTTCGAACTGGTCGACGATGCCTTTGAACATCCTGTCGATCTCTTCCTTGGGCGGTTCCTTGCCTTCGCGGATGAATTTCTGCTCGGTCACGGTCTTCATCACGCCGGCCGCCTGCTCGCCGCCCATCACGGCGGTGCGGCTGTTGGGCCAGGCGAAGATGAAGCGCGGATCATAGGCGCGGCCGCACATGCCGTAGTTGCCGGCGCCGAAGCTGCCGCCGATCACGATGGTGATCTGCGGCACGGTGGCGTTGGCCACGGCCTGGATCATCTTCGAGCCGTGCTTCACGATGCCGCCACGCTCGGCTTCGGTGCCGACCATGTAGCCGGTCGTGTTCTGCAGATAGACGATCGGCGCGCCCTGCTGGCAGCAGAGCTGGATGAACTGCGCGGCTTTCACCGCGCCCTTGGTGGTGATCGGCCCGTTGTTGCCGATGAGGCCCACCGGCTCGCCCTCGATCTCGGCCCAGCCGCAGATCGTCTGCTGGTCGAACAGGCCCTTGAACTCGAGGAAGTCCGAGCCGTCGACCAACCGCGCGATCACCTCGCGCACGTCATAGGGTTCCTTGTGCGAGGGCGGCACGACTCCGCAGAGTTCCTCTATGTCGTAGAGCGGCGGCTTGAACGTCCGCGCCGTCTTCGGCGGCAGCCTGTCGTTCCAGTGCCACTTGGCGATGACCTCGCGTGCCAGGCGCAGCCCGTCGGCATCGTTCTCGGCCATCCATTCGGCGACGCCGGAAACGGTGGCATGCATCTCCGCGCCGCCCAGCTCCTCGTCGGTCGCGATCTCGCCGGTCGCCGCTTTCAGGAGCGGCGGGCCCGCCAGGAACACCTTGGCCTGGTTGCGCACCATGATCACATAGTCGCTGAGGCCGGGCAGGTAGGCGCCGCCCGCGGTCGAGGAGCCGTGCACGACGGTCACCTGCGGGATGCCGCGCGCCGACATGCGCGCCTGATTGGCGAAGCCGCGGCCGCCCGGCACGAAGATCTCGGCCTGGTAAAGAAGGTTGGCGCCGCCCGACTCCACGAGGTTCACGACGGGGAGCTTGTTCTCCATGACGATCTGCTGGACCCGCTGGCCCTTGCGTTGGCCGGAAGGCGCGACGGTGCCCCCCTTGATGGCGGAGTTGGACGCCGAGACGATGCAGCGCACGCCCTCGACATAGCCGATGCCCGCGACCGAGCCGCCGCCCGCCGAGGAGCCGTCCTTGTCGTCGTGCATGCGGTAGCCCGCCAAGGGCATCAGCTCGAGGAAGGGCGCGCCACGGTCGAGCAGTAGCGCGATGCGCTCGCGCGGCATGAGCTGCTTGCGTTTGCGGAAGCGCTCACGCGACTTGTCCGACGCGGCCTGAACGTTGGCCTCGGCGTCGCGGAACTCCTGGATGGCCGCCAGCATCCGCTCGCGGTTGTTCCGAAACTCTTCGCTATTGGTGTCGACCTGGCTTTCCAGAACGGGCATCGCTCAGCCGCCCAATACTTTTGGAGTCTTCGCGAGATGGAAGCCGTTGAACGGCTGTGACTTGTCGGTCGCCGGTAGGTCGACCGAACGGTTGGCCAGCGGCACACCGCCGTCGACCCGGAACTCCGTGCCGGTGATGTAGGCCGAGGCGTCGCTCAACAGGAAGCAGACGATGGCCGAGACTTCGCTCTCGGTGCCGAGGCGCCCGAGCGGGCAGTGGCCCTTGAGCTTGGGGATCTGTTCCTTGAAGGCGCCGGTGTAGGTGTCCATGCCCGACGAGGCGATCCAGCCCGGCGCCACCGAATTCACGCGCACGCCGGACACGGCCCATTCGTAGGCGAGCGTCATCGTGAGATTGGCCATGCCGGCGCGCGCGGCGCCGGTGTGCACCATGGTGGGGAAGCCGTTGCGGTAGTCGGCGGTCATGTTGACGATCGAGCCGCCATGTTCCCGCATCGACTGCACATAGACCTCGCGGCTCACGAGAAAGCCGCCGGTGAGGTTGTTGCGCACCACGACGTCGAAGCCCTTGGCGCTGAGATCGGCGGCGGGCGAGGGGAACTGGCCGCCGGCATTGTTGAACAGTCCGTCGATGCGGCCGTTCTTCGCCACGATCTTTGCGACGGCTTCCTTGACCTGCACTTCCTCGCGGATGTCGAACGTATGCGTCTCGCAGGTGCGGCCGGCCGCCTCGATCTCGCCCTTTACGGTGTCGATCTTCTCCTGCTTGCGGCCGGTGATGACGACGTGCGCGCCGAGGCTCGCGATCTCGTGCGCCGTGCAGCGTCCGATGCCGCTGCCGCCACCGGTCACGACGACGGTGCGGCCGTCGAAAAGCCCCGGCCTGAACACCGAGCGATAGGACATTTTCTTGCGTCCTCCCGAGGGACTGAACAGCCGTTTATCGGCCTTGTGATTGACGTTTACGTAAAGGTCAAGTAAGTCCGCCGGACCATTTCTGAACCGGAGGAACGCCGCCATGACCTTGCAGGAAATCACCGCGAAAATGAAGGAAGGCGCGTCGAAGAAGTCGTCCTTCGGCAACTCCGTGAAGTTCTCGACGGAACAGGGCGTCGTCTACATCGACGGCAACGCCACCCCGCCGGCCGTCAGCAATGACGACAAGGACGCGGACTGCACCATCAAGATGGACTTCAGCGACCTCGACGACATGATCAACGGCAAGCTCGACGGCATGACGGCGTTCATGACCGGCAAGCTCAAGATCGAAGGCGACATGGGCGTTGCGATGAAACTCCAGTCGATCCTGCGCTAAGCAGCAGTTTCGGCTTCGAAAACGAAAGGGCCCCTCGCGGGCCCTTTTTGTTTGCGATCACTCGTCCTTGCCCTTGTGATAGTGCCGCTTGGCCTTGGCCCGGTTGCCGCACGAGGCCATCGAGCACCAGCGCCGCTTGCCGGCGCGGCTGTCGTCGAGGAACAGGAAGAGGCATTCGGGATTGGCGCAGCGCCGCACCTTCTCGAGCTTGGGGCCGGCCAACAGATCCCCCGCCGACCACAGCACGGGCGCCAGCAGGCTGAGCGCCGTGCCCGACTTCATGTCGACGTCCCACTCGTAGCCTTCACGGCCGCGCTTCAGCGTCTTGCGGGTCGGCGCGGAGGCAAGAGCAGCGTTCAGCGCGTCGAGGTCGCGCGACGCCGGTGCCTTGCCCTGGGCCTGGGAATCGAACAGGCGATGGATCGTTTCGCGCAGGCCAAGTGCGGTCTCGAAATCCTTGAGCGAGGGCGGCTTCTGCGCTTTCACCCACGTCGCGAGATCGGCGGGCGCGTTCAGCGTCTCCGTGGGCGTGGCCTGGCCGCGCCAATAGCGCGTGTTGGTGAAGTCCAGGCAGAGGTCGGGGCGGATCATTTCCCCCACATGATAACCGGTTGACCGGTTGACAAGCTTCAGCTCCTTTTATAACTACATAACCAGTTAGCTAGTTATACGGGAGAAGACAATGTTCGATCACGTTTCCTTCGGTGTCAGCGACCTCAAGAAGTCGGGCACGTTCTATGACGCGGTGCTGAAGCCGCTCGGCTACACGCGCCTGTCCGATGGAGAGAGCTCGCTGGGCTATGGCGAGAAGGAGTCAGGCCTGTGGCTGCGCGCCAGCAAGAAGCCGGTGAAGGCCGATATGGAGTCCGGTCTGCACTTCTGTTTCGTTGCCAAGGATCGCGCCGGCGTCGATGGCTTCCATGCCGCCGCGCTCAAGAACGGCGGCACCGACAACGGCAAGCCCGGCGTGCGCGCCGACTACAGCCCGAAATACTATGCCGCCTTCGTGGTCGATCCGGACGGCTACCGGCTCGAAGCCTACTGTGGAAAGTAGTCCGGTTTAGGCTCGACCAAACATCATGCCTGCTCCCCCGCGCGCTTCATCGAGGCGCGCGGCGGCGCTCCGAAGCGGGCGCGATAGGCGTGGATGAAATTGGAGACGTGGCTGTAGCCAACGCGGTGCGCGATCACCTTCAGGGACGACGGCTCTTCCTCGAGCGCCTGCCGTGCCTGATCGAGGCGGAAATTGCGCAGCACCTCGAAGAGGGTCCCGCCGTAGATCTCGCGGAAGCCGGCATTGAGACGCTTCTCGCCGAGGCCGACAGCCGCCGCCAGGGCGCCAAGCGTCGGCGGATCGCGCATGTTGGACAACAGCCGCTCACGGGCCTCGTCGATGGCCGCGCGCTCGCGGACCGACAGGCCGGGACCGCGACGGGGCGTCGCCGCGCCGACCGCCGCGGCTTGCAGGGCGAGAAGCTGCAGCACCGCGCCTTCCATCATCAGGTGACGCAGCGGCCCCTCGAGGTCGCAGGTGAAGAGGCTGCGGGCCACGCCCTGCATGGCGCGCCGACTGCGGAGGGGCACGATGTGGGGGGCGCCGCCGCGCTGCGGATCGATCAGAGGCCGCACCGCATCGGGTAGCAGGCGGGCGCCACCAATGCCTTCTCCGCGTCGAGTGCCGTCACCGTCGGCGGCACGCTCGATCTCAACAACTTCGACAACACGATCGCGCAGCTCAATGCCAGCGGTAACGTCACCCTGGGCTCGGCCACGCTGACGGTCAGCAACGGTGGCAACTTCCAGGGCGCGATTTCCGGCACGGGCGGCCTCGCCATCGGCGACGGCACGCACGCCGGGTCGCAGACCCTCAGCGGTGCGAACAGCTACACCGGCGCGACCACGGTCAATGCCGGCAGCACTCTGTCGATCGGCAGCGGCGGCTCGATCGTGCAATCGAGCGGCGTCAATCTTGGGGGCGCGAACGCCGCGTTCGATATCTCGACCGCGACGGCGGCCGTCACGATCAAGGATCTCGTGGGCGTCGCGGGCACGACGGTCGCTCTCGGTGCGGTGTCGCTCACCGCCGGCACGGCCAACGACACCACCTTCGCCGGCTCGATCCAGGGGACGGGCGGGTTCACCAAGCAGGGCAGCGGCACGCTGACCTTCACCGGCCTCAACACCTATACCGGTGGCACCTCGGTCGGTGACGGCACCCTGCAGCTTGGCATCGACGGCGGGGCGGCGGGCTCGATCAAGGGGGCCGTCTCCACCGATGTCGCGGGCGGCGCCCTCGAGATCGTCAACTCCGACACCTCGGCCATCACCTCGATCACCAATACCCTCGGCGTCACGCGCTTCCGAAATGCCACCACCGCCGGCGGCATGACCATCCTCAATCCGGGCGGCAGCACGGAATTCTACAACACCGCGTCGGCCGGCACCGCCAATATCACCGACAGCGGCACAGGCTCCCTGACGTTCTTCAACAACAGCACGGCCGCCAACGCCACCATCACCAACGGCTCCTCGCTGGCGTTCCTGGGCAGCAGCACCGCCGGCAACGCGACGATCAACACGCTTTCGGGCGGCACGACCCTGTTCGCAGGAAGCGCCAGCGGTGGCCAGGCAGCCTTCACCACAGCGGCCGGAGGAACCTTCCAGATCTCGAGCGTGAGCGGGATAGGCATGACGGCCGGCTCGATCGCGGGCGCGGGCTCCTGGGTGCTGGGTGGCAAGCAGCTTACCGCCGGGTCGCTCAACACGGACACCACGGTGAGCGGCGTGATCTCCGGCAGCGGCGGCTCGCTGGTCAAGGTCGGCACCGGCACGCTGACGCTCAGCGGCGCCAACAGCTACACTGGCACCACCGAGGTCGCGGCGGGCGGGCTTATGGTCATGGGCAGCCTGACGAGCAACGTCACGGTCGATGCCGGCGCCAACTTCGGCGGCACCGGCACGATCACCGGCAATCTCACGGTGAACGGCAACATCCGTCCCGACATCGGCACGACGAATGTGGTCGGCCTCTACACGCAGGGCGCGGGCTCGACCTATACGGTCGAAGTCACGCCGGGCGGGCTGAGCGACAAGATCAACGTCACGGGCAATGCCGTGATCAGCAACACGAGTTCGGTCGCGGTGATGGCCGATGCCGGCACGTATCAGCGTAGGACGACCTATACGATCCTGACGGCGAGCACCGGCGTCACCGGCACCTATGGCGGCGTCACCAGCAACTTCGCGTTCCTGACGCCGACGCTCTCCTACGACGCGAACGACGTGTTCCTCACCTTGCTCCAGTCGTCGAGCGCCTTCGCGGCAGGTGGGCAGACGGGCAACCAGAAGTCGGTCGGGTATGCGCTCGACCTCGCCAACCCGACGGCCACCGGTGATTTCAACACCGTGCTGAACGCGCTGTCGCTGCTCTCCACGGCGCAGGGACCGGGTGCGCTCGATACGATCAGCGGCATGAACTACGCGGGCTTCGGCACGCTCGGTGTTCAGGCTGCGAATGCCTTCATGAACGCCTTCACCGGTAACGCCGGCCACGGCGTCGGCGGCACGCACCAGGCGCTCGCCGTCGACACCAACGACTCCTGCAATTTCTCCTGCGATGTCGAGCCGCGCTGGGGTACGTGGATGGGTGGCTTCGGCGGGCTGGGCACGGTGTCCGGCGACGCCAGCACGCACGGCTCGACCTACAATCTGGGCGGCGCGGCAGTCGGACTGGATTACAAGTTCGATCCGCAGTTCACCGCGGGTGTGACGGTCGGCTACTCGACCTCGACGCTGTGGACCTCGGGCCTCCCCGGACAGGGCACCAGCGATCAGGTGCAGATGGGCCTGTATGGGCAGTACACACAGGGCAACCTCTACGTCGATGGTCTCGCAGATTACGCGCACGGCCAGAACCGCATGACGCGGCCGATCCTGATCTCCGGTCTCAACGCGCGCACGGCGCAGGGCAACACCTCCGTCGAGCAGTTCTTCGGTCTCGTGGAGACCGGTTACAAAGTCGCCGTCACCGACAATGCTTTCGTGACACCGTTCGCACGCTTGCAAGGATCAACGGCGACGCAAGCCGGCTTCACCGAGACCGGCGCCGACTCGCTCGATCTCAACGTCGCGTCGCAGACGACCAACTCCTTGCGCTCCGTGCTGGGCGCGCAGGTCGGTGGCACGTTCGCGAAGGTGGACGTGAAGCTGCAGGCGGGCTGGAGCCACGAGATGGCCGACACGTCTCGACCGGTGACCGCAAGTTTCGCCGGGGCGCCAGCCTTCGGCTTCACCACACAGGGCGCCGCGGCGCCACGCGACGGTGCCGTCGTTGGCGCGATGGCGTCAGCGACGATCGCCGACCGCACCAGCCTCTACGCCCGCTACGACGGTGACTTCGAAGGCGGCACCACCAGCCACACCTTCTTCGCCGGCCTACGCCTGACGTGGTGACCTGATATCAATGATATCATTGATATCAGGGGGTGGTGGATTCCGGGACAAAAGGCCGAAAAGCCTTATGCCATCGGCATCGGAGCTGTCCCAGGATTCCGGGACAGCCAGGCACCGGCGCTAGAAGCCGCTCCTAGAAGCCCACCGCCGCACCGTCGCGGCGGCTTTCCGACGCGCCCAGATAGGCACCGCCTTCAGGGAACTTCCAGATGATCTGGCTGGCGCCGAAGGCGCCGTTCGGCCACGGCTGGCGCGTGAGTTTGTGTCCCAGCGCCTCGAGGCCGGTCGCGGTGTCGGGGTTCATGTGGCTCTCGGTCCAGATCGTGCCGTCGCTCTCGTGCACGCGCCACCGTGGTGCGTCGATCGCGGCCTGCGGGTTCTGGCCGTAGTCGACGATGCGCGAGAAGACCTGCATGTGGCCCTGCGGCTGCATGGCGCCGCCCATCAGGCCGAAGGTCGCAACCGGCTTGCCGTCCTTGGTGATGAAGGCCGGGATGATCGTGTGATAGGGCCGCTTGTTAGGGCCGACCTCGTTGGGATGGCCCTTGGTCGTGACGAAGCCCGAGGCGCGGTTCTGGAGTGCGATGCCGGTGCCGGGCGGCACGATGCCCGAGCCGAAGCCGGTGTAGTTCGACTGGATCAGCGAGATCATCATGCCCGACGCATCGGCAGCGCCGAGATAGATGGTGCCACCGTCCTTCGGCGTGCCCGGTCCGTAATTCTGCGCCTTCTTCGGATCGATCAGCTTGGCGCGGCTCTTCAGGTAGCCCTTGTCGAGCATCTGCTTCGGCGTCACTTCCATGAAGCGCGGATCGGAGACGTAGCGCCAGATGTCGGCGAAGGCGAGCTTCATTGCCTCGATGCGCAGATGGGCCATCTGGGCGCTGTCGACATTGTGCTCGGCGACGTCGAAGTTCTCGAGGATGCCCAGCGCCATCAGCGCGCCGATGCCCTGACCCGACGGCGGGATCTCGTGCAAGGTCGTGCCGCGATAGGTGAGGCTGATCGGATCGACCCAGTCGAACTTGTGCGCGGCCAGGTCTTCCTTGCGCAGCGCGCCGCCGGTCTCGCGGGCGTACTTGTCCATCTTCTCGGCAAGCTCGCCGCGATAGAAGGACTCGCCCTTGCTCTCGGCGATCATGGTGAGTGTCTTCGCCTGGTCCGGGAACTTCCAGACTTCGCCCGGCTTGGGCGCGCGGCCGTTGGGCAGGAAGGCCTTCACCCAGCTCTCCTGGCCCTTCAGGCGATCGATCGCGGCGTCCCACTGGCGTGCCACCAGATAGGAGACGCGATAGCCGTCATGCGCGTACTTGATCGCAGGCTCGAACAGGTCGGCGAAGGGCAGCTTGCCATAGCGCTTGCTGAGCTCGACCCAGAGCGACACGGCGCCCGGCACGCTGACGGTGCCCCAGCCGACGCTCGGCATCGCCGCCATGCCGGCATACTTGTCGGGCGTCATCAGTGCCGGCGAATGGCCCGAGGCGTTGAGGCCCACGAGCTTGGTGCCGTCCCACAGGATGCAGAAGGCGTCCGAGCCGATGCCGTTCATCGTCGGCTCGGTGATGGTGATCACGGCGGCCGCAGCGATCGCGGCGTCGACGGCGTTGCCGCCCTTGGCCAGCATGCGCAGGCCCGCGGTCGAAGCCAGGTGCTGCGAGGTCGCGACCACGTTCTCGGCGAAGATCGGCAGCTTCTTGCTGGCGTAGGGGAAATCGTAGTTGAAGGACGGCACTCTTAGATCCTTTCTGATCACTCACTCGCAGCCAGCGTCTCGATGCGCGCAACGAAGCGCGGCGCCTCCACGAACTGGCGATGGTCTGCGTCGCTCCTGCCGAACAAGCGGCTGAGGTCGAACAGGCCGGAACCCGCGATCTCACCCATCCGTCCGGAGATCGACACGGTTTGGCCAAGCCGCAGGGTTTTTAGCCCCGCAATGGCCGACTCGGAAAGGCCCGCCGGCAGGGTTTCTCGCTGGCGTGAAGCGAAAAGATCGCCAGCGTTCTTCAGAATGCTGTTGAGAGTCGACAGTGTCCCGTCGTTGAAGGCGTAAAGCGTGACCTGCGGACCGATCTCAAGCGTGATGGTGACGTTCTGGGCGTTGCCCTCAACCGTCCGCAGAACGGCACGCCAGTCGCTGAAAGGACCGATCTTCGCCCACAAGGCGACGCTCTGCTTGGCCGCTTCCTCGATCTGCAGCGGATTGTTGGAGGCCAGTGCCGGCTTGGCCAGCGCCTGCAGCCCGTCGAGGAATGCCTTCTGTTGGGCGTTCTTCTCGTAGTAGGCGCGGTCGAAGAGGCAGCCGCCCAAGGCGAGGCTGCTTCCTCCGAGCAGAAAGGAACGGCGCCCCGCGATCATGCCGCTTTGGGCGTGTTGGTTCCCTGGGCCTTGGCGCGCTCTTCTTCCTTCAACTCCTTCTTGGAGAGCTTGCCGACCGGAGTCTTGGGCAGTTCGGCGCGGATCTCGAGCGCCACCGGCATCTCGTGGCGGCCGACCTTGTCCTTCAGGTGCGCCAGCAACTCCTCGAAGGTGAGCGAGGCGCCGGGCTTCAGCTTCACGAAGACCTTGGGCGCCTCGTGGCGATGCTCGTGCGGGATGCCGATCACGATGCATTCGTCGACCGCGGGATGCTCGTAGACCGCTTCTTCGATCATGCGCGGATAGACGTTGTAGCCGGAGGAGATGATCAGGTCCTTGGAGCGATCGACCAGATAGAGCCAACCGTCGGCATCCATGTAGCCCATGTCGCCGGTGCGCAGGCCCTTCCACTTGGACGCCGGATGATCGAACAGCACCATCGCGGTCTCGTCGGGTTTCTTCCAATAGCCCTTCATGACCTGCGGGCCGATGATGCAGACCTCGCCGACATTCTCCTTGCCGGGCGACAGCACGCGGTCCGGGTTCTCCATGTCGCGCACTTCGATGATGGTGGCCGGCATCGGCACGCCGCATGAGCCGATCCGGCGCACGCTCTTGTCGATCGGGCAGATCGCGCCGGTGGGCGAGGTCTCGGTGAGGCCGTAGCCCTCGATCAAGGTGGCGCCGGTCAGCTTCTCGAAACTCTGCTGTACCTCGACCGGCAGCGGCGCGCCGCCCGACATGCAGATCTTGAGGTTCTTTAGGTCGAGGCCCTGTGCCTTGGGATGCTTCAGGATCGCGGTGTAGAGCGTCGGCACGCCGGGCAGGAAGGTCGGCTTCTTGGTCGGCAGGTCCTTCACGATCATGTCGATGTCGGGCCGCGGATAGAGGATGAGCTGGTTGCCGCTCTTCACCGCGCCCAGCATGATTCCCGACAGCGCGTAGATGTGGAACAGCGGCAGCACGCAGACGACTTTCTCGGTGCCGGGCGTCGTGCGTGTCGCGGTCCAGGCTTGGCCCTGCGTCATCGCCGCCACCACGCAGCCGTGCGTCAGCATCGCGGCTTTGGGCAATCCGGTGGTGCCGCCGGTGTATTGCAGCAACGCCACCTCGTCCCACAGGTCACCTTCGACGGGGTGGGCGAGATAGATACCGTTGTTGTCGAGCAGGTCCTTGAACGAGAGGTGGAATTCGTCGCGCGGCCACGGCGAGATCTCCTTTTTCTTGGCGAGCGGATAGAGCCAGTTCTTGGGCCACGGCAGGTAATCGGCGATCGAGCCCACGATCAGCTTCTTGAGCCGCGTCTTGCCGCGCATCGCGGCCATCTTGGGGTAGAGCGCCATGACGTCGAGTGTGACCAGGATATCGGTCTCGCTGTCGCCGATCTTGAACTCGAGTTCGCGCGCGGCATCGAGCGGGGAGTAGTTCACCACGCGGCCGCCGGCCTTCAGGATGCCGAAGAAGGCGATCAGGTAATGCGGCGTGTTGGGCAGATAGAGGCCGACGTTGACGCCGGGGCCCACGCCCAGCTTCTGGAAGCCGGCCGCGGCATGGTCGGAGGCCTCGCGGTAGTCGGCAAAGGTCATCACCTTGTCGAGGAAGTCGGTGAACGGCCGGTCGCCGTACTGGGCGCAGCTCTCCTCGAAGATCTGGTGGATGGTCTTCTGCGGGATATCGAGTTCCCACGTCACGCCGGCGGGATAGCTCTTCTCCCATGGATAGTTATGGGGGGTCTGCGCCATTTGTCTTGTTCCTCCTTGCACCGACTATGGCACACGATAGGCGTAGGAGTAGACGGTCTCGAACCCCAGACTGGCGTAGAGCGGCAGCGCCGCTGCGTTGGTCGACACCACCTGCAAATAGGCGAAGAGCGCGCCCTGGGTCTTGCCCCAGGCGCCGATGCTCGTGGTCAGCCGCCGCGCCAGGCCGCGCCGCCGCGCGCGCGGCGCCACCAGCACGTCGAACACGCCGACATGCTCGCCGTCGGCGACACCCAACGCAAAAGCCATCGGTCCGTCGTCGTCGTCGACGGAGAGGAAAGCGACCGGCGCCGCGATCGCCTGCAGCATCTGCGTCATGGCCTTGCGATGCGCGGGTGCGACTGGGCTCTGCTCGGCGAAGCCGGCCAGCCAGGCGGGCGAGGGGGCGGCCTCGATCCGGACCTCGGGATCGGCCACGAACTGCCCGTCGATCGGCGCTACCTGGATGAAGCTCTGGTCGATCAGCCGGTAGCCGGCCGCCGCCAGGACCCGGTCGGTGTCGGGCGGGGCGAGTGGGGTCAGCCGCCAGACCGGCGCCAGGCCGCGCTCAATATAGGGCACTTCCAGCGCGTCCTTCACATCTAGTGTGAATTTGAAATCCGGTGCCAAGGCATTGATTGAATTGGCTCTTTTCGTGTAACCGCCGGCAAAGCGTTGGACCCAGCCGTGGGCCTGGCGAGTCTCCAGTGCCGGCCAGGCACGAAAAGCCTTTTCCTCGATCGTTCTGATAGACAACATTCGGCCTCTGTGATAAAAGTTATCTCAATAATAACAGTCAGTTATTTTACGAACTGTAAGTTATACATGAGCAGTATCGACCCCCTCGTCGTCGAAGTTCGTGTTTGTCGGCAGCCGTCCATCGGGCCTTCCTCCCGGGCGTTCTTCCAGCGGCTGCCGACCTTCCTTCTTCTCACTGGTTTGCTCCTCCTGGCCGGCTGCGCCAGCGGCTCCTATGGCGGCCGCGGCACCGGCTATAGCGACCAGCCGCCGACCAACCGTACCGCCTACGTCGCCTGGCAGGAATGGACCCGCTTTGGCCGCTCCACTGTGGTCTACGGCGGCAGCGCCAACGGCTACGTTAACCGCAATGGCGTGAGCGAGCATAGCGAGCCGCTGTCGAGCCGGGTCGGCGACTATTGGGGCAGCTGCGGCCATCCCGAATGGAACGGCAATACCTCGGGCCGGCCGTGGTCGGGCGCGTTCGTGGCCTGGACCATGAGCCACTCGGGCGTGAGCGCCTCGGACTTCCCGAGGGTCGGCCGCCACGGCAGCTATCTCGCCAGCCTGTTCGATCACGAGCGCGCCGGCAGCACCGCCTTCCTGCTGCACGGACCGTCGGAATATTCGCCCCAGCCGGGCGACCTCGTTTGCACCGGTACGGCGGGCCCGTCGTGGCGCTACAGCGACCCGCGCACGGCGCGCCGCCGCATCGATGCGACGGCCGACCATTGCGATGTCGTGGCTTATGTGCGCGGCGGCTACGTCTATGCGATCGGTGGCAACGTGAAGGACAGCGTCACGATGAGCCTCTATCCCGCCGACAGCCGCGGCCGCCTGCTGGCCAGTGGCAGCCATCCCTGGATGATGGTCGTCGAGAACCGGATCAACTGAGCGCGAAGGCGTGAGCCTTCGTCGCGTTAGGCCGCGGCGGCCACTTCGGCGTTCTTGCCCTGCATCCAGTCGGCCACGTGCTCGGCGATCATGATGGTAGGCGCATTGGTGTTGCCGCCAACTAGCGTCGGCATCACCGAGGCATCGACGACGCGCAATCCCTGGATGCCGCGCACCCGGCACTGGTGATCGACGACGGCCAGCGCATCGTTGTCCGGGCCCATCTTGCAGGTGCCGACCGGGTGATAGATCGTCTCGCACTTGGCGCGGATCCACTGCTCGATCTCGGCATCGGTCTTGACCGCGGCGCCGGGCTGGAACTCGTTGGCGCGATAGGGATCGAGGCCCGATTGGGCGAAGATCTCGCGGCCCATCTTCACGCCGGCGATCAGCGTGTCGAGGTCCTTGCGTTCGGCCAGGTAGTTCGCGTCGATCAGCGGATGCGCCAGCGGATCCTTTGAGGCGAGGCGAATCGTGCCGGTGCTCTCGGGCCGGAGCGTGCAGACATGCAGGCTGTAGCCGTTCTTCTTCATCTGCGTGCGGCCGTGGTCGACCACCATCACCGGCAGGAAGTGGAGCTGGACGTCGGGCGCCGAGAGACCGGGCCGGGTCGACAGGAAGCCGCCGGATTCCGCGATCGGCGAGGTGCCGGGGCCCTTCTTGTCCTTCCAGTATTTGTAGAGCGACAACAGCTTGTTGGCCGTGTCGTAGGTGTCGCGCGTCTTGCAGAACTGCAGGATCGAGGCGTCGAGATGGTCCTGCAGGTTGCCGCCGACGCCCGGCAGGTCGAATAGCGGGCGAATGCCGACCGACTTCAGGTGATCGGCCGGGCCGATGCCTGACAGCATCAGCAGCTGCGGCGAGTTGATGGCGCCGCCCGCCAGGATGATCTCGCGGCTGCAGCGTGCGACCTCGTCCTGGCCCTTGTGGCTATACCGCACGCCCATCGCCACGTTCTGGTCGAGGATGATGCGCTCGACCTGGGCGTTGGTGACGACGTGCACGTTGTTCTTGTTGCGCGCGACGGCGGGATGCAGGTAGGCGCTCGCCGTGCTCCAGCGCTGCTTGTCCTTCTGCGTCACCTGATAGTAGCCGACGCCTTCCTGGCTGGCGCCGTTGAAGTCGGCGACGCGCTTGTGGCCGGCCTGTTCGGCGGCCGCGAGGAAGGCATCGTTGATCTTGAGCGGATCGGCCTGGTCGGCGACGTTGAGCGGACCGCCGGCGCCGTGGAACTGGTCGCCCCCGCGCTCATTGTTCTCTGCCTTCTTGAAGAACGGCAGCACGTCCGAGTAACTCCAGCCCTCGTTGCCGAGCTGGCGCCAGTGGTCGTAGTCCCAGGCGTTGCCGCGGACATAGAGCATCGCATTGATCGCCGAGGATCCGCCCAGCGTCTTGCCGCGCGGCCAGTACATGCGCCGGTTGTTGCAATGGACCTGCGGTGTCGTCTCGTAGCGCCAGTTGTAGGGCGACTTGTCGCCGAGGCTGGCGAAACCCGCCGGCATCTTCAGCAGGAAGGAATCGTCGGCCGGTCCCGCCTCGAGGATCAGGATGCGCAACGCGTGATCTTCCGCGAGCCGGTTGGCGATGGCGCTGCCGGCCGAGCCGGCGCCGATGATGATGTAGTCGTAGGGCCAGGACATGATCTCTACCTAGGGAAGTTTGTTTTCGATCACGGTGAAAAACGGGCGGGCGGCAATGGGCGATAAAAAGCCCTTCGCGTCCAGTGGAAAGACACTGCGGCTGACCGAGTCGTGCACATTGCCGCCGATAGCGTGCACCTTTCCCGGCTGTACCTCGACCACGATATCGCAGTGACCGGGGCCGCGGTTGAGATTTTCCAGACTGGTGCCGCCACCGTCGCGCGCGGCGCACAGCAGGTCGCCGACCCGGGGCGCGCGCTCGTTGACATGGTGTGGAATGAGGACCGCACCCGGCTGCTTCTCGCGCAGCACCATGCGTTCGACATAGACCGTGTGGCGCGCATCGGGACAGAAGAGATCGCGCGGCACGCCGGCGCTGGCGATGTCCCACGAGATGAAGGCAGCCGACCACGGCACCTCGGTATCGAGACCGGTGAGATTGGGCCGATCGACACTCTTCCAGAAGTCGTTGATGCGCTGCGGGGCGTTCTTCTCCTGCACGCCCAGGATCTCGACCTTGGGTTCGCCCGGCTGTGTGAAGTCGATCGTCTGGCGGCCGAAGCGGAACCATTCGCCCACGGCCAGCAGCACCATCGATTCCTTCATGCTCGCGGCGGGCGGCGGCGCCTCGGGCCGCCACGCCGACTCTCGGCAGGCGTCGAGCGGCGCGAGACTTGCGGCCGACACGACGGTCTTGGGTTTCGTCGCCGTCGGCTGCTGCTGCTGGGCGCAGGCGCCGAGGACGAGAAGGGCGAGGACCACCAGTTTACGCATCACCATCTTCCTATTCCGCCGATCACGATGGTCGGCACGTTCGCGGTGTGACTGGTCACGCTCATGACCTGCGAGCCCGGCCGCCGGCCGTCGCGCGGCTCGGAGACCTCGACGCCCGCTTTCTTGAGGCGGGCATGGCAGCGACCGATGTCGGGCGTGCGCCAGCTCAGGCCCCACAGTTCGTCGGGCGCGTCGGACACACTCTTCTTCAGGTCGTGCGCGATCTCGACCACCAGATCGCCGCAGCGGAAGAACAGTAATCGCGCTTTCCACTGCGGATTGCTGCGGTCGAGCCGGAGATCGAGGCCGAGCCGTCCGGCATAGAGCGCCACCGCGCGCTCGGGATTGGGCGAACGGATCACGACGTGATCGAGCGCGGTGATCGAGTCGGCCACGCTTGCCTTCAGAAGAGGCGAGGGCGGCGGAGTCTCGCCACGTTCGGTAAGCGCGATCGGCACGCCGTGCGTCGCCTCTTGCGTGAGCGTCAAGCCGCGCCGCTCGAACAGCCGCTCGGTCTTCTCGACCGATGCCGTCGCGAACACCATCGACGCAAGACGTGCTGTCGACGCATCGTCCTCGATGACCAGCCCGACATTGCCAACCCTCAGCGTGCTGCCGTCCGCCTTGCGGCCGAGCAACGTCTCGTAAGCCCCAACCGCGCCGTCGCGGAAGGAGGCTTTCACGGTGAGATGGTCGAGTGCTGTGATCATGTTCTTCCTGGGACCGCGGGCCTCCAGGCCCGCTCAT
>CAIKZO010000129.1 GCA_903832005.1 Enhydrobacter aerosaccus | reverse complement strand
TGCACGGCCTGGGCGAGCGACAGGTGTATCGTCACCGGCACGACCCGAAGTTCCGGGCAGGCCAGCATCATCGCGACGTCGACGCCGCCTGCCAGTTCAGCCAGGAACTCCGTGTGGCCGGGATGCTTGAAGCCTGCATCCTGCAGCGTCTTCTTCTGGATGGGATTGGTCACCATGCCGGCTACTTCGCCGGCTTTGGCGAGTGTTACCGCGCGTTCGATGGCCTCGATGGTGGCGGGCGCATTGGCTGGGTCGGGATTGCCCGCGTGCACCGGCACCCGCAACTTCACCGGCAGGACCGGCAGCGCCTGCGCGAACACGCCGGCGGCCTCGGCCGGTCGAGCGATCTCTCGTACCGGAACCTCGAGGTGGAGCTGGCGCGCCAGGGCCGTCAGGTGGGCGGGATCATCGAGCGTGAAGAAGGGCCGGGTACCCGGCTGCCGGGCAAGCCACGCCTTGAGGGTAAGTTCGCCGCCGACTCCGGCCGGCTCGCCCATGGTGACGGCGAGCGGCAGCGCGTCCGTCACGGCTTGAGGTCGATCGTCGCCGTCCGCCGCAGGTCGCGCATGTACCGGCGGCTGGCGGCTTCGAGCTTCTGCAGCAGGATCTGCTGCGAGATGGAGTCGCGCGTCGGCAAGCCATTGTTGCCTTCCTTGGCGCAGAGCGACACGACCTGCAGGCCCTCGGCCACGCGGTAAGGGCCCGCCACGCCGCCGATCGGCAACTTGGGGATATCGCTGTACATCTGTTGATTACTTGCGAGATCGCCGACACGTACGTTGGTCAGGTCGCCCGACGACGCGCCCTTCAGCGATCGCGACTGAATGTGGAGGTCTCCGCACTGGTGAACGTTGGCCATCGCCCGGCGGGCCTCGGACGTTGCCTGGTCGACTTCCGACGGCGTGGCATTGACCGGTAGGGCAAGGGTCATCTGGACGAGATTGAGGCGGATGTCGTCGGGTCGTGACGAGGCAAAGTTGCGCCGGTCGGCGACGTAGACGATGTGCCAGCCGGCCGGGGTGCGGATCGGCTCCGATACGCCGCGGTTGGGCAGCTTTTCGATGGCAGCGTCGAGCGCGGGATCGAGCGAGCCGGGCAGGACCCAGCCGAGATCGCCGCCGTTCGCCGCCGTGGCCCCGTGCGAGAACTGCTGGGCGAGGGAGGGGAACTGTGCGCCGCGTTTGAGTTGCTCCTCGATCCGATCGGCGGCGCGCTTGGCCTCGTCCGCCTGGTCGGAGCGGTCAATCGGAATGAAGATTTCGCCGACACGCGACTCGGTCTTGCCGATGTTCGTGCGCATGCGCGCCAGCGCTTCGTCGACCTCGGTGTCACTGACGTCGACCTGCGCCCGAACACGCCGGCGTACGATCTTCATCCAGGCAATCGACGCCTCGAGTTGCTGGGCCGCGATATCGTACGGCACGCCGATTCCCTGGAGGTACAGCTTGAATTGACCGGGGGCCAAGCCGGCGGAGCGCTCGATCTCGCCGACTCGCTGGTTGATCTCGCCTTCGGTTGCCTTCAGGCCGAGCTTCTTGGCATCCTGAATTTGCAGTCGCTCGTCGATCATCGAGCGCAGCATCTGCGGTGCGATGCGCTGCCGCAGGTCCGGACTGTCGGTCTGGTTTGTGGTCCGGATAGCGAGGACGACGCGCTGACTGAGTTCATAGTCAGTGATGGCGTCATCGTTCACGCGCGCCACGACCCGAAGGCCCTGCGCGGAAGCGATTGCCGGGCAAAGGGCGAGGGTGACTGCGAATAGAGCGCGGAGGATCAGCGCGGACATTGAACCGTGGGAAATTGTGAGAGGGATGCGCATTATATTCGGCGGCTTTCGTCCCGCAATGGACCGTCTGACAGGCCGATGCCCTGCCGGCAAGCTTGACGCTCTCTTGCGAGTGGTTTACCCGAGAAACGTGCAGGAAGGCCAATATTCGCCGATAGTCGTAACCCGACGCTCTAGTGCCAGTTTTGGGGCGTGGGACCTGATTACGTCCGGCGTGGGATATCATCTCGACAATCTGGGGCGTTGGCTGGTCGAGCACGCACCGACGGTGGCCTCGTATTATGCCGCGTGTCTTGCCCCCAGCGTGCCAAGCTTGCGCCCCCGGCCGGGCTGGAGTTTCGCCGAGGAATATTACGACCAGCGCCTCTGGATGGCCTGCCGGCGTGGCGCCCTGTGGGAAGCAGCCAAGAATCGGGATCCCGGAATGGCCATGCCGCTCGCATGGTACGACGGCACCACGGTGGACGTGACGCTGGGTAACGACAACAGCCTCTGCCTCTATGTCTGCGGCTCCTTCGAACCCAACGAATTCTCCTTCCTGCACGGTTTCCTGAAGCCCGGTATGGTCTTCGTCGATGTCGGGGCGAACGATGGCTACTACACGCTGTTCGCGGCCAGGCGCGTCGGCCCGACCGGCCGGGTCGTGGCGGTCGAGCCCAGTACGCGCGAACGCATCAACCTTCGGCGAAATCTCCTGCGCAACCGCATCGACAACGTGCATGTCGTCGCTGCCGCACTGGGGGCGGCGCCCGGCGACGCCGATCTTCGGCTCGCCCATGGCGCGCACTCCGGACACAACACGCTCGGCCAGTTCGCCCACGATGACGTGACGGTCGCTCAACTCGAGCGCGTGACGGTCGACACGTTGGATCGGGTGGCCAGCGACATGAAGCTCGACCGGATCGACTTCGTGAAAATCGATGTCGAGGGAGCCGAAGGCAGCGTCGTGGCGGGAGCGCGCACCGTCCTCGCATCGATGCGGCCGGTGATGCTGCTCGAGATCAACGACAGTGCACTTTGTGCACAGGGCATGGGGGCCGTCGCATTGCTGCAAAGCCTGCGCAAGGAATATAGCTACGACATCCTGGTCTTCTCCGCGGCCAGCGGGTTGCTGGAGCCATTTGTCGAAGGCGGTGCTCTTTCGAGCAATATCGTGGCCGTTCCGCAGGAGCGGGTGGCTGAATTTCTCGGTGCCGCCTGATCCCTGGGAACGACGTGCAGGCCTCACCGCCGATCGACGAATTGAAGCCAGTTGCGGCACGCCTGCGCGATTGGGCTGTCGGGCAGGCATTGCCGCTGTGGGCTAATGCGGGCTTCGACCCCAAGGGAGGCCGTTTCGAGGAGCGCCTGACGCTCGGCGGCTTGCCGGATGTCGATGCGCCGCACCGGCTGATAGTCCAGGCCCGGCAGATTTATTCCTACGGGCTTGCCAGCCGGCGGGGCTGGCATCATGGGCGCGCCTTGGTGGACGAAGCCTACACGTCGATGGTTCGCGATTTCCATCGGCCCGACGGTCGAGATGGCTGGGTCTTCTCGGTCGACCGGACGGGCGCCGTCGTGGATCCCACGCGCGATCTTTATGCCCATGCCTTCGTCCTTCTCGGCGTCGCCTCCTATGTGAAGGCCGGCGGCGGGCGGGAAGCGCTGGCGGTAGCCGACGAAACCCTGGCCTTTCTCGACGCCCACCTCCAGTGCGCCGGCGGCGGTTATTACGATGCCCTGCCGCGGCCCGACGCGATGCGCCGCCAAAATCCCCATATGCACATGCTCGAGGGTTTGCTGTCGCTGTGGTCGTGTTCAGGGGAACGGCGTTATCTCGAGCGCGCGGAAAAGATATTCGATCTGTTTGCCGCGCACTTCTTCCAGCCCGATCACGGCGTCCTCGGCGAATATTACGACGATGATCTCGCGCGCATGGCTGGTGTCGTCGGCGACATCGTCGAGCCGGGGCATCATTACGAATGGGTCTGGCTGCTGCGCTGGTTCGAACGAGAGAGTGGCCGTACCGTCGGCTCTTACGCCGACGCCCTTTATCGCCACGCCGATGCGCATGGCTACGACGATGACGGCCTGATCATGGACGAATTGCTGCGCGACGGCCGGCCCCACAAGCGTTCACGCCGCACCTGGCCGATCACGGAAGCGATCAAGGGCAACCTTGCGGAGGCTTCTCACCAGCGGCCTGGCACGCTCGAAAAGGTCGCGGCGCTTGCCGATTGCCTGCATCGGTGGTTTCTGACCGGGGTAGCGCCGGGAGGATGGATGGATCGCCTGGACGAGCAGGGCCGTCCCGCCACCGATTTCATGCCAGCGAGCACCCTCTATCATCTGCTGTGCATGGTCGACGAACTCGACAGATTCACTGCACGCTAGAACTGGCGTCCGCCCATCCCTGCTTTCGGTCTGCCCGTAAGTTTTCGTCGGCAGGCTCATGGACGCCGGCGGCGATGGCCGCGAAGCGCCAACTCTCGAGCGCCTGCGGAATTCGGTTCTTTGCCTCGTAACTCAGTGCCATTTCAGCATAGAGCCGGGCCTTGAGCTGCCTGTCGGGCGGTGGCGGCGTGCGGATTTCGCCTGCGATAGCAGGGGGCTTCCTGCCGAATAGCAGTGTCTGCAGAACGGTCGGCCAATATCCCTTTCCGATATAGCGGCGTTCGATCAAGCGTTCGACGAAGGCAGGCTGTGCTGCGTCGCCGGTAGGCAGGCCCAGCGCTTTCCGGATGACGCCTGGCAGTGCCTTGCCGGTCCATTTCCATGCATCGAGAGCGGCGCGGCGATACTGGTAGTCGGCATCGTACTGCACGTCATCGAGGAACACCGGCGGATGGCGCGCGAGGGCTTCCATCATGATCGCGTATTCGTCTCGCGCCATCTCGGCTTTGCCGAAGAGCATGGCATGATTGCAGAACGCTCGGGCGTGCCCCCAGATGAACAGATTACGCAGCAACGGCTTGTCATCGAAGAAAGCCCCCGGCGCGCATAGCGCCTCGATATAAGCCATGCGGCCCCGCACGTGGATCAGCACGTCCCGCGACGTGTTGCTGAGTTGCCCTGTATGCGAGGCGTATTTGCCGAAAACGCCGGGTACGTACTTGATGCGCGAACGGGTCGCCAGCCGGCACCACAGTTCGAACTCGATCGAAAGCGGTCCCCAAGCCTCGGACTTCAGGCCGATCTCCTGAAGGGCCGTCTGCCGGAAAAAGCTCGAAACAAAATAGGGCGAATAATCGACGGTGAGGTAGTCGACCAGATTGAACGGCCCGCTGGTCCAGGAGCCGGTGGTCTTGCCATCGATATCGGTAATCAGCGCGTCACCCGTGATCGCGCCGATGTCCGGCTCCGCCTGGAAAACACCAACCGCGCGCTCGACGGCATCGGGGACGAGTTCCTCGTCCGAGAGGCAGGAGCCGACGAATTCTCCGGTGCATCTCGTCAAGCCGCGCCAAAGGCCTTCGTGCGCCCCATTGTCGGGCTCGGAGACGAGCTTTATGCGATCGCCGTAACTGCGCAGGATCTCCAGCGTGCCGTCGGTGGATGCTGCATCCTGAACGATGAATTCGATATTCGAATGGGTCTGCGCCAGAACGCTGTCGACCGCGCGTCGAATCGAGGGTGCGCCGTTGCGCACGAACATGAAAATAGAGACGAGAGGAGGCACTGCGTTCGTATTCTAGTCTGCGTGCCGGCGATACGCTAGTGTCGAGCAATGATCGGATTTGGGCGTATCGCCGTGCTCGGTGCGACCGGCCTCGTCGGCAGGCACCTTGTTGAAGCACTCTGTGCCGCCGGCGCGGACGACGTCATTGCGACTTATCGCGTGCGACCGCCTTACCAAAGCAAGGGCCTGGAATGGCGCAAGGCCGATCTCATGCAGCCTGCGGAAGCCCAGGCAGCCCTGATTGATGCGCGGGTGGTGGTGCATTGCGCCGGCAAACTCTCGACAGCCGCGGAACTCCGCCGCGATCCCATCAGGTCCGTCACGGATACGTTGCGGATCGGGGTCAACGTGCTGGAGGCGGCAGCGGCGCAAGGCGTCGAGCGGCTCGTCATGTTGAGTTCCTGCACGGGGTACCCCGATGGCATCGGGATGAAGGAATATCTCAGGATGTTCGAAGGCGATCCTCCGGCCGCGTGGTTCGGCGTGGGATGGATGCATCGCTATCTCGAGAAGCAGCTCGAATGGTATTGCCGATACCTTGGCCGGATCGGTGTCGCGACGGCTCTACGTCCGACGCTGATCTACGGGCCCTACGACGATTTCAACCTGCAGTCCGCGCACTTCGTGCCGTCTTTCGTCCGCCGCGTGATCGGGCGGGAGAAGCCGATCGAAGTCTGGGGCGACGGTATGCAAACGCGCAACCTGATCCATGCGGCGGACGTCGCTGCCGCTATTCTTGCCGCGCTTGGGCAAGAGCAGGGATACGCCGCCTACAATGTGGCGACGCCCGACAGCGTCAGTGTCAACGAAGTGCTGGCAACCCTCCTGGAGGTCGACGGCTTTGCGGACGCCAAGGTCGTACATCTGCTTGAAAAAGCAGGCGGCGCTTCCGCGCTCGAAGTGTCGGGCGCCGCGTTCGGCGCTCGCTTTGGCTGGACGCCGGCCGTGTCTTTGCGGGCGGGGTTGGCCGATACGCTCGAGTGGTATCGGCGAACGGCGAATCTACCGCGTTAGGAAGCGGTCGCCTTCGGTCGCGATGCGCTCGCGCCAGTAGTCGAGCAGGTCGCGCAATGTCTTGTCGTAGGGGATCGTCGGCTTCCAGCCGGTGTGCGCCTCGAACTTGGCGGTGTTCGGCACCTGCAGGTCGGCATCGATCGGGCGCAGACGGTCGGGATCGATCTCGATCCGGATGTCGGCCTTGCACGGCGAGTAGGAGATCAGCGTGTTGAGGAGGCCCTCAATCGTGACCGAATGCGTGCCGCCGATATTATAGTAGGCGCCGGCGATCGGGTTCACGGTGACCAGCATGTAGTAGGCGCGCACTGCGTCGCGTACATCGGCCACGGTACGCAGCGACTGCAGGTTGCCGACCTTGACCACAGGTGGAATGAGGTTCTTCTCGATCATCGCGATCTGCTTGGCGAAGGTCGATTCCGCGAAGACGTCGCCACGACGCGGTCCTGTGTGGGTGAACATGCGCGTGGTCATGATCGTCATGCCGTAGGCTTCGGCATAGAAGCGGCCCACGAGATCGGTGCCGACCTTGGAGATGGCGTAGGGCGAGGCCGGATGGAAAGAGCATTCCTCGTCGATCGGCAGCTTCTCCTTCGGCACGCGGCCGAACACTTCGGACGAGGCGCAGACATGGATGACGGCCTTGGGCGCATGCTCGCGCAGCGCGTCGAGGACGCGGACCGTGCCCTGGATATTGGTGTCCATCGTGTCGAGCGGCGCGTCGAAGCTGGTGCGCGGGAAACTTTGCGCGGCGAGGTGGAACACATAGTCGGGCTTGGCCTTCGCCACGACATCGCGGATCGACATGGTGTCGCGCAGGTCGCCGTACAGCAGGAAAACACGGTCCTTGGCGTTGATGCGGCCGGCGATGTGGCCGAGATTGTCCATCGGGCTACGCCACCGGCACATGCCGTAGATGTCCCAGTCTGTCTCGGCGAGCAGGAAGTCGGCGAGATGGGAGCCTACCATCCCGGTAATGCCGGTGATCAAGACGCGTGGACGTGTCATTTCCGAACGATGTCCTTTTTGCTAGATGCAACAGCTACGCAACATTCCGCGCAACCGCAAGATCGCTCGAGCGATATGCGGTGACCTCGTTGTCAACGCGGCGGTTACGATCCTCGTTGGAGCAGCCTGCCTGCACCCTTCAGGAAACGGGAAAGTATGGGGCGCGTAGGGGAGGGGGGGGAGGGCGCAACATCTTCCGCCATCGGCCACAAATTTTGTCCCGGGAAATCATGTACAGGGTCGCCCGCTCGGTCGAATTCCAATAGCAGGCGGTTGATGTACCTATTGCGGTCCGAGTCTTTCAGGCGCACGGAGACGAGGTGGTGTGAGAGCGGGCCCTGTTCCAAATCCATGGAATTCGTGTTGGGTCCCAGACCATATCGAGCCCATGCAACTAGTCGAGGCGTCTTTTTCGGCAGAAGGCCGCGATGCATGGCGATGGTGTTGGCAATGAACGTCGTTCCCGCCGGCCCGACAATATTGACCGTTGAGCCACCAAGATATTTCTCGCAGCTTTGCGAAAAGTCGGCGCCAAAGTAATTAGTGAAAGACTCCATCGGGTCAATCTGTACTTCCGTCGTGCCGCCGTTCTTCGCCCGCTCAATCAGGACTTTTGTGCCCTCCAGCGTATGCGTGCCGGCGATCAACTGGTGTGGACCGGCATCTTCGTCGACATCGGTCAGGTAGACGAACAGGGTGAAGAAGCGCCAATCATCGGTGTCGCGATGGAAGTACTGATTGTTGAGGTGCTTCGGAGAATAGGCCGGGAACGACCACCAGGCATTCACTGAATATAGCGTTGGAACGCAACCCAAAGCGCTCTGAACGAAGTCGACAATTGTCGGTTGGTTGAAAAACTCGAGCAGGTGAGGCGCGCGCAAGATGTGCCTGTCGACACTTGGTCGAAGACGAGGCTTCCGATAAGGAAACCAGATATAGCAAAGAATACATCCACACCGACGAAGCCGCCTCGAACCGCTTCTGGAAAAGCGTGATAGATGACTACTCCCAGTATCGAAATGGCTCTTAGCCCGTCAATATCTGGTCGATACTTCAGGAAATGTGACATCTCGCGGCAATCTATTGATTCAATGCGGAGGGCGAAATCTCAATTTCAAAACCGACCGGCAAGCTCCATTTTCAGCGAACCGGCAGAGCTTATGATGTTCTAACGATGGAAAAGTGCCGCTGGCGCAAATAATCCTTCGTATAGTGGCATCTTGGACTAGTATTCTGAAATTTCAGAAAATGATAGTCTTCTTGACCGCATTAGGGTGACGCTTCAAATTCCGGCTGCCTCAATACTGGCGATCTGGGAATTACAATTTTTACCTTAGCTGGAAAACGCATCTGGGTGGCCGGCCATCGTGGCATGGTCGGCGGCGCCGTTATGCGTCGGCTCGCCCTCGAGAAGTGCGAGATTTTGACGGTTGCCCACAGCGAAGTCGACCTCGCTCGGCAGGCCGAGGTCGAGCGCTGGCTAGAAAAGAGCCGCCCCGATGCCATCGTGATGGCGGCCGCGCGCGTGGGTGGCATCCACGCCAACTCGACCCTTCCGGCAGAGTTCTTGTCGATCAACCTGATGATCGGCACCAACGTCGTGAGCGCTGCCCACAAGGTGGGTGTCCGCCGCCTGATCAACCTCGGCAGCAGCTGCATGTATCCCGTGGGGGCGCCGCAGCCGATCGCCG